>CAYZMG010000032.1:0-28710 GCA_964479465.1 uncultured Acidimicrobiales bacterium
GCGCCCCCACGCTCGGTGACGACCGGGCCTTGACACCTCTTAGGAAATCAGGTCAGAGGCCCTAAAAGGTCAGATGTCGTAGTACAGGTAGAACTCCCACGGGTGGGGGCGGAGCCTCACCTCGTCGATCTCCTTGACGCGCTTGAACCTGAGCCAGGTCTCGATGAGGTCGGGGGTGAAGACGCCGCCGGCCAGCAGGTAGTCCTGGTCGGACTCCAGGGCGGCCAGCGCCTCCTCAAGCGAGCCGGGGACCTGGGGGACCATGGCCAGCTCCTCCGGCGGGAGGTCGTAGAGGTCCTTGTCCATCGGGTCGGGGGGCTCGATGCGGTTCTGCACGCCGTCCAAACCCGCCATCAACATCGCTGCGAAGGCGAGATAGGGATTTGCCGAGGGGTCGGGGCAGCGGAACTCCAGGCGCTTGGCTTTCGGCGACTTCGACACCAGTGGGATGCGGACGGCGGCGGAGCGGTTGCGCTGCGAGTACACGAGGTTGACCGGCGCCTCGTAGCCGGGGACCAGGCGCTTGTAGGAGTTCGTCGTGGGCGCGGCGAAGGCAAGAATCGACGGAGCGTGGGCCAGGAGGCCGCCGATGTACCAGCGGGCCATGTCGGAGATGCCGGCGTAGCCGGTCTCGGAGAAGAACAGCGGCTCGCCGCCCTTCCACAGCGACTGGTGGCAGTGCATCCCGCTGCCGTTGTCCTGGAACAGGGGCTTCGGCATGAACGTGACCGACAGGTTGCGGGCCCAGGCCACAGACTTGGTTATGTACTTGTAGAGCATCACCTTGTCGGCCATACGCAGGAGCGTGTCGAAGCGCATGTCGATCTCGGCTTGGCCGGCGGTGCCGACTTCGTGGTGCTGGAGTTCGATCTCGATGCCCATCCGCTCCATCACCAGGATCATCTCCGAGCGCAGATCCTGGAAATGGTCCATGGGCGGGACCGGGAAGTAGCCCTCCTTGGTCCTCGGCTTGAATCCCAGGTTGGGGTTCTCGTCCTTGTTCGAGTTCCAGATTCCCTCAATGGAGTCGACCGCGTAGCCCGAGGAGTGCTGGTCCTGATGGAACCGAACGTCGTTGAAGATGTAGAACTCGGCCTCGGGGCCGAAATAGGCGGTGTCGGCCAGCCCGGTGGAGGTGAGGTAGTCCTCGGCCTTCTTGGCCACGTAGCGGGGATCACGGGAGTAGGGCTCGCCGGTCAGCGGGTCCTGCACGAAGCAGTTGATGTTCAGGGTCTTGTGCTGCCGGAAGGGGTCGAGCACGGCGGTATTGGCGTCGGGCACGAGGATCATGTCCGACTCCTGAATTTCCTGGAAGCCCCGGATCGACGAGCCGTCGAAGCCGTACCCGTCCTCGAAACCTTCCTCGGTCAGTTGGTGGACCGGGGCGGAGAAGTGCTGCATGAGGCCGGGGAGGTCGCAGAAGCGGAAGTCGACGATCTCGACGCCTTCCTCCTCGCAGAGGCGCACCACTTCGGCCGGGCTGCGTTCCTCCACGGTGCCTCCTCGTTGTCAGCGCCCCGGTTACCCGCCCGTTGCACCTTGATGAACTACGTGTGAACCCGGCCGACTTCGCCCGGTCGCCTGCCAAGATAACCCTATGGAACGCCAGCAGGACTATGTGCTCAGGTCCGTCGAGGAGCGCGGCATCCGGTTCATCCGCCTGTGGTTCACCGACGTCCTCGGCCAGCTCAAGTCCATCGCCATCGTCCCGGGAGAGCTGGAGAACGCCTTCGAGGAGGGCATGACGTTCGACGGTTCGTCGATCGACGGCTTCAGCCGGGTGCAGGAGAGCGACATGCTCCTCCAACCCGACCCCAACACCTTCGAGCTGCTCCCCTGGCGAGGCGACGACGCCCCCGTCGCCCGCATGTTCTGCGACGTCACCACCCTCGACGGCGCCCCCTTCGCCGGCGACCCCCGCCACGTCCTGCGCCGGCAACTGGACCTGGCCCGGGAAAAGGGCTTCACGTTCTACGTCGGCCCCGACATCGAGTTCTTCTACTTCGCCCAGAGCCCCGACGGCCGACCCACCAACACCCCCCTCGACACCGGCGGGTACTTCGAC
Organism: uncultured Acidimicrobiales bacterium; assembly: GCA_964479465.1. GTDB lineage: Bacteria > Actinomycetota > Acidimicrobiia > Acidimicrobiales > AC-14 > CADCTB01. The sequence goes on from CAYZMG010000032.1 coordinate 2,066, forward strand.
CTGACGACCGTCGATGTGGCCACCGACCTGCGCCGGCGCACGATCCTGGGCCTCGAGTCCATCGGCGTTCCGGTGCGCTACAGCCACCACGAGGACAGCCCCAGCCAGCACGAGATCGACCTGCGCTACACCGACGCACTGACGATGGCGGACAGCGTGATGACCTTCAAGCTGGTCGTGAAGGAGATAGCCATGGAGCGGGGCGTCCACGCCAGCTTCATGCCCAAGCCGATGGCCGGGGTGCAGGGCTCGGGCATGCACACCCACCTGTCGCTCTTCGAGGGCGACGTCAACGCCTTCCACGACCCCGGCGACGAAGCCCAGCTCTCCAAGGTGGCCAAGGGGTTCCTGGCCGGGCTGCTGCACCACGCCCGGGAGATCACCGCCATCACCAACCAGTGGGTGAACTCCTACAAGCGCCTCGTCGTGGGGTTCGAGGCGCCGGCGTACGTGGCGTGGGCCCGCAACAACAGCTCGGCCCTGGCCCGGGTGCCGATGTCAATGCGCAACAAGCCGGCGTCGACCCGCATCGAGTTCCGCTCCCCCGACCCGGCGTGCAACCCCTACCTGGCCTTCGCCGTCATCCTGGCCGCCGGCCTGAAGGGCATCGAGGAGTCCTACGAGCTGGCGCCCGAGCTGACCGCCAACCTCTACGAGATGACCGCCGAGGAGCGGCTGGCGGAGGGCGTCGAGGCCCTGCCCGGAAGCCTGAGCGAGGCCATCGGGTGCATGGGGCGGTCCGAGCTCCTGCCCGGGGCCCTGGGCGAGCACGTCTTCGAGTGGTTCATCCGGAACAAGCGGGCCGAGTGGGACGCCTACCGCACGCAGGTCACCCCGTTCGAGCTCGACAAGTACCTGAACCTCTAAGCGGCCGATGGAACCCCTGCTCGTCTTTCCCGATCCGCCGCCGGCGGCGTTGGCCCAAGCGCTGACCGATGCCGGCTACCCGTTCCGCCCGGCCACCACGTCGGACGAGGCCACCCGCCTCGAGCCTGAGGACGGCTGGGCCGGCGCCCTCATCTGCGCCGATGACGACCTCGAGGGCGCCGCGGCCATGTGCCGTCACCTCCGCAAGCGCGACATCCCGCTGGAGCCACTGCTGCTCGTGGTTCGTGGCAGTCACCTGGCCAGCCTCGAGCCCCGCGAGGATCTGTTCGACGACTTCTGCCTCCTCCCACTGCAGCCGGGAGAGCTGGAGGCCCGGCTCAAGCACTTGTTCTGGCGCACGGGGAGGGGCACGCGCCCGGAGCTGATCGAGTACGGCCCCTTGGTCCTGAACCTGGAGACCTACCAGGCGGCCATCGACGGCCGCCCGCTGGACCTCACCTACATGGAGTACGAGCTGCTCCGGTTCCTGGCCACCCACCCGGGCAAGGTCTTCACCCGGGAGATGCTGCTGTCTCGGGTCTGGGGCTATGAGTACTACGGCGGCGCCCGCACGGTCGACGTCCACATCCGGCGGCTGCGGGCCAAGCTGAGCGAGGAGCATGCGGTGCTGATCCAGACCGTGCGGTCCGTCGGCTACCGGTTCGGACAGTCACGCTGGGGGCTCTGACGCCGCCGGAATGGGTGTCGCTCTGACGAATGCCCGTCCGTCGTTGGCTGCCACGAAGTCTACGGGCTCCCCGGCACTCGTCAGAGCGACCTCCTCGATCGCCAGGTGCAGCAGACCATGACCGCGGGCCCCGGGGCATGAGTAGGGGCTACTTAAACCAGTTCCCCTGGTGACCGCATGCCCGAAATGAGAGAATTTGGGATGCTCACTTCGTGGCCCCTGGTGGGCCGGGGCCGCGAAGTGGAGTGGCTGGCCGGCGTGCTGGCCGGTGGGGAGCGTTTCGCGGTGGTGCTGGCCGGGCGGGCCGGCGTGGGCAAGACCCGCTTGGCGGCGGAGTGGCTGGCCGTGGCCGAGGCGCGAGGCCTGGCGACGGCGCGGGTCAAAGCCGGGCAGTCCGCCCGACGCCTGCCCTTCGGTGCTCTCGCTCCCCTGCTCCCCGGCGCCTCCAGTCCCAGCGTGGAGCCGGCCGACATGCTGCGACGGGCCCGGGACGACATCGTGGCCCTGGGCGGGGGCCGTCCCCTCGTGCTGCTCGTCGACGACGCCCACCTGCTCGACGACGCCTCCGCCACGCTCGTCCACCAGCTGGTCAGCTCCCGCTCGGCGTTCGTCATCGCCACCGTGCGTACGCAGGAGCCGGCGCCGGACCCGATCGTCGCCCTCTGGAAGGACGAGCTGGCCGAGCGCCTTGAGCTCGAGCCCCTCGCCCAGGGCAGCATCGAAGCGCTCCTCAGCACCGTGCTGGACGGGCCGGTAAGCGGAGCCACCCTGCACGGGTTGGGCGAGCGCAGCGCCGGCAACGCCCTGTACCTGCGCGAGCTGGTCCTGGCGGGCATCGAGTCGGGCACCCTGAGCAACGAGGACGGGATCTGGCGCCTCTCGGGTTCGCCGGCGGTCTCCAGCCGGCTGATCGAGCTCATCGAGGCGCGGATCGGTGCGGTGAAGGACCCCGAGCGCAAGGTTCTGGAGGCCCTGGCGTTCGGCGAGCCCCTCGGGGTCGGGTGCCTGAAGACCCTGGCTACCGCCCGCAAGCTCGAGGAGCTCGAGGAGCGCGGGCTGATCGTCACCGGTTACGACGGCCGCCGGCTCGAGGCGCGCCTCGGCCACCCGCTGTACGGGGAAGTGATCCGGGCCCGTATCCCGGGTGTGCGGTCCCAGGCCGTGCGCCAGAACCTGGCCAGCCGCGTGCAGGCCGCGGGCGCCCGCCGGCGGGAGGACGCTCTGCACTTCGCCACCTGGCGCCTCGACGCCGGCGGCGAGATGGCGCCCGATCTGATGGTGGCCGCCGCCGTCACCGCCCGGAACCGCTGGGACCTCGACCTGGCCCGCCGCCTGGCCGACGCGGCAGTACGGGCGGGGGCGGGGGTAGAAGCCGCGCTCATCCAGGCCGAGATCGCCGTACTCCAGGGTCGGGGACCGGAGGCCGAGGAGTACTTGTCGGCACTTCTCCCGCTTGCCACCGACGACGCCCAGCGGGCGCGGGTGGTGGCGGCGCGCGTCGAGTACCTGGTCAGCCGGCTGGGCCGGTTCGACGAGGCGATACAGGTGGCCGGCGAGGCGGAAAGCATGCTCACCGACCCCGGGGCGCTGGACCTGGTGATCGCCAAGCGGGCTTTCGCCCTCCAGGCGAGCGGGCGGCTCCGGGAGGCTCTCGACACCATCGAGCCTGTGCTGAGCCGCGCCGAAGGGCCGCCCCTGGCCTTCGCCTGGTGGGTCGGTGGCGCCTGCCTCGTCCGCATCGGTCGATTTGCCGAAGCCCTGGCATTCAACGGGAAGTGCGACGAGCTCGACACCGACCGGACCGGCTCGCCGCCCCTCAACCCGACGCGGCGCCAGACCATCCGCTGCGGCGCGCTGATCGGCGCCGGCCGGCTCCGTGAAGCCGAGCAGGTCGCCGCCATCGGCTACGCGTCCGGAGTCGCCAACGGGTACAGCGCGGTCCAGGGCATGTTCGCCTTCTACCTGGCGAGGATCGAGCTGATCACGGGGAGGGTGGCCGACGCTCTCCGCCACGGCTTGGAGGCCCGGGACATCTTCCGCGAGAGGCAGTGGCTCAACATGTCCCGTTCGGCGCTCACCCAGCTTGCGCTGGCCCACGCCCTCGGCGGATCCGCAGAGCACGCCCGGGCCATGCTCGCCGAGCTGGACGCCCTCGCCATGCCGCCGGAGTACCTCAACGACATCGAGCGTGACCGGGCCCGCGCCTGGGCGGCAGCGGCCGACGGCGACGTGAGCGCGGCGGGCGAGCAGCTCCGATCGACGGCGGCGAGGGCGAAACGCCGGGAGGACTACGTCTGGGAGGGGGAGACCCTGCACGACCTGGCCCGCCTCGGCTGGCCACAAGACACAGCACCCCGGCTGCGGGAGCTCGTCGACCTCGTCGAAGGCGGCATGGCCGAGGTACGGGCTGATCATGCCGCCGCCCTGGTCGCCGGCGACCCGCGGGCGCTGGCCGAGGTCTCCGTGGCCTTCGAGACCATGGGCGCCTGGCTGTACGCCGCCGAAGCGTCGGCCAGCGCCGCCGTGGCCCTGCGGCGCGCCAATGAGCCGCGCCGGGCGGTTGCCGCCGAGGTACGGGCCGCCGACCTGGCCCGACGGTGCCAGGGCGCCATCACGCCGGCGCTGCGGGCGATCCAGACCCAGGCCCTGCTCAGCAGCCGCGAGATCGAGGTGGCCGCCCTCGCCGCCGCCGGCATGGCGAACAAAGAGATCGCCTCCCGGCTCTCGGTCTCGGTGCGGACGGTGGAGAACCACCTGCAGCGGGTCTACGAAAAGCTGGGGGTGGCCCGCCGGGCCGAGCTCGGCCAGGCCCTCTCATGCCTCTGACCGGCCATCCACCGGTCCGCTGAGTACCGGATACTCATGACGGCGCCCCCGGATCTCTGGTGAAGTTGGACCGGCCGGGCAAGACGACCAGGAGACGGCGAATGCATCAGGTGTTGGCCCCGGCCACCGGCGCTCCGACCGAACAGGCCGACCATCTCCAGCGGACGGCAGCCGCCCTGCACGCCCGCCGGCGCTGCGCCGAAGCCGAGGCACTGGCCGGCCGCGCCGTCTCGCTCCTGGCCGCCGAGCCCGACGCGCCCCAGCTCGGGCGGGTCTGCCACGCATTGGCCGGCACCCTCGACGACCTCGGTGATCGCGGCGGTGCGGAGCGCCTCTACCGGCGGGCCGGCGCCATCTTTTCGACCGTTCCAACGGGTAGCGCCGAGGATTTCATGCGCATCCGCTGCGCCCGGGGCCTGGCCACCAACCTTCGCCTCCAGCAGCGGGCGAAGGAGGCCGACGCCATCCTGGTCTCCGCGCTGGCCCTGGCCGAGCAGCTCCTCGGGCCCTCCGACACCGACACTCTCGCCACCATGACCGCGCTCGGTCGCCTGTGGGAGAGCGCCGGCCGCCTGGAGGAAGCCGAGGATATCTACCGCCAGGCCCTGGCCCGCTCCGAGTCGGCTACGGGCGACGACCTCGACGGCGTCGCCGGCATGTCCGCGGCCCTGGCCGCACTGCTGGAACGACGGGCCGCAATCACGGGGTAGGGATGTCGGCCGCCTCGAGGCCGACCAGGACCGCGTCGGAAACCTCGCCGAGTTCCACGACCCGGCTGGCTTGGGCGGAGACGGCGGCCTCGAACAGGTTCCGGGTCAGGCGGGCGTTCCCGAAACCCCGGTCCCGGGGCCGGGCGGCGACGTAGGCGAGCACCTTGGCCTTGGCCTCCTCCGTCGGCGTGTAGTGGCTCTTGGCACACATGCCCTCGAAGATGCGGAGCAGCTCCTCGTTGGTGTAGTCGTCGAAGTAGACGGTCTTGGGGAAGCGGGAGCGCAGGCCGGGGTTGGCGTCGAGGAACATAGCCATCTCGTCGGGGTAGCCGGCGACGATGAGGACGACGTCGTCGCGATGGTCCTCCATGAGCTTGACGATCATGTCGATGGCCTCGTGGCCGAAGTCGCGGTCCTGGCCGCGGGCCAGGGCGTGGGCCTCGTCGATGAGCAGGACGCCCCCGATGGCCTTGGTGAACACCTCCTTGACCTTGATCGCGGTCTGGCCGATGTAGCCGGCAACCAGCCCCGACCGATCGGTCTCGACCAGTTGGCCCTTCCCGACCACGCCGAGGGTCCGGTAGATCTGGGCCAGCAACCGGCCGACCGTGGTCTTGCCCGTGCCGGGGTTACCGGTGAAGACGAGGTGGTGGCTGTGCTCGACGACCTTCAGCCCCCGCTCGATCCGCAGCTTCTCGATCCGCAACAGGTTGGTGACCAGCTTGACCTCGGCCTTGACCGCCGCCAGGCCGACCAGGGCGTCGAGCTCGGCCAGCAGCTCCTCGAGGGGGCGGGGCGGCTCCAGGGGCTCCTCGGGCACGGCCGCCTGCTCGCCGGCGCCGGCGCCGGCGGGACCCGGGGCCCGTTCGGGACGCTCCGGCCCCCCGGGACGCGGCACGCCGGCAGTGTCGATCGCCCGCAACAGCATCGAGCGGAAGCGCTCCACCGCAGTCAGCTCGGCATGGGAAGGGTGGTCGTCGAGGGCAAACACCGCGTGGGCGATCTCGACCGAGGCCAGGTAATAGCGCCAGGAGTGGGCGGTGCCGGCGCGCCGGTCGGCCTGCACCAGCAGGTCGAAAAGGGGCGACGGGGCGTCGAGGAAGGTCCGCTTGCCGGCGAGGAGGCCGGCTGCTCTCAGCGCCGGCGGGCTACCGGCGCGGGCAACGGTGTCGAAGCGGGCGGCGAAGACGGAGATGAAGGCCGACAACTCCTCGTCGGTGTGGCGTCCGTCGGCGTCGACGAAGGCGGCGGCCAGGTTGAACGCCTCCAGGGCGACGTCGTCGGGCAGCTTGTCCGCCTTGGCCAAGGGCAGGCCGGCGACGAGGTCGACCAGCATCGGCGCGAACTCCCGAACGAAGCTCTCGACCGGCCTGCTCAGGGGGCTCTCCACCGGCCAAGTCTGGCCCATCGGCGGTACCCTGCACGGAGCGTGCGCCGGCGCTAGAGGTGGAGATCATCCATTGCAGACGACGAGCTCGGATGTCAGGTTGGGCGGGATGGCGGAGGCCCACGAAGGCAGGTCGCACCTGCTCCCTGAACGTCTGCCCGAGCCCCGGCAGCTCTTCGACCACCCGCACACCTACGGCGTGGCCCACGACCTCGAGCGCATGCGCCAGGGCATCGGGCCGGCGCCCCGCACGCCACGCGTCCCGGCGCGCTACGCCCGCCGGGAGGTTCGGCTCCGGCGCCGGCGGGACAACGACGTCGGCCGGCTGGTCGGCGCCTGGCACCGCTTCCGGTGCCGCACCGGCCACCACGACGTTCGGGGCGGTGGCCAGATGCAGCTCGGGAGCCGCTACGTGCTCATCGAGCGCCGCTGCATCTGGTGCGACGCGGCGCCGCCCATGTAGGGACCCTGCGGGGTCGTCCTATTACGCCTTGCCGTAGAACAGGCGCTCGACCACGCCCCGGCTGCGGCGGGTCACCCGCCGGTACTGCTCCCGTAGCTCGTGGGGATCGGTGCCGAGTGATCGGGCCAGGCGGGTGAGCTGCTCGAGGCGGCTGGGGAGGGCATCGCCCGGCGTGCCCCGCACCAGGTACAGCCGGTTCCGCGTGCGCTCGCAGAAGCGGTAGGCCTCCGCCAGAACGGCCCGGTCGTCGGCGGACAGGGCGCCGGCGGCGACGAGTCCGTCGAGCGCGGCCATGGTCCCCGTGGCCCGCACGCCGTGGCGCAGCTGAAGGAGCTGGGCGGTGAACTCAACGTCGGACAACGAGCCCCGGCCGAGCTTGAGGTGGAACTGGGGATCGTCGCCGGCGGGCAGTCGCTCCCGTTCGATGCGGGCCTTCATGCGGCGGATCTCCCGGATGTCGTCGTCGCCTAGGGCCGTGCCCCAGACGTGCGGCTCGACGATCTCCATGAATCCCTCGGCCACGCCGGCATCGCCGGCCACCGGGCGGGCCCGCACCAGGGCTTGGCGCTCCCACGTGCGGGCCCAGCGGCCGTAGTAGGCGCGGTAGCCGTCGAGGCTGCGAGCCAGGGGGCCGTCCTTGCCCTCGGGGCGCAGGGCCAGGTCGACGGGGTAGATGCGCGACGGCGGGCTGGCGCCGGCCAGGAACCGCACCAGCTGCTCGCCGAGCCGTTCGGCTGCGGTGAAGTCGGCCGGCGTGGCGCCGTCGTAGACGAAGAGCAGGTCGAGGTCGCTGGCGTAGGAGAGCTCGGCGCCGCCGAAGCGGCCCATGGCAATGACGGCGAACGGAAGGGTTGGCGCCAGTGAGTCGAGGGCGGCGGCCACGCAGGCCTCGGCCAGCTCGGTGAGCTGGCCGGCGGTCTCGACGACCGGGTCCTCGCGGTCCGATCCGGCGAGGTCCAAGACGTCGGCCCCCGCCACCCGCAGCTCCTCGCGGCGCTTGAAGCGCAGGAGGCCCAACTGCCGGTCCTCGACGTGCTCGCGCCAGCCGAGGGCGTTGGCGCTGCCGGTCAGCAAGGCGCCGTGGGGCCGAGGCACCAGGCCGTCGGGCTGGCCGAGGGAGGGGATCATGTCGGGCTGGTGCTCGAAGGTGTCGACGAAGACCCGACCGGTGCCGAGGAGGAGGCAGAGCCGGCGAGCGGCCTCGGGCGACTCCCGGAAGGCGACCGCCAGTTCCGTCGCCCGCTGGTCGCCGGTCGTGAGGATGCGCAGGCCGAGCAGCCCGAGGTCCGGGTCGGGTGACTCCGACAGCCAACCGAGCAGCAGCGGCAGCATCTGCTCCATCAGGCGGGACGAGCGGGTCAGGCCCCTGGTCAGCTCCTGGATGGCCTGGCGGGTCCGCTCGGTGCCGGCGAACCCAAACGCCGCGAGGCGGGTGGCCACGGCCTCCGACGGGAGGGGCGCGGCCGTCGCTCCGAGCGTGAGGTGATCCAGCAGGGGACGGAAGAAGAGGTGCTCGTGGATGGCTCGCACGGTGGCCTGCTGGCGGGTGAGGTAGCCGGCCAGCAGACCGCCGGCGCCGGCCTCGGCCGTGTCCCGGTAGCCCATGACCCGGGCCAGGCGGTCCATGGCCTCGCCGCCGGCGGGCAGGGTGTGCACCTGTTGCTCGGCCACGAGTTGCAGGCGGTGCTCGACGGTACGCAGGAGCCGGTAGGCGTAGTCGAGCGAGCGGGCGTCCTCAGGCTCGATGTAGCCGCCGGCACCGAGCTCGGCAAGGGCATCGAGCGTGGTCGGCGAGCGCAGGGCCGGGTCGGCCCCGCCGTGGACGAGCTGCAGGAGCTGGACGGAGAACTCGATGTCACGGATCCCGCCCCGGCCCCGTTTCACCTCCCGTTCACTGAGGCCCCTGCGAGCCAGCTCGGCCTCTCCCCGGGCCTTCATGGACCGGACGGCGCGCAGGGCCTCGGCGGTGAACGGCCGCTCCCAGAGCCGGGCCGCAGCGGCGGCAGCGAACCGCGCGCCGAGAGCCGGATCACCGGCGACCGGACGGGCCTTGAGCAGGGCCTGGAACTCCCACGTCTGGGCCCAACGGTCCCAGTACGCCTCGTAGGACGCCAGGCTCCGCACGAGGGGGCCGTCGCGACCTTCCGGGCGCAGGTCGACGTCGATGCGGAAGCACGAGCGGGCGGCGTCGAGCACGGCCCGGGCGGCGCGTGTGTCGTCACCCACAAACATGATGTCGACATCGCTCGAGTAGTTCAGCTCCGACCCGCCGAGCTTGCCCATGGCGATAACCGCCAACCCCTCCGGCGGCGCGGCAGCGGCGAGAACGTCGCCGGCCATGTCGGCCAGGCCGGCGCCGACTGCGGGCAGGTCGTCGATGCCCAGCAGGTCCCGCGCCGCGATGCGCAGCAGCTCCAGCCGCTTCCACCCGCGCAGATCGCCGGAGCGCGCCGGACGGCGTTCCAGGTCGGCCAGTACCTCCACCGCCGCCGGATCGGTGAGGACCAGCTCCGTCAGCGACCGGCTGGCTGCGGTGACGGCCACGAATGCCTCCCGCATCCGATCGTCGCCGGCGAGACGGTCGAGCACCGAGGGCTGGGTCTCCCCCAGCCGTTCCAGGGCCAGGCGGACCGCGGCCGGCGCCGCCGACCGCTCGATCGCCGCCCGCAGGGACATCGGGAAAGTGTCGCAGCCGGGCGTCATTAGGCTTGCCAACGTGCCCCGGCTCCGAGTCGCCGCCTGCCAGATCAACAACGTGGTTGGGGATCTCGACGGTAACGTCGAGTGCATTCTCGCCGCCCTGGACCGCGCCGACGCCGCGGGCTGCGACCTCGCCGTGTTCCCCGAGCTGGCCATCACCGGCTACCCGCCCGAGGATCTGCTGCTGAAGCCGGCGTTCGTGGCCGACAACCGGGCTGCGCTTGACAAGCTGGCCGCCCGTACCGGCCGGTGCGCGGCGGTGGTGGGCTTCGTCGACGCCGGCCGCGACCTCTACAACGCCGCCGCGGTGTGCGCCGGCGGCGAGGTCAAGGGCGTTTACCGCAAGCGCATCCTGCCCAACTACGCGGTGTTCGACGAGCAGCGCTACTTCGCGCCAGGGCAGGGAGAGTCGGTTCTGTTCGTCGTCGGCGGCGTCAAGGTCGGCGTTTCCATCTGCGAGGACTCGTGGTCGCCCGACGGGCCGATCGCCGATCAGGCCGCCGGCGGGGCGGAGCTGATCGTCAACCTCAACGCCTCGCCCTTCTACGCCGGCCGGCTTGCCGAGCGGGAGCGCATGCTGGCCACCCGGGCCGCCGACGCCTCGTGCGCCCTCGTCTACGTCAACCTCGTCGGCGGCCAGGACGAGCTCGTCTTCGACGGCGCCTCGCTGGTGCTCGACGCCGACGGGCGGGTCGTCGCCCGAGGCCCGCAGTTCAAGCAGGCCGACCTCATCACCGACATCGACATCCGTCCCGTCTTCCGCAAGCGCCTGCTCGACCCTCGGGGTCGTGCCACCGCCCCGCCCCTTCCCGAGGTCATGGTGTCGCCGGAATGCCGGCCCCATGACACGCCGTGCGCTCCCGAAATCTCCGAGCCCCTCCCGCCGGTAGAGGAGGTCTACGAGGCCCTCGTGCTCGGCACCGGCGACTACGCCCGAAAGAACGGCTTCACCGATGCCGTCATCGGCCTCTCGGGCGGGGTCGACTCCTCGCTCGTCGCCGCCATCGCCGCCGACGCTCTCGGGCCGGACCACGTCCACGGCGTCTGCATGCCGTCACGCTTCTCCAGCGAGGGATCGCTGTCGGACGCGCTGCTGCTCACCGAGGCGCTCGGTATCGAGACCCGCACCATCCCGATCGAGCCGGCCCACGCCGCCTTCCTGGAGATGCTGGCCGAGTCGTTCGCCGGCGTCGAGGAGGATCTCACCGAGCAGAACATCCAGGCCCGGGTGCGGGGCACCACGCTCATGGCGCTGTCGAACAAGTTCGGCTGGCTGGTGCTGGCCACCGGCAACAAGAGCGAGATGGCCGCCGGCTTCTCCACCCTCTACGGCGACCTGGCCGGCGGGTTCGCCGTCATCAAGGACGTCTCCAAGCTTCTGGTCTACGAGCTCTGCCGCAACCGCAACGAGCGGGCGGCGGCCGCCGGCGAGCCCGACCCGATCCCGCCCGACGTCCTGACCAAGCCGCCCTCGGCCGAGCTCCGGGCCGACCAGCGCGACGACCAGTCACTCCCGCCGTACGAGGAGCTCGATCCGATCCTGCTGGCCTATGTCGAGGGCGATGCCACCGCCGGCGACCTGGTGACCGCCGGCTTCGAGCCGGAACTGGTGCGGCGCGTGGTGACGCTGGTCGACCGGGCCGAATACAAACGCCGGCAGGCGCCCCCCGGTGTACGGGTGACCCCGAAAGCGTTCGGGAAAGATCGCCGCCTGCCGATCACGAATCGGTACAAGGGTTAGTCATCGCGGATCGAGCTGGGGAGCGATGATCCTCATCCGCGCTGCGGCCGCTACCGCGCTCATCGCAGTGTTTTCGGCGTGCGGATCGGGTGGGGGACCTCCCTCGGACCGTGGAGGCGCTCAGCGGTACCACGGGTCGTTCATCGTGCTGGAGTCCCCCGATCACGGGCCCGCACTGTGCAACTCAGTCCGTGAATCGCTTCCGCCCCGGTGCGGGGGAATCCCGATCACGGGATGGGATTGGACGGTCGTCGAGGGACTCCAGCGCCTGGATGGCACGACGTGGGGCCGTTGGCACGTCACCGGGACCTTCGACGGTGCGGCCTTCACGCTCACCGAGCCGCCCGGGGCCGCCGAGGATCAGCCGGACGACAGGGCCGGCGTGGGCACTGGCCCGACGCCAGGCGGGGCGAAGTTGGAGCGCCGGCTCACCGCCATCCAGGACGAGTTGCTCACCAGCCACGTGCGGGACGTGCTCGGCCCCGTGGACTACTCCTATGCCGACCCGCAACGCGGAGTCCTCGTGGTCGGGGTATGGCTCCCAGACACAGCCGCCCAGCGCTTCGCAAAGGAGCGCTGGGGCGATCTGGTACAGCTGCGTTCGCTCCTCAAGCGTGTCCGGTAGGCGCTGCAGCCGGCCTCTCTCCACTAGATGGCGTTCATCCGGAGCCGATTCGGGGTAGACGTGCCTGGTTAGCGCGCCAGCACCTAGAGGTGCCGGTGCCGGATGCAGAAATCGGACGCACAGGTGCTAGAATGGTATGAGATGTGCGCCGTAACCGGCGGGGTTGACCTGCCAGGTAGAGTAGGGAGGACAGTCCACGCCGCTTTGAGGGCTGTGCGGAATTCCCGCGTCCGGAACGGCGTTGTCTCTTTGCCGGTCTTTCACCCGGGCTAGCCGTCGCTAGCCGAACCCCAAAGGAATGAGCTTCAAATTGGCCAAGGAGCGTGTCGAGCGGGACGAGGAAGACCTCGTCCGGCTTTACCTCACGGACATCGGGCAGTACCCGCTGCTCACCAAGGACGACGAGGTCCGCTTGGCCAAGGCCATCGAGGCCGGGAACGAGGCGCGCCTGCACCTCGAGCGGGAGGGCACCAGCGTTCCGCAGGCCCGCCGTCGCGAGTTGCGCCGCATCAACGCCGAGGGCATGAACGCCCAGCGCACCTTCGTCCAGTCGAACCTGCGCCTTGTCGTCTCCATCGCCAAGAAGTACCAGGCCTCGGGCCTGCCCCTGCTCGACCTGATCCAGGAGGGCAACCTGGGCCTGATGCACGCGGTCGAGAAGTTCGACTGGCGCAAGGGCTTCAAGTTCTCCACGTACGCCACGTGGTGGATCCGCCAGGCCATCACCCGCGGCATTGCCAACACCGGCCGCACCATTCGCCTGCCCGTCCACGCCGGCGACACGCTGGCCCGCCTGCAGAAGGCCCGGGCCCGCCTGGAGCTCAAGCTGGGCCGCCCGGCCACGCTCTCGGAGCTGTCGGCCGAGGTTGAGATGCCGGAGGACAAGGTGACCGAGGCCCTGCGCTTCGCCGCCGAGCCGCTCTCGCTGTCCGAGCCCCTGCGCGAGGACGGCGACGCCGAGCTGGGCGACGTCGTGGAGGACCGTTCGGCCGAGTCGCCCTTCGAGGTGGCCGCCACCGCCCTGCTGCCCGACGAGATCTCCAAGCTCCTCGGCCCGCTCGACGAGCGCGAGCGTGAGATCCTACGCCTGCGCTTCGGCCTCGACCGGGGCGAGCCCCGCACCCTCGAGGAGGTCGGGGAGCACTTCAACCTGACCCGGGAACGCATCCGCCAGATCGAGGCCCGGGCCATGTCGAAGCTTCGCCACCCAAGCTCCGACACCGGCGCCCGCGACCTACTCGCGGTCTAGGTTCCGGAAAGGCAGGCGCCTGCGGGCGCCTGCCTTTTTCGCGCCCGGCGCAGAACGGCTTCCGGCTGCGAAGGCGAAACTCAGCCGGCGAGCATGCTGAGCCCGACGATCAAGAGGATCAGCCAGCCGATGATCCAGAGCGCCATGAGGGCGCCGGCACCCCAGAGGGCGCCCCTCGGGATGCTCTCCATGAAGCCACCCGACGGCAGCGACGGTCCCCCGTCGAGCCGGGGGAGCACACCGATGCGGTCGAGCACGACCACGACGGCCACGGCCACGACAATGGCCGGCACGAGGATCAGCACGACCATCATGGGCGGAACAGCCCCGGGAGGAGCCCCGGCGGGTTGGGTGGCACCGTCGATGACGGCTGGACCTCGGCCGGAGGTGGGAAGAAGGGCGTGCCGGCGGGAACGTCGCCGGGGCCATTCGTCGGCGGACGGGTCACGAAGTAGTCCGGGAGGGTGGTCGGCGGCCCGGCGGGGGTGTAGGGGTCGACTCCAGGCTCGACGGTCGCCGGTGGGGCGGTCGACGGGGTGGAGCCCCGGGCCGGCGACGGCTCGGACGAAGGAGGCGGCGGCGCAGCGGGGGCGGCGAAGTCGGTTGCGGGCCTGCCCTCCAGGGCGGAGGCCATGTAGTCGTGCCAGGTCTTGGCCGGGAGGGTGCCGCCGTAGATGCGGGCCAGGCCCTTGATGTTGGTGAGCGGGCGCTGGCTGTCGGCGAAGCCCATCCACACCGACGTGGACAACTCGGGCGTGTAGCCCACGAACCAGGCATCGCTGAAGTTCTCGCTGGTGCCCGTCTTGCCCGCGGTGCCGTTGGGCCGGCCGATGTCGGCGGCCTTGCCCGTGCCCCTGGTGACGACGCCCTTGAGCACGTCGTTCATCTGGTCGGCGATGTTCTCGTGCAGCACCCGCTGGCCCGGGCGGGAACGGTTGTCCTCCAGGACCCGGCCGTCGGGGCCGAGGACCCGCAGCACCGGAGTGGCCGCGAACTGCATGCCCCGGGCGGCGAAGACGCCATAGGCGGCGGCCATGTCGAGGGGCGACACCTCAGCCGCCCCCAAGGTGAGGCTGGGACCGTAGGGCTCGCCGTTGGGCAGGTTCCCCTCGGCGTCGATCATGGTGACCCCGAGACGGCTGGCCATCTCCGCCGTGTCTTGCACGCCCACATCCTGGACGAGCTGGGCGTAGACGGTGTTGACGGAGTTCACCGTGGCCTGGCGGAGGTCGATGGTGCCGTACCCGCCGCTTTCCACGTTGTGGACGGTGCAGCCGGCGCCGGAGCATCGAGGATAGGTGTAGGTGCCCGAGCCCCGGTAGGTCTTGTCGAGGCTCATGCCGTCCTCGAGCGCCTCGGCGAGGGTGAACGGCTTGAACGCGGACCCGGGCTGGCGGCCGCTGCCGCCGCCGGCCACACAAACGGGGGAGTCGGCCGGCACCGGCTTCGCCTCTTCGCCGGCCGGGGGCGCCGTAGGCGCCGGGCAGGTGCCGAGGGCCAGGTTGACCTGGGACGTGGCGAAATCTCGACCCCCGACCATGGCCTTGACCAGCCCGGTCTTGGGGTCGAGGGACACCAGGGCCACGTCGAGCGGCGCCTCGGTGCCCTTCAGCGTCTCGTTGACCGACGCCTCGGCCTTGCCCTGCAGCGTCGGGTCGATCGACACCTCAACCCGCAGCCCCCCGGAGTACACCTTCTCCTCGCCGTAGCGGGCGACGAGGTAGCCGCGAACGTAGTCGGAGAACCACGGGTACTTGGAAGGAAGCTGCTTCACCGGCTGGACGACCGTGGCCGGCGCCGCTCCGGTGCGGGGACGGTTGTCGGCCAGCGTGACCCGCAAGGCCAGCGCCTCGCTGTACTGAGCCGGCGTGATCCTGCCCTGGTCGGCCATCTTCCCGATGACCCGTTGGCGCTGGTACTCGGCCTCGCCGGGATTGGTCCGGGGGTCATAGAGGCTCGGCGCCGACAGCATGCCGGCGATCATCGCCGCCTCGGTCAGGGTGAGTTCCTTCACCGACTTGTTGAAGTACGTCTCCGCCGCCGCCCCGACGCCGTAGGCGCCGCTGCCGAAGTAGGCCCGGGAGAGGTAGCGGAACAGGATCTCGTCCTTGCTCAGCTCCTTCTCGAGCCGGCCGGCGAGGACGGCCTCACGCAGCTTGCGGCCGGCGGTGCGCTCGTCGTTGAGGTAGGCGAGGCGGACGTACTGCTGGGTGATGGTGGAGCCGCCCTCCACGTACCCACCGCCCTTGATGTCGGCCCAGAGGGCCCGGAAGATGCCCCGGGAGTCGACGCCCTTGTGCTCGTAGAAGCGCTGGTCCTCTACGGCAAGTACGGCGTCGATCAGCACCTGAGGGATGTCGGTCTTGGCGATCGGCAGGCTGGTCTCGAACCGGCGGTAGTTGGCGATCTCGGCGCCGGTGCTGTCGAAGACCCGCGTGATGCGCGACTCGATCCCGGGATTCTCCGTGGGCATCGACCCGGAGAACGGCATGGTGAGGAGGGTGACGGCGAGGATCCCCGCCACGAGCACGGGCACCAGCAGGCTGGCGACGGCGAGGGCGGTGACGCCGCGGAAGACCGGGTCTTCCCAGACGGCCGGCGCCGGCCAGGGACTCCCGCTGTCTGCGCGCCGGCGAAATCTCAGGTCCGGCGCCGTCAGCATTCGCTCCTCTTCCCCTCCGGCTCGCTCTGAACCGCTTGTGGCGCCGCGTTCGTACTGTCGCCTGGGTACTCCGTTCCCATCTCGGGCGGATCCCACACCACACCGCGCCGCGGGCGTCTAGTGCTCCATATCGTAATTCCGGTGGATGTATCGCCGAGCGCTCGGCGTCGCTGGCAAGGCACACCGGAGCCCCGAGACCTTGCCGTCTCGGGGTGAGGAGCAACGCAGCCAGCGGCGTCGAGAGCCGGCGAGACGCCACTGGGAATTGCGAAATGGTGCACTAAGGTCCCATACGGAGGTGTCCGGGCACCTGGTGGGCTCCCCCGCCTTCAAAGCGGGTGGGACGGGCGATCCCCGTCCGGCGGGTTCGATTCCCGTCCACCTCCGCCATCCGGCCCCCGGACCGGGGGCCGGCTGCGGCGGGCGGGTAGGCTTCGGGAATGAAGAAGCTGATCCTGCTCGTCATGCTCGTTGCCCTCGGCGTTGTCGCAGCCAAGAAGGTGCGCTCGGCCTAAGGCGGCGCCTGCCGTCATTCCCGCCAGAAAGGTCTTGCCCGGCGGCGGTTGAACCGATAGGGTTCCTCTCAATCTCTTCCCCGAGGTTCTGTTGTTCGCGCCCCGGGGAGGGCCGATGCTTCTCGCCTGCTGGTCGCCCAAAGGGGGCAGCGGCACCACCGTGATCGCCTGCGGCCTCGCCGCGGTGCTGGCCCGTTCCGGCCCTCCGGCCGGCTCGCTGCTCGTTGACCTCTCGGGCGACACTGCCGCCGTCCTCGGCGTGCCTGAGCCCACCGGCCCCGGCCTGGCGGAGTGGCTCGCCGCCGGCGCCGATGTCGGCGCCGGCGCCCTGGCCCGCCTCGAGGTCGCCGTCGCCGGCGGGCTGAGCCTCCTGGCATGGAAGCCGCCCGGGCCGGGCTTCCGACCGGGGCTGGGTCGGGCGGAAACGTTGCTCGACGCGCTGGCCGCCGACCACCGGGCCGTGGTCGCCGACTGCGGGTCGGCCGCCACCGGTGCCGGGTTGGCTCTGGCTGCCGGCGCCCAGGAGTCGCTGCTCGTGCTGCGGCCGTGCTACCTGGCGCTGCGGCGGGCGCTCGCCGCGCCGGTCCGGCCCTCGGGCGTGGTGCTGGTCGCCGAGGCGGGGCGGTCGCTCGGCCGGCGTGACGTGGAGGAGGTGCTCGGCGTGCCGGTGCTGGCCGAGGTGGCGGTCGAGGATGCCGTGGCCCGGGCCGTCGACGCCGGCCTGCTGGCCCGGCGGGTGCCGCGGCCATTGGAGCGGGCGCTGCGGCCCCTGGTCGCCGGCCGCGCCGGGCGGGACGCGGCATGACCGGCCCGGGAGGCCGGTCCAGAGAGCACTCCGGCGTCGCGGTCGGGGCGCCGCTCGCCGACGCCAAGGCCCGCATCCACGCCCGCCTGCTGGCCGACGGCGGCGACGGCCCGCTCGCCGACCGGGTGGCCGCGCTCATCGACGAAGAAGCGCCCCTCCTCGGTGGAGCCCTGCGCCGGCGCCTCGTGGCCGGCGTGCTGGCCGACGTGTGCGGCCTCGGTGCGCTGGAGCCCCTCCTCGCCGATCCGGAGGTCACCGAGATCATGGTCAACGGGCCCGGCCGGGTCTGGATCGAACGCCGGGGCGCCCTGGTGCGGGTGCCGGTCGACCTCGACACCGAGGCCATCGAGCACCTCATCGAGAAGGTGGTGGCGCCGCTGGGCCTTCGTATCGACCGGTCGTCGCCCCTGGTCGACGCCCGCCTGCCCGACGGGTCACGGGTCAACGCCGTGGTTCCCCCGCTCGCCGTCGACGGGCCATGCCTCACCGTCCGCCGCTTTGGCGCCCGTGCCGTCCCCCTGAGCGCCTTCGCCGAGCCCGCGGTCGCCGGCCTGCTGGCCGGCGCCGTGGGCCGGCGGCGCAACATCGTCGTCTCCGGGGGAACGGGCGCAGGCAAGACCACCCTCCTGAACGCCTTGGCCGCCTGCATCCCTCCGGAGGAGCGAGTGATCACGGTGGAGGATGCGGCGGAGCTGAACCTGCCGCGTGAGCACGTCGTCCGCCTGGAGGCCCGGCCGGCCAATGCCGAGGGTGCCGGCGAGGTCCGCATCCGCGACCTGGTCCGCAACGCCCTGCGCATGCGGCCGGACCGCATCGTCGTGGGCGAGGTCCGGGGCCCGGAGGCGCTCGACATGCTCCAGGCCATGAACACCGGCCACGAGGGCAGCCTGTCCACCTGCCACGCCAACAGCCCCGACGACGCCCTGCGCCGGCTGGAGACGATGGTGCTGATGGGCGAGGTCCAGCTGCCTCTGGCCGCCGTCCGCAGCCAGCTCGAGGCCGCCCTCGACCTCGTCGTGCAGGTCGCCCGCTGCCCCGACGGAAGCCGGCGGATCGTCGCCGTCGCCGAGGTGGTCGAGGGGGGGTCGGAGCGGGCCAGCCGCACCGATCTGGTCGCCGACGCCGACGGGCTGGTGGCCCGGTGAGCGCCGGCGGGTGCGTTTCGCGTCGTGATCAGGGCCGGAATGGGCGACTTCACGACGCGAAATGCACCAGGCCACGCGTGGGGAGCGTGGACCAATGACCCTCGCCGCCCTCGTCGCCCTGGCCGTGCTCGCCGCCGGCGCCCTGGCCCGGGCCGCCTTCTGTATGTCCCGGCGCGACGCCGTGGCCGGGCGTCTGCTGGTCCCCACCGAGGTGTCCCAGGACGGTGCCCGCGGGCCGCGGCGGGCGGGGCCCGATGGCGCCCGCCGGTCAAGCCGGGCGGTGCCAACGCCTCCGGCCCGGGTGGCGGCGGCCCTGGCGGACGCCGACCTTCCCGTGTCCGCCGCCGGCGCCTGGACCGGGTGGCTGGTGCTCCTGGCCGCCGGCTCGCTCGTGGCCCTGGTGGCCGGCGGGCCGGGGCTGGCCGGCGTCGCCCTCGTGGCCCTGGGGGTCGGGCCGGCGCTCGCCGTTCGCACTCGAAGCGGGAGAGCCGACGCCCGGATCGAACAGGCTCTGCCCGTCGCCCTTGAGGCGGTTGCCCGATCGCTCCGGTCGGGAGCGTCGCTCCGCCAGGCCGTCGAGGAAGCCGGCCGAGCCAACTCCGGTGGCGGCCGGGCGCTGGCCGCCGAGCTGTCACGAGCAGCGGCCGAGGCGGCGCAGGGCGCCAGCCTGGTTGCGGCCCTTGAGGCAGTCGCCGTCCGCCGGCCCCTCCCGGGCGTGCGCCTGGGCGTCGCAGCCCTGTGCCTGGGCGCGGAGACCGGTGGCGCCCAGGCCCGGGCGGTCGACGGCGTGGCGGCGACGGTACGGGAACGGCTGGCGGTGGCCGCCGAGCTACGGGCGCTCTCCTCCCAGGCTCGGATCTCCGCACTCGTGATCGGGCTGGCACCCATCGGCTTCGGCGCCTTCGCCGCCGCCACCGACCCCCGCACCGCCCAGTTCATGCTCCACACGCCGGCGGGGCTGGCCCTGCTGGTGTGCGGGCTCATCCTCGACGCTCTGGGCTGGCTGTGGATGCAGCGCCTGGCCAAGGTGGCCGTATGACCGCGGCCTTCCTGGCGTGGTTCGCGGTGGTCCTCCTCGCCGGCTGGCGGCTCCGCCCCGCCCCTGGGCGGATCCGCGCCCTGGGGCCGGCCGCCCGCCTCCCGTCGGAGTCCCGGCGGCGGCCCGGCGCCACCGCCGCCGCCGGGGTGGCGGCCCTGCTCGAGCGGGCCGGGGGATCGGTGCTCCGCCGGCTTGGCCGCCCGGCCGGGCCCGAGGCCGGCCGGCGCCTCGGTGTCGCTCTGGCCGGCGGCGCCATCGCCCTCGCCTTGCTGCCGGCGGCTGCGCTTCCGGTCGCGCTCGTCGCGTGGGCCTTTCCCGGCCTGGGCGCCCGCCGCCGGCGCCGCCGGCATCTGGCCGCCATCGCCGCCGATCTGCCCGATGTGGTCGACCTTCTGGTGCTGGCGGTCGGAGCCGGCCTCACCGTGCGCCTGGCGGTGGCTGCGGTCGCCCGGCGGTCGCCGGGCCCATTGGGCGCCGAGTTGGCCCGGGCCGGCCAGGAGGCCGACCTCGGTCGCCGCCTGGCCGACGCCCTCGACGACCTTCCCCATCGCGCCGGCGAGGCCACCCGGCCCCTGATCGGCGCCCTGATCGCCTCCGAGCGCTACGGCGCCCCGCTCGGGGCCAGCCTGGAGCGGCTGGCGCATGAGGTCCGGGCCGACCGCCGCCGGCGGGCCGAAGAAGCCGCCCGCAAGGTGCCCGTCAAACTGCTCTTCCCCCTGGTCAGCTGCACACTCCCCGCCTTCGGCCTCCTCACCGTGGCCCCGCTCATCGCCAGCGCCGTGCGGTCGCTGCGCCTGTGAACAACCGGAGAACCACAAGGAGGAGCAATCGAATGCTCGCCCTCTACGTCCACCTGTCCACCTACCTCGCCGGCGTGGTCGGCGACACCCGTGACGACCAGCGCGGCCAGGCCTCGGCGGAGTACGCCCTGGTCCTGCTGGGGGCGGCCGCCGTCGCCCTGCTGATCGTGGCCTGGGCCACCAAGTCGGACCTGATCGGCAAGCTGTTCGACGCGGTCATGAACGCCATCACCGGCAAGGTGAAGTGAGCGTCGTTCTGTGAGACGAGGAAGGGCGGACGAGGGCCAGGCGTCGGTGGAGCTGGCCCTCGTCCTCCCCCTCGTCGTGATGCTGCTGCTGGCGGTGGTCCAGCTCGGCCTCCTGGTGCGCGACCAGATCCTCGTCGTGCACGCAGCACGGGAGGCGGTACGCGAGGCCGCCGTTGACCCGGCCGCCGACGCGCCCCGCAACGCGGCCCTGGCCAGCTCGAACCTCGAAGAGTCACGGATCACCGTCAGCACCACCGGCCGGGGCGCCGTCGGCAGTCGGGTTCGCGTGGAGGTGGCCTACCGGGCGCCCACGGCGGTGCCGCTGCTGGGCTCGGCCCTGGGCGACCTCACCCTGCGCGCCTCCGCCACCATGCGAGTCGAGAGGTAGTCCACAGGGGGTGGAATACCACTGACAGTGAGGACCCCGCTCTGGAGAGCAAGAAATTCTGCTTCCTTCTCTGGACCTGGGCAACGTTCTCTGGTAGCTACTTGTATCTGGCATTTACCGGGGAGGTCGTGACGGCATCCGCGCCACTGCGGGGGCGCTGACGTCACGCTCACAGAGGGTTGGAGAAGACATTGCGCAGTGTGCGACGTTTCGGGGCGATCCTGCTGTCAGGGCTGGTCATGACGGCAGTCCTGGCTCTACCGGCGACGGCGGCCGAGGTGGAGACCCGCCCGGAGAGCTTCATCGCCACCGCCGCGGCCCGCGGCCTCGAGCTCAACCTCTTCGGCACCCGGGTCACCGTGGGCCAGGCCAGCGCCCTCGTGAACAGCACCCCCTCGGCCAAGGCCTCCGGCGCCGGCGTGGCCCTGGTCCAGGGCACCGTCAGCAACAGCGAGGTCAACGCCGCCAACCAGAGCGCGACGCCCCCGAAGGCGTGCGTCCTGAACCTGCCCGTCGCCGGCCTGGCCACGGTGGAGCTGGCCTGCGGTGAGTCCCGGGTGGACACCAACAACGGGGCACCCTCGGCCTACGGGGCCGGCTCCGTGGCCGGCGTGGACCTGCTGGGGACCACACTGCTCGACCCCATCACCGCCCTGCTCCGCCAGCTCCTCGACGCCCTGCTCCCGGTCGTCGACCAGACGGTCGGCACCGTCCTGAACACTCTGACGCCTACCCTCGGCGGCCTCCTCGGCGGGCTGACCACCAACCTGGGCCTGGGCAGCACCTCCACCGTCGCCCCGGTCTCCGGGCTGGTCGACGGCCTCCTGGACGGCATCGAGCGGGCCACCCAGCTCCTCGACGTGCAGGTGGGTTCCTCCACCGCCTCGGCGGTCACGACCGCCAACGCCGTCACCGCCACCGCCAACGCTGCCGGCGCCCAGATCGACCTGCTCCCCGGCCTCACCCTCGGCGGCGCCCCGCTGCTGTCGATCATCGTGGGCCAGGCCAAGTCGGTCTCCACCTTCGACCGGGGAACGGCCGTGAGCACCCCCTCCTTCGACGCCGCCGTCGCCCGGGTCCGCCTCGGTCTGCCCCTGCTGGGCGCTGCGGTCACCGACATCCCGATCCAGCTCAACCAGCCCCTCACCCTCCTGGCGGGCACGCCGCTCGAGAGCACAATCTCCCTTGGCGCCGGCCGTACCACCACCGACCCCAACACCGGCGCCGTGGCTTCCTACGCCGACGGCGTGAGCATCCACCTGCTCAAGGGTCTCAACGGCGGCATTGCCATCGAGCTGGCCCACGCCGAGACCGGTGCCGGCGGCCAGACCCGCCTGGTCAGCCAGCAGCAGCAGGTCACCCCTGTGGTGCCGACGCTGGCCAAGACCGGCAACGACCCGTGGCTGCCCCTCGCCGGCGCCGGCCTGCTGTTCGTCGCCCTGGGCGTCCGCCGCCGCATCACCGCCGCTCAGCCGGCCCGCACCAATGATCGGGTGAGCTCGTAACCGCACTGGCAGCCGGTAGCCTGTCCGTGGTCATGACGAAGGTCGTTCCGTGCTTGTAGAGCTTCTCCGAAACAAGCCCTGGCTCCGCAGGACGCTCTCCGGGCTCTCGGTCCTCTTGGTGCTCGGCGGGCTGGGCCTCGTGGGTTACCCCTTCGCCACCAACATGTGGACCGACCGTATCCAGGAGCGGCTGGAAGACCAGATCGCCAGTCCCGAGCTCCAGCAGGCATACAAGGAGCGCAAGATCGAGACGGGCGACAGCCTGACCCGCATCAGGATCCCGGCCCTTGGCCTGGACACCGTGGTCGTCGAGGGCATCACGCCCAGCGCCCTGCGGGCCGGGGCCGGCCACTACCCGCAGACGCCGTTGCCCTGCGAGGGCGGCAACGTCTCCATCGCCGGCCACCGCACCACCTACGGGCGGCCGTTCGGCAACGTCGACCAGCTCAAGCCGGGCGACACCATCGAGCTGACCACGCCCATCGGCGGCTGCGTCTATCAGGTGGCCCGGGACCCGTTCGTGGTCGCCCCCAGCGAGATGAGCGTCATCGACCCCACGGCCGAGCGGTCGCTCACCCTCACCACCTGCCATCCAAAGGGCTCGGCGGCCCAGCGGCTCATCATCCGGGCCACCTGGGTCAAGGATCTGAAGGCCGCGTGACCGGCCCGGGAGGCCGGTCCGGCAAGCATTCACCGGGCGGCAGCCCGGTGACCGGCCCGGGAGGCCGGTCCGGCAAGCATTCACCGGGCGGCAGCCCGGTGATGGCGGGCCTCGGGCGACGCTCCGGGGCGGTCGCCGCGCTCCTCCTCGGCTTCCTCGTCGCCACGCCGGCCTCACCGGCCGGCGCCGCCGAAGGTGGGCCGGCGATCACCATCGACTCCCCGCGGGCGGAGCCGCCCCTGGAGAGTGCCAGCGTGACAGTGGCGGGCAGCGCCCGCTCGGCCACGCTCTACCTTATGAAGGACGTGACGCTCACCATCGGGAGCGAGACAAAGACGAAGACGTGCTCGGAGTCACCGTGCACCTTCTCCTGGACGGTTTCCCGCCCTTCGAATGGGCGGTACGACTTCAAGCTCGTCGCCACCCAGGCTCTCCCGCTCGTCGGCACACCCGGTCCCTCCAACGAGCTGTCGCGCAGCTTCTACGTCGCCGCCCCAGCGGCCAAGCCGGTCCTTGACCCGCCCAAGGTGAACGAGGCTCGCAACACCGAGCTGGCCTGGAGCCGCAACACCGAGCCCGACATGGCCTATTACGCCGTCTTCCGCAAGGACCCGGGCGGGTCGAAGTACCTGCCCGTCGGCGCCGCCATCCCCCAACCGAGCTCCGGCACCAAGGTGCTCTTCACCGACACCACCACCTCGGCGTTCAACGGCGGCGAGTACAGCTATCAGGTCGTGGCCGTCCGCAAGGGCGCCGGCGGCACCTGGCCGGCGGAGATCGCCTCGGAGCCGTCGAGCATCCGCACGGCCACCGTGCCGGCGCCGCCGACAACCACGTCGACGACGGCAGTCGGCGCCCCGCCGGGATCACCGGCGCCCACCGCCGCGCCCACGACAACCATCAAGCCGGGCACGTCCGCCGGCGTCGATCTCTCCGGCTTCCTCTCGACGCGGTCCCAGCCGATCCGACTCCCGGCCATCACCGTTCCCGAGCCGCCGGACACGGGTTTCGAGGGAACCCTGCCCTTCGGCGCTCGTCCGCCCGCCGACGACCTGGAGGAGGGCGAAGAAGAGGCCGTGCTCCCCGACGACGCCCCCCGCTCCATCATCAGCCTGATCAACCCCGGGCGCCCGCTCGTGCCCGTGGCGGCCGGACTCGTCCTGCTGCTCCTGGCCATGCACCTGCGGGTCCTGAACCACCGCATCAAGCTTGCCCCCGAGAAGGATCTGCCCGTCGATAACCCCCCGGCGCCGGCGCCGGCCACCGTCCGGGCGTCCGCCCCCGCCCCCGCCCCCGAACCCGAACCCGAGCCCGAGCTGCAGCCCGAGCCGCAGCCCGCCCCCTACGACATCGACGAGGACTGGGCCCCGGTCGCCGCCGAGCCCGCACCCGCCGCCGAGCCGGAGCCGGAGCCGGTCACGCTCTGGGCCCCGGCCGAGACCGACGACTTCGACGACCTCGACGACTTCGACGAGCCCGAGCCTGAGCCCGAGCCGTTCGACCCCGACCAGGTCGAGGTGTTCGATGTCGTCTCCGCCAACCGCCGGCGGCTGGCGCGCGCCGGCACCCGCTGAGCACCCACGCCCTCCACCTCGACGAAATCGAGGTACTCCCAACCGCTTGCTAGCGTGGAAGGAGAGCAACCCCCTGGGAGGAACTGCATGGATCTCGGCTTGGACGTCGAGGAAAGAGACGGGTTCGCGGTACTGAGCGTGCGCGGCGAGGTCGACGTCTATACCGCACCCCGCTTCCGCGAGCGCCTGATCGAGCTGGTCAGCGAGGGGAAGCACAAGATCATCGTCGATCTGGAAGGCGTCGACTTCCTCGACTCCACCGGCCTCGGTGTCCTGGTGGGCGGGCTCAAGCGCCTGCGCAGCCACGACGGCGACCTGCTGCTGGTGTGCACCCAGAGCCGGATCCTGAAGGTGTTCGAGATCACCGGCCTCACCAAGGTGTTCTCGATACACGATTCTGTCGATGCAGCGGTCGGCGGCGGCTCCGACGGCGGCGCCACGACCTAGACCCGTGACCGACCGGGAGCTGGCTGGGGGGGTCATCGAGCTGGAGATTCCGGCTCGAGCCGAGTTCGTCGCTCTCGCCCGCCTGGTGGTATCGGCACTGGCGAGCTCTGACAGCACGCTGGCCGACGAGCGCATCGACGACCTCAAGCTGGCCGTGTCGGAGGCGTGCACCAACGCCATCGAGGCCCACGACGCCGCCGGCAGCGCCGAGCGGGTGCTGGTCCGCTGCCAGGCCGGCACCGACGCCCTCGAAGTCCATATCGAGGACCGGGGTCAAGGGTTCGACCCTTCCGACCTGCCCGACCACCCGCCCGTGACCGACCCCGACCGCCTGAAGTTCGAGCGGGGGCTGGGCATCCCGCTCATCCGGGCTCTCGTTGACGAGGTGGAGTTCAGCCCGACTGAAGTGGGTACCTCGGTACGGTTGGTGATGCGCCACGGCGCCAACGGCGCCGGCCCCAACTAGGCGAAGCCAGGCGGCAGGTCATGGCCTTCAAGAAGCTGCTCCAGCGGATCAAGACCTCCGACGCCGACCTGGACCGTGAGCGGCTCCGGCAGTTCTGCGCCGACCTGCCCGGCGTGACGCCCATCGGTGAGGCCGAGCCCCGCCAGGAGGTCAGCGTGGCCGGGGAGATCACCTCGCTGCGCATCGTTCCCCGCGCCGGCACGCCTTCGCTGGAGGCCACGGTCAACGACGGCAGCGGCACCATGGTGGTGGTCTGGACTGGCCGCCGTTACATCCCCGGCGTGGCGCCGGGGAAGCGCCTGGTCCTTAGCGGCCGGGGGACGCCGCAGGGCGCTGCCGGGCGCCTCACCGTGTTCAACCCTCGCTACGAGCTCCTGTAGCCCCCGACGTCATCGACCCCACGAAGAGGGTCTTGACCACATCCTCGGACTCCGGAGTCACCAACACCAGCACCTCGTCGCCAGCCGCGAACACCGTCTCGCCTCGGGGCACGATGACGTGACGCTCCCGGATGATGGCCACGATGGTGGCATCGCGAGGCACTCCCAGCTCCATGATCGCCCGGTTCTCCGCCGGCGAGTCGGCGGCCAGGGTGACCTCGACGAGGCGGGCGTCCTCGAACTGGAGCAGGCGCACGAGTGAGCCCACGGAGACGGCCTCCTCCACCAGGGCGGTGAGAAGGTGGGGTGTCGACACCGCGATGTCCACGCCCCAGGTCTCATTGAAGAGCCACTGGTTGTTGGGGTGGTTGACCCTGGCCACGACCCGGTCGACGGCGAAGACCTGCTTGGCCAGCAGCGAGATCACGAGGTTGTCCTCGTCGTCGCCGGTGACCGCCACCATGACGTCGCAGGTCTCCAGGCCAGCTTCGGTCAGGAGGCTCGGCTCGCAGGCGTCGGCCACCACCACCTTGACCCCCTCGACCAGCCGGAGCCGGGCGGCGACGTCGTGGTCCTGCTCGAGCAGCAGCACCTCGTGACCGGCCTCGGCCAGGTCATTGGCGATGTGGGTGCCGACGTTGCCGGCGCCGGCGATCGCGGCTTTCATCTGACGCGCTTCATCGGTTCGACCTCCACACTTGGCCGAACCTCATCGGTTCGACCTCCACACTTGGCCGAACCTCATCGGTTCGAC
>CAYZMG010000032.1:28810-42500 GCA_964479465.1 uncultured Acidimicrobiales bacterium
TGGCCGAACCTCATCGGTTCGACCTCCACACTTGGCCGAACCTCATCGGTTCGACCTCCACACTTGGCCGAACCTCATCGGTTCGACTCCGGGCCGGCGGTCATGCGCGCCTCCATCTCGGTCCGGGCGTCCTTGTGGACCATCACGTGCAGGATGTCGCCCTCCTGACCCACCAGCTCCGGGCCCCCGAGGCGGGCCTGGCCGCCCCGCGTCAGCGCCACGAGCCGGAATGCGCCGGCCTCCTCCAGCTCGGTCAGCTTTCGGCCAGCCCACGCGTCGGGCAGGGCCCGCTCCAGCAGGCTCACGGTCCCCGAGGCGTCGGTCCATTCGGAAACGGAATTCTCCGGGAACAGCCGCCGCAGAACCTGGTCGGTCGTCCACGCCACCGCGGCCACCGTGGCGATGCCCAGCTGGCGGTAGATAACAGCCCGGCGGGGATCGTAGATCCGGGCGACCACGTGGGGGACCTCGTAGGTCATCCGGGCGATGCGGGCGGTGAGGATGTTCGAGTTGTCGCCGTTGGTGACAGCGGCCACGGCCTCCGCTTCCTGGATGCCCGCCTGCTCCAGGTGCTCCCGGTCGAAGCCGAACCCGAGGATCGCCTTGCCCGAAAAGCCGTCGGGAAGCTCGTGGAACGCGTTGCGGTCCTTGTCCATGACGCTGACGCTGTGACCCTCTCGGTCGAGCTCCATGGCCAGTTCCCGACCTACTCGTCCGCAGCCAACGACGATGACGTGCACGGGCGCCATGCAACACCCGGACCGTCCCGCGCACAAATCACCGGCTGGCCTCGGCCCAAGAGATAGGGATTACGGTTCGCCTGTGTATTCAGCCCTGAAGCGGCTACTCGTCGGCCGGCCCATCGCCACCAGCGAGCAGGAGCACCAGCGCCTCCCGAAGCGGATAGCCCTGCCCACCTTCTCCTCGGACGCGCTCTCCTCCACCGCCTACGCCACCGAGGAGATCCTCTTCGTCGTCGCCGCCGGGAGCAGCAGCCTCGTCCTGGGCCTTTCCCGGTTGGTCCCGATTTCGATCGTCGTGGCCATCCTGCTGACGATCGTCGTCCTGTCCTACCGGCAGACGATCTACGCCTACCCCCATGGCGGCAGCTCCTACGTCGTCAGTCGGGAGAACCTGGGCCGCGGCCCGTCCCTCGTCGCTGGCGCATCCATCCTCGTCGACTACGTGCTCACCGTCGCGGTGTCGATCTCGGCCGGCGTGGCCGCCATCGTGTCGCTGCCGGCCTTCCGGTCGCTGGCCGACAACCGCGTCGGGCTCGGCCTCTGCCTCATCGGCGTCGTCACCCTGGCCAACCTGCGGGGCACCAAGGAGTCCGGAACGCTCTTCGCGTTGCCGACCTACCTCTACATCTTCACCGTGGGAGGCATGGTCCTCTACGGCCTGTACCGGATCTACTTCGGCAGCATCGGCCAGATCCCGTTCGACCCCGAATTGGCCGAGCTCCAACGGGAGGCGGGCGGCCAGCTCGGCCTGTTCTTGCTGCTGCGGGGCTTCTCGTCAGGGGCGGTCGCGCTGACTGGAATCGAGGCCATCGCCGACGGCGTGCCGGCGTTCCGCAAACCCCAGTCCCGGAACGCGGCCACCACCATGATGATCATGGCGGGGATCCTCGGCAGCCTGTTCTTCGGCCTCTCCGTCCTCGCCCACCACATCCACCCATACCCGAGCCATGACGAGACGGTGATCTCCCAGATCGGCCGCACCGTCTTCGGCGGCGGCCCGATCTACGTGGTGCTCCAGCTGGCCACCGTCTCCATCCTCGTCCTGGCCGCCAACACCGCCTACGCCGACTTCCCCCGGCTGTCTTCGATCATCGCCCGCGACGGCTACCTGCCCCGGTACCTAAGCAACCGGGGCGACCGCCTGGTGTTCTCGAACGGGATCATCATCCTGGCCATCGCCGCGTCGGCGCTCATCATCGCCTTCGGCGGCATCACCAACGCCCTGATCCCGCTCTACGCCGTGGGCGTGTTCACGTCGTTCACCCTCAGTCAGAGCGGCATGGTCGTGCACCACCGCCGCGGCCGGGAACCGGGCTGGAAGTTGGGCATGGCGATCAGCGCGGTCGGGGCCACCGCCACGTTCATCGTCCTGATGATCGTCGCCATCACCAAGTTCGCCGTCGGCGCGTGGCTTCCCCTCGTCGTCGTCCCGTCCATCATCGTGCTGTTCACGGCCATCAAGCGGCACTACACCCGGGTGGCCGCCGCCCTTGAGATCCGGCCCGAGGAAGTTCGACCCCAGCCGTTCAACCACACGGTGGTGGTGCTGGTCGGCCGCATCCACCGGGGCGTGATCCAGGCCCTGGGCTACTCCCGGTCCCTGCGGCCCCAACACCTCGTCGCCCTCTACATCTCCCACGAGGACGACGACCGCGAGGAGATCCAGCGCCAGTGGCGGGAATTCGGGATCAACGTGGACCTGGAGATCGTCCACTCGAAGTACCGGGAGCTCACGACGCCGGTCATCGCGTACCTCGACGAGTTGGACCAGCGGTGGAGCAAGGGCACGACTACCGTGGTCGTCCCCGAGTTCGTGGTCGGTCGCTGGTACGAGCACCTGCTGCACAACCAGAGCGCCCTCATGCTCAAGGCCCGCCTGCTGTTCCGGGAGGGCACCGTGGTGACCTCGGTTCCCTACCACGTGGAGGGCTACGGCATCACTCTGCCGGCGGAGGGCACCAAGCCATCGGAACCGCAGAAAGGCCCTTGACATTTCGGTCTACTGAAAATTAGATTTTCACGATGGTGAAACCGTGGTCGGCATGATTGAATTGCTCGCCTCGGAGGGCGGTTACCAGGTATTCACCCTCAAGGGAGGGGAGCGCGCCTGGCTCTTCTTCTCGGTGGCCACTGCCCTGCTGGCGATCGGCGTCGGCTTCTCCCTGATGCGCGGCGTCCTGGCCGCCGACCAGGGCACACCCAAGATGCAGGAGATCGCCAAGGCCATCCAGGAGGGGGCCATGGCCTACCTCAAGCGGCAGTTCCGCACGATCGGGTTCATCCTCATCCCTCTGGCCATCATCGTTTTCGTCACCTCCACCGAGGTCTTGAAGCCCGACGACACCGCCGCCCTCTCCTTTGGCGAGTCCGGCATCTACCGAACCCTGGCCTTCCTCGCCGGCTGCCTCATGTCGGGTCTGACCGGATTCATCGGGATGAGCCTCGCCGTGCGGGGGAACGTGCGCACCGCAGCGGCGGCCAAGTCCGGGTCGTTGCCCGCCGCGCTGAAGGTGGCGTTCCGTACCGGCGGCGTGGCCGGAATGTTCACCGTCGGCCTCGGCCTGCTCGGCGCCACGGTCATCATCCTGATCTTCCAGAACACCAGCTCGGCCATCCTGATCGGCTTCGGCTTCGGTGGCTCCCTGCTCGCCCTGTTCCTGCGGGTCGGCGGCGGCATCTTCACCAAGGCCGCCGACGTGGGCGCCGACCTCGTCGGCAAGGTGGAGGCGGGCATCCCCGAGGACGACCCCCGCAACCCGGCCACCATCGCCGACAACGTGGGCGACAACGTGGGCGACTGCGCGGGCATGGCCGCCGACCTCTTCGAGAGCTACGAGGTCACCCTCGTCGCCTCGATCATCCTCGGCGTCGCCGCCTTCGCCTCCATCGGCCGCAACCCGGCGCTGGGCCTGATCTTCCCGGTGGTCGCCCGGGCCATCGGCGTGCTGGCGTCCATCGTCGGCGTCTACGCGGTGCGGGCCACCGACAAGGACAAATCGGCCATGGCCCCCATTAACCGCGGCTTCCTTACCGCCGGCCTCCTCACCGTGCTCGGCACCTTCCTCGTGGCCCAGTTCTACGTGAAGAACCTGAAGGTGTTCTGGGCCGTGGTCATCGGCCTTGTCCTGGCCCAGATCGCCAGTCGCCTCACCGAGTACTTCACCTCCACCGAGACGTCCCCCGTGCGCGACATCGCCGAAGCGGCCCGCACCGGCCCGGCCACCACGGTGCTGTCGGGAATCGCCTCCGGCCTGGAGAGCTCGGTCTGGGCCATCGTCGCCATCGCCGGCGCCCTGGGTACGGCCATCGCCCTGGGCGAGGGCAACATCCAGTTCACCTTCTACCTGGTCGCCCTCACCGGCATGGGCATGCTGGCCACCACCGGCGTCGTCGTGTCCGAGGACACCTTCGGCCCGGTGGCCGACAACGCAGCGGGGATCGCCGAGATGTCGGGCGAGTTCAGCGGTGAGGCGGAGCGCATCATGGTGAGCCTTGACGCGGTGGGCAACACCACCAAGGCCGTCACCAAGGGCTTCGCCATCGGTTCCGCCGTCATCGCTTCGGTGGCCCTCTTCGCCAGCTTCATCGAGACGATCGCCGGCGAACTGAGCCTCGTGTACACCGAAACCTTCCTACCCGCCGGCGCGAGAATCGGCGAGGCCGTCATCGGTTCCGACCTGTTCCGGCATCCCGCGACCCAGATCAACGTGGCCGATCCCAAGACCTTCATCGGCCTCCTCATCGGCGGCTCGGTCGCCTTCCTGTTCAGCTCCCTCGCCATCCGGGCCGTGGGCCGTACTGCCGCCGTCGTCGTGCAGGAAGTCCGCCGCCAGTTCGCCGACGGCATGATCATGGCCGGCACCAAGCGGCCCGACTACGGCCCGGTCATCGACATCTGCACCGCGGCCTCGCTGCGGGAGCTGGCCACGCCGGCCCTGCTCGCCGTGCTCACCCCGGTCATCATCGGCTTCGGCATCAACTACCTGGCCCTCGGTGCGTTTCTCGCCGCGGTGATCCTCACCGGCCAGCTCATGGCCAACTTCCTCTCCAACGCCGGCGGCGCCTGGGACAATGCCAAGAAGTACATCGAGGACGGCCACGAGGGTGGCAAGGGCTCCGACGCCCACAAGGCGGCGGTCATCGGCGACACCGTCGGCGACCCGTTCAAGGACACCGCCGGCCCGGCCCTGAACCCGCTCATCAAGGTCATGAATCTGGTGTCACTCCTGATCCTGCCCGCCGTCATCAACCTCCGCGACAACGACCCGGCCCGCTTCGGTGTCGCTGGCCTGGCTCTGGTGGTGCTCATCGGCGCCATCGCCTTCTCGAAGCGCAAGGCCGCTCCGATGGACGAGGGCACCGACGCCGAGAAGTCGTTCATCCCGGCGTAGGGGGCCGCGATCGATACGGTGCGGGAGTGGCGCGACCGCCGGCGTCTGCCGACCAGATGGCCGCCCGGGCGGCTCAGAGGCTCTCCCGGCGGCATCCCGGCGTGGTCGTAGGTGTGCTCGGCGGTCCGGAGGAATCTCCGGTCGTGAGATCGGCCGGCCATGTCCGGTCGCCCGACGAGGTCGAGCCGACAGGCCGGACGTTGTTTGAGATTGGCTCGGTCACGAAGGTGTTCACCGCGCTCCTGCTCGCGGACGCAGTCGTGCGCCAAGAGGTCACGCTCGACACACCCGTTCGGGACATCCTTCGGTCTGACCTGCTTGTCCCGTCGGAGCGCGGGGCTCAGATCACCCTCGAGCACCTTGCCACCCACACTTCGGGTCTACCCCGCTCGCCACTCGGGCGGCTCACCGAGATGCGGTCGACTGATCCGTACTCTTCGTTAACCCGTGAGGACGTCCTCGATGCACTGGGGCGAACCAGGCTCCGCGGGACCCCAGGCACGGGTGGGTTGAGGTACTCGAACCTGGGGGCCGCCGTCCTTGGTCTCGCGCTCGCCGATCTGATCGGCGCGCCGGACTACCAGACCGCGCTCGACCTCCGGATCTGCGGGCCGCTCGGACTGGTCGACACCGTCGTCGTTCCCGACGACGAGCAGGCCGCCCGGTCGGCGGCCGGGCACCGTTGGCGTGGGCGCCCGGGGCCGTCCTGGCATCTCGACGGCATGGCTGCTGCCGGCGCCATTCTGTCGACCGCCGATGACATGCTCATCTTCTTGCGAGCCCAGGTCGAACCGAGCTCCAGCCCCCTCGGCGACGCGATTGTCCTCACGCACCAGGAACGGCGACGCAGACGCACGGGCGGAATTGGCTTGGTGTGGATGTGCGGAAGGACCTAGGCCGGGACTCAGCTTAGTACCAAGGCCGCGACTCAGCTCTGGCACAACGGCGCGACCGGCGGATTCCGAGCCTTCGTCGGGTTCACGCCGCGCAACAGCCGCGCGGTGGTTGTCCTCACGAACAGCTTCAACTTCCGCGGTCCCGATCTGGAGGGGCTACGGCTTCTCGACGGAGAGAGCGGGCGGGGGGCGCTCAGGGCCGGGGGGCGCCGTGGAGAGCGGCGCACAGATCGGCGGTGAGCTCGGTGGAGATGCCCAGCGTCATGTACTCCCTGGCGTGGCAGATCTCGTGGGCGATGACGTAGCGGAGCGCCTTGTCGGACGCACCGATGCGGCCGATGTCGATAGCGATCCAACTCTGCCCGTCGCCGTTGCAGTTCCAGCAGGCCATGCCCCACCTGGGCGCCCCCTCGACGACGGCCGGCCCAGGGCAGCGGTACCCCCAGCCGGCCGGAAGGACGAGACCCCGCTGCGCCACCCATTGGCGGGAGTTGGCGCAACGCTCCTCGGCCGTGAAGTTTCCGGGGAGGGCAACCGGCGCCGGCGTAGTGGTCGGGGGGGCAGTGGTAGGGGGGGCAGTGGTCGGCGTTGTGGCCGGCGTCACGGGCCGGGGCTTGGCGGTGGTCGTCACCGGCTTGGGCTTGACGGTTGTCGACGTGGAGGTCGATGTGGAGGTGGTGGACGAGGTGGTGGTCGACGTCGTCGTCGGCGGCCGCGTGTCCGGGGCCGGCGCGGGTGGTGCTGACGCAGACGCATCCGCCGTGGACCACGCGACGGTGGCGCCGGCGATGGCGAGCACGGCCAGCACGGCGGCCACGCCGTACCAGGTGGTTCGTGCTGATCCGGCGAGGCGCATACCCCACATCTCGGCCGGACGCACCGGAACCTTGATGAGTCAGTCGCGCCTGTGCGACGGGACCAATGGCCGCCAGACGACCACTGCGAGATCCCACAGCGCGTGGCTCACGAGAGGTGCGACGAGCGTGCCGCGCCACGTGAAGAGCGCCCCCCAGAACGCCCCACCGACCACGGCGGCGAGAATGAGCACGGCCTTGCGCTCCCACAGGTGCACGGCGGCGTAGCCGGCCAACGCGACGACGAACCCGGCCCGCTCCTGCATTAACCCCCGCCAGAAGAGCTCCTCGCACGGCCCCACCAACAGGAGCACGGCGGTGATCGGTAGGCGGGCAGGGCGGGGCACCGAGCGCACGTCGTAGAGATCGTCGACCTGCGCCGCCACCGCCGGCAACCACCGGCGCAGCATCGCGTTGCCGGCCCAGAACACCCCGTACAGCACGCCGGCCGCGACCACGCCGATGGCCACGTCGACCACCGTCGGGCGCAGCAGCTCCTCAAGTTCGGCCCGCTGGACGACGACGGCGTAGGCACCGATGGCGACGCCGGCCAATGCGGCGCGCGACCAGAAGTCGGCGCGGCCGAGACCGAACAGCGCTCC
This sequence comes from uncultured Acidimicrobiales bacterium, assembly GCA_964479465.1. Classification (GTDB taxonomy): domain Bacteria; phylum Actinomycetota; class Acidimicrobiia; order Acidimicrobiales; family AC-14; genus CADCTB01. The sequence continues at coordinate 36,297 of CAYZMG010000032.1, forward strand.
CCACGCGACGGCCGCGAGCACCAGGCCGGCGACGACGGCGACGCTCATCGCTCGCCGCGTGCCAGGCTTCGCACGACATGCGAATGCTCGTCACCGGCGCCACGGGCTTCGTCGGGCGCGCCCTCGTGCCGGCGCTCGTGGCCGCCGGCCACGAGGTCCTGGCCGCCACCCGCCGGCCGGCGGCCTACCAGGGCGAGGGCCGGCCCGTCGCCTTGGACGTGCTCGACGGCACAGGTCTCGCCGATGCGCTCGACAGGTGCGACGTCGCCTACTACCTGGTCCACTCGATGGAGGCGGCCGGCTTCGCAACGCGCGACCGCGACGCCGCGAGCCGGTTCGCCAGTGCCGCGTCGGCGGCCGGCGCCCGTGTCGTGTACCTCGGCGGGCTCGGCCAAGGCGAGGTTTCGGAGCACCTCAGATCCCGCCATGAAGTCGGCCGGATCCTGCGGGAAGGCGCGGACACCGTGGAGTTGCGTGCGGCGATCGTCCTCGGCCGCGGCGGCGCGAGCTTCGAGATCATGCGGCAGCTCGTCGACCGGTTGCCGGCCATGGTCTGCCCGAAGTGGGTCACGACGCGCTGCCAGCCCATCGCCCTTCCCGACATGGTGCGCTACCTCGTGGCCGCGCCCGGCATCCCGGCCGGCTCCTACGATGTCGGCGGTCCGGACATCCTGACCTACGAGCAGATGATGCGCCGTTACGCCACCATCACGGGCCGGCGCCGGCTCATCGTCAAGGTCCCGGTACTCACGCCGAAGCTGTCGTCGCTGTGGCTCGGCCTGGTCACCGACCTGCCCACGTCGGTGGGCCGCCCGCTCGTGGACGGGCTCTCGGTGGAGGTCATCGCCGGCGACGACCGCATCCGATCACTTGTCCCCTTCACCCTGCTCAGCTACGACGACGCCGTTCGACTTGCGGTCGAACAACTCGAGGCCGACGGGGACGGATAACACCATCCCAGCACCGTAGACGCGGCACGACGTTTGACACGGACCGTGCAGCCTGTCAATTGTCGTGTAGCCATGGCCAAACCTCTCGTCATCGTCGAATCGCCAGCCAAAGCCCGGACGATCGCCCGTTTTCTGGGCAGCGAGTTCGTGGTCGAGAGCTCTGTCGGCCACATCCGCGACCTGCCCAAGGACGCCAAGGAGATCCCCGCCGCTCAGAAGGGCGAGAGCTGGGCCCGGCTCGGCGTCGACGTCGACAACGGGTTCAAGCCGCTCTACGTGGTCAACAGCGAGAAGAAGCACGTCGTCACCAAGTTGAAGGGCCTGCTCAAGGACGCCACCGAGCTCTACCTGGCGACAGACGAGGACAGGGAGGGCGAGTCCATCGCCTGGCACCTGATGGAGGTCCTCAACCCGCCCCAGGGCATGCCGGTGCGGCGCATGGTCTTCCACGAGATCACCTCCGGCGCCATCCGCGACGCGGTGGAGAACTGGCGCGAGCTCGACCGCCGGCTGGTCGATGCCCAGGAGGCCCGACGCATCCTCGACCGCCTCTACGGCTACGAGGTCTCCCCCGTGCTGTGGCGCAAGGTCCTTCCCCGCCTTTCGGCCGGGCGGGTCCAGAGCGTGGCCACCCGGATCCTCGTCGAGCGGGAACGGGCCCGTATGCGCTTCCGGAGCGCCTCCTACTCCGACATCGAGGGCCGGTTCTCCCGCCAGAGCCCGCCCTTCGGCGCCACCCTCGTCGCCATCGACGGGACGCGGCTGGCGACGGGCCGGGACTTCGACGAGTCCGGCGCCCGCACCGCCTCCGATGTCGTCGTGCTGGACTCCGAGGGCGCCCGGGGACTCGTCGCCCGTCTGGCCGAGTCCACGTTCACGGTGAAATCGGTCGACGAGAAGCCGTACAAGCGCACGCCCTACCCGCCGTTCATGACGTCGACCTTGCAGCAGGAGGCGGGGCGCAAGCTGCGGTTCACGACCCAGCGGGCCATGAGCGTGGCCCAGCGCCTGTACGAGAACGGCTATATCACCTACATGCGCACCGACAGCACGGCACTGTCGGAGACAGCGCTGAACGCGGCCCGCACCCAGGCCCGGGAACTGTACGGCGCCGAGTACGTGCCCGACCAGCCCCGCCGGTACGCCAAGAAGGTGAAGAACGCCCAGGAGGCCCACGAGGCCATCCGGCCGGCGGGCGACAGCTTCCGCATGCCCGAGCAGGTGGCCCGCGAGGTGGGGCCCGACGAGGCAGCCCTCTACGAGCTGATCTGGAAGCGCACGGTCGCGTCCCAGATGGCCGACGTGCGGGGCAAGAGCGTGCAGGTGCGCATCACCGGCAAGTCGTCGTCAAACGAGGAGGCTGAGTTCTCCGCCGGCGGCAAGGTCATCGAGTTCCCCGGCTTCCTGCGGGCCTACGTCGAAGGCTCCGACGACCCCAACGCCGAACTGGAGGACCGCGAGGTCCGCCTGCCGGCGCTGGCGGTCGGTGACACCGTCACCGCAGAGTCGCTGGAACCGAAGGACCACACCACCCAGCCGCCGGCCCGGTACACCGAGGCCTCCCTGGTGAAGGCGCTGGAGGAGATGGGCGTGGGGCGGCCGTCGACATACGCGTCAATCATCGGCACCATCCAGGACCGCGGCTACGTGTGGAAGAAAGGCTCGGCGCTGGTCCCGTCCTTCACCGCCTTCGCCGTCGTGAACCTGCTGGAGAGCCACTTCGCCAACCTGGTCGACTACGCCTTCACCGCCCGCATGGAGGACGATCTCGACGGCATCGCCGGCGGCACCCAGGAAGCCCAGCCCTGGCTGACGAAGTTCTACTTCGGGGACGGCGACGCCGGCCTGCGCGACATGGTCAAGGAGCGGCTGGAGGACATCGACCCCCGGGCCATCAACTCCATCCCGCTGGGCACGGATCCCGATGGCAAGGACGTCGTCGTCCGGGTCGGCCGCTACGGGCCGTACCTGTCCCGGGACGGCGAGACGGCGGCGGTGCCCGAGGGGCTGGCGCCGGACGAGCTGACGGTCGAGAAGGCGTTGGAGCTTCTGGCCACGCCCAGCGCCGACCGTGTCCTCGGCGAGGATCCCGCCACCGGCCTTTCGGTGATCGCCCGGGCCGGCCGCTTCGGGCCCTACGTGCAGCTCGGTGAAGCGGACTCTTCGTCGAAGAAGAAGCCGCACACGGCGTCGTTGCTCAAGAACATGAACGTCGAGGCCGTGACCCTCGAAGACGCCCTGCGCCTGCTGACCCTGCCGCGCTCGCTCGGCAAGGATCCCGCCGACGGCGCCGAGATCACCGTGCAGAACGGCCGGTACGGGCCATACGTCAAGAAGAGCACCGACAGCCGCAGCCTGGAGTACGAGGAGCAGCTCTTCACCCTCACCCTGGAGGAGGCGCTGGCCGTGCTGGCCCAGCCCAAGGCCCGTGGCCGGCGAGGAACGGCCGCCCCGCCGCTCAAGGAGCTCGGCGATGACCCCGTCAGCAAGAAGCCGATGGTGGTCAAGGAGGGCCGGTTCGGGCCCTACGTGACCGACGGGGAGACCAATGCGTCCCTCCGCAGCGGCGACGACGTGGAGACTCTGAGTCCCGAGCGCGGAGCCCAGCTGCTCCAGGAGAAGCGCGACAAGGGGCCGGCGCCGAAGAGGCGGAAGGTCGCCGCGAAGCGCAAGAAATAGCCGGCGCTCCCGTACGCTGACGACGTGGCCGAGCGCGTCTCCGATACGCCCGACGGTGACGCCACCGAACGGCTTCCGTCCGTGGGCGGGAATACGGCCCGCTCCCAGGGCCGCTCGGGCCCTCGCGAGCCGTCCGGGCCCAAGCTGCTCGGGTCGACGTCGTTCTTCCGGCTGTGGCTGGCCCAGGTCGTGTCGTCGCTGGGCGACTGGATCGGCCTCTTCGCCATCCTGACCCTCACGGCGCGGATCGGGAAGGGCTCACCCGAGGCCGCCATCGCCCTCGTCATGAGCGCCCGGATGATCCCCGGGTTTTTCCTGGCGTCGGTGGGCGGAGTGCTGGTCGACCGCTGGGACCGGCGCAAGGTCATGGTGACGTGCGACATCGGCCGGGGCCTGGTCCTGGCCACCCTGCCTTTCGTCGACGCCGTCTGGCAGCTGTTCCTCGCCTCGCTGGTCCTCGAAGTGCTGACTCTTCTGTGGTCGCCGGCCAAGGAGGCGTCGGTCCCCAATCTGGTTCCGTCGGACAAGCTGGCGTCGGCGAACTCGTTCTCCCTGGCCGCGGCGTACGGGACGTTCCCGATCGCCTCGGCCCTGTTCGCGTCGCTGACGAAGGTGTCGGAGATCATCGGCCGCCACGCCGGCCCGCTCGACTTCCTGCGGCTCAACCAGGAATCGCTGGCTATCTACTTCGACGTCTGCACGTTCCTTCTGTCGGCCACTCTTATCTATTCGCTGACCCTGCCCCGCAACCGCCCGGCGGCGCGGGCCCCGATCGACCTCACCCGTACCTTCACCGAAATCAAAGAGGGGTGGAAGTTCATCGGCACCAACCCCACGGTGCGCTCGGTCATGGTCGGCCTGGGCACGGGCCTCATCGGTGGAGGCATGGTCGCCCCCCTCGGGCCGATCTATGCCACCCAAGTTCTCCACGCCGGCCCGGCCGGCTTCGGGTTGCTGTTGACGGCGCTGGGAATGGGGCTGGCGGTGGGCGTGGTCGGCCTGTCGACCCTCCAGGGGCGGGTGCCACACAGTCGGCTCTTCCCGTGGGCGGTGGTGGGCGCCGGCCTGTCCATGCTCGTGGCCGTCTCGATGGGCAGCCTGGGACTGACGATGGCCTTCATCGCGGTGATGGGCATCTGCGCAGGCGCGGTCTACGTCCTGGGCTTCACGCTCCTGCAGGAGGGGGCGTCGGATGAGCTGCGGGGCCGGACCTTCGCCACGCTGTACACCCTGTCCCGACTCTGCATGCTGATCTCGCTGTCGCTGGCGCCCCTGGTCTCCCGGGTGCTGGACGACGTGTCGAACGCACTCGTCGACGGGGAACTGAGCCTGGGGTCGGCCGATTTCGCCGTGCCCGGGGTCCGTCTCACGTTGTGGATTGGGGCGGCGATCATCCTGGCCGCCGGCGCCTTGGCCCTTCGGTCGCAAAGAGCCAAGGAGCCCAGCTGAGCCGCCTGATCGTGTTCGAGGGGGGCGAGGGGAGCGGGAAGTCCACCCAGGCCGCCCTGCTGGCTTCCCGTCTGGGCGCGGTGCTGACCCGGGAGCCGGGCGGGACGGAGTGGGGGCGGCGTATCCGGTCGCTCGTGCTCGATGCCGCGGTGGCGACGCCGCTCGACGTTCGGGCCGAGGCGCTGCTGATGGCCGCCGATCGGGCCCAGCACACCTCCGAGGTCATCCGGCCGGCGCTGGCCCGGGGCGTCGACGTGGTCAGCGACCGCTTCACCGGCTCCACGCTGGCCTACCAGGGCTTCGCCCGGGGTTTGCCGGTCTCGGAGCTGGCGGAGCTGTCCTCGTGGGCGACAGGGGGCCTGGAGGCCGACCTGGTCATCCTGCTCGACGTGCCCGCGGACGTGGCCGTCACCCGGATGAAGCCGGAAGCCGACCGCATGGAGGCCGCCGGCGACGATTTCCACCGCCGGGTGGCCGAGGGCTACCGGGCCCTGGCAGCCGGCGACCCGGAGCGCTGGCGGGTGGTCGACGGGTCGGGCAGTGTGCAGGTCGTGGAGGCTCTGGTTCTGGCTGCGCTCTCGTGAGCGGCCCGGGAGGCCGCTCCATGAACATTCACGGCGGCGAAGCCGCGTGAGCAGCGTCTTCGACGAGGTCGTCGGGCAGGAGTCCGCCGTCGCCCATCTGCGGGCCGCGGTGGCGGCGCCGGTGCACGCCTACCTGCTCGTGGGGCCGCCGGGGTCGGGCAAGCGCACGGCCGCCGTCGCCCTCGGCGCCGCCCTGCTGTGCCCGCAGGGCGGCTGCGGGGAGTGCGACGCGTGCCGGCGGGTGCTGGCCGGCGGGCACCCGGACTTCGTCGTCGTCGAGCGCTCGGGGGCGTCGATCTCCGTCGACCAGGCCAGGGAGGTCCGCCGCCTGGCCATGCGCTCGCCCAACGAGGGGGCCCGGAAGGTCCTGCTGCTCGTCGACTTCCACCTCGTGCGGGAGGCGGCGTCGGTGCTCCTGAAGGTGCTCGAGGAGCCGCCGGCCAGCACGGTGTTCGTCATCCTGGCCGAGCAGCTTCCGCCGGAGCTGATCACCATCGCCTCCCGATGCGTGCAGATCGACTTCGGTCCGTTGAGCCTGGACC
>CAYZMG010000032.1:42510-44582 GCA_964479465.1 uncultured Acidimicrobiales bacterium
CGGGAGGTTGCCGCCGGCGCCGGCGGGCGCCTCGACCGGGCCCGCCTCCTGGCCAGCGACCCCGGCTTCAGCGCCCGGCGGGAGACCTGGCGGGAGGTGCCGGCGCGTCTGGACGGCACGGGGGCGGCGGTGGCGGTGCTCGCTTCGGACCTTGCCCGACTCCTCGGGGAGGCCGGCGTAGCCACCCTCGAAGCCCGCCACGCCGCCGAGGTGGCCGAGCTCGACGAGCGGGTCAAGCGGACCGGTGAGCGGGGCGCCGGCCGCAAGGTGCTGGCCGAGCGCCACAAGCGCGAGCTACGCCGCCTCCGCCACGACGAGCTCCGCTTCGGCCTGGCCACTCTGGCCGGCGCCTACCGCGATGCCCTGGCCGCCGGCGCCGGCGACGACGGGTCCAACATCGAGGCCGTCGCCGCCATCCAGGCCGCGGCTGAGGCCATGGTCCGCAACCCCACTGAGGCGTTGCTCCTCCAGAGCCTCCTGCTCAAGTTGCCGCCGCTGCGGAGCCGGCGTGCAATACTCGACAGCCCGCCCGGGTAGCTCAGTCCGGCAGAGCAGCTCACTCGTAATGAGCAGGTCGTCGGTTCGAATCCGACCTCGGGCTCAAAGGTCCTCTGACCAGCACTTTTCTAGTCGGAAGACCCGAAAATAGCAATCGCACACCGCTCCACCACCTGCTAATTCTGAGGTGTAGAATGGAACCGGTGAGCGAGGGCGCGCGGCCGGTCAGGCGGTCAAAGAAGGGGTCCGCGGCCGCCCGTGCCGCGGCCGAAGCCGTGTCGGGGATCGGCCCGATGGCAGTCTCATTCGAACTGGCCCTCCACGCCCGGAACCGGTCTCCGAAGACGATCAAGTCCTACCTGGAGGCGGTGCGGATCTTCGAGGACTTCCTCGTGGCGCAGGGGATGCCGACGACGGTGGGGCGCATCACCCGGGAGCACGTCGAGACGTTCATCGCCGACCAGCTGCGACGCTGGGCGCCCACCACCGCGGCCACCCGCTATCGCTGCCTCCAGCAGTTCTTCCGCTGGCTCGTGGAAGACGGCGAGATCGCCACGTCGCCCATGGCCAACATGCGCCCGCCGTCGGTGCCGGAGGTCGCCGTGCCCGTGGTCGCGGATGACGAGCTGCGCCGCCTCCTGGCCGCCTGCGAGGGCAAGGGCTTCACCGAACGGCGCGACCTTGCCCTCGTCCGCCTGTTCTTCGACTCCGGCCTGCGGCTGGCCGAGATGGCCGGGCTGCGGGTCGAGGACCTCGACCTCAAACAGCGTTCGGTCACCGTCCTCGGCAAGGGCAGCCGGAAGCGCACGGCCATCTTCGGGACGAAGACGGCGATGGCCCTCGACCGGTACCTGCGCGCCCGCCGCGGCCACCCCGCCGCCGCAGAGCCGTGGCTGTGGCTCGGCCACCAGGGCCGGATCGGCAGCAACGGCATCGCCCAGATGCTGCGCCGGCGCTGCCGCGCCGCCGGCCTGCCCGAGCTCCGTCCCCACCAGCTGCGCCACACCTTCGCCCACTCGTGGCTCGAGGCGGGCGGCAACGAGGGCGACCTCATGCGACTGGCCGGCTGGCGGTCTCGGGAGATGCTGGCCCGCTACGGCGCCGCCCTGGCCGACGAACGGGCCCGGGACGCCGCCCGCCGCCTGTCGCCGGGCGACCGTCTCTAGCTCCGAGACGACCTCGCCTGGCGCGCCCGCGCCGACTTCAGGGCGAGAGCGTTGAAGTACGCCTTCTTCGCCGCCTCCGCACGCCGCCGGCGCTCCGGCTCCGGCAGCCGCTTGTCGGGATCGACCTCGCGCTCGAACTTCGCGAGGAACGCGGCTCGGGCATCCCGCGTCGTGTCCCTCGGATCGTGCATCGAGTGCATGCGATACGCGGCGACCCGCGCCTGCAGGCTCCGCTGAGCCGGCGTCCGGCGGTCGCTCCGCTGCTCATCCACCCGGCGACCATGAAGGTCGACCGTTGCCAGCAGAGTTGCCAGATGCGCTGCATCACGGAGAAATTTCGGGACGCTCGCTGCGCAGCATCTGTCGCGTCGAGCCCAGATTCGCGCCAGTAGTACCTCAGGAAGGCTT
>CAYZMG010000033.1:0-39740 GCA_964479465.1 uncultured Acidimicrobiales bacterium
GGAGCCGTCGAGCTGGAGGGACGGGCTCACCACCTGGAAGAGGTTGGCCAGGTTGACCGACGGGCCGCCGAGAGCGCTGCCCGTGCTGCTCAGCCCGACGACCAACCCGGGGAAGGCCGGATTGTGCCCCGCCCTGGCCGCCGGCGCCGGCGCCGGCAGCGCCCCGCCGAGGCGGAACTCGGCGGGCAGGACGGAGGGGTCCGTGGCGCTGAACTTGAGAACCACCACCATGCCCCGCCCGGCGGCACCCTGCACCGACGCGGGTTCCGGCGAGAGCACCCTCGCCACCACGGGCGTGGTCGGGAGCAGGGTGGTGGACGTGTCGAAGCCGAAGGGCGTCGTCGTCGTCGACGATCCTCGGTCGTCGCCGCCACTGCAGGACGCGAAGAGGACGGCGGCCAACCCGGCAATGAGCAGTCGACGGAGCATGCCTGACGCTACAACGCGGACGATGTCCGGGAACATGCTGATCTGACTCCCACGGGCGATGATGTCGGGGTGAGGGAGCCGCAGGGCGTTGCCCTCGACAGCGCCGCCGGCCGGTGGGTGGTGGGTGTGGCCGTCCTCGGATCGGGCATGGCCTTCCTGGACAGCACCGTGGTGAACGTCGCCCTGCCCGAGATCGGGCGCGACCTCGGCGCCCCGACCGGCGCCCTGCAGTGGATACTGAACGGCTACCTGCTCACCCTCGCGTCGCTCATACTCCTCGGCGGGTCGCTCGGCGACCGCTACGGGCGCCGGCGGATCTTCGTCTGGGGCGCCGGCCTCTTCACCGCCGCCTCGGTGCTTTGTGCCGCGGCCCCGAACGTGGAGCTGCTGGTCGTGGCCCGGCTCCTCCAGGGCGTCGCCGGCGCCCTGCTGACGCCGGGCAGCCTGGCCATGATCGACGCCAGCTTCCGGCCCGAGGACCGCGCCCGGGCCATCGGGGCGTGGTCGGGGCTGGCCGGCGTGACGACCGCCCTGGGGCCGCTGGTGGGCGGCTGGCTGGTCGACGCGGTGTCGTGGCGGGCGATCTTCCTCATCAACATCCCTCTCGGGCTCTTCGTCGTGGCGACCGCCGGCCGCCACGTCCCCGAGACGCGGGACCCCACCGCCGGCGGGCGGCTCGACGGGCGAGGGGCGGTACTGGCCGCACTGGGGCTGGCTGGCACGACGTATGCCCTGATCGAAGGGGACGTCGCCGCCGGCGTCTTCGGGGCCGCAGCGCTTGTTGCTTTCCTCCGGGCCGAGGCCCGCAGCCGGAACCCGATGATGCCGCTCGGCATCTTCTCCTCCCGCCAGTTCGCGGCGGCCAACGTGGTGACCTTTGTCGTCTACGCCGCCCTGAGCGGCGTGTTCTTCCTGCTCGTCGCCTTCCTCCAGGTGTCGCTCGGGTACTCCCCCATGGCCGCCGGCGCCGCGTCCGTCCCCGTGACGGTCCTCATGCTCCTGCTGTCGGCCCGCTCGGGGGCGCTGGCCCAGCGCATCGGTCCGCGGATCCCGCTCACCGCCGGCCCGCTGGTCATCGCGGGGGCCATGCTCCTCATGACGACGATCGACCCGGGCGACGGTTACCTCACGGGTGTGCTGCCCGCGGTGGTGATCTTCGGGCTGGGGCTGACCCTCGTCGTCGCGCCGGTGACATCGACGGTGCTCGCGGCGGCCGACTCGCGCCACGCCGGCGTGGCGTCGGGGGTGAACAACGCCGTGTCGCGCGTCGCCGGGCTGCTCGCCGTTGCCGTCCTGCCGGCCGTCGCCGGCATCACCGGTGACCGCTTCTATGACCCGGAGGCCATGGCCGACGGCTTCAGGACCGCCATGGTCGTCTGCGCCGCCCTGGCCGCCGCAGGCGGCCTCCTCGCGTGGGCGACGATCCGCCGCCAGCTGCCGGCGCCGGCCGAGACGCATTTCTCCTGCGCCGTGGCGGGAACGCCGCTGCGGTCCGCTATCGAGGCGTGAGCGCGGCCCGCACCGCGTCGATGGCCGGCGTGACGACGCGCAGCTCGCCGGTCGCCAGCCGTTCGAGGAACACCGCCCGGATGCCGACGGCAAGGAAGGCCAGTTGCGTCGAGTTGCTCGGCACGAGCCCGGGCAGCAGGTGCGCATTCGCTCGCAGGTAGGCGGCCGCGGCGCGGACCGCGGCCGCCAGGATCTCGTCGTCGGGCTGCGCAAAGTCGAACTTCCACCGGCGAACCTGCTCGGCGATCCTGGCCCGGCCCTCGTGGTCCGGCTCCAGGCCGGCGGCGGGGAACACCCGGCAGTCATAGGACCGGCAGGTTCGCGGCCGGTGATCGTAGATCGAGCAGGCGCCGTCGACGAGCATCGGGCAGTGGCCTCGCTCGTCATAGCCCATGACGACGTTGCCCTTCGGCAGTCCCGGCGCCGGGAACAGGAGAGCCTTGGGGATACGCGACAGGGTGTCGCGCTCGTCGGGGCCGATGTGCACGAACTGCGACGACGTGCAGCACGCGGTGCAGGCCCCGCAGGGCACGTCGACACCGATCTGATCGAGCCAGGACGCGAATCGGCCGGCGGGAAGGTCCTGGGTGTCTGCCATGGTCTGGGCGCGCAGCCTACGATGCGCCGTGCCCATCGGTGTGGTACTCGGAATCATCTCGGCCCTCGTGACCGCAGTCGTCACCGAGGTCTACGCCCATCGCTGCCTCGCCCACCGCGCGTTCCGGATCCACCCCGCCCTCGCCGCGGTGCTCAACACCTACTTCCGCGTCGTCGTCGGGACCGATCCGGAGTCGTGGGCCGGCGTGCACCGCCTCCACCACCGCTACGCCGACACCCCGCTCGACCCCCACTCCCCCGTGCTGCGCCGGCCCATCAGCGTCCTCGCCGGTTCGGCCGTGCTCTTCGCCAAGGCCAAGGGCCGGGTGCCGCGGGACCGACCCAAGGGGTGGCACATCATCGCCATCCGGGTGGCCGTGGTCGCCCTGTACGTGTTCCTCTTCGGGCCGGCGCAGGTGCTGATCATGTTCGGAGTGCACCTCGTCGGCTACCTGGGGATCCAAGGGGTCGTCAACGCCGTCGGGCACCTGTACGGGGCCAAGCCCTTTCCCGACGCCGCCGGCTACGACATCGGCTGGCTGGCCATCCCGCTCCTCGGCCACGGCTACCACAACACCCACCACGCCTATCCCGCCGCGCCGCGCACGGGTCCCCTCGACCCCATCTGGCCCCTCCTCCGCGTCACTGCGGCGGTGGGACTGATCGAGCTCGACCGCGCGCCTACAGCTGCTCGGCCGTAACGAGGAGGCGCAGGTGGGCGTCCGCCCACCGGTCAAGGGCGACGTCGGTCGTCGCGGCCCGCGCCGCCGCTCCCAGGTCGGCCATGGCGCCGGCGGCTTGTTCGAGCCCCACCCGGCGGAGTCCCTGGGCGGCCCGCTCGGCCCGGCCCGTCCAGCCCGGCGGGAGATGGTGCCAGCCCCGGTGGACGACCTCCGCCGAGGTGGCGACGGCGTCGCCGACGGCCGCGGCCAGGGGGTCATTGGTGGTGCGGGCGCCGGCGGTGATCGTCGACCCCGTCGCAGGGGCGAACGCCGGCACGACCACCGAGGAGCCGGCGACGACGGCCGTCGGCTCCACGACCACATCGCCGGCGTGGCGATGCAGGTGGCCGGCGACGAAGCGCACGGGGCCCAGCGCTCCGCCTAGTGCCTCGGCCAGCGCGTCGACGGCGCCGGCGCTCGCCGAGGAGTGGGCGAACGACACGACGGCCCGGCCGGCCGGCGCCCTGACGAATGCCACCAGGCGCTGGTCGCCGGGTAGGTACTGCACGCCCTCCACCTCCTCGACCACCACGGCCCGGACGTTCTCGGCCACGACTCTGGGGCGTACGACCGCCGGCGCCAGTCCGGCCAGCCGGGCGGCCTCGGCATCGAGGTCGCTCACCAGGATGCCGGCGGGGAGGTCGTCCCACAGACCCGCGGAGGGGGCCACCGTCGTGCGCCCGACCCGGCTCTCGGCGATCCGAACGACACGGCTGGCGGCGCGCACCGCCGACTCGGTGACGACGTTGCCGCCGGCCAGCGCCGACAGGCGGGCGCCGCCGGCCTTGCGCCGGCCCAACGCGGCCGCCGATGGCGCGTCCTCGCCGGCGCCCGCCTCTACCCGCCGGCGCAGGGCCAGCACCACGCCGGCGTCGGCATGGGCCAGGTAGACCTCGACGGTGCGCACGGCATCGTCGCCCGACACCCGCGCCCCCAGCCCGGTCAGGCGCAGCAGCCGCAGCGGCGTCTCCGCCGCCTCCTCGGTACCGAGCACCCCGGGCCGCAGCGACGCGCCCCCACCCACCACGCAGCGATGCCGGGCGACGATCTCCGCCAGCAGGGCGGCGACGTCCTCGGCCCGGTAACGGGCGCTGCGGGCCCGGTAGGCGTCGAGCTGGGCGGCAAGGTCGTCGAGGGCGTCGACCGGCCAGCGCAGGTTCCGGGCGTCGAGGGCGACCCGGGCCGCCATGATCGACGTCGCCAGCGCCGGCCCCGTGTTGGTGACGCCGTCGGCCAGCACGTCGCCCAGGAGCCCGAGCACCGGCTCGACCCCTGACCCGCCGGCGGCCAGGCGCTCGGCTCGGCCACCACCGACGGCGACGTCGAGGATGGCGGCCCCAGCGTCGACCTCGTCGGCCACCCGGAACGCCCAGACGGCGAGGGCCACGGCGTCCTCGCGGGCGCCCCGGGCCGCGTCGACCCGGGCGTAGCCGAGCTCCTCGGGCACGAGGAAGCGGACGGTGCACGAGGCCAGTTCGACGGTGGGGACGGGATCCTCAGCCGACGGCCGGCGCACCCGGGCCCGGAAGCCGGCGCGGAACGCCTTGCGGGCCGCGCCAAAGGCCCTGCTCCCGACCAGGGACTCGACCTCGTCGTCGGTGAACTCGGCCGGCGACCACGGCGACCACTCCGCCGGCGCCGGCTGGTCCCGGTAGGCGATCACCGTCATGACCCGGTGCCGGCACACCCCCGACGCCGGGCAGCTGCACTCTGATCGCTCGAGGGTCGCCCCCGGCGCCAGCACCACCTCGACGCCGTCGGGGAAGCTGCCGGTCACCGTGCCGTCTCCGGCCTCGGTCACCGCCGGCCCCTTGCCCGCGGCGACCTCCCGCACCGCCCGCTTGACGATCCCCCGGTTGGCCAGGGCCGACAGCGAGTCGTCGCTCAGCGCCAGCAGGTCGGCCCGGCTCATCAGCCGGCGATGCGGTCGGCGAGGAAGGCGGCGAGCTCCCCGGGCGTCATCGACCCGACGTGGGCGCCTACATCGGCGAGGCGCTGGGCCAGGTCGTGGTCGTACAGCGGGTTGGCCTCTTCGTCGAGCGTGGCCAGCCCGAGAACGTGCGTCCCCTGCTCGACCAGCCCCTTCACTGTCCGCACCAGGCGGTTGGGGTCGCCGCCCTCGTAGAAGTCGGTGATCACGGCCACGATCGTGCGCCGGGGCTGCTCGACCAGCTGGGCCGCGTAGGCCACGGCCTTGGCGATGTCGGTCCCGCCGCCGAGCTGCACCTTCATCAGCAGCTCGACCGGGTCGTCGACATCGGCGGTCAGGTCGACGACCTCGGTGTCGAAGGCCACCAGGTGGGTCTTCACCCCGGGGAGGCCCCACAGGCAGGCAGCGGTGACTGCCGAGTGGATCACCGAGCCGGCCATGGATCCGGACTGGTCGACGACGAGGATCACCTGCCACTGGTCGAGCTGGCGCCGTGTCCGGGAGAAGAAGTGGGCCGTCTCCACGTAGAGCCGCCGCTCGTCGGGGCGGTAGTGGCGCAGGTTCTCACCGATTGTGCGCCGGAAGTCGAAGCTGCTGGCCCGCTTGAGGCGGCTGGGCCGGCGGGAGCGTGCGCCGCTGAAGCTCTGGCGGATCTCCGTTGCCATCCTCTCCATCAGCTCCCGCACGACCTGCTCCACGATGCGGCGGGCCAGCCGCAGCACGTCCGGGTTCATCAGGTGCTTGGTGCGGAGGACCGCCTTGAGCAGCGTGGCGTTGGGCTCGATCCGCTCCAGCACCGCCGGGTCGGTGACGACCTCGAGGATCTCGTAGCGCTCCACTGCGTCGCGCTCCAAGCGCTCGATGGTGTCCCTGGGGAACAGGCGGTGGATGTCGTCGAGCCAGTCGACGGTGCTGAGCGTCGATCCCCCGAGGCCGGCGGTACGGCGGACGTCGCGGCGGTCGAGGTCTCCGTCGCGCTGGTAGAGCCAGTCCAGGGCCGCATCCCGCGCCGCCGCCTCCGCGCTCAGGCCGGCGCCGCCCAGCAGCGAATCGCCGGCCTGGCCCAGCACCAACCGCCAGCGCTCCAGGCCGGGATCGAGCTCGCTCATGGCCTGTGAACCAGGGCTTCGCGGTCGAGCAGGTCGTCGACCCGGGCTTCCAGGGCGCGCGCCCGGGCCACCAGCGCCGGGTCGGCGTGGAGGCGCAGGAGCGACGACGCCGAGCCCCTCACCCCCCGCTGGTCGAGGAGCCGGTGGGCGATGGCCTCCCGCTCGCGGGGCGGGAACCAGGAGAACGCCAGCCGCAGCGAGGGGAGGGCGACCAGGAAGTCGGCGTCGCCGAAGCGGCCGATCAGCTCGTCGAGAAGACCGACGATGCCGGGAGGCTCGGCGTCGAGCACCTGCTCGCGGGCGACGGCGAACAGGCCGGCGAGGAAGTCGCCCAGCAGGTCGGGCGTGCCCGCCCGGCGGACGACCCGCTCCGCCGCCGTGGCGCCCCTCGCACCTTCTTCGTCGAGCGCCCACACCATGCCGACCGAGGCCCCCCGGAGGTCCGGCGGCCGGTCCGGCGCCGCCGTGCGCAGGAACAGCTCCACGACCGGGCGCCGGCCCACGCTGAGCACGGGTTCTGCGTGGATGACGGCGTCCCGCACGGCGACAACGGCGCCGAGGCGCCCCTCGTCGGCCGGCGCCGGCCCGCCGCGGATGCCCTCGATGAGCCACAGAACCCGGGCAGTGGCGGCGTCGACCACGCCGGCGAGAGCGACGTTGCCGGCGGCGCCGAGGAGGCGGTCGTGGCGCCAGAGGCCCAGGGCCGAGGCCAGAAGGGCGCCGACGTCGCTTACATCAGCGGCGGCCCCGATGAGCCGGGCGACGTCGTCGACCACCCGCTCCGACAGCTCGTCGAGGCCGCACAGGGCTGCATCGAAGAGGACCGACGCCAAAGCGCCGGCGTCGGTCCCGGCGTGGGCGAAGCGGTCGCCGACGGCGGCGCCAGCCGCTGCGGCCAGCGTGGCGCCGTAGGAGCCGGCCTCGATCAGCGCCGGCAGGCGGTAGTCCGACTCCTTGAGCTCCCACGTCTCGACCAGGACCGGGTCGGTGCCGGCAGCCGGGCCCGACGTGCGCTCGATCCCGGGGATGGAAAGCACCCGGAGCCGGTGGAGCACCCGGCTGGCGTCCAGGCCGGCCGGCGTGGTGAGGTCGGCGCGCACGTCGCCCTTCGACGGGATGTCGCAGCGCTCCAGCTCGGCGGCGACGTCGTCCAGCAGCGGCGGGTGCGGCGTGTCGGAATGGAGGCGGCCGACCGTGTCGCCGGAGAGGGCGGCGACCATCTCGACCACCACCGGATCGGTGCCGGCAGCCAGCTGGCCCCGCCCGCTCCAGGGCAGGGGGCGGTCGAGGGCATCGGTGACCAGGGCGCTGGCCAGCCCGTCGAGCACGTCGGTGCGCCCCGGGCTCGGGTGGCCCCGCAGCGCGGCCAGCCCGAGGGCCAAGGTCCGGGCGGCGATGAGATCGGCGGTGGAGACGTGCTGGCGCCGGCGGCGGAGGCGGGCGACGACCGACGCCACGATGTCCTCCCCGGCTGCCTCGGTGCCCGCCTCCCAGAGCCGCTGGTAGTAGTGGGGCGACGGCATGCCGGACTGGTAGCCGTCGAAGGCGTCCAGCCGCCGGAACGAGAAGGGCACGAGGTAGCTGCCGCCCACCGAGCCGTCGGGGAACTCCGGCACGTCCGGCCACGCCGCAGTGTCCCCCGACCCCTCGCACAGCCGGACCAGCGCCGGCCGGTGGAAGCCACCGGTCACCACGACGACGGCCCGGCCGCCGGCGTCGGCCACCGCGGCGCGCACCCATCGGGCCATGTACGCCTCCCGGGCGCTGTCCTCGCCGGAGGCCTCGGCGTCGCCGCGCACCAGGTCGAAGTAGGCGGTGAGGTGATCGCCCAGGCCGGCGCCGGGGTCGATCTCGAAGAGGTGGTCCCACAGGGTGTCGACGTTGTCGACCGCGAACGCCCGGCACAGGCGCCCGATGGCGTCGGTGTGCCGGCGCTCGGCATCCGCGTAGCGGTTCGTCAGGTCGGAGAACGCCGGGTGCCACGCCGGCAGGTCGATGAAGCGGACCTCGGCTCCGGCGCGCCGGCCCTCGGTGAGGGCGACCCACTCCGGCGAGTGGGCGCAGAGCGGGCTCCACGAGGCGTGGTGGCGGGCCTCGTCGCGGTAACTGGTGAAGATGGCGACGGGGAGGTCATGGTCGAGCAGCACCTCGTCCATGCGGGCGTTCATGTCGGCCGGGCCCTCGACGAGGACGTGGGCCGGCGCCAGCTCGCGGATCACGTCGCGCACCAGGCGGGCGCACGCCGGGCTGTGGTGCCGGACGCCGACGAAGGTGGCGGCGGTCAACCGGGAAGGGCGTGGCGCGCCTCGTGCAGCGCCTTCCAGTGCCGTCCTTTCTTGCGCGGCACCTGCTGCTCGAAGTAGCGGCGCAGGCGGGCGAGGTCCTCGGCGTCGTCCTTGGCCGCGGTCCCGGCCAAGCACTCGACGATGTCGGCCGGCGTGCCCGCCTCGCCCCGTAGGAACCAGCCCCGCAGGCCGACGGCGTGGGCCACCGACACCGCCTCCGCCGTGCTCATCACCGCCGACATGCGGTCGAGCGGGTCGCCGCTCTCGGTGACGCCGTCACGCAG
Organism: uncultured Acidimicrobiales bacterium; assembly: GCA_964479465.1. Classification (GTDB taxonomy): domain Bacteria; phylum Actinomycetota; class Acidimicrobiia; order Acidimicrobiales; family AC-14; genus CADCTB01. The sequence continues at coordinate 8,866 of CAYZMG010000033.1, forward strand.
CTCGCGAAAGGTGGTGACGAGCACCTCGAGCACGTCGCGCCGGGGCGCCACCTCCACGCCGGAGCGCAGGAGGAGCGTGGTCGCCTCGGCCTCCACCAGGGCCAGCTCGGTCTCCAGGTCAGGGATGGGGAACACGGTCTCGAAATTGAACCGCCGCTTCAATGCCGCGCTCATCTCGTTCACGCCCCGGTCGCGCGTGTTGGCGGTGGCGATGATGTTGAACCCCTCGACCGCGAAGACCATGCCGGCGTCGCCCAACTCGGGGATGGCCATGACCCGGTCCGACAGCAGGGACAGGAGCGAGTCCTGCACCTCCAGCGGGCAGCGGGTGACCTCTTCGAAGCGGACGAGCTTGCCCTCCCGCATGCCCCGCAGCACCGGCGCCGGCACGAGGGAGCGCTCCGACGGCCCTTCGGCGACGAGAAGGGCGTAGTTCCACCCGTAACGGATCTGGTCCTCGGTGGTGGCGGCGCCGCCCTGGATCGTCAACGTGGACGTCCCGGAAACCGCGGCGGCCAGCAGCTCCGAGAGCAGCGACTTGGCCGTCCCCGGTTCGCCGATCAGCAGCAGGCCCCGGCTGGTGGCCAGGCTGACGAGGCAGCGGTCGATCAGCGACGGGTCGCCGACGAACTTCCGCTCGACCTTGTTGCGGGGGTCGCCGACGATGAACCTCCGGGCGGCGTCGAGGCTAAGGCTCCACCCCGGCGGCCGGGGCGCCTTGTCGGCGGATTGGAGCCGTCTCAGCTCGCCGGCCCAGCGGAGTTCCGCCGGCGGGCGCTGGGCGCGGGGGTCGGCCATGGGCGCCATGGTCCCACGACGGACTCGGTCCGGCGGCCCGCCGCCCGCCGGCGGGCGAGCTGTGACGCGGCCTCGGGTCAGGCGGCCATCGCGCCACCAGCTGCGCATTGGTTCTTGCCCGTCTCCAGTTCGTCGAGGCGGTCGCTGGCCAGGTGTTCGATGCCCAGGTTCACCTTCCGGATCTGGGCGTACTCGGCCGGCGCCGGCCGGGCCTGGCCGATCACGTCCTCCAGGAACTCCTCGACGCCCTCGTTGAACTCGGCGTGAGCCCGGAGCTCGCCGAGCGTGGCGGCGAAAATGCCGTCGGGCCGGGCCTCGTTCCGCTCCTGGAAGTGGGCGGGGAGGACGACCACGTCGTCGGGAAGGTGAGCCAGCCGCTCGGTCAGCGTCCGGTGGAGCTCGCGGCCCCAGGCGTCGGCCTGGCCGCCGAGGTCGGGACGGCCGACGCCGCGGACGAACAGCGTGTCGCCGGAGAGCAGGAACCGGCCGGCGACGAGGACACCCATGCTCCCCGGCGTGTGCCCGGGGGCGTCGAGGGCGACGGCCTGGGCGTTGACCTGACCGTCGAGCATGAGGTCGCCGTTGTCGGCGTGGATGTGGTCGACCGAGGCGCCGGCGTCGTCGGCCAAGAAGTAGGCCGCTCCGGTCACGTCGGCCAGGCCGGCGCCGCCACTGATGTGGTCGGCGTGGAGATGAGTGTCGACGACCGATTCCACCTTCGACCGGTGCGCGCCCACTGCGTGCAGGTACGCATCGTCGAACCGGTCGGGGTCGACGATCATCGCCGGACCGCCCCGGACCCCTGCGACGTAGGACAGGCACCCCTTGCCGAGCCGCTCGAGCTGGACCAGGTACGTGCCCTCGGGCATACCCGGCACGATGCGGGCCACGTGGCTCTTCCCCCAGAGCAGCATGCCGCCCTGGAGGTTCACGGCGGGGACGCCGATGCTGCGCAGCTCCTCGGCGACCAGCGCGGAGGTGCTGCCGTGGGCGCAGATGGCGACGGCTACGGCACCCTCGGGGATCTCGGCTTCGAGGAGCTCCGGCGTACCGAGCACGTCCCAGTACGGCCGTTCGATGCGGAGGACTTCACGGGCGCCCTCCACCCGCCAGCGCTCGACCTCGCCCGGCGCCCGCAGGTCGACGACGACGATGTCGCGCCCCGGGTCGTCCAGCCACGCCGCCAGCTCGGTGGGCGCGACCTCTACCTGATCGATGATGGGTCTCATGATTTCCTCCCTGTAGTCCTGCGCCGGCGGACCAAGTGCCGCCGGTCGTGTTCGTCGGTCATCACCTCGCGGAGCAGGTCGATCGCGTCGAGGACCTTCGGGTGCCGTAGGGAGTAGGTCACATTGCTCCCCCGGCGCTCGGTGTCGACCAGGTCGCGGTCGCGCAGCACGGCGAGGTGCTGGGAGGTGTTCGACTGCGGGGCGTCGAGCATCTCGCACAGTTCGGTGACGGTATGGGGGCGGTCGCGCAGGGCGTACAGCACGGCCAGCCGCTTGGGATCGATGAGGGCCTTGCAGAGCGTGGCCGCCAGCTCGTCGAGCTCCTCCCGGAGGTGGACGTCGACTGCCGAGGCTCTGGTCTCCATGCCACCAATATTAGGGTCTAATGGCCTAAGCAGACAAGTAGATGGTCATATTACGATGGACGTATGTAAGCCGGCACAGGCCGCCACAGAGGGAGGAGCACATGACTGGTGACAACGCCGACCAACGGATGACGATCGTCGCCTGGTCCGGCGAGCTGGACAAGGTGTGGCCGCAGCTCATCCTCGCCACCACGGCCGCCGCCTACGGCATGACCGTGACCATCTTCTTCACGTTCTGGGGCCTGTTCGCCCTGAAGCGCCCGGAGGTGAAGATCACCGGCGACAACTGGATGACCAAGACCATGGCAGCCATGAACCACGACCGGCTGTCGCACCTCAACATGGCCGGCGCCGGGCCGGTGATGATGAAGAAGCTGGCCGCCGACCACAAGGTGGCGCTCCCCCAGGAGCTGCTCGCCACCGCCCAGGAGCTGGGTGTCCGCTTCTGGCCGTGCAGCATGACCATGGATCTCCTGGGCCTGAAGCCCGAGGACCTTATCGACGGCGTCGGCCAACCGGTTGGGGCGGCGACGGCGCTGGCCGAGATGCAGAAGTCCACCATCAACCTGTTCATCTGAGAGGGGGTCCGTGATGACTGCCATCGCACAGACGCTGGACGTGAGAGGGCTGGGTTGCCCCATGCCGGTTGTGAAGACCCGGCTGGCGATCGACAAGCTCGAGAAGGGCCAGGTGCTCGAAGTGATCGCCACCGATCGGGGCGCGCTGGTCGACATCCCGGCGTGGGCCGGGGCGACCGGTCACAGCGTCCTGGAGGTCCGTGACGAGCCCGACCAGCTCGTGTTCCTCGTCGAGAACTAGCCATGGCCCGCTACGGGTTCTTGATCGACCAGGACACCTGCATCGGCTGTCACGCCTGCACGGTGGCGTGCAAGGCGGAGCACTCCGTGCCGCTGGGCGTGAACCGGACCTGGGTCAAGTACATCGAGAAGGGCGATTTCCCCAACACCCGGCGCCTCTACTCGGTGATGCGGTGCAATCACTGCGAGGACGCGCCGTGCGTCAAGGTCTGCCCGACCGGTGCGCTGTTCCACCGCGACAACGGGATCGTCGACTTCGACACGTCCAACTGCATCGGCTGCAAGTCGTGCATGAACGCCTGCCCCTACGACGCCATCTACATCAACCCCGACGAGCACACGGCGCAGAAATGCAACTTCTGCGCCCACCGGGTGGAGCAGGGGCTCGAGCCATCGTGCGTGATCGTCTGCCCGACCCAGTCCATCGTCGCCGGTGACCTCGACGACCCCACGTCGAGGATCAGCCAGCTCGTGGCCCGCTCAGACGTCCAGGTCCGGTCGCCCGAGCAGCACACGAAGCCCAAGCTGTACTACAAGGGTGCCGACCAGGCGTCGCTCGACCCGACCCGCAGCCGGATCGCCGACGACGGGCTGATCTGGGCTCAGACCACCCCTGACCATTCCACGCCGCCCGGCGTCGACGGTCAGGCCGTGGCCCGGACGGTCTACACGACCGCGCACCCGATGCCGTGGCGGGGCAAGGTGACGGCCTACCTGGTGACCAAGGCGGTGGCTGCCGGAGCGCTGATGGTCGGCGCCCTCCTGGTCCTGCTCGGCCACGCCGGCGACCAGGCCGCGGTCGGCCTGTTCCCGCCGCTGCTGGCCGGAGTGTTCAGCCTCGTCACCGGCATCCTGCTGGTAGCGGACCTCAAGCAGCCCCGGCGGTTCATGTACATCCTCACGCGGCCCAACTGGTCGTCGTGGCTGGCCCGGGGTGCACTCATTCTAAGCGCCTACGCCGGCGTCACCGGCGCGTGGTTCCTCGCCGGCGTCTTCGACCTCGCCGGCCTCATCCAGGTGCTCGCCATCCCGGGCCTCGTGCTCGGCGCGGCCACGGCCGGCTACACCGCCTACCTGTTCGGGCAGTGCGAGGGGCGTGACCTGTGGCAGACCCCGCTGCTGCTCCCGATCCTGCTGGCCCAGGCCGTCGTGGCCGGAGCATCGGCGTTCCTGGTGGCCGACCTGTTCATGGCCGTTCCGGAAGCTGACGCCCTGCGGTGGGTGCTGCTGGCCGGCGTGGCTGCCGTGGCCCTGCTGACCTTCGCCGAGGTCAGCGGTCGCGGCACCGCCCATGTGGAGCTGGCGACGAAGGAAATGACCCGTGGCCGGTACGCCAAGCGGTTCTGGGTTGCCGGCGTCATCCTCGGGCTGGCCGTCCCCGCCGCCCTGGTGACGATCGGCGGGACGGCGCTGGGCGCCGCCGCCGGCGTGGCTGCTCTCGCCGGGCTTGCCGGATACGAGGACGCATTCGTGCGGGCCGGGCAGTCGGTACCGCTCTCGTGAGGAGGTAATCCGTGGCACGCACGCTCGACGACATGGAGGCGGCGAGCCGCGACGTCGATCTGGCCCGGCTGCTCCCCGGCTCCGCGCTCACCAACTACCCGCCGCCGGAGCGGTGGCGGGACTGGGAGACTTTGGACCCGAAGGCGTGGAGCAAGGGCCGCAAGGTCGCCCGGCGCTACTCGCTCATCCCCACCACGTGCTTCAACTGCGAGGCCTGCTGCGGCCTGCTGGCCTACGTGGACAAGGAAACCGGCCAGATCGCCAAGCTGGAAGGGAACCCGGCCCACCCGGCCAGTCGGGGGCGGAACTGCGCCAAGGGCCCGGCCACGCTCAATCAGGTCCACGACCCCGAGCGCATCCTCTATCCGCTCAAGAGGGCCGGGAAGCGGGGCGAGGGCAAGTGGGTCCGCACCGACTGGGACACCGCCCTCCACGAGATCGGATCCCGGATCGGCAAGGCGTTCCGGGAGGGCCGCCACGACGAGATCCTCTACCACGTGGGCCGGCCGGGCGACGACAGCTACGTCGAGCGCGTTCTGCACGCCTGGGGCATCGACGGCCACAACTCCCACACCAACATCTGCTCGTCGGGAGCCCGCGTCGGCTACGCCACGTGGATGGGCTTCGACCGGCCGTCGGCCGACTTCGCCAACGCCCGCGTGATCCTGCTCATCTCCTCCCACCTGGAGGCCGGCCACTACTTCAACCCCCACGCCCAGCGGATCATCGAGGGGAAGATGCGGGGGGCGAAGATCATCACCGTCGACCCCCGGCTCTCCAACACCGCGTCCATGTCGGACTACTGGTTCCCGGCGTGGCCGGGGACCGAGCCGGTGTTTCTGCTGGCCATCGCCCGCCTGCTCATCGAGGCCGGCACGTGGGACCGGGACTTCGTCCGCCGCTGGGTGAACTGGGAGGTGTTCCTGCGGGAGACCAGACCGGACCTCGAGCCGGTCTTCGAGAACGTCGGCCCCGCCCTGCTGGACCTCTACGCCGAATACTCCCCGGAACGGGCCGAGCAGACCTCCGGCATCGACGCTCGCCGGCTCCGGGAGGTGGCGGAGCTGATCGGCAGGAACCTCGGACGCTTCGCGTCGTACAACTGGCGGGCGGCGGCGGCGGGCAACGAGGGGGGCTGGGAGGCCGCCCGCTGCCTGTTCCTGCTCAACGTCCTGACCGGCAGCGTCGGCACCGAAGGCGGGACCAGCCCGAACGGCTGGGACAAGTTCATCCCCGTACCGCCGAAAGCGGTCCATCCCCAAGGGCGTTGGAACGAGCTGACGTGGCCGATCGAGTACCCCCTGGCCCACCACGAGATGAGCATCCTCCTCCCCCACTTCCTGAAGGAGGGGAGGGGGCGGATCGACACCTACTTCACCCGGGTCTATAACCCGGTGTGGACGAACCCCGACGGCTTCAGCTGGATCGAGGCGCTCACCAACGAGGACCTGGTCGGCTGCCACGTCGCCCTGACGCCGACGTGGTCGGAGACGGCGTGGTTCGCCGACTACGTGCTGCCCATGGGCCTGGCACCCGAGCGTCACGACGTCGCCAGCTACGAGAGCCACGCCGGCCGTTGGATCGGGTTCCGCCAGCCGGTGCTGCGGGTCTTCGCCGACCAGGAGGGCCGGCCGGTCAAGCGCACGCACGAGGCCAACCCGGGCGAGGTCTGGGAGGAGGACGAGTTCTGGATCGACCTGGCCTTCCACATCGACCCCGACGGCGAGCTCGGCATCCGCCGGCACTTCGAGAGCATCGAGCACCCGGGCGATCCGATGACCATGGACGAGTACTACGAGTACCTGTTCAGCCATGCCATCCCCGGGCTCCCCGAGAAGGCGGCAGCCGAAGGCAAGTCGCCCCTGGAGTACATGCGGACATACGGCGCCTACGAACTGCCGGGCGACGTCTACCGGGTGCACGAGCGGGAGGTCGATGCTTCGACGTTGACCGAGACGGTGAAGGGCGCCGACGGCGTGTACCGGGTGCCGGGCACCGCCGGCCTCCATGAGTCGCTGGAGGAGATCAAGGGCCACATGCCCTTCATCGGCGACGGGTCGCTGGCGGTCGAGATTGACGGCGTCGCCCGGTTCGGTTTCCCCACGCCGAGCCGCAAGCTCGAGCTGTACTCGCCGACGATGGCCGCCTGGGGTTGGCCGGAGTACGCGCTACCGACGTGGATCCGGAGCCACGTGCATTGGGAGGACCTGGATCTCGATGGGGGTGAGCGGATACTTCTGCCGAACTTCCGCATCCCGACGCTGGTGCACACCCGCTCCGGGAACGCCAAGTGGCTGAACGAGATCAGCCACGGCCATCCGCTGTGGATCCACCCCTCCGACGCCGACAAGCTCGGGATCGAGCCCAACGGGCTCGTGCGGGTGACGACGCAGACCGGATGGTTCGTGATCAGGGCGTGGCGCACCGAGGGCATCCGTCCCGGCGTGGTGGCCGCCTCGCACCACATGGGACGGTGGCGGCTCGAGGAGGGCTCCGGCACCGATCGTTGGACCTCCGGCCTGGCCACGCTCGGGCGCGACGCCGACGGCCGGTGGCTTCTGCGCTCCGAGCACGGCGTCCAGCCGTTCGACAGCGACGACGGCGACTCGGCCCGGGTGTGGTGGACCGACGCCGGCGTGCACCAGAACCTGGCGTTCCCCGTGCAACCCGATCCCATCAGCGGCATGCACTGCTGGCTCCAGCGGGTGCGGATCAGCCCCGCCCAGCCCGGCGACCGCTACGGCGATGTGGCCGTCGACACCGGCAGGTCGACCGAGGTCTACCGCGAGTGGCTGGCCAAAACCCGCCCCGGCCCCGGCCCGGGCGGCCTCCGCCGGCCGCTGTGGTTCGCCCGTCCGGTCAAGCCGCTGGCCACCGCATACGCCTACCGGCCGGCGGACCCTGAAAGCGAGAAGGTGTCATGACCCTGGCCACACCGGCCCGTGATCTCGTCGACCAGGCCGGCCGTCGGGCCCGCCTGGCCGCGCTGCTCGGGGCCCTCCTGCTCGAGGAGCCCGGCCCCGCCCTCGCCGCCCTGGCCCGCGGCGTCCCTGCGCTGGAGCCCCTCGCCGGCGCAGACCCCGAGGTCGCCGTGCAGTACGAGCGGTTGCTGCTGCGCGACGTCCCGCCATACGAGAGCGTCTTTCTCAGCGACGACGGCCAGCTGGGCGGCGAGACGGCCCGGGCGGTCGCCGCCATCTACACCCGCCACGGGTTCGACGAGGACGGCAGGTGGCGCGTCGCCGGCGCCGACCACCTCGGCCTCCAGCTCCGGTTCTATGCCCAACTGTGCGCCGAGGAGTCGGCGGGATGGGAGGAGGACCGGCCCGACCGGGCGGTGGCGGCCGTCGAGGCCGAGCGCACGTTCCTCGCCGACCACCTCGGGCAGTGGGGCTCCGTTGCTGCCCACGTCCTGATGTCGGCCGCCGGCGCCGGCCCGTACCAGGCGCTGGCCGAGGCGCTGGCCGACTTCCTGGCCGAGGAGGCCGACCGCCTGCGGCCGGCCCCCGACCACCCGGAGCTGCCGGCGCTGGAGCCTCGCGTCCCGCCGGCCCGGCTCGGTCCGGCCCGGCTGGCCCGATGGCTGCTGGCCCCCGGATCGTCGGGCGTGTGGCTCGACGCCGGCACGCTGGCTGACGCCGCCCTGCGACTCGGGATCCCCTGGCGGGCCTCCGACCCCCGCAGCCAGTTCCGCAAGGTGATCGAGGACGCGACCGACGGCGGCGACCTGGCCGACCTGCTCGCCGGCCTCCGTCCCACCGTGGAGCGGTGGCGGGACAGCCACGCGGCGCGGGAGTCGTCGGCGCCCGGCGCGGCCCGTATCTGGCGGGCCTGGCGGCTCCAAGCCGAGCAGACCCTGGCCCTGATCGACCGGATCGGGGCCGGCGGCGGGGAGGACGACGCCGGCCCCGCACGGCCGGTCGTGGTGACCGTCGCCGACGCCGTTGGGGCCCGGACGACCGTCGAGCGCCTGGGCCGGGTCGGCCTGCGGACCACGGTCAGCGCCGAGCTTCCCCCGGAGTTGGCCGGCTACCTCAGCACGCTCCTCGCCGCCGGCGCCGACGAGCTCCTCCTGCACGGGACGGGCGTGACGGCGGCCGCCTGGGCCGAGGGCGGCAACACCGAGGAGCGCGAGGCCCGGCTCCTCCCCGACGCCGACGTGTTCATCCGCCTCGTCCCGGGGTCCGGCCCGACGAGGGTCACGTCCCGTGGGAGAGACGCGGCCCAGGTGCGCGCTGCGTTGGGCCTCACGTAAGGGCGGCCACCACCGCGCCAACTGCGGTGAGGACCAAGAGGCCCACGGCGGCGGCGAAGAAGCGCCAGTCCGGTGCGTGGGCCCAGCGGGAGGCCAGCCACGCCACCCGGACGAACGGGACCGAGATCAGGGTCACCACCATGGCCCACGCTGCGAAGCGACCGCTGCTGCCCGGCAGCGCGAGGCCGGCGACTGCCAGGGCGAAGGCGAGGACGACCGCGGCGCGGAGGTAGGTGGCGACCCAGTCGTCGCCAGAAGGCGCAGCCTCCGTGCGGTCGGTCGTGGTGCTCATGCGGTCACGAGCAGGACGAGGCCGACGAGCACCAGGACGGCGCTGAGGATCCGGCGGACGAGCGGGGGAGAGACGCGGCCTTGGAGCAGCGCGCCGAGCTGCGCCCCGACAAGGCTCCCGAGGGCCACCGCGGCCGCCGGCTCGGGAGAGATCCGCCCCTGCACGGCCAGTACCACGAGGGCGGCGGCCGAGGTGATGCCGATGGTGAATGTGGTCGTTGCCGCCGCCACCTTGACCGGCACCCGCATGACCTCGGACATGGCCGGCGTCTTCAGGAAGCCGCCGCTCGTCCCGGCCAGGCCGGCCACGAGCCCGGCCACCCCCATCAGCCCGAGACCCGCGCCCAGGCGATCGGCCCGGTAGGGCACGACATCGGCGTGGAGCGGGTAGGCGCCGGCGAGGGTCCCCGGGCGCTCGCCGAGGTCATCGGGGCCCAGCGTGGGATCAGGCCGGTTCCGCATGCCCTTCCTCCTGCCACCGACGAACGCGGTGGCGATGGCCACCACGCCGAGCACCCACTGAAGCAGCGCCTCGCCGACCACTCCGGACAGGAGGGCACCCGTGAGGGCGCCGCAGGTGGCAGCCGTCTCGGTGGTCACGCCCAGCCGGTGGTTCACCGTTCCCTCGCGCAGCTGGAGCGCGCCCGCGGCCAGCGACCCGGCCGCGACGGAGATGAGCCCGAGCGGCGCCGCCTCGGCTATTGGCGTGCCCGTGAGCACGAGGACCGGCACGAGGATCACCGCTCCGCCCAGGCCACCGAGCGCGCCGATCCCTGCGGTCAGCAGACCAAGAGCGGCGAGGGCGAGATGCTCCAACTCCACGATTCCAATGTGGGCTCCGTGGCCCCTTAGCGGGAGGGCCGAAAGGCCTCTTCCGGGCTCGGCTCAGCTTCGCAAGGCCTCGAGGTCGCGGAGCATCTCCGACGCGGTGATGTCGTCGAGGACGCCGAACGGCAAATTGCCGTTGCTGTTCCCCCAGTCGGCCGGGCCGTCGTTCAGCCACACGCGAACGATCGTCTGCTCGGGCCACTCCATTGCGTCGCCGGCGATGATGCCCGGATCCAGATCGACGATGACGGCACGGCCACCCGGCACCAGCTTGTAGGTGACGTTGCTCACGCCGGCGTCCTGGGGTGACCCTCGTTGCCACCCACGATGGGAGAGGCCCAGGATCTTGCCCGTGTACACAGTGGCCCCGGCGAACCGGTGCAGGAGCCGGGCGGCGCGCTCCTCGGCGGTCAGGGCCAGCACCTCGCGACCCAGTTGGGCGAAGGGCTGGAGGATCTCGTAGTCGGCAAAGACGTCAGACCAGGCGCCCCGTGTCTCGCCCAGGTGGAGGGGGTGGGCGATCCCAACGACGGTGTCGCCGGCCACGGTGAGCTCGTCGTCAGTGGAGTCGGCAAGGGTCCGGTCCTCGGCGACCCGGAAGGACCCGGTCGCCCGGTCCTCGGCGTCGAAGGTCGCCCACACCAGCCGGCTGCTCAGGTGCCGCAGCAGCGGGTGGTCCACGAACAGGGTGCGCTGCTCCGCAGCGGTCCAGCGCCGGCCAATCACCATGGCCCGCTCGAAACGCCGGATCTGGTCGGCGGCCACGGTCTTGACGTCCTTCTTGAGGCCGGCAAACCGAGCGTAGGCGGCCGGCGCCAGCACCGGGTCGTCCTTGGCGCCGGGCTTGGGGAGGAGCTTGCGGCGGGATCCGTCCTCGTCGGCCACGACGGGCTTGAGCTGCTCGTCGAAGCCGACACGGAACCGGCGCTCGCCGTAGTCGAGGACCATCGAACCGTCGCCGTCGAGTCCGAAGTCGGGCACGAGGCGGTCGGCCAGCTGCTCGGCGGTGAGGCCGAGCGCCTCGGCGACCTCGTCCATCTTGGCCCGGGCCGCGCTCTTGAGGCCGGCGAACTTGGCCTTCTCGGCGATGCCGTGCAAGTGCATCAGGGCGACGTCGGTGCCGATGCTCGACAGGACCTCGAGCCCGGCGACGGCTCGCTTGTGGGCGGCCTCGCCGGGCCAGGCGCGGATGTACGGCGCCAGCCGGCGGACGGTCTCGTCGTCGCCGAGCAGGGCGAGGGCATCGAGGACCCATGCGTCCTTGGACGGGTAGCCGGCGCTCTGCCAGCGCTCGAAGATCCCCCACGCCATCTCGGCGGCGGAGAGGTGGTCGACCGCCTCCCGGACGATCTCGACGCCGGCGTAGATGTCCCCCGGCTTCGACATGGCCAGCATCGTGGCGAGGTGCCCGACGGCGGACACCGGCAGCGCGCTCCTTCGGTGAGGCAGCAAGACCTGCGGGAGATGGGCCGGGTCGAGCCACGCCGGCAGCGCCGGTATACGCGCCGGCAGGAGCTCGAGAGGGTCGAGGGCGAGCGTGGCGTCGATGCCCTCGGCGGCGGCGGGACCGAGGGCGGCGGCTGCAGCCCGAAGCGCGTCGCGATGACCCTGATGATCGAGCAGGCGCAGCGCCTTCTCCGCGTTGGCGCGCTCCTTGCCCGAGGTGCCCAGGGCGCCGGCGACCAGGTCACGGGCCGCGGCGGCGGCATGGCGGTCGAACCAGGACATGGCCACCGGGCGGATCGTCTTGGACCGGACGTACCAGTCGGCCATGCGGCGGGTGATCTCCGAGCCTTCGAGCGGGGCCAGCACGCCGGCCAGCGACGTCGGCGTCGACAGCACGACCCGGAGGACGTAGGCGATGGCATCGTCGCCGAAGCGGCCGAGCACCCGCCGCAGCGACGGGCCGGAGTCGTAACTGTGCGACGGCTCGGCGTAAGAGAGGTGGGGACGCACCAGCTCCTCGGGGCCCAGGGCGAAAACGGCGGCCTGCCGCCAGTCGCGGCCGGCGACGGCCCGCCGGACGGCGCCGTCCCAGTCGCCGATCTGCCCGAGCATCCAGGCGTAGCCGATGTCGGCCTCGGCCCACGCCTCGCGCTCGCCCGGCTTCCACTGCAACGTGATCGGCGACTCGGCGGCCAACCCGGCGACGACGACCGGCGCCGGCCGGGGCCGGCGGTTGGTCCACGGCGGCGTCACCAGGATCGGCGGGAGCTCTCCGGCCGGCGCCTCGGACATCCTGGCCGATGATGCCTGCAGGTCGTCCAGGAGCCTCCCCGCGACCGGGGTCAGCGTGGGGCGGACAGCACTGGCGACCCCGGGATGGGTGATGACGTGCCCCCGCAACAGGTCGCGGGCCGAGGCCGCCTTCGGCCCGGAGCCGGTGGCCGCCTCGGCCAGCAGCCGCATGGCCCGCCGGGGAAACCGGCTCATGGCCTCAAGGACCGCTTGCGGGACGTACTTCTGGTCCAGCCGGTCCAGCAGCAGGCTGAACGCTTCGTCGGTCGGTAGCTCGCCCAGCAGCGCCACAGCCCGCCGCTTCCCGCCGGCGTCGAGGTTGGCGTCGAAGATTCGGCCCAGGACGGGCGCCACCTCGGGGCCGGCGTAGGCGGCGAGGCTGTGAATCGCCACCGACGTGGCGAGGTAGTAGGCGCCGATGGCACCAAGGACCGCCGCCGCCTGGGACGCCTTCGTCACCGACGGTATGAGCAAAGTCAGGAGATGCTCCGGGCCGGTGGCCAGAGTCGACGCCAGGTCTTGCTCGACCCACTGCTGCTCCGTCGGCAAGAGGTACGAGGTCACCACCCGCACCCCGAGCTCGCCGGTGCGCAGCTCCGACAGCCGAGCGGTCGCCTCCGCGTAGTCCTCGTCGCCGGCGCCAGCCAGCAGCGCGCGCATGCGGCCGGTGACGTACTCGACGTACTGCGCGCCCCAAGGAGTGGCCGGGCGGATGAAGAACTCCGTACCGCCCGAGCCCTGCGCCCGCTGGCCGCGGACACTGACGCTGCCGAGGAACGCTGCGGCCTCGGCGGCGAAGACCATGCCGTGGTCGGCCACCCACCCATCGGCGGTGGCGGCGAGCCCCTCCCGCACTTCCCAATGGGTGTGGGCGGCGACGATGGTGGCCACGACTGTGGCACCAAGGGGATGGGACTCCTGGTGGGAGCTCCGGGACACTCCGCCGCCGGCGGCGCCGCCAAGGTGGAGGCGCGCCAGCCGCACGAGCTCCGGATCGGATTCGGGATGGTCGAGGACCCGATCCACCGCCGAGGTGGTCGACGTCGACTTCTCTGCGGCCGCACCGGTGCCTGGGTCGGGGCTGATGCGCCGCACCGGCGACCGTCCCCGGAAGGGCTCGGCGTGGCGCCACCAGGCGCTCGGGACCACCCATGTGTCCTCGTCCGGCTCGGCTGCGGCCGGGGTACGGGCCGGCGGCGGTACCGGCGTCGTCGGTGCCAGCTTCGGCGCCGGCGCCGGCGCCGCCGCCGGCGCCGGGCCGCTCTCCACGTAGCCCTTCTTGACCTTTTCGGCGATCAGCTTGGCGACCTGGGCGCCGGCGGCCTGGTCGCTGCCCAGATCCTTGACCTGGGTCTGGCCGGCGGTGCCGATGCGGCCGAAGCGGACCGTGACCGAGGCGCCGGCCTGGTCGATCTCCCAGAACTTCTCGGAACCGCCGCCGAAGTACTCGAAGCGCCGCACGACAGAAAGTGTGTCAGCCCTGGTGGGCCTGTCAGGGCTTCCCGCTCAGCGAGCCGCTCGGGCTCAGGGCTTCCCGCTCAGCGAGCCGCTCGGGCTCACGGTTGCCGGCCGATGAAGGCGATCAACCTCGTCTGCTCGTCGGCGCCGGCCGGCACCTCGACGCGCGGCCCGTAGTGGCCGCTCGATCGCAGGATCTCGTCGAACGGCTCCATGCCCTCGAGCATGGAGTGCACCTCGTCGGGGTCGAGCGTCTCGTCGAGGCCGGTGGCCCGAGCCAGGTCCCACGTGTGAAGGAACACGTCGCTGGTGCAGATCATGTCCATCGCACCCTCGACGGTCATGCGGCCCATGGGCATGTCGTACTCGCGGGACGCCAACTCGGGGTCGTCGAGCATGGCCTGCAGCCCGTCGCGCAGCGCCAGCCACGCCCCGAGCGGGTCGTCGTCAACCGGCGGCCCTTTGGGGAGCTCGATGCCGGCGCTGCTCGACCAGAACCCGGAGATCCACTCGACGAGGTGGCGGACGACATCGCGGGCATCCCACCCCTCCGGCGGTGCAGGGTTGCTCCACGCCTCGGGGGGCACGGCCTGCACCCGGTCGGTGAAGGCGGCGGCGATCTTGCGGAACCGCTCGGCCGCGTCGCTCATCGGGCAACCATCCGACGACGGTCGCCCGCTTCCTGTCTGGACCGGCCTCCCGGGCCGGTCAAGCGTTCCGGCTCGCCGGCGCCCGGCCCGGCGGTTGGGTCGGGCGGGGACGGGACACCGCCGGCGGGATCGGCCGCGTGACCGGGTTCCCGGTGACCAGCAACTGCTCGCCGTGGTGGCTGAGCAGGAGAGGGTCGCCGGACACGACGGTGTAGGTGGCCTCCTCGTGGGTGGCGGAGACCCGCAGGCACCGCTGCCGGTACCAGAGGTGGAAGGCGAACCGGGTGATATCCGAGGGTAGGCGCGGGGCGAAGGTCAGTGCCCCGCCGGCAGCGCGGAACCCGCCGAAGCCGGCGACCAGCGCCGACCATCCCCCGGCCAGGGCGGCCAGGTGCAGACCGGCGCCGGTGTTCTCGTGCAGGTCCCTCAAGTCCACCAGCGCCGACTCGGCCAGGTAGTCATACGCCAGCTCGAGATGGCCCATCTCGGCGGCCAGCACGGCCTGCGTCGCCGCCGACAGCGAGGAGTCACGAACGGTGATGCCCTCGTAGTAGGCGAAGTTGCGGGCCTTCTGTTCCTCGGTGAA
This sequence comes from uncultured Acidimicrobiales bacterium, assembly GCA_964479465.1. GTDB lineage: Bacteria > Actinomycetota > Acidimicrobiia > Acidimicrobiales > AC-14 > CADCTB01. The sequence goes on from CAYZMG010000033.1 coordinate 23,885, forward strand.
CGCGTCCGGCCGCAGGTGCATGGCCAGGACCAGATCGGCCTGCTTGACCACCTGCTTTCGGTAGATGTCGAAGTACGGGAAGTGGAGGAACAGCGGGTACTGGTTCTCGCCGACGCTTTCGAAGTCCCACACCTCGTGGTGGGTGAAGCCCGCCGACTGCGGGTGCACCCCGAGCTCGGCGTCGTAGGGCACGTACATGGCGTCGGCCGCCTCCTGCCAGGCCTTGGCCTCGTCGTCGGTGACGCCGAGGGCCGCAGCAGGGGCGGGGTGCCGCTGGACGACGCCGACGGCGGCCATCAGGTTCTGCTGAGCCATGAGGTTGGTGAAGACGTTGTCGTCGGCCAGGGCGCTGTACTCGTCGGGACCGGTCACGCCGGGAATGCGAAATGTGCCGTCCCGGTCAAAGTGGCCGATCGACCGCCACAGGCGCGCCGTCTCCACCAGGATGTCGTGGCCCACATCGCGCTCGAACTCCTCATCACCGGTGGCGTCGACGTAACGGATGACGGCATCGGCGATGTCGGCGTTGACGTGGAAGGCCGCGGTGCCCGCCGGCCAGTAGCCGGAGCACTCCTCCCCCGCGATCGTCCGCCACGGAAATGCGGCGCCGGCGAAGCCCAGGGTCCGGGCCCGCGCCCTGGCGATCGGCAGCGTGCCGTGGCGCCAGCGCAGGGCGTCGGCCGCCGCCGCCGGGAATGTGTAGGTGAGCAGCGGCAGCACGAAGGATTCGGTGTCCCAGAAGGCGTGCCCGTCGTACCCTGATCCGCTGAGGCCTTTGGCGGGAATGGCGCGTCCCTCGGCTCGAGCGCCGGCCTGGAGGATGTGAAAGAGGGCGAAGCGCACCGCCTGCTCGATCTCCGGGTCTCCGTCGATCTCCACCGCGCTGCCTTCCCAGAAGGCGTCGAGGTACTCGCGCTGCTCGGCCAGCAGGCCGTCCCACCCGCTCTGGCGGGCTGCGGTCAGGGCGGCGACGACCTGGTCGAGCAGGGCCTGGCGCGACCGGAGGCTCGACCATCCGTAGGCGAGGAACTTCACGATGCGCAGGCGCTGGCCCGGCCTCAGCACGGTGGTCACCGTCACCCGCCCGGTGTCGGGCCCGGACTCGGCCACCACCTCAGTGAGCGGCGGGCCGTCCACCCCGCTCTGTTGGCCGCTCGGGCCCTCAATGATGTGGTCCATGGCCGCCGCCATGCGCAGGCCGCTCAGCGCCGCGTGGTGGGCCAGCTCGACCGCGGTGCGGCCCCGGGCGCCGTGGTCCTCCGAGATGAGAGGCGATGCCAGGGCGGCAGCCACGCGGGGGTCGTTGCTGGGCCGGGGCATGGGCTCGTTCGCCACCAGCTCGGACTGGACGACCACCCGGGCCTTGTCGCCCACCGCCTCCACCTCGTAGGCGATGGCCGCCACGGCCCGTTGGGTGAAGGAGACGAGCCGGGTCGAGCGGATCCGGACCGCCTGACCGGCGGGCGACACCCAGTCGACGTCCCGGGTGAGCGTGCCCGCCCGCATATCGAGCACCCGCTCATGGCCGTCGAGTCGGCCGTAACGGACGTCGAACGGCTCGTCATCGACCAGGAGCCGAAGCAGCTTGCCGTTGGTGACGTTGATCATGGTCTGGCCCGACTCCGGGTAGCCGTAGCCGGCCTCGGCGTAGGGCAGCGGGCGGAGCTCGTGGTAGCCGTTCAGGTAGGTGCCGGGGAGCCCGTAGGGCTCCCCCTCGTCCAGGTTGCCCCGCAGGCCCAGGTGGCCGTTGGCGAGGGCGAAGAGCGACTCGGACTGGCCCAGCACGTCGAGGTCCAGCGACGTCTCATGGATGCGCCAGGTCTCGGCGGGGAAGCAGGGATGATCGATCACGGGGCCCGGCTCCGATCAGTCGGCGATCTTGCGGGACCAGAAGGCGGGGTCGCCGCCCAGAATCTGGTCCACCTTCTGGCTGGCGTTGCCCACGATGACGATCATCCGGCCGGCGCCCTGAGTGAGGTCGGCGATCCTCGTGTCACAGCAGAAGGGCGCCAACGCGCCGTAGGCGCCGGTCACCTTGGCTGCGGCGTCGCCGACCTGCACGCCGGCCTTGGTCGCCGGTCCCGGCCCCGTGGCCTTCCAGTCGGTGAGCAGCGGCGACGTCACCGAGTCGGTGCCGAAGGCCAGGGAGAGGCCGCGGTTCCCGTTGAGATCCCAGTAGAGGGCGTCGTACTTCTGCCCGCTGAGGTCGGTCTCCTGGCTGGTCCTCGTCGGCTGGCCGAGCACGGCGATGGCCTGGCCCTTCGTGGCGCCGAGGGGGATGCCGGCCACCGTGTCGGGCTCGACGACAGCAGTGGCCGCCGTCGGCCGGCGGGTGGTAGAGGTGGCGGCCGGCGGCCGTGTGGTGGTCGTCGAGGGGGCCGCAGTGGTGCTGGGCGCGGCGGCGGTGGTCGCAACGGCGATGGTGGTCGCCGCCGGCGCCGCCGCGCCGTCGTCGCCCGAGCCGCACGCGACTGCGGCCAGGGCGACAAGGGCCAGGCCGGCAACCCTCCGAGACAGCATCGGCATACGTTAGAGGGCGCCCAGCCGGTGCGGGCGGTTCACAGAGCGTTCACAATTCAGAATTGGTTCCGCAACGCAGGTAAGGCTCACTATTGGGGTTCCGAAGATCTGTCGGGTCGGCTGCACCGCGGCCCCCGACCCGCTACCCGAGGAGAGACGTGGTCTACAAAGCTGAGTACATCTGGGTCGACGGCACCGAGCCGACGGCCAAGCTGCGGTCCAAGACCAAGGTCCTGGCCGACGGAGCGGAGCTTCCCATCTGGGGCTTCGACGGTTCGTCGACCAACCAGGCGCCGGGCAACGCCTCGGACTGTGTGCTGCAGCCGGTGTTCAGCTGCCCCGACCCCATCCGGGGCGGGAACGACGTCCTCGTGCTCTGCGAGGTGCTGCTTACCGACATGACCCCCCACCCCACCAACACCCGCGCCGCCCTGCGCGAGGTGAACGAGCGCTACGCGGCCCAGGAGCCGTGGTTCGGCATCGAGCAGGAGTACACCTTCTTCGAGGGCAGCCGGCCCCTCGGCTTCCCGCCGCACGGCTTCCCCGCCCCCCAGGGCGGCTACTACTGTGGTGTCGGCTCGGACGAGATCTTCGGCCGGCCCATCGTCGAGAAGCACATGCAGGCCTGCATCGACGCCGGCCTGCTGTTCTCCGGTATCAACGCCGAGGTCATGCCCGGTCAGTGGGAGTTCCAGATCGGCCCAGGCTCGCCGCTCGACGTCTCCGACCACCTGTGGGTGGCCCGCTGGCTGCTCTACCGCACCGCCGAGGACTTCGACGTGTCGGCCACGCTCGACCCCAAGCCGGTCCACGGCGACTGGAACGGCGCCGGCGCCCACACCAACTTCTCCACCAAGGCCATGCGTAACGGGTACGACCCGGTTATCGCCGCCTGCGAGGCCCTGGGCGAGAACTTCATGGAGCACGTCCGCGAGTACGGCTTCGGCATCGAGGCCCGCCTGACCGGCCTCCACGAGACCGCGCCGTGGAACGAGTTCAGCTACGGCGTATCGAACCGGGGCGCTTCCGTCCGCATCCCGTGGCAGGTCGAGGTGGACAAGAGCGGCTACATCGAAGACCGCCGGCCCAATGCCAACTGTGACCCTTATCTGGTCACCAAGGCCATCACCCAGACAGTCTGCTCCGCGCTCGAGAAGAAGAGCCTGGCCTGAGCGAGGACATGGTGTGAGAAGAGGGCGCCCGGCGGGGCGCCCTCTTTCACCTCAGGGGCAGGACGCCAGCTGGTCGCCGGCCTGGCCCCCGCCGGCGCAGGTGTCGGTGTCGGGACCGCCGACCAGACGGTCGACGCCCAGGCCGCCGAACACCACGTCGGCGCCGGCCCCGCCGCTGAGGTCGTCGTCGCCGGCGTCGCCGGAGAGAATGTCGTCGCCGTTCCCGCCCTCGATCCTGTCGTTGCCAGGTCCCCCACACAGGATGTCGTTCCCGTCGCCGCCGGCGATCTGGTCGTTTCCGCCCTGGCCGAAGATGGTGTCGTTACCGCCACCGCCGAAGATGCGGTCGTCGCCCGGCGTGCCGTAGATGACGTCGTCCCCAGCCGTCCCGATGGTGATCAGCCCGGCGGAGGCGATGATGATCGCTCCGGGGCCCGGCGGTGGTGGGGCGGCGCAGGCCACGCCGAGGATCGACTGCGCCTGGATGAACCCGAAACCGGTGTCGAAATCGAAGCCGGGGGGGCCCATGTCGATGGCTGTCGTCTCCAGCTGGGTGTAGAGCTGCGCCGGCGTGAGGGCCGGGTTGGCATCGAGCAGCAGGGCGGCAAATGCGGCGGCATGGGGCGTCGCCGCCGACGTGCCGAAGAAATTCGGGAAGGTGTCGGCGTCCGAACCGTTGCCCGGATCCGCGATGTCGTTGCCGAAGAAGGTGGTGTTGGTTCCGTCGGGGGCGACGATCCTCGGCTTCTGGCGGATCACCGGCGTGATGGCGGCGCCGGCGGTGTCGAAGAGGATCGGGGTGCCACCGCCGGAGGAGAAGGTCTCACGCACCGGCGGGTTGGTGCCGAACACCGGCGTGTTGTTGTAGAAGGCGGCGCCGACGGCCTCGGCGTTGGTGGCGTTGGCGTGGGCCACCAGGGTGGAGCTGTTGGTGGCGAACTCGTTGATGGTGATGTTGCCCCGGTAGTCCATGTACTTCATCCGCCCGGGGTTGGCGCCGGCCACCCGGGACAGCTGGACGGTGAAGGTGGTGTTCGTCGCCGCCATCGGGTTGGTGAAGTTGACGACCTCGACGGGGTCGCCCCCGGCGTTGTTGTTGGCGCCCGTGGCCACCACCGTGTTGGTGTTGTCCAGCAGGCAGAGGTCCATGTTGTTGGCCGACCCGGGGGCGCCGCTGACGCTGAAGAACGGCTGGTCCCACTGGAACGAAAGGGTCACGTTGCTGCCGGCGGGGATGGTGACCTGCTGGGCGGTGTCGACGCCGGGACCGGGGTCGAAGTCGTGGAGGCGGCCGCCGCAGCCGTTGTTGCCCGAGTCCCGGAAGCCGCTCTCGTAGGCCCGGCGGCCGAAGTTGCCGGCCAGGGAGAAGTAGGCGACTCCTCCGTTGACGACCTGGTCGACGGCCTGGGCGATGATCCCGTCCTGGTAGAAGGGCTCGGCAAAGTAGAAGATGTCGTCGTTGATGATGTCGGCGCCGGCGGCCTGCAGGTCGAGGATGCCCTGGGCGAAGTGGGCCTGGCCCTCGAAGGCGTTGTGGAACAGCTGCTGGGCGCCCGGGGCCACGTCGTGGATCAGTTGCATCATGGCCCGCCCCTCGTCGCTCGCCGGGCAGGGGCCCTCGTCGAGGTTATTGACCCCGGCGGGCAGGTCGTTGGTCGCCACATCGCCGGCCGCGCCGCCCAAGCAGTCGTAGCTGTCGGACATGGTGCCGACGACGACGCCGGTGCCGTCCACGCCCTCGATGGCCCGCAGCAGGTCGGTGCCCATCGCCGCGTCACCCTGGCTGTCGACGTTGCCCACACCTGTCCCCGCCTGCACGGGCCGCATGAACTTGAGGCTGGGCAGGTCGGCGGCGGCGACGAGAGAGGCGATCGGTAGGCGGCCGCTCACCATACGGCCGAAGGTGTCGCCGCCCGTCAGCCCGAGCTCCCGCAGATCGGAAAGGAGCGCGGCGGCGCCGGCGGAGGCGGTGGCGTCGACAGCGACGGACGTGGCCTCCTCGGCGAAGACGCCGCGCCGGCTGTGGTCGGCGGGCGTAACCGGTGGGGTCACCAGAGTCGAAAGGCCGTCGAGGAGCTTGGCCGTTCCCTGAGGTGGGGCCGGCGCCGTCTGGGCGCCGGCGGCCGGGCCGAACGGCGCCACCGCAGTCTGGAGGCCGACCAGCCCGAACACGGCCGCTACTGACAACGACCGAAGCCGTCTACTCGACATGTTGTCCCCTTCCGTTCCCCCGCTCCGCGGTCCGCTGGTCTGCTCGGCTACCCCGTGCCGGCCTGCGTCGGCCGGACGAACTGCAGGCTAGCGAGCCGCTGAGCCCGCTCGAAGGATGCAACAGGCAACCAGCCGTTGATCACCCGCCCGACCACCACTCCGTCGCGCATGCCCAGGGCCTCGAGGTCGCGCAGCAACACCTGGGGGTCGCCCGAGGCGACGGCCTCGATCAGGACGCGCCCGTCGCGCTGGGTCCACTCGGGCCCGAGGGCGAGCAGGGCCGGCGCCGTGGATGACGTCGACGCCGCCGGCGCCGGCCGGGTGGTCGAGGGCGAGGACGCGACCACCGGCGAGGAACCCCTGTCCGCCGGCTCCCGGCCGCAGCCGGCCAGGGCCAGGGCGAGCAGGGCGGCGGCGCACCGCAGGCAGCGTTTCGTCACGGTTCTTCGACGACGACCCTACCCACCCAGGTTCCCGGGCACCGCCTGGCCGCGGCGTGGGTCCACCGGTTCGGAAGTCACCGTCGGTAGCGTTCGGGGCCGTGCAGACTGCGGCGGACCGACGGAGCATCCCGACGGAGCCGGCCCCCACCGACATCGGCCGGCAGAAGCGGGCTCGGGCCGGACGGCGGGTCTTCGTCGTCCTCCTGGGGTTGTTCCTCCTGCTGGGCGCATTGGGCTTCTACGGGGTGCGCAAGACGTCGGCGTCGGCCGCCGGCGGCGGCTACGAGGTCTCGGTCGACTACGCCAGCGTCTCCCGCCCCGGGGTGGCCACCCCGTGGTCGTTCGAGGTCCGCCGGCCCGGCGGCTTCCCCGACGGCGTCACGGTGACGGTCACCTCGGATTACTTCGAAGTCTTCGACGAGAACGGTCTCGGGCCGACGCCGGCCGAGGAGACGACCGACGGTGACCTGACCGTCTGGCGGTTCGCCCCGACGACGTCGGACACGCTGTCGGTCTCCTTCGACGCCCGCATCGAACCCGGCGTGCAGTTGACCACGGCCAAGGGTGAGCTGTCCGTGCTCGGCCCCGACGGCCAGCCGGCGGTCACCGTCGGTTTCAGGACCTTCGTGATGCCCTGATGGAGATCATCCTCCGTTCGACGGTCATCTACTTCGTCCTCTGGGGCGTGGCCCGCGGCGTCGGCAAGCGTGAACTGTCCGAGATGACCGCCTTCGAGCTGATCCTTCTGGTGGTGATGGGCGACCTCATCCAACAGGGCGCCACCCAGGAGGACATGTCGCTGACCGGCGCCGCCCTCGCAGTCGGCACCCTGACCATGTGGGTCCTCGTCTTCGCCTACCTCTCCTGGCGGTTCCGGGGCGCCCGGCCGGTACTCGAAGGAGTGCCGGTGGTCGTCGTGCACAACGGCGAGCCGCTGGACGAGGTGCTCGCCATCGAGCGGCTGACCCTTGAGGAGATCTGCGAGGCCGCCCGCAACCAGGGCATCACTGATCTCGCCGAGGTCGACATCGGCGTGCTCGAGCCCGACGGCAGGTTCTCGTTCCTCAAGTTCTCCGGGCAGTCCGACCAGCAGGGATCCCCCGAGAAACACGCCGGCTGAAGGAGAAGCACAGCGCCTTCACAGGCGCTTCACAGCCGAACCGGCGACAATGGCAAGTGAATGACCGAGAAGGCCCGCATCCTCGTCGTCGACGACGAGCCCAACATCACCGAGCTGGTGAGCATGGCCCTGCGCTATGAGGGCTTCGATGTCGACGTCGCCGCCGATGGCCGCTCGGCGCTGGCCCGGGCCGCCTCCTTCCGGCCCCACCTGATGGTGCTCGACGTGATGCTGCCCGACGTCGACGGTTTCGGCGTGCTCAAGCGCATCCGGGCCGACGGCCAGCCGGTGTCGGTGGTGTTCCTCACCGCCCGTGACGCCACCGAGGACAAGGTCAACGGGCTCACCCTGGGCGGGGACGACTACGTGACCAAGCCCTTCAGCGTGGAGGAGCTGGTGGCCCGGGTGCGGGCCGTGCTGCGCCGGACCGGGAACGGCCCCGGCGCCGGCTCCAGCCGCCTGACCTTTGCCGACCTGGAGCTCGACGAGGACACCCGGGAGGTCTGGCGGGGCGACGAGCCCATCGAGCTCACGGCCACGGAGTTCAAGCTCCTGCGCTACCTGATGCTCAACGCCCGCCGGGTGCTGTCGAAGGCCCAGATCCTCGACCACGTCTGGCAGTACGACTTCGGCGGCGACGCCAACGTGGTGGAGACCTACATCAGCTACCTGCGCAAGAAGGTGGACAAGGTCGAGCCCCGGCTCATCCACACCGTCCGGGGGGTGGGCTACACGCTTCGCGTCCCTGCGACGCGCTAGGCCATGTCGCTCCGGACCCGCATCCTCATCGGCCTCCTCGGGCTGGTCTCCATCGGGCTGGTGGCGTCTGACCTCATCACCTACCGGTTCCTCCAGTCCTTCCTCATGGACCGCCTCGACGAGCAGGTGCAGGCCGCTGTGGACCCGGTGGCCAGCCGCCTCTCGGTCGGCGAGCGTCGGTCACCGCCCCTGAACCGCACGCCCATCCCGGGTGGCACCTACGGGGCGGTGGTCGACAACGACGGCAACGTCGCCGTCAGCCGTCCGTTCGGCTATGAGGGCGAAGACGTCGAGAGCTTCCCCCAGCCGAAGCTCACGGTCGGTGACCTGGGCCGCCGGGAGCCGTTCACCACCACGGCCATCGAGCGGGGGGCGCCCGGTTTCCGGGTCCTCGTCATCCCCCTGTCGGCCGACGACAACCTGGTCGTGGCCGTCCCCATGAACGACGTCGTGCAGACCCTGCGCCGGCTGGTACTGATCGGGCTGGCGACCACGGCGGCGGTGCTGGCCGGTGTCGGCGGCCTGGCCGTGGTCGTCGTCCGCGCCGGCCTCCGGCCCCTGGAGGACATCGGCCGCACCGCCGGCGCCATCGCCGAGGGCGACCTGAGCCGGCGGGTCGAGCGGGCCGAGCCCGGTACTGAGGTCGGCCGCCTCGGCCTGTCGCTCAACGCCATGCTCAGCCAGATCCAGTCCGCCTTCGAGGCCCGCCAGGCATCCGAGGACCGCCTCCGGCGGTTCGTGGCCGACGCCTCCCACGAGCTGCGGACGCCCCTCACGTCCATCCGCGGCTACGCCGAGATGTTCCGCCGGGGCGCCTCAAACCGCCCGGAAGACCTGGCCTCCTCGATGCGGCGCATCGAGGAGGAGTCGGCCCGCATGGGCGTGCTGGTCGACGACCTGCTCCTTCTGGCCCGCCTCGACCAGGGCCGCCCGCTGGAGCGCCGGCCCGTGGACCTGACCCGGGTGGCCGCCGACGCCGTGGCCGACGCCCGGGCGGTCGAGCCCGAGCGCTCGATCACCCTGGACACGGCCGGCGTTGGCGCCGTGATTCTGGGCGACGAGCTACGCCTGCGCCAGATCACCGCCAACCTGCTGGCCAACGCCCGCCAGCACACGCCCTCGACGGCGGCGGTACGGGTCGGCGTCCGCAATGGCAATGGCTCGGTGGTGCTGGAGGTGGCCGACGAGGGGCCCGGCCTCCTCCCGGAGGAGGCCGCCAAGGTGTTCGAGCGCTTCTATCGGGCCGATCCCGCCCGGAACCGCAACCAGGGCGGCACCGGGCTGGGACTGTCGATCGTGGCGGCCGTAGCCGAGGCCCACGGTGGCCGGGCCAGGGTGGAGTCCGTCCCCGGCAAGGGTGCCCGCTTCTGGGTGGAGCTGCCCTCAGTGGCCTCCGCCGAAGGCCAGGGCGGCGATCAGGTCCATGCGGACCAGCTCGTCGAGCGGTCGCTCGATGTGGAACGCGTACGGCGCGCCTTCCGGCGTCGCCCCGACGGCGACCTGGGTCACCACGGGTGAGCACCGCGGATCGTTGCCCGGCTGCTCGGAAATGTCGACGGACTGCCCCGGGTCGAGCCGCAGCTCCTCCCGGACCCAGGTTTCCAGATCGGCGGCGGTCGTCACCTGTCCACCATCTCACAGATACTTTCCTACCCACCTCGCAGCCGATTCTCAGGATGTTCACAGCCGGCGGTGGCTTACTAAGACCATGAGCGCGACCGGCGACCTCTCGCTCCGCCTTGGCCCCGAGTCCCCCCACTCGCGGCCAAGGCGGAGCGGCCCTTCCCCCGTAGGTCGCCGGTCGCGCCTCTCCCCCGCGGTTTCGAACCGTCCTGGCCTGGCCAGGTATCCTCAGAGGTGAGCGACATGCCCGTCGACTTCGAAGTCCCCGAAACGCAACCGACGCCCCCGCCGCCAACGCCCTGGGAGCCGTCGCAGCCCACCGTGCAGTTCGAGGTCCCACCGGCCCCGGCCCCCCCTCCCCCGCCGGCGCCCACCCGTAACGGGGTCGCCCCGAAGTGGCTGGCCGCCGTGGCCGCCGTCTCCCTGCTCGGTGGCGGGGTGGCGGGCGGCGTTGCCGGCCGCGTGACCGGCGACGGCGGGCCCGGCCCCGCAGCCACCTCGGTGGCGACGTCGAACAACGGCTCGGTCATCACCCAGACCGGCGATGTCCAGGGCATTCTGGCCAAGGTCCAGCCCGGCGTGGTCTACATACACAGCCAGGCCTCTCGGGGTGGGCGGTTCTTCCCGACCCAGGGTGCCGGCACCGGCGTCATCCTCACCCCCGGCGGCGAGGTGCTGACCAACGCCCACGTGGTGGCCGGCGCCTCCTCGATCCGGATCAACCTTCCCGGGGAGAGCCAATCCCGCGAAGCCACCCTGGTCGCCGCCGATAGCGGCAACGACCTGGCCCTGCTCCAGATCAGTGGCGCCAGCAACCTACCCACCGTCGAGCTCGGCAGCTCCGACGACCTCCGCGTGGGCGACGACGTGGTCGCCATCGGCAACGCCCTCGACCTCCGCGGTGGCTTCACCGTGACCCGGGGCATCGTGTCGGCCCTGAACCGCTCGATCGGCGCCGTGGACGGGGCCAGGCTCAGCGGGCTCATCCAGACCGACGCCGCCATCAACCCCGGCAACTCCGGCGGTCCCTTGGTGAACAGCGCCGGCCAGGTGATCGGAATCAACACCGCGGTCGACGGGCAGGGCCAGAACATCGGCTTCGCCATCGCCATCGACCAGGCCAAGCCGATCGTCGAGCGCCTGCGGACCGGGCAGAGCACGGCGGCCACGCCCCGGGCCTACCTGGGCGTGAGCAGCCAGATCGCCCCTGACGGCACGCCCGGCGCCACCATCGTGGATGTCGGCCCCGGCACGCCCGCCGCCGGCGCCGGCATCCAGGTCGGCGACGTGATCGTCGCCCTCGACAGCACCCAGATCGCCGACCCCGACGACCTGTCGGAGGCCATCGGCGCCAAGAAGCCCGGCGACCGGGTGACGGTGACCTACACCCGGTCCGGCCAGCGCCGCACCGCTCAGGTCAACCTGGGTACCCGCCCCACCGGGTAGAGCCGGCTTCGGGGACACCAGGCAATTGGGCGCGCCGTTCGTCCGCACCGTCCTCATCGGCCAGACTCCGGGCTGTGACTCCCGCGACGGCACCGGGCAAGGATCGGGTCGCTCAAGGGATGGGGGCGCTCATGGCGCGGCTCGCCAACCGTCGTGGGGTCCACCACGTCGCGGTCGGTGCGACGCCGCTGGATGGGTCCTGGACGTGGGCCGACGGGACGGGCTCGGCAGGCAGCAACGGTGACCCGATGCGAGCCGAGACCCCGTGGTTCATCGCCAGCGTCACCAAGCTGCACATCGCTGCCGTCGTGCTCCGGCTCCACGAGCAGGGTCGCCTTGAGCTGCATGCGCCGCTGACGAGGTTCCTCCCAGAGGAGTTCCGACACGAGCTTCACGTCCACCGGGGCGTCGACCACACGGGCGAGCTGACGGTGGTCCATCTGCTCGGCCATCTCAGCGGCCTTCCGGATTACCTTGACGAGAAACCGGCGGACGGTCCCAGCCTGATCGACGAGATCGTCGAAGGTCCTGACTTCCAGTGGACCGCCGAAGATGCCGTGCGACGAGCGCGCGACCGCCTCGGCACACACTTCCCCCCGTCCGACCCGCGCGGAGCGCGGCCCCGGATCCGCTACAGCGACACCAACTACCGGCTCTTGGCTGTCGTGGCCGAACACGTGACCGGACGTCCTGTCCATGAGCTGTTCGGTGAGCTGCTGTTCGAGCCTCTCGAGCTCTCCCACACCTGGCTGCCCGGCCAGGATCCCAGCGAGGCGACCAGCCCGCCGGCTGGCATCTGGATGGGAAGCGCACCCTTTCCTGACCGGCCACGCGCCATGGCGTCCTTCGGCGACCTCTACAGCACCACAGAGGATCTCTTGCGGTTCGGCCGCTCCCTGTTCTCCGGAACGCTCTTCGACGACGCCGCCACAGGAGAGATCATGCGCCGGCGGTTCAACCGTTTCGGCCTCCCCCGCGGCGTGGCCACCCTGCGTGCGCCGAGCTGGCCGATCGAATATGGGCTCGGGTTGATGCGCTTCCAGCCGGGGAGACTCCTTGCCGGCGGCCGTCGGGTCCCCTCCGTCATCGGGCACACGGGAAGCACCGGCTCCTGGCTCTGGCACGTGCCCGAACTCGACATGGTCATCGCCGGGACCGTCGACCAGGCACGCGCAGCCGCCGTCCCCTTCCAAGCTGTACCTCGTGCCCTCGCGGCGTTGTATCCCTGACTTGGTCGACGGCCCACACGGGCAAGCCCGAACGGGTGCTGTTCAGCCGTTGGCTGCCGCGGCGCGCCAGGATTACGGCCGCCGGCTGGGGTCGCCGGCCTCGATGTCCAGGTCAGATTGGACCATCATCCGCACCAGCTCGGGAAAGTCGACCTTGGGCTTCCACCCGAGCTGGGCCCGCGCCTTGGAGGCGTCGCCGGTGAGGATGTCGACCTCGGCGGGACGGGTGAAACGGGGGTCACTCTCGACCAGATGCTCCCACTCGTCGATGCCGGCGGCGGCGAAGGCCAGCTCGAGCAGTTCAGCGATGGTGTGGGTCTCGCCAGTGGCGATCACGTAGTCCTCGGGCTCCTCCTGCTGGAGCATCAGCCACATGGCCTCGCAGAAATCGCCGGCGAAGCCCCAGTCCCGGGCCGCGTCGAGATTGCCGAGGGTGAGCTTCTCCTGGAGGCCCAGCTTGATGCGCGCCACGCCGTTGGAGACCTTCCGGGTCACGAACTCCAGGCCCCGGCGGGGCGACTCGTGGTTGAAGCAGATGCCCGAGGTGGCGAAGAGGTCGTAGGACTCCCGGTAGTTCACCGTGATGTAGTGACCGAACACCTTGGCCGCCCCGTAGGGCGAGCGGGGGTGGAAGGGCGTCATCTCGGTCTGGGGCGTCTCCCGCACCTTGCCGAACATCTCCGAGGAGCTGGCCTGGTAGAAGCGCATCTTGTTGCCGGCACCCTGGCTGGCCGGGCCGCCGACGATGCGGACCGCCTCCAGCATGCGCAGCACGCCGAGGCCGGTGATGTCGGCGGTGAGCTCGGGCTGGCGGAACGACAGGGCCACGAAGCTGATGGCGCCCAGGTTGTAGACCTCGTCGGGCTGGACCTGCTCGACGGCGGCGATGAGGGAGGAAAGGTCCTGGAGGTCGCCCTCGACCAGCTCCAGCTTGGGCGTCTCCTCCTGGATCATCCTGATCTTGGGGTTCGCCTGTCCCCGGACCATCCCGAAGACGTCGTATCCCTTCTCGATCAGCAACTGGGCCATGTACCGGCCGTCCTGGCCGGTAATTCCGGTGATCAACGCTCTGGGAGGCACCGAACGACGCTAGCCGCTCCGGGTACCCGTCCCCCAGCCCGTAGCCTGTCGCGGATGGATCAGTTGGAGGCGACCGGGCGGCTGCCCGCGGTGGAGCCGCCGCCGCGCCGCTTCTCCGGCCGGGGGATCGTGCGCATCCTCGGCGTCGCCGGCCTCGCCCTGTTGGTCGTCGTGGGCCTGTGGGCGCTCGACGCGAGGCTCTCGGAGGACAAAGTGGGCCGCAAGGTCAGCCTCGGGGGCCGGTCGATCGCCGGCATGGGCGCCGAGGAGCTGCAGACCGCCGTCGCCGACCTCGCCGGTCGGTACCGCGAAGCCGGCGTGGTGGTCGAGGCTCCCGACGGTGGGTTCGAGGCGACGGCGCCCGAGCTCGGCCTGTCAGTCGACCAGGCGAGGACCGCCGCCGGCGCCATGGCCGTCGGCCGGACCGGCAATGTCGTGTCGAGGATCTTCGGCTGGGCCAGGAGCTTCGTGGCCGAGCGGCCGGCGCCGGTGCGCATCGAAGTCGACCAGACGGCGATGGAGCGCATCGTCCGCGAGCGTGACCCGAAGCGCACGCCGCCGGTCGAGCCCTCGCTCATGGTCAAGGACGACGAAGTGGTGGCCAAGCCGGGCGAGCCCGGCAAGGGCATCACGGCCCCCTCCGTGCTGGCCGGCCTGCGCAAGGCCGGGCCCAAGGGCCTGCCCCTCCGCATCGCCGTCGACCGTGACAGCGTCCCGCCCCGGTTCCCGATCGGCGACGCCCAGCGCCTGGCCGAGCGGGCCGAGTCCCTCAGCGCCGGCGGCCTGCCGGTGACCGCCGGCCCGGCGACGGCGACGGTGCCGGCGTCGGTGGTCCGGGGCTGGTTCCGCACCCAGCCGACCGAGGAGGAGCTGAAGCTGGCCGTCGATGCCTCCGACGCGCCCGACGCCCTGGCCCAGCTGTTCCCGAAGCCGGTGGTGGAACCGGTGAACGCCGGCTTCACCGTGAGCGGCGGCCGGGTCTCGATCACGCCGGCCAAGGCCGGGAGCGGGTGCTGCGGGCCGGGGGCGGCGACCGCCATCCAAACCGCGCTCCTCGACCGCGCATCGGCCGACACCGCCATCGCCGTGCCCCTGCAGAGCGTGGCGCCGAGCCGCGACGAGGAGGCGGCCCGCAAGCTCGGGATCACCGAGTCGATCGGCACCTTCACCACCAACCACGCCGCCGGCGAGCCTCGCGTCCAGAACATCCACCGCATCTCCGACATGATCCGGGGCGCGGTCATCGCCCCCGGCGCCACCTTCTCGGTCAACGACTACGTCGGCCGGCGGACTGCCGCCAACGGCTTCGTGGCCGCGCCCGTCATCGACCACGAGTACAACTTCACCGAGGACGTCGGCGGCGGCATCTCCCAGTTCGCCACCACCATCTTCAACGCTGCCTTCTTCGCCGGCCTCGACATCCCCAGCTACTACATGCACGGGATCTACATCGCCCGGTACCCCTACGGGCGCGAGTCGACCATCTCCTTCCCTGCACCCGACGTCCGGATCCGCAACAACACGCCCTACGGGGTACTGATCTGGCCCACCTACACCCCGACGTCGATCACCGTGACCATGTACTCGACCAAGTTCGTCAGCGGCGAGCAGACCAACCAGACCAAGGAGATGAAGGGAGTGTGCACCGCAGTGACGACGGAACGGACGCGAACCTACGTCGACGGCCGCAAGACCACTGACCGGTTCACCGGTCTGTACTCCCCCGAGGAGGGCGTGAAGTGCGAGTAGCGGGCAGGGAGATCGACGTGGACGCCACAGTGAAGGCGGTGGCGTTGGGGCGCATCGGCCTGGGGGTCGGCTACACCCTCACGCCGGCGCTGGCCCTACGGGCCTGGCCGGGCCGGCCGGCGGCCACCGCCGGCGACGGCGCGCTCCTTCGCATGATGGCCCGGTCCACCGGCGGCCGTGACATCGGGCTGGGCCTCGGCGTGCTCTTCGCCCAGAAGCACAACGCCCCCGTGCGGGGGTGGCTGGAAGCAGCCATGCTGGCGGACATGGCCGATGCCGTCGCCATCCTGATCGCCTTCAAGCACCTGCCCCGGGTGAGGGGCGTCCTCATGCTGGGCGCCGCTCTCGGCACCGCCGCCGCCGGCCGGCAGCTGGCGCGCGCCGTTGGCTGACGCCCCCCTCAAGGAAGTCGTGGTGGTCGGGGGAGGGCCGGCCGGCGCCGCCGCGGCCATCACCCTGGCCCGGGCGGGCACGCCCGTACTCCTCGTCGACAAGGCCCGCTTC
>CAYZMG010000033.1:39750-42480 GCA_964479465.1 uncultured Acidimicrobiales bacterium
ACGTCATAGTGGCGGGCGCCGGCCCAGGCGGCTCGTCATGCGCCGCGCTGCTCGGCAGGAAGGGCTACAGGGTCCTGCTGCTCGACAAGGCCCGCTTCCCGCGGGACAAGTGCTGCGGCGACGGGCTCACCGCGGATGCGCTGCGCCAGCTCGAGGGCCTTGGCCTTCGCCCCGACTCGGTACCCGACTGGCAGGCCGTCCACGAGGTGTTCGTGCGCTCCCCCGTGGGCCGCACCGTGTCGTTCCCGCTGCCCGACGACGGCCTGTATGCCGTCGTCGCCCCTCGGGCCCAGCTCGATGCCGCCCTGCTGGACGTGGCGCGGGCGGCCGGCGTCAAGGTGGCCGACGGGCACGCTCTGGCCGGCGCCCGAGCGGTCGCCGGCGGGATCGAGCTCGACGTCGACGGGCTGGGCACGATCACGACGCCATACGCCATCGGCGCCGACGGTGCCTGGTCTCCGCTGCGCAAGGCCCTGGGCGCGAACGAGCCCGGCTATTTGGGCGACTGGCACGCCTTCCGCCAGTACTTCTCCGGCGTCGGCCCCGCCGCCGCCGGCCTCTGGATCTGGTTCGAGCCCGACCTGCTGCCCGGCTACGCCTGGTCGTTCCCCCTGCCGGGAGGCCGGGCCAACGTCGGCTTCGGCATCCAACGCGACGCCGGCATCCCCATCCGGGAGATGAAGGACATGTGGCCCGAGCTCCTGGCCCGGCCCGCGGTGCGCGACGTGCTTGGCGACTCGGCGGTACCCGAAGGCGTCCACAAGGCCTGGCCCATCCCCGCTCGGATCGACAAGATGCCGCTCACCGCCGGCGGCGGCCGGGCTCTGTTCGTGGGTGACGCCGCCTGCGCCACCGACCCCATGACCGGGGAGGGCATCGCCCAGGCCCTCGTGAGCGGCCGAAAGGCCGCCGAGGCGGTGCTAGCCGGAGGCGACGTCGCCGCCGAGTACCGGAAGGTCATCGAGCACGAGCTGTTTGCCGACCACCGCTTGGCCCGCCTGCTGAGCCGGGCCCTGAGCCACCGCAAGGGGGTCCGCATCGCCCTGCGGGTCGCCGGCTCCAGCGACTGGACCCGCCGCAACTTCGGGCGCTGGCTGTTCGAGGACTATCCCCGGGCGGCCGTGCTCACGCCCAGCCGCTGGCACCGCGGCATGTTCACCGGATCGGGGGCCTACCGGGCGTGAAGATCGACAGGATCGTGACGTCGGGCATCTTCTCTCTGGACGGCAAGGACTACGAGGTCGACAACAACGTGTGGCTCGTCGGCGACGACGAGCGGGTCGTGGTCATCGACGCCCCACACGACGCCGGCACCATTCTCGCCGCAATCGACGGCCGCCAGCTTGACGGCATCGTCTGCACCCACGGCCACAACGACCACATCAACGCCGCCGTGGAAGTGGCCGACGCCACCGGCGCGCCGGTCGCCCTCCACCCCGCCGACCGGATGCTCTGGGAGGTCGTCTATCCGGGCCGGCGACCAGAGATCGAGCTGGCCCACGGCGACGTCCTCCAGATGGGCGGCACCCTGCTCCAGATCTGGCACACCCCCGGCCACTCCCCCGGCGGCGTGTGCCTCCACCTGGCCGAGGCCGGCGTGGTCTTCACCGGCGACACCCTCTTCCAGGGCGGCCCAGGCGCCACCGGCCGGTCCTACTCGCACTTCCCGACCATCATCGAGTCGCTCCGGCGCCTGTTCCTCTACATGCCGCCCGAGACCGTGGTCCATACCGGCCACGGCGACTCCACCACGATCGGCGCCGAGTCGCCCCACGTCGAGGAGTGGGTCCGCCGGGGCCATTGAGCCGGGGCTCGCCGTCAGTCCAGCAGGCCCGCCGGCGGGTCGATGACCACCCGGCCCGGCAGCTTGGTCTTCACGAACACGAGGGGCACGAGCCGGTCGCCGGCGAGGACGAGCAGGTCGGAGGCAGGGTTGGCCTCCACCGCCTCTACCGGCCCGTAGCTGCGCCCTGCGAGGTCGAACACCTCGGCCCCGATCAGCTCGTGCACCCAGAGGGTGTCGTCTTCGCCGTCGACGGGCTCAGCCGACAGCAACACGTTCCGGTACGTCTCGGCCGCGTTGCGATCCTCCACCCCGCGGAAGGCCACGATCCAGCGCCCGAGATGGGGCGTGGCCGTCAACACCTCAAGGTCGCCCCGGTCCGATGCCAGGACCGAGCCCGGCGCCAGCCGCAGATCAGGTCGGTTGGAGGTGAGGTCGACGATGACCTCGCCCCGTATCCCATGCGCCTTGACGATGCGCCCGACCTCGAGCACCGGACTAGTCGACGATGTCGACGTGGACGTCCATGCCCTCCCGGGCGGCGGCGGCGCGAACGACGGTGCGGATGGCCTGGGCCGTGCGGCCCCGCCGGCCGATGACGCGGCCCATGTCGTCGGGCGACACGTTCAGGCGCAGGCTGACGTTGCGGCCCTCCTCGACCTCGACAACGACGGAGTCGGGGTCGTCGACGATGGCCTTGGCCAGGTACTCCAGGACGGTCCGCGGGACAGAGCCCTCGATGCGGTTGCCACCGTCGTCGTCCTCGTCGAGATCGAGGTCGACCTCGTCCACGCCGGCGTCGCTCACGAGGCTGCCGTCGGCGCGGGCGCGGGCGCCGGGGCGCCTCCGGTGCCGGGCTTGAACTGCTCCCAGGCGCCGGAGATCTTCAGCAGCTGCTGGACCCGGTCGGTGGGCTGGGCGCCCGTCTGGAGCCAGGCGACGGCATT
>CAYZMG010000034.1:0-1864 GCA_964479465.1 uncultured Acidimicrobiales bacterium
CAGGTCTCAGGCGGGGGACCGCCACCTCACTTCAACAAGGACTGGGACAACCTCGAATCGGGCACTCGGACGTGTAAGGGGTGTGGGGACGACGACGGCGAGCACCGAGGACCCGGCTAGCTCGACCCTCGAGGCGCTCTATCGCGCCCATTCGCCCGCTTTGATCCGGCTGGGGTTCCTACTCACCGGATCGAATGAGGTGGCTGAGGACCTGGTCCATGACGTCTTCCTGCGGGCTCGACGCCACATGCCGCTCGACCATCCCGCTAGCTACCTGCGGGCTGCGATGGTCAACGCCTGCCGTTCCCATCACCGCCGGGCCGTTGTCGCCCGCCGTCACGAGCCAGCGCCGGCTCCGCTCGTCATGCCCCGCGAGCTGGTCGACTTCCGGGATGTCCTCCTCGGGCTCCCGCTCCGCCAGCGGGCCGCAGTGGTCCTTCGCTACTTCTGCGACTTGAGCGACGCCGACATCGCCGAGTTGCTGGCGTGCCCGCCGACTACCGTCCGAAGCCTCGTACACCGGGGCCTCGCCAACCTGCGTGAGGTCATCCAATGAGTCGAACCCAGCACGAAGATACCGTCGCCGAACTGCTGCACCGCCTAGCCGACTACGCCCGGACCGAGCCCACCGTCGCCCCGGCACCTCTGGTCGTCGAGCGACGCATGCCCCGGCGCACCTGGACGCTCGGCCTGGCCGCCGCACTTCTGGTGGCAGCGCTGGCGAGTGCGTCGCTGGTCCTGCGCGAGGACAGGGGCGGTCGCCTGAGCATCACAGGCCGGCCATCCGCCCTCGCTGGCGGTAAGACGGACCGACTTGCGGAGGCCGGGCTCGAGGGGCGAAGCGGTGTCGCCTCGGCCTGGACGGGCAAGGAGCTGCTCGTGTGGGGCGGCCTGACGTTCAACGGTTCGCAGAACCGGTGGCTGGGAGACGGCGCTGCTCTCGATCCGGTCGCCAACCGGTGGCGTCCGCTGCCCGCCGCGCCCCTTGTGGCCCGTGGCGATCCCGCCGCAGTGTGGACCGGTAGCGAGATGCTGGTCTGGGGCGGGACCGCCGGCGAGGAGCGGCTCGTTGATGGCGCTGCCTTCAACCCGCAGACGAATCGCTGGCGCACCATTTCCTCCAACCCTTTCGGAGGGGTGATGCGCCCGGCGGTTGTGTGGACAGGTACAGAGATGCTCGTCTTCAGCAGTACCAACGGACCGCGCACGGCCTCCGCTTATGACCTCCGAACCGACCGGTGGCGTCGTCTCGCCCCTCTGCCCGGCTTGTTGGTCATGCCTTTCCCCCAGGTGGTGTGGACCGGAAGTGCGGCGATGCTTGTTCTCTGGCCTGACACCTCGACGCAGCCCCCCGGAAGCGGCTTTCCGACGAGCGGCCTCGCTCCGGCGCCCGGCCCCGCCGCTGGCACATCTCCCACGTCTCCTCCTGGCACACCGCCGCCGCTGCCCACCCGGCCGATGCCGGCTGGAGGAGGCCCCAACTCGGACATGTTCCTGGTTTCGTACTCACCGGAGTCTGACCAGTGGTCGCGGCTGCCGGAAGTCGCACTGAGGGATGGGGGCGTGCCCCGACTGGTCTGGACTGGACAGGAGGCGCTCCTACTCCAGAACGGGGCGCCCGGCGCCGCGTTTGATCCGGCGCGCCAAGTCTGGCGGTCGCTGGCAGCCGTGCCCGAGGGTCGGTCTTTCGCTGATGCTGCCGTCTGGACCGGACGCCTCGTGCTGCTCTGGTCGGGCGGGGACGAGGGTCTCGCCTACAACCCGGAAGCCGATGCCTGGTCGATCTTTGACGCCGGTGGTCAGGAGACCCGCAGCAGCGCGGTCGTCGCCTGGGCCGACGGGCAGTTCGTTGGGTGGGGCGGGT
>CAYZMG010000034.1:1874-16513 GCA_964479465.1 uncultured Acidimicrobiales bacterium
GGCGTGTTCACCACGGGCCTGAGCGTGGAATACCAGAACGACGGCATCCGCAACCGTCCTTCCGGCTAGCCCAACGCAATGGCAGATGAACGCATCGAGTCCTCGTCGCGGTGGTCGTGGCCGGGTTCTCGGCACCGCGCCTGCAACGCCGGGGATCGTGCCCCTTGTGCTGAAGACCGGCCACTGCCTCCTGAACCAGGGGCCTCGCACCAGCGAAGTCGTAGCTCCTTCGACGAGAGCTCTGGTCGCCTGCCCACCGAGCTCCGGCTAGGCACACGGTGTCGGAAGAGCACGACATCGGCGGCACAGCCAGCGACCCGAGCGGTAAGAACGGGGCAAGGCAATACTGCTCGGACCGCGCGATCGCAGATGCAGGAGAGATCGGCACCTATTTACTGGCCGCCCGCGACGTCGGCTCGCTTCCGACGCCATCCGAGCACGACGAGCGCCACGACTGCGGGCCCAAGGAGGAGCATGTGCACCAGGAGCCACCGAATGAGGGTGTGGCGGCTGATCTCGACACCGCCGATGAGGACGAAACGAACAACGGGATCGAACACGATCCTGTAGCCCCGAACGTTAGAACCGACCGTCACGGCCCAGAGCGCCAGTTGGTCCCACGGTAGGAGCAGTCCGGTGAAGAACGCGGCAAGGGTGGTGATCGGGAGCCCTGCGCCGAGCACAGGTCCTGTCCAACGGGAGCCAGTCGCTGGCCGACGGAGGGCGAGGGCCACGCCCGTCGCAACGGCGGTGAGGACGGCGAGCCATGCGGCTAGGCGGTGGATGAGTCGCAGAGCGGAGGACACACGGACGTCCCAGTCGTAGCTCTCGGTGAGGATGCCCGGCCAGGCCTGTCGGGTCGTCGGACGGTAGAGGAAGAACAGGGCGATCCCAGTGGCTATGAGGACCCCCACCGCGACGCTGAGGATCCAGAGCAAGATGGAGCGTGCCCGGGCGAGATCGTCGCGGCCGGGTTGCGGGTGTTGTCGCGTGTCAGAGGGAATAGGCATGGGTCCACACGACCGTACGCCTCCCTTCGCCGACCATGGTGAACGTCCCCTTCGACGAGGGCCCCGCTGGGACGAACGGAATCGACCCGGTAATGTCCAGCCTGGCAATACCGTCCGGAGGGCGCCCCCGGTGGCCGACGCGTAGCGGCACTTCGCGTCCGCTCTCGATCGGCAGGTGTGGATGGTCGGCAGGGACGTGACCCAGGTCCCCAGCGACATCTGGGGGCCAGCCCCTCTGGTCGCTGCTGCTTCATCCCCCATCATGGGCGTATGGATGACGGCGAACTGAGATATCCGCGGACGGGACTGACACTTGCTGCTCGGGCCGCGTTCTCCCTCACCACGTTCGCGATCATCCTCGCCGGCTGTGTCGAGGTAGTTCGCGGTGGGCCAGTTGAAGCCCGCGGAGACTTCAATGCCGTGTTCTTCGGACTCCTTGCACTCCTTCTTTTGCCTACCGTGATCTACGCAATCGGCGTACGCCGTCCCGAGTCGGTGCTGTACTTCGGTCTGGCGCTACTCCTCATCACGGCCTGTGGATGGGTCTTCGTCTTCGTGACCGACGAGAGCCTCAGGGCTGTGTTCACGCCGTTGTCCTTCCTCGTGACTCTCGCAACCTCTACCGCCGGAGTCATCCGCGATCGTGTGTGAACCTGTTTCGCCTGTCAGGCCACCGATGAATAGCGCTTGATCCTGGTCACTGCCGTGCAAGCCCGAACCGAGCGATAACGCGCGAGGCGTCCCCTAACACGCGTCCCAGAACCCGCTTGTCGTGGAGCGCTGGCCTTGCCCGCATGTGCCGTTGAGGGCGTACATCGGGTTACCTCTCGGCAGCACGAGCGAACGTACGTACGCTGTTTAGGGGGCTCTGCAACGAGGCGCCTGCCGGGGAGGCCAGATGACACATCCATAGCGCGTTTCGTCAACCGGAGGGGCCAGGGCGGAGGGCTGAATACGGGCTGCCTCGGCCGGAGTACGCCCCTTTCCCGGGCGGCTCGCAGCAGGCGCGGCCCGCTGCGTCTGCGTGTCCGCGGCGGGCATCCGCCCCCGTCACCGCACCGGTCGTCCCGCTCCCTCGGCGGCGGACCGTCGACGACGAGCAGGAGTTCTCGCGCAGCGCCTGACGACCCGGTAGCCGCCTGCGCGGCGCCGGGCTCAGGACCACGAGGTCGGTCGGACGGTCGGGCGGAGCCCCGGCCGTCAACCGGTGTGGACCTCGGCCGCAACCGGGCGCGTGCGCCGCGCCACCAGGAGGGCGACGACCATCGCCGCCCCCATGCCCAGGGCGACGCCGGCACCCAGCAGCACCCACGCCGGGACGTCGGACCCGTTGTCGACCGACACCTCGGATAGCGCTAGCAGGTGGGACGCGAAGTAGATGTCCTCCGAGTTGTTCTCGGCGTTGCCGTTACGGCTGTCCTGCCAGGCGAAGTACACGGCGTCGTTCGACGACGCCACGCCTACGTTGTAATGGCTGTGGACGTTGTTCGACCACATACCAATCCGCCGGTCGGACATCCGGTCGCTGATCCGAACGTTGGGACTGAACGTCCGGCCGCCGTCCGTCGAGGAGGCGTAGTACACGTCGGTGAACCCGCCCGAGTTGAACGGCGCGGCGAACGTCGCCGGGAACTGCTCGGGCATGGGGCTGTTCCGGAAGTCGTACCAGGCGATGTCGACCCGGCCGTTGGGCGCGATCGCAATGCCCGGGTCGTAGTGCTGGACGTTCGGGGAGACGGAGTCGTCGTTCACGGTCACCCGGTCCCCCCAAGTCTTGCCGCCGTCACGTGAGACCCGCACGTAGACCTCGTTGTCATCCTGGGCCGGATTGGGTCGGGTCTTGGGACTTCCGTACCAGACGGCATACAGGTTCCCGTTGTTCGGATCGGCGGCGAGGAGCTGCTTGCGGTTGTGGTAGAAGGCTGAGCTGCCGTCGTCGATCTTCACCTGCGGGGACCAGGACTGGCCGCCGTCCGTCGACTGGCGGTAATAGATGCCCCGGATGGGCGCCTCGGGAGCGGGAGCGCCGGCGGGCGGCGTCGGCGCGAACCCGGCCCCCGGGAAGATGGCGTGAACTACGCCGTCGGGGCCGACGGCCGGCCGGGGCTGGTACCCGCCTTGGGGCTCGGCTTCGGCGAGATCCTGGTGGTATCGGAAGGTGCGCCCGCCGTCGGCCGAACCCGCGATCAACCCCCGCGACTTCTCGCCCGGTGAGCTCTGGATCCAGGCCACGTAGACATTGGCCGGGTTCTTCGGGTCGACGGTCACCATGGCCCGGCGGTTGTTGATGCTGCGGGGGTTGGCCGTGTCGGCCTGGTACACCATCGACGTCGTGAATGTGCGGCCGCCGTCGACCGACTTGGAAAGGAAGACGGGGCGCGGCCGGTCGGCCCGGTTGATCTGGGAGTCGGCGGGGTTGGCGGCCGTGAACGCCACGTAGAGCACCCCGTCGTTGTCGAAGACCGACGTGAAGTAAGGGCCGTTGATGGCGTAGTCCGAGTTCCACGTATACGGCTTCTGCATTGGGTCGCCGCCCCGCGCCCAGGTCCTCCCGCCGTTGTCGGAGAGGTGGACGTTGATCCCGAAACCGGCGTACACGTCGGTCTCGACAATCACCAGATCACGATTCTTGGGGTTCATGGCGATGGTGGGCGACGAATGCCCGCGAACCCACGCCGGATTGTCCGTCACCTGGACGGCATCCGTCACCACCGCCGTCGACTCGTCCTGGGCGCCGGCGGGCGCAGTGACGAGGACAATGAGCGCGGCGACTAGGGCGAAACGAGCTTTCCCGTGCTGCATGTGGCACCTCCTGCCGGGTGACGGCGGGAGTCTACGCAGGAGCCCGTGGCCGCGCGTGGGTCAGACGCTCGGATGTCCAATCGTTACATCCATCGTTACATCCACTGCTGCCGGATGTAACGATTGAGGCGGTCTCGACCGAACCCCGCAACGCTCTGACCAGGACTTATGCGGTCCCGGCCGCCCCCAGCGGAGGCCCTGATCGCTTTGCCAAGGTTGGGGTCGCGGGTTCGAATCCCGTCGTCCGCTCCAAGAAAGTGCAGGTCAGAGGAGGTGCAGGCTTGTCAAGCCCCCCTCGTCGGAACCGGCTGGTGCGCATCTGGATCTGTCTGGCGAAGGGCTGACAGCGAAGGGCTGGGACAGAAATGGGGGTCGATCCATCCATCTCCGTCACGATTCGTCTCCGGCCCCTTTCTGTCAGGGTGACGTGGGGGCAGCTGGTAGGGGACGGGCGGGTATGAGGCGCGTGTCTTGAGATACCCCAGCAGCGAGCGCCCCAGGATCGTCGTCGATATGGGACATGCGGTAGCCCCGGAGCCCGGGCGCGGCTGCGAAGTGGATGCAGGCGGGAGCGGGTGGGCGAACGGGGAGGGGCGGGGCGTCCGCCGACTCCCGAGAACACCTGAGGTCACTCCAACGCATCTGAGCGCGACAGCGTCTGCGCCTCGCCGGCGGCTCGGGCCGATGCCTGCTCTGCGAGCACGACAAGTTCGACGGGCGTAGCGCCGGCCCCACGGGCGAGCGTCGCCTCGTAGCCGGTCCCGAGCCCCTCTCGAAGCTCGGCTGCGGAGGCGCGCAGCTGCTGGTCGTCGATGCCCCACGCCTCGGCTTGGCCGTGCGCCCGCAGGCCGCCGAGGAGCGCAGCTGCGTCATCGACCGCCCCGACGTGCACGAGGATCGGGACGAGCGTGCGGAGCGTCATCCACTGTTGCGCCCAATGGCCGCTACGGCGCCACTCCTGCAGGAGGATCGGATACTGCGACAGCGCTCCCGTGGGGTCCCCACTGCGGGCCAGGCATGTTGCGAGCGACAGTCGCGCCAGGTTGGCCACGAACGCAACGGACGCGCCTTCTGCGATGGAGATTGCGTCGGTGAGGAACTGCTGAGCCCTCACGGGATCGAGGTCGGCGGCCGCTTCGCCGGAGGCGAAGCGAGCGAAGCAGCGAGCCGTGGGGCAGCCGAGCATGTCGGCGCCCTCGACGGCCTCGGCCGCCAACGTCACGGCCTCGTCGGGGTCGCCCCCGTACAGCGCAGCCAGCGCCATCGCCGCCGTCGCCCATGGGGCGGGCACGGGCCAGCCGGTGTGAAGGCCGGCTCGGGCTCGCGCCCACCCGGCGCGAGCGTCATCGGTCCGTCCGTCGAACAGCGCGGCGTCAGCGATGACCCCCTCGCCGAACGAAGCGAGTTCCACGCTGCCTTCGGCAGCCGCCAGCGCCCGCTCGGCGTAGCGGACGGCGTTCTCGGTCTCTCCCGCGTGGAGTGCAAGGTCCGCCCGGGCGCCGAACGCCGGGGCCAGGAGGTCGGGGGGGCCCTGCAGATCCTCGGCGACTACCGTCCCGATCAAGCCCCGAAGGTCGCTCCAGCCCCTGGGCCATGACACCCAGTAGGCCGCCGAGGCCAGGCGGACCGCCCCCTGGATGTTGCCGGCGGCGAAAAGGTGCTGGTGCGCAGCGCAGATGTCGGCACGTTCCTCGTCGAGCCGGGCCACCCACGAAGCCTCGTCCCGGCCCCACATCTCCCGGCTCGCCCGGTCGACGAGCCTGAACATGGCGGAGGCATGACGCTCTCGCGCCGCCGATGATCGGCCGGACAGGTCAAGTTTCTCGAGGGCGTAATGACGGATGGTGTCGAGCAGGGAGTAGCGGGTTGCGGCCCCCGACGGAGAGGGGCGGACAAGGGAGTGCTGGACCAGCGAGCCGATGGATCGGAGCGCGTCGGCGTCGTCGACCGTGCCTCGCTCATCGCAGACGGCCGCAGCGGTCTCAACTGTGAACCCCCCTGCGAAAACACCCAGACAGTCGAGAAACGACTGCTCGTGTTCGTCGAGCAGACGGTAGGACCGGGCGATGACCGAACGGAGATCGGGTTGCCGGCCGCTCGTCGGCCGGAGGGGATCGAGCGCCCGAAGGGGTTCGTCGAGCGAGGCTAGGACCTCGGCCGCTGTCCGCCAGCGGAGCTGGGCGGCAGCCAGCTCGATGGCGAGGGGTAGGCCGTCGACCCGCCGGCAAATCGCCTCGACAGACGCCGCATCCTCGCTCGCGGTCGCCCACGACGGCCGCACGGCTCGGGCGCGCTCGTAGAAAAGATCGCACGCGCGCTCTCCGTCGAGCGGCTCGACGACCCACAACTGCTCACCCGCAACGCCGAGCGGCACCCGGCTCGTCACCAGCACCACGACATCCGTCCGCGCCGCGATCTTGGCGACGATCTCAGCGGTCGTGTCGACGACATGCTCGGCGTTGTCCACCAGCAGGAGCAGGCGCTGACCGCCGATCGCCTCCGCCAGCCGCTCGACCCACGGCTGCTCACCCGGCCGATCGACGCCGAGGGCGCGGGCGAAGGCGTCCGGCACCTCACCGGGGCTCGACACGGGAGCGAGGTCCACGAAGGCGTTGGCCACGTTCGAGTCAGCGCAGTAGTGCTCGGCGGCCGCCAGCGCGAGCGTCGTCTTGCCCACCCCTCCCGGCCCGGTGAGGGTAACGACGCGCCGAGAGGCGAGGAGCGACCCGATGGCGTCAAGGTCCTCGTTCCGACCGATGACGTCGACGACGGCGGCGGGGGCCCGCCGGACTGGCGGCGCGGTCACCCCCGCCGCCTCGATGTGCGCCGCAGTGGCGGCGAGCCGAGCCGAGACGGCGAGCTCCTGGACCCGCCGGGCTTCGATGTACGCGTCCTCCACTTCGAGGTCCTCGAAGGCGGCGCCGCGCACTATGGCGATGGCCTGGTCGAGGAGGTCGGCTCGCTGGGCCGCAGTGCGCTCCGGGGCCCGGGCCAACGCGAGCGCCTCCTCGAACAGGGCGACGTCCACGGCGATGACCTCGGAGCGCAGCCGGTAGCCGCCTGACGTCGTCTCGATGCCGGCCCCCGCGGCGCGCAGCGACGACCGGACCCGCGACAGCTGACTCAGCAGTGCGGCATTGGGATCAGCGGGGAGGGCTTCGCCCCAGACGGCGTCAATGAGCCGGTCGCGGCTTACCAGGCGGTCCCGGTAGAGCGCCAGCATGGCCACGAGCCGCCGTGTGCGCGAGCTGCGCAGGCTCACCTGCCTGCCCTCGACGACCAGTTCGACCGGTCCGATCACCCGGATCAGAAAGCGCGGAGCGCCGGACGCCAACTGACAGGCAGGTGACAGGGCGTCCGTGGACACTGGCACCGAAACGTTCACCGGACCCTCGGCCATGACTACCAGCGAAATCTAGGCCCGGGCCGCCCAGAGAGGAGCAGATCATGCACGCAGTGGTGTTCGAGGTGGACATGAAGGACGGCTGGGAGAAGAAGGTCGACCAGGAGCTTGACTTCCTCGTGGGGTCCCTGAGGGAGCTCCCGGGCTTCACTCGGGGCACATGGCTCACCGACGGGCATGTGGGGGTCAGCCTCGTAGTGTTCGAGTCGAAGGAAGTGGCGCAGCAGGTTGCGGATAGCGCCTTCCTCCCCCCCGACGCCAGCGCCACCCTGCGCTCGGCCCGTGCGCTCGACGTTGTCCGGGAAGCGTGACGCAGTGGCGATCGCAGCCCACTTCGTGAACAAGCCGGACCCGGGGGCAAGGGACCGCTACACGACGGCCTTGCGCCGGCTTGACGCGCTCGGCGCCCGGGACCCCGACGGGCGCCAGAGCCATACCGCCTGGATCGTCGGCAGCGAACTGCACGTCCTCGACGTGTGGGAGTCGCAGGACAAGCTGGACGCCTACTTCCGAGAGACCCTCGGCGAGCTCATCGCCGAGTCGGGACTGGTGCTCGCCAAGCCGCCCGAGATCGGCGACGTCGTACAGGTCCTGCTGCCGTCCTCACCCGCCCAGGGTTAACAGCGTTGAGCGGCCGGGAGCCCGGCCACCTTGGAATGGCGTCGGCGAGGAATCCACTGGCTCACCTGGTGGTCGTCGCCGGGCGACACGTCGACGCCCGACGGTTCCTCGGCCAGTTCGTCACGCTGCCGACGGGTCCGGGCAATCCGTCGGCCGCCGGGAACCCTTGTGCGGACCGACTGGCGCCGCACCGGGGAGCTGATGGAGATTCGGGTATCGACACGTGGCTGCCTGACGGCGAAGCCCAAAGCTATCCAGTGGCTGGAGAAGGAGACTGGCCACAGCATTCCGTACGTCCCCGAGGAGCAGGCGGCCGAAGGCCGTGAGCGTCACCTGTCTGTACGCGTCGACCGCACCATGGCCGTCGCCCTCGATGCCATGGCAGCGAGCGCAGAGTTCGCGGGACCAATGGGAGACGGTCACTCGTCGAACCGCCAACCTGGGTTGACAACATTCGACTGTCAACGTAGGTTGGCAGTCATGGAGCCGGTCGTTGGAACGATCAACGTGCCGGATCCCTCCGACCCGGAGGCCGCGTTCGCGTCGGCGGTCGCCCTCCGACGCCTGGCGGATCGTCTCGAACTCGCAGCAGTGAACGTCGCCGTGAAGAGCGGTTGGTCGTGGACCGATGTCGCAGCCGCACTTGGTGTCACGAGACAGGCTGCGCACAAGAAGTTCGCACACCGCGTTGAACGCCCAGACGCCTGAGCCACGAAGGACTGCGACATGTTTCGCAAGCTGAAGACACGCGCCACCGCCATGAAGACGATTGCGGCGCTCCTGACACAGGCGGAGGAGATCGCACGAAGCGGAGGCGCTGAGCGGCCTGCTGCCGAGCATCTGGTCATCGCCGCGCTGCAACTACCGGATGGCACGGCGGCGCGGACGCTTGAGCGCCTCGGATCGTCGGCCGCCGATTTCAGCGCCGAGCTCGCCGCACAGGAGGCCGACGACCTGGAACGGATCGGCGTCCATGCAGACAGCGATCGCATCGACTCGGAGCTTCCGCAGCCGAGCGAACCGGGCGGCGTCTACAGGACCGAGCCCTCGGCGCAGCAGTTGTTCCAGGCCGCTGGTGACGACGCTCGACAGGGAGGGGGCGTTCTGGTCGGGGCGCATGTACTGCGAGCCGCGGCTGCACTCGAACACGGTCCGACCGCCAGAGCATTTCGTCGCATGGGCATCGACCGAACGGAACTACACGCGGCAGCAAGTGCCGAGATTCAGGCTCAAGGCGCCGTCTGATCGCGTACAGTCTCGTTGTCTCATTCTGTACAGTTGCCGAATGGACGTGCCTGTAAGCGAGCTACGTGCCAACCTCCGCGACTGGCTGGAACGGGCGCGGGAAGGCAACGAGGTTGTGGTCACCGAGCGTGGCATCCCGGTTGCGCGCCTCCTTGGGATAGATACGACCCCGCTGCTCGACCGGTTGACGGCCGAAGGGGTGATCGGTCGGCCGACCACTTCTGAGAGGCCCGCGGCCTCCGGACGATCACGGCCCCGTCCACGTCGGCCGGTCGCCCCGTTGGTGAGCGAGCAACGGCGCTGAGGTGCCACTGGTCTACTTCGACGCGAGTGCGTTCGTGAAGCTGCTCGTTGAGGAGCCCGGGACGGAACTCGCGGTCGCTCTGTGGGATGGATGCGACGCAGCCGTATCCAGCAGGTTGGCCTATCCCGAGGTCCGGGCAGTGCTCGCTGCCGCGCACCGGAACCATGATCTCGACCGGGATGGCCTTGCGCAGGCAGAAGAGAGCTGGGTCGAGTTTTGGGGCGCAACCCGGCCGGTCGAATTCACGCCGGCGGTCGCCCGTCACGCTGGAGATCTCGCCAGAGAGCATTCACTCCGGGGTGCCGATGCCGTGCATCTCGCGAGCGCGCTCGCGATGTCCGACCAATCGCTCATCGTCGCCGTATGGGATCGACGGCTCCATGCCGGCGCTGTTTCGGCCCGCCTGGGAGTCGCCCCCGTGACGCTTGATCTGCCGTGACCACCCGCGCTAGTCCTGCAGGCGTCCATCGACGATTTCGACGGTGCGGTCGGTGAAGTGGGCCATGCGGGCGTCGTGAGTGACGACCACCGCGGCCACGCCCCGGCCGGTGATCTCGGCCCGCAGCAGCTCCATCACCGCTTCGCCGAGCTTGGTGTCGAGCGCGGAGGTGGGTTCGTCGACCAGCACGAGCTTGGGCTCGTTCATCAGCGCCCGCCCGATGGCCACCCGCTGGCGCTCGCCGCCCGACAGCTGGCCGGCGAGGTTCCCGCTCCTCGGCCCGAGGCCGAGCTCTCCGAGCAGGCGGTCGGCCCGGGCCGTGGTGGCCTTGCGTGGACGCCCAGCCAGTTCGCCGACCACCGTGAGGTTCTCGCTGGCGGTGAGGAACGGCACCAGGTTCACGGCCTGGAACACGAAGCCCACCTCGCTCTGGCGGAACTTGGTCAGCTGGCGGGGATCGAGGCTGCTGACGTCTTTGCCGCCCACGACCACGCGCCCCGCGGTGGCAGAGAGCAACCCTCCGGCGATGGAGAGGAGCGTGGACTTCCCGGATCCGGACGGCCCCACGAGCGTGACCATCTCATGGTCGTCCACCACCAGGTCGGCGTGGTCGAGGGCGACCACCTCGGCATCGCCCGAGCGGTACACCTTGCGGACGGCTTCCAGGACGAGGGCGGGCACACGAAACCCTTTCAGGCGATTGCGGTGGCCGGGTCGACCCGGATGATGCGGCGCAGCGAGACCAGGCCACCCAGTGCGCCGGTGACGATCACCAGGCCGGCGCTGACGAGGGACCGGGACGGCTCCAGCTGGACCGGGATGGTGCCCGGGATGACCTGGGTCAGGCCCAGGGTGATGGCCCCGCCGACGACCGCCGCGCCCGACGCCACGATGACAGCCTGGAGCACCACCCCGAACAGGAGCCGGCCCGACCCCGCGCCGATGGCCTTGAGGGTGGCGTAGAGCGACGTCCGCTCGAGGGTGACGAGAGCGAAGAACAGGGCCGACACCAGGCCGGCGACGAAGAGCGTCACCCCGATGAGGGCGGTGAACACGCCGTTCTGCTCCCGGGTGCCCGGCAGGGAGAGGATGGCCTCGTCCTTGGCGAGCGAGCTGGTCCGACCGGCGGTGGCTGCGTCGATAGTCGCCGCCAGCTCGCCGGAGGGGACGCCAGCGGCCGTGACCACGATCACTTGGAACACGCCCTCGGCCACGGTGGCGTCGGGCCGGGCCGACGACTGGACCGCCCGCCACGTCCCTGGTTCCACCCACAGCGCGCCTTGGAGCAGGTAGCTGGTGTCCGAGACGAACCCGAGAACCTCGACCGGCACCCCGGCTGGTCCGATGGCGAGCACGTCGCCCGCTCGGACGCCGGCGTCGGCCAGCCGGCGGTCGGCCCAGCCGGTGCCCGGCCTCGGCGGCCCGGGCACGCCCCTCGGCGGGCGCTCGTAGCCGATGACTGCGATGTCGAGGGTCTCCAGCCCGCCTGTTCGGCCGCTGAGGAGCGCCACGCCCAGGCCGCCGGTCGCGCCCACGCCTTCCACGTCCTCGATCGTGCGCCGCAGATCGGGCTCGATGCGCGACCGGAGGAAGGAGTCTCGGGCGGTGTCGGAGTAGACGAACACGTCGCCGTCCTGGGCCCGGATGGCGCCGGTCGAGCCGAGGAACAGCCCGTCGAGCAGGCCGCCGAGGAGGAGGAGCAGCACGACCAGCAGCGTGAGGGCCGAGCCTGCGACCGCGAACCGGCCGGGGCGGCGCAGCAACTCCTTCCACGCCAGGCTCACCGGGTGCCCGCTCCGGGCAGGGTGGCCGCCGCAGGGTCGAGGCGGACGATCCGCCTGGCCGCCCCTGCGCAGCCGACGGCGGCCAGGACCAGCAGGGCGACGGTGGTCGTGACCAGGGCGGCGGGCTCAACCCGGGCGTCGATCCCGGAGGCGGGCGACGCCAGGGCGAGCGCAGCGAGGCCAGCACCGATGGCGATGCCCCCGGCCAGGACGGCCACCACTTGGGCGGCCAGGGCGGCGACGAGGCGGCCGGCCGGAACCCCGACCGCTCGCAGGAGGGTGAGCGTGGCCCGCTTCTGGACGGTGAGGATCAGGAAGAAGAACCCGAGCACGATCACGGCGACGACATAGGCCAGCAGCAGGATCACGCCGAACGACTGGCTGACCGATGCCACGCCCGGCGCCTCCTCGGCCGCCCGGGTGCGGTCGGCGGCGTCCACGCCGGCGACCTGCGCGTTGATCCGCCCGGCGACTTCAGCCGGGGTGAAGCCGTCGTCGATGGTGACGGCGATGGCGGACGGCAGCACACCCCGGGCGTCGGGGTTGGTCGAGACGCGCACGCCCTCATAGGTCGCGTAGGAGGCGAATAGCGTGGGCGTGACGCTGAACGCAATCTCCCGAGCCGTGCCGACGATCTCGATCGTCCTGCCACCCGGCTGCACGATCACCCGCTGGCCGATGCCGAACCCCTCGTCGCCGTCGCCCATGTTCGCCACCGCCTCGCCGTCAGCAGCCGGCCTCCGCCCTGCGGCCAGTTGGGTCGGCTGGCCCGGACCACCGACGGCGTGGCCGATGAGGGTGGCATCCCGCAACTCGCCACCCGCTTGGACCGTGACCGTGGCCACACCGAGCGGCCCGGCCGCGGCTACGCCCTCGACGGCCGCCACCTGAGCCTGGGTGCCGGCGTCGACCACGCTGCCCTGCAGGTTCAGCCGGGAGTCGGCGCCGTAGACGAGCACGCCGGCCGACTGGTTTCGGATGGCGCCCACGAACTCGGTGACCAGCCCGTCGAGGAGAGCCTGCTGGAAGACGACGAGGAACACGAGAATCCCAACCGCGCCCGTCAGGAGGCCGAACCGTCCCTTCGCCCGCCGCATCTCGCGTACGGCCAGTAATACCGAACCCATGGAGGCGACAGTAGGTGGGATGCGGCACCGGACGGACGCGCGGTGCGCGGCGCCGGCGACGTCAGCGACCTGCCAGCTGCTCCAGATACGACACCGATGCGGCCACGTCGGGAAGCGTGGCCATAGCCGCGGCAACGCCGGCAGCCCTCTCCCTGTACGTCGGTTCGCCAAGGACCTTGGCCAGGGCCGGCGCCAGTTCCGGGGCGGCGCCCACTCCACCATCGAGGCCGACCCCCGCCCCGATCGCGGTCACCTGCTCGGCGTTGACGAACTGGTCGAAGGAGAACAGCGGGATGACCACCTGGGGCACGCCGGCGGCCAGCGCCGTGATCGTCGTCCCGAACCCGCCATGGCCGACGACTGCCTGCGTGTGCGGCATCATGCTGGCCTGCGGTCGCCACTGCTCGACGCAAGCGTTGACGGGCAATGGCCCCAGTGCCCCGGGCTCGATGGCGCCGCCTGTGGTCATCAGGACTCGCAAGGACTCGCCGGCAAGGGCATCGAGGACAGATCGATAGATGCCGGCGAACGGGGGCAGCCCGGCAGCCACCGACCCGAAGCTGACGTACACGAGCGGGTGGTCCTCGTCGCCCCATGCCGGCGGGGGCGGACCTTGCCCGGCGGTCAAGGACGCAACCCTGAATCGCCTGAATCGGGGGCCACCAGTCCGCGCCTCGCCGTCGACCTCGGCTGGGAGGCAACTGAGGACCGGAGCGGAGGCCACGGCCTGGTACGCCGTCCCCTCGGGTAGACCGGCGATGGCGTCGAGTTCGGCCAGGGGGGTGGCGACGATCGGAAGGGTGGCGACGTACGCCGCGGCGAAGCCGATGGCCACTTCGGCATGCGGGATACCTGCCTTCTCAGCGGCGACGAGCGAGCCGAACTCGCAGAACTCCCGCACGACGACATCGGGCCGCCAGGTGGCCATGATCTCGGTGATCCCGGGCAGCGCGGCCTGGGCATCGAGGCGGCCGAAGACCTCGGTCAGCACGACGCGGTTGGCTTCGTCGAGCGACAGTTCTGGCAGCCGGCCGAAGATCTGCCCTAGCACCTCGGGTGGGACGTCGGCGAACGGCGCGTGATCGAGCCCGGCGCCGGCCACGGCGTCAGCGAACGAGGCCGGAGCGGCGACTTTCACCTCGTGGCCGGCGTCGTGACACGCCCTGGCGAAGGGCACCATCGGCCCAAAGTGGCCGGCACCGGCTGTGGTGGAGAACAGCACCCGCATGTCCCGGATCATCGCACTCAGGTCGACCAGGCGCCCACATCGCGTCCCAGATAGGCCGCGAGGCGGTCGATGGGAGCAGCGCCCCCAATCACAGGTACGGCGTCGGAGAAGGGTGAACCTGGTGGCCGTTGCGCCGGTAGCCAACTCGTGAACTGGGCCAGGCTGGCCTCGACAACCTCGGCATCCCAAGGAAGCTGCTGCCGTGTCGCTCGTGGGAGATCCCGACCGTGGACAAGTGTTTCGCCGAGGCGAAGGTAGAGCGCCAGCTCGGCCCGGCCCCGACCAACCGGCAGCGCGGTATCCCGATCAACGACGCCAGGCTGTTCCCAAGCCTCGAGCATGGCGTCGGCGCCGCGTACCGATCCGGTGGCGTCCGATCAACTCGAGGGGCCTGCGCGCCAAGGTGGGCCGGCGCCCGCCGGCGCCGGCCCACCTTGGCGTGACTCAGTGGCTGGCGATGGCGGCGAGGATGTCGAGCTTGGCCGCCCGACGGGCGGGGCCCACGGCGGCCAGCACGCCGGCCACCGAGGCCAGGGCCACGATCACCGTGAGCTGCACCGGCGGCACTGCCAACGGGATCGGCCTGTCGGCCTCGATGGCGCTGATGATGCCCCAGGCGCCGGCGACCTTCACCGCCGCGGCCGCGGCGCTGAGCGAGATCGGCATCGCCTTTCTC
>CAYZMG010000034.1:16523-42264 GCA_964479465.1 uncultured Acidimicrobiales bacterium
CTGATGATGCCCCAGGCGCCGGCGACGGCCAGCCCGAATCCGAGGAACGTCCCCATGAGGGCGATCATCACCGACTCCCAGCGGATGGCGCTGCGGACCTGCGCCCGGCTCATCCCGACCGCCCGCAGCAGCCCCAGCTCCCGGCGCCGCTCGTGTACCGACAGGGCCAGGGTGTTGGCGATGCCGATGAGAGCGATCACGATCGCCAGCCCCAGCAGCCCGTAGATGAGGTTGAGGATGATGTCGATCTGGCTGGCGACGCCGGCCTCGAACGCGGCCTGGTCCTGAAGCTCGCCGTTGGGCCACCGGGTAAGGACGGCCTCAATTGCCGCCCTGGCCTGGGTGAGGCTGACTCCGTCGGCCACCTTCACGAACACCTGCCGGTCGAGCTGATCGGTGACGTTGGCCTGGTAGGTGTCGAGGCCGACCATGTAGACCACCCCGTCGAAGCCGGGCGGCGGCCGGTCGACGAGGGCCCTGACGGTGAGGTCCACGGCACCGGTGCGGGCGAAGGTCACGGTGAGCGTGTCGCCCACCGTCAGCCCGTCTGCCTCGGCCTTGCGGTCCTCGACGGCCACGGACAGCCCGGAAAGGTCGGCCAAGCTGCCGGCCGTCACCCCGAGGTCGGCCACTTGGCCGATCGTTCGGATGTCGACGGCCGCCACCTCCGACGGCGCGCCACCCACCTCGATCGCAGTCGACCGGGCCGGCGAGATCGTGGCCACCTCGTGCAGCGCGGACAGCTCGGCCTCGATCTCCGGGCTGAGCCCTCCGTTTCCGAACGATCCTGCGGTCACGACGTAGTCCGCCTTCAGCGACACGGACAACGTGTCGGAGATTGCGGCCTTGAAGGAGGAGGCCAGGATGGTGATGAAGCCCACGAGCGTCACACCGATCATGAGGGCCGAAGCCGTGGCCGACGTGCGCTTCGGGTTGCGCCGGGTGTTCTCCCGGGCCAGCCGCCCCGTTGTCCCGGAGATAGCCTCGACGGGGTTCCCCAGCACACCCATGAGCGGCCGGGCGATGACCGGCCCGAGCACGAACACGCCGATGATCGTCGCCACGGTGCCCAACCCGATGAGGGCAAGGGCCGGCCCGATGTTGAGGATCCCGGCGCTGAACGCCCCGATGCCGAGAGCGAGGACGGCAATGCCGGCGCCGGTCCGGGCCACCGAAGAGCCGGACCCGTCGATGGCGACGTCGCGGAGTGCGGCGATCGGCTTCACCCGGCTCGACCGCACCGCCGGCCACAGTGCGGAGGCCACGGTGATCACGGTGCCGACGACGAAGGCGGTGATCACCGTCGACGGGGCGATCACGATGGAGCCGCTCGGAACCTCGAGACCCACCCCGCCGAGCAGTGCCCGCAGCCCGAACGACATCAGCACGCCGGCGCCCAGGCCGAGCGCGGAGGCGACGACGCCGACCGCCACCGACTCGAATACCACCGAGCGCACGACCTGGGCCCGGCTGGCGCCGATGGCCCGGAGCATCGCCATCTCCCGCGCCCGCTGGGCGACGACGATGGAGAAAGTGTTGTAGATGATGAACATCCCGACGAACAGGGCGATGTAGGCGAAAGCCAGCAGGAAGGTGCTGAAAAAGCCCAGGTCCTCCTTGAGGTCGGCCTTGCTGCTGGCCGTGTCGGCCGCGCCAGTCACGACCTCGAACGTCCCAGGGTTCCCGAGCGTCGTCGCGATGCGGGCGGACAGGGCGTCGGCCGAGACCGACCCGTCGGAGGCCACGAGGACACGGTCGTAGGCGCCGGGCTCGGCGAAGAGCTCCTGGGCGGTGGCGTCGGTGACCGCGACGAGGGTCATGCCCGGAAGCCCGCCGACGTCGCCGTAGGTGGCGGTGCCGACAACCGTGAGCCGGCGGGGGGCGCCCTTGCCCAGCACGGTGATGGTGTCGCCGAGGGCGTGGCCGTCCTCGTCGAACGTCGACTGGTCGAGAACCGCCTCGTCCCGGGCTCGGGGCGCGTGGCCGGTGGCGATGGCGAAGGGGGTTCAGGCGCTGGTCGTCGACCCAGTTGGCGCCGATGACCCCACCGAAGGCGGTGCCGGCCTGGGCCTTGCCGTCGGGCCCGACGAGTGCGGCCTGGCCTTCGATCGAGCCGGCGGCGACGTCGACACCGTCGACGGCGCGGATCCTTGTGAGGGTCGGCGTGGCGACCCGCTCCCGGACATCGACGTCGAAGGTGCTCTCCACCTTCGCCGCCCGACGGACGACGACATCGACGCCCTCATTGGCGTCCTCGAAGATTCCGTCGAAGGTCTTGCCCATGGTGTCGGTGAGGATCTGGGTGCCGGACATGAAGGCCACGCCGAGGACGACGGCGAGGCCGGTGAGAGCGAAACGCAGCTTGTGGGCCCACAGGCCTCGCGAGGTGAGACGGAACATTGCCTCTACCTCCCGAACGTCTTCATGCGGTCGAGGACGGCCTCGGCGGTCGGGTGCTGGATCTCGTCGACGATGCGGCCGTCGGCGAGGAAGACCACCCGGTCGGCGTAGCTGGCTGCGCTGGGGTCATGCGTCACCATGACGATCGTCTGTCCCAGCTCCCGGACGGCACGCTGCATGAAGTCGAGGATCTCGGCCCCGGAGCGGCTGTCGAGGTTGCCGGTGGGCTCGTCGGCGAAGATGATCTCCGGCTGCCCGGCCAGGGCGCGGCCCACGGCCACCCGCTGCTGCTGGCCGCCCGACAACTCACTCGGCCGGTGCTCGAGCCGGTCGCTTAGCCCGATGGTGTCGACGACCTGGTGCAGCCAGGCCTCGTCCGGTTTCCGGCCGGCCAGATCCATCGGGAGGGTGATGTTCTCCTGGGCGGTCAGCGTCGGCACCAGGTTGTAGGCCTGGAAGATGAAGCCCACGCGGTCCCGGCGGAGCAGGGTCAGGTGCTTGTCGTTGAGGGTGGTGAGGTCGACGTCGCCGATGAGCACCTGGCCGGAAGAGAGCTCGTCGAGCCCGGCCAGGCAGTGCATCAGGGTCGACTTGCCGGAGCCGGAGGGGCCCATGATGGCGGTGAAGGCGCCGGCGGCGAACGCCACGTCGACGCGGTCGAGGGCGATCACCGCCCCGTCACCCTTGCCGTAGGTCTTGGTGGCGGCGACGGCCCGGGCCGCCACCGCCGGCTGCGCCGGCGCCGGCGCGCGGCCAGGCATGTCGTGGAGAATTGTCATGGTGATTGGGTCCTTTTGGCTAGGTGTTCGCGGACTTGGCCTGCGTCACGGAGACCAACGGCATGCCGAGGTCGCGCAGCTTCTGGAGCACGCCGTGCAGCGCGGCCTGGTCGACGACCGGGCCGCGAATGACTGTCGTACCGTCGCTCTCGTTGGTGAGGGTCAGTCCGTCGAACCAGGCTGCCCAACGAGCGTCGAGGTGCCCCTTGACGCGGATGTCGTACTGCAGGCTTCCTGTGCCTGTCGTGCCGTCGTCTGCCTGCATGGAAGTCACGGTAAGAGTCGACGTGGTGAGCAGGCATCACCACATGTGGTGATTGACGTGGTGATTGTCGGCGACGGGGCCGAGCCCTACAGGTCGAGCTCCTCGGCCCGCCGCACCGCAGCCCGCCGGCCCCCGACGCCGAGCTTGGTGTAGATGTTCCTGGTGTGGGTCCGCATGGTGTTCAGGGACACCATGAGCTCACGGGCGATGTCCGGTCCGGACAGGTCGGTTCGCAACAGCCGGAGCACGGCCAGCTCGCGCTGGCTCAGTGGCTCGACCAAGCCGTGTTGCGCGGGCCTGCTCCCAGTCGTCCCGTGCACCGCAACCAGGAGGTGACGAGCCTGGTCACGGGCTACGCCCCGGTCTGCGGCGGCACGTAACAGGGCAGTCATTGGCGCGCCCTCGTCGAGAAACGTTCGGACATAGCCCTCTGGCTCGGCCAGCGTGAGAGCTTGTTCCAGCGGTGCGAGCGCGGCGGAAGGATCCCCGCGTGCCTGCTGCGCAAGCGCCTGCACCACCAGGATCTCGATGACGCTTCCTATGCGTTGCCCGTCCTGCGCGGCGGCGATGAGACGCTCCAGCAGTCGTGTCGCCTGCGGCAGGGCGATGAGCAGGCGGGCCAAGGTGATGTGTTCGAACTCCCGCTCGTAGGAGAGCTCGTCCTCAACCGAGAGCTCCCGATCTTTCGCCCACGCGAGCCCGTAGCCGACGTCACCCCGGGCCAGGCGCACTCGCGCCTTCAACGCCGAAATCGGCCGGACGTTCGGCGAGAAGTCACCGTTGTAGAGGCGCTCGGCGTCGTCGAGCAGGTCGAGGGCGGCCACCAGATCCCCCTCGGCCACGCGCAGCCCGGCCTCGGCTACCCGCCAGCGGTGCGGGTTCTGCGAGAAGCCGGCGTGGTCCCCGAGCTCCTTGCTGGCCTGGAGGTGCCGGGTGGCGGCGGCGAGCTCGTTGTGTTCCCGGAACAGCATGCTCATGCCCACGTGCATGTCGGCCGCTCCCCGCAGCGCCGGAGTGCGTTCGCTCGCACGTTGCAGACCGCGCTCGTAGATGGCCATCGCTTCCCGGAGGCGACCCTGGGCGATCCGGATGTCGGCCAGGGTGACGGCGCCGGCGACCAGATCGGCGTGGTGCCCACCCTTCTCCAGATTCGCCATCCCCTCGCCGTACCAACGGTACGCGGCGTCGAGATCCCCGTTCGTCCAGTAGGCGAGGCCCAGGAGGGAGGCTGCCCCTCCACGCTCGAGGTGGTCGTCGGGACCGACGAGGTCGAGGGCGCGCCGGGCGTTGGTCATCGTTCCGGCGATATCGCCGTGAAGCCGCGCCAGCGCTGCCCGGTACATGGCGACCGACGCTGGCAGGCTGCGAAATCTGGCGTGATCCACGACCACGGCCGCAGTCGCAGGGCGCTCGTTCGTCGTCGCCAACCACCGCTCGGCGTCGCGCAGGCGCTCCTCGACGCCCTCGATCTCGCCCGTCGACATGAGTGCCCCGACGTAGCCCGCGCTCAGCACGGGCCTGATGCGGAACAACGCTTCGGGAAGGGCCTCGAACCACCCGCGCAGGGCGGCCTCCCGTCGGCCCTGCTGCATGGCCGGAATTGCGAGCTCGATCAGATCCGCCGCCCGCTCGAAGTCCTCCCCGGCCATGGCGTGGTGGATCGCCTCCGAGCGCTCGCGCTCCCGCTCGTACCAGTCGCTGGCCCGCCGATGAAGATCCCGGACGAGGACCGGCTGCTCGTCCAGTAGACGAGCTCGCAGCATGTCGGCGAAGAGATGGTGGTAGCGGTACCAATGCCGGCGGTCATCGAGCGGCACGAGGAAGAGGTTGGCTCGATCGAGGGTTTCGAGCATGGCCTTCCCGCCGCTCTGACCGGTGACGGCATCGCACAGCGAACCGTTCAGCCTGCTGAGGATAGAGGTCTGGAGCAGGAAGCTGCGGACATCGTCGGGCTGGCGCTGGAGAACCTCGCCGACGAGATAGTCGACGATGTAGCGGTCGTCTCCGGCGAAGCCGGCGATGAAGCCGGCGATGTCGTCCCGGCCTTGCATCGAGAGCGCCGCCAGCTGGAGCGCGGCGATCCATCCCTCCGTGCGGCCCTCCAATGCGGCGATGTCCGCCGTTTTCAGGTCCAGCCCCATCACCTCGTTCAGGTAGGCAGCGGCCTCATCGGGGGTGAAGCGAAGATCGGCAGCGCGGATCTCGGCCAGCTCGCCTCGGGCGCGCAACCTTGCCAGTGGCAACGGCGGGTCGGATCGACTGGCGATCACCACGTGAACTTGCGGGGGTGCATGATCGAGGAGGTACGCCATCCCCTCGTGGATCTCGTTCGCCTCGATGACGTGGTAGTCATCGAGCACCAGAACGACCTCGCATGCGACTGCGTGGAGCTCGTTGAGCAACATGGCGAGGACCGCTTCCGTCGGAGGCTGGCCCGAGGACAGCAACGAGAGCGCGCCGGCCCCGACCGCCGGAGTCGACGTTTGCATTGCCGTGATGACGTATGTCCAGAACCGGGCGGGCTCGTTATCGCGCTGGTCGAGTGAGAGCCAGGCTGACGCCGGCCCATCCCCAGAAGCGGTGGCCGACCACTCGGCGAGGAGCGTGGTCTTGCCGAAGCCGGCGGGGGCCGACACGAGGGTAAGCGCCGTGTCCGCCCGGCTCAGTCGCTCGCTCAATCTCGATCGCGCCACCAGGCTTCGTCGCCGCTTGGGAACGTGGAACTTCGTCTCGAGCAACGGGTGGGCCACGGCACCTCGTCAGCAGCCTAGGTCGTTCGCCGGGCGAGGTGAATGAGCGACACCGGCACGTAGATGTGCGGAACATCTACACTCCCGCCGGCGGCGTGCGCAGGGCAGGCCGCGGTGAAAAGGGGGGAGCACGGAATGGCTCTTGCAGGCAGGCAGCAGCGCGGGTCGGTCGCCCGGCCGGCGCCACAGCGTCCGGTGCCGCAGTCCCAGATGTCCAGGCAGCAGGCGACCTTCGAGAGCGGCCGGTTCGAGCCGGGCCTCGAGCGTCGGTGGGAGCAGGCCTGGAACCGGGCCCGCGCCGGGCGCTGATGTAGCTGGGCGGCACGGAGGCCCATCCCCTCGCCGTACGGCGCGGGATGGGCCCGCCGCCGCCCGCTCCGGGTGTATGACGCGTTCGCGCCATACAGGATTCCGGCGCCATGTCCGACGTCCCAGGGTGAATGGTGCGATCGGCGAGAGGAGAACCCTCGATGGCGACCTACGATCTGTGGTTGTTGGTACTGATGGCACCGGCCCTGTGGTGGCTGGTGGCCATGGTTCGGGCGGTGGTCGACCTTCGAGCCCGCGCCGTCCCGATGACCGACTGGGAGAGCTCCGCCGAGGAGGCCCCGTCCTACCGCTGAGCAGAGTTGTCCATGACTAGGGCCGAAGCCTTGCCTGGCGACTCACCGAATATGGGCGTTCCGAGCACCAGCTGGCCGAGGCGCAGGCGTTGGCCCACCTCGGCAGTTGGGAATGGGACGTCCCGA
Source organism: uncultured Acidimicrobiales bacterium (assembly GCA_964479465.1). Classification (GTDB taxonomy): domain Bacteria; phylum Actinomycetota; class Acidimicrobiia; order Acidimicrobiales; family AC-14; genus CADCTB01. The sequence continues at coordinate 23,467 of CAYZMG010000034.1, forward strand.
CCGGCCGCCGCCGGCGACGAGGCGGGTTTCGTATCCACCGTCTCCCATGAGCTGCGGACGCCGCTCTCCAGCGTCCTGGGCTACCTCGAGCTCCTCCGTTCCGGCGAGGCCGGCGACCTTTCCACCCAGCAGGCTCACATGCTGGACGTGATCGCCCGGAACGGCAGCCGGCTCCTGGCCCTGGTCCAGGATCTCCTCATAACCACCCGCATCGACGCCGGCACACTGAAGCTCACGGCGGCACCGGTCGCCGTGGGCTTGCTGTCGGCCTCGACAGCCGTCTAAGCCGAGCGGTCCCGGCGCCCCACCGGGATGTCGAACCAGAACGTGCTGCCCCTGCCCAAAGCGCTGGCGACACCGACCGTGCCGCCCATCGCCTCAGCCAGCTGGGCCACGAGGGCGAGCCCGAGCCCGTTGCCGCCGAAGCGCCGGGTATCCGTCGGGTCGACCTGGGAGAACACCCGGAAAAGCCGCCACTGGTCGCGGGGTGCCACGCCGATGCCGGTATCGACCACGGTGAAGCGCACGGAGGGGACCTCGACACCCTCCGGCCGGCTGGCGCGGACCACGATGCCACCGCGATCGGTGAAGGTGACCGCGTTGGTGGCCAGGTGCACGAGCATCTGGCGCAGGCGGACGCCATCGCCGTAGATGATGGGCGGGGCATCGTCGTCGACTCCGCAGGTGAACTCCAGCCCCTTGTTCCGGGCACTCGGCAGGACCGACTCCGCTACTTCCTCGACGAGGGTCGTTACCTCGACGTCGCCGGCGTGGAGCAGGAGGTCCCCGGTCGTGAGGGCAGACACGTCGAGGATCCTGACGATCGTCTCCAGGAGCTTCTCGGCGCCCCGCTTCACCGCCTCGGCCATTATCCGCTGGTCGCGGTCCAGATCGGTGCGCAGGAGCAACGCGTTCATCCCGATGACGGACGTGAGTGGCGTACGGAGCTCGTGGCTCGTATTGGCCAGGAACTGGGACTTGGCCTGGAGGGCGCGCAGCGCCGCATCGCGGGCCTCTTCAAGATCGGCTCGCATCTGCAGTCGCTCGGTGATGTCGTGGGCAAGGCTCGATGCCCCGATCAGGCGGCCGTCGGGGCCTCTCAGTGCCCAGAGGGCCAAGGCGACCGGAACCCGCGAGCCGTCCTTGCGGATGCGTACCGTTTCGATGTGGCGCACGTCCTCGCCGGCGGCCATCCGCCGGAGGATGCCCGCCATCTCCTCTGTCCGCTCCGCCGGGACCAGGAACGAGACGTTCTGGCCGATGACCTCCTCGGCCTCGTACCCGTAGAGGGCTGTGGCGCCCGCGTTCCAGGTCAGGACCCTGCGGTCGAGCGTCGTGGCGATGATGGCGTCGTCTGAGGACTCGACGATGGCTGCGAGCGTCGCCTGGGCGGCGTTGGTCACTTCCAGCAGCAACCCGTCTCTTCGGTCCACCCGTTGCTCCTGGCATGAGCGCGCTATCTAGGAGTTATCGGTCGGGTTGGCCCACGGCTTGAGTCCCGGCCGGCGTTAACCTCCCGAAATATGGCGAAGCTGCGGGTGCACAACATGGCCATCTCCCTCGACGGGTACGCCGCCGGCCCCGACCAGAGCCTCGATCACCCCCTCGGCGTCGGCGGCCCCCGGTTGCACGAGTGGGTCTTCGCCACCCGGGCCGGGCGCCGCATGCTCGGCGAGGACGACGAGGGCGGGGTCGAGGGCATCGACGAGGAGGTCTTCGTCCGGGGGAACGAGAACATCGGGGCCACGATCATGGGCCGCAACATGTTCGGCCCCATCCGCGGCGACTGGGGTGGCGAGGAGTGGAAGGGCTGGTGGGGCGACGACCCGCCCTACCACCACCCGGTGTTCGTCCTCACCCACCACCCGCGGCCGCCGCTCCCGATGGAGGGTGGGACGACGTTCCACTTCGTCGGCGACGGGATCGAGACGGCGCTGGCCCGGGCCGTCGAGGCCGCCGGCGGTCAGGACGTACGCCTGGGCGGCGGGGCGAGCACCGTTCGCCAGTACCTGCGGGCCAGGCTGGTCGACGAGCTCCACGTCGCCATCGTCCCGATCCTGCTCGGCGCGGGGGAGCGGCTCTTCGACGACCTAGGCCCTGCCATCGACGGGTATGAGTGCGAAGAGCTCGTCAGCTCACACGCCGTGGCCCACGTGCGCCTGACCCGGCGGTAGCCGTGGCGGCCGGCGGGGCTCAGGGCGGTGAGGGCCATGGCGACCGACACGTACGTCGTCCGGGCCTCCTCGCGGAGCCGCGCCCCCGGGACGCGTACTCGGTAAATCTGTGGCGAATCTACAATGGCGGTAGCCCGAGGGCCAGCGTTGTCTCTGGGCAGGAGGGGACATGGACCCAGACTCCCGTAGGGACCGGGTTGCCGATGTCACCTTGGGTTGCCTGCGCACGCGCGGCTTTGCCCTCACCACGCTGGACGACGTTGCTCGGGCCGCCGGCGTGGGTGAAGCGGAGTTGCAAGCCGTCTTCGGCGACGTCGAAGGGTTGATGAGGGAGTTGGTTTCGCCGCTGCTGGCCAGTCTCCGAGAGGTGACAACGCAGGCAGCCGCTGTCGACCTCCGCGAGCCAGCCCAGCTTCGCGTGGTGATCGAGGCATACCTCGATGTCCTGGTCGCTCAGCGCCTTCTCGTCGGCGTCATCCTGGGCGATCCCGCCGGGGCGGCGAGCGAGTCGGTTTGCCTCGTGCGGGGCGCGATGGTCGGCTTTCGTGACGTGCTGGCCGGGGGAACGGGTTCCGAACTCGACCACAGGATTCGCGCCGCCTCGGCTCTTGGAGCGGTGCAGGCTGGTGTGCTTGAGTTCACCGACCTCGATGCGCCCACCGTTCGTGATGTGATCACCGACGCAGCGGTGGCAATCCTCCTATCCTGAGGAGCGCAGGCGGCGGGGCCGATGGGACGCGAAGGTGCCTGATCCGATTCGACAACTCGACTGCTTGGACATCGCTGCGGGCGCAGGCAAACCAGCCCCGCCGGTCTCTCGGCGAACTGAGACGCCTCACGTCGCGAGCGAGACCCGCCAACGCATCCTCGATGTCGCCCGGACCCTGTTCTGCTCCCAGGGTTACGCCCGCACGCCCCTGCGGGCCATCTCCGATTCCCTGGGTGTTACCAAAGCCGCCCTCTACTACCACTTCCGTGCCAAAGACGACCTCCTCGCGGCCATCGTCAGTCCTCTACTGCACCGGATTGACGAGATGTTGGACGCGCCCGACGCCAGCCTCCCGGAGCCGGGGCAGAGGCGGGCCTTCCTCGTCGCCTACGTCGAGGAACTGATTGCCCACGCCGACATCATCGCCCTGCTGATCCGTGACCACGGCGTAGGCCAGCATCCGCTGGGCCGACGTTTCGCCTCCCAGCACACCCGCATGCGGGAGCTGCTCGGGGCGGGCGCCGGACCCGCGAGCGTGATACGCACCACCACGGCGCTACGGACGTTGGAGCTGGCCGTGATTGAGTTCTCTGGCTCCCAGCCCGCCGTGGTGCGGGACACGGCGCTGACCATGGCCATCGCCGTACTCGACTCCGGACCCGGAGCCGGTAACGAGGCCTGAGAGCCGTTCAGCATTCTAGGACCCGTTGGGCGCTCCGCTCAGGGCTCTCATGGCCGCATCGAGGATGGTCGACCGGTTGGCCGACGTGTCGGCCGGCGGGAGGTCGAAGGCCGCCCTCTCCACCGCGCCGAGGCAGCAGGTGGCTTGGACCAGGCCGACCTGGGCCGAGCCGGCCAGCGCGAGACGCTGGCGGAGGCGCTCCCGCTCGGCACGGAACTGGACGGCAGCCGGGAGGGCGGAGGCGGTCGGGTCACCGATCAGCAGGGCGACCACCGCGCTCCAGTCCGCCACGATGGCGAGGTAGGCGTCGAGCACGACGCGACAGTTGACGAGCTCGGCCGTGTCCGGCGGGTCGGTCAGGACGGCCACCAGCCGCTCCAGGCAGCGCTCGGCCAGTGCTTTGAGCAGATCTCCCTTGGCCGGGAAGTAGTAGTACACAGACGCCTTGCTCACGCCGAGCTCCTCGGCGATGGCCTGAAGCGGGGTGCCCCCGTAGCCGCGCTCGCCGAAGAGGCGCAGCGCGATGTCGAGCACTCGCTGGCGGGGTTCCCCCGGCGCCGGGGCCATGGCTGTACGTCCCATCACGTCGTGACCGGGCTCGAGCGCCGGCGACTCGACGCGTGAGGGCGGAGGATCTGCAGGACAACGTAGACGAGAGTGCGGCCGGCCTGTATTTCGAACCGTCGGGTTTCCGTGGCCGGAGCGGTCTGGGGAGGCGTAGAGTACCAAACGGGGCGTTTGACTAGCCGGCCGGTAAGTGTCCTTCAGGTCCTTGGTTGAGAAGCAGCCGAAGGAGTTCCCGATGACCATCTCGCTGCGCGGACTTCTTCCGCTCGACCAACCCTTGGCGGGCGCCGTTCGGCCCCCCCTTCGTACGGTCGACGCCGACGACGGATGCGAAGGAGCGGGGCCAGAATCAAACGCCGTCGGCGACTTCTTCGTCGACTGGCAGCTCGTCGTGTCCACCGGTGCCCCACGGTGAGCCCGACTGGTCGCGGCTCTGGATCCGATGACGGCGTGTGGCCGCCCGGCATCGGCGATGCCGTCCCCAGTACGGCGAACCTGTCGCTGGTGGTCGGTCGCGGTCTCGGGACGGTGGTGGTGACGGTGGACGGGGAGCTCGACCTGCCCGGGTGCGAGCGTCTGCGGCGCGTGCTGTCGGACCTCATCGAAGGCCAAGGCAACCGGGCGGTAGCGGTCGACCTTGCCAAGGCCATCGTCGAGCCGAACGCGCTCGACGTGTTCATCGACGCCGCGCACCAGTCTCGTCGTCAGGGCACGAGGTTCATCCTGAAGGAGCCGCCCACCGATACCCACGAGGCTCTGCATTCGGCTGGGTTTGGCGACCTGATCGATATCCGGCCTCGCCGACCCTTGGGATAGGTCCCGGCGGGGGGCGCAGAAGGCTGAGCCTTCACGATTTCGATCGCCACCAGGCCGACCAGCAACGGGGGCCAGCCTTAAGGGGAGCCCGCCGGGCGCCGGCCCGAAACCTGCTCCTTCAGGAAACCACCTCGGCCGTGCCGTGGGACGCTACGTGGGCATGCCTGCCGACCCCCCGATCACGCCGGCGGACGTCGCCGGCCTGCCGGGGCCCCTCGCCGCCGACCTCCTGGAGGCCGCCGAATGCTGCGCGTTCGGCGCCTACCGGGCCGCCGGCCTGCTGGCCCGGCGGGCCGTGGAGCAGGTCGTGGTGCTGCGGGGCGTGCCGCTGGAGATGCGGACGCTCCAGCAGAAGATCGGATGGCTGCTCATCGCCGGCCACCTGCCCAAGTCACTGGCCGCAGAGGCCCGCGCGGTGCGCGACGTCGGTACCGCTGCGGCCCACGGGGGCGACCCCGTGACCGCCGAGGAGGCGGAAGTGGTGGTACGGGCGGCGCTGGCTATCGCCCGCGCCGTCGCCCGCCCGAACGGGTGACAGGCGCGCCGGGCCGGCGGGAGCCGTTGGCCGGGCGCCCGGTGCGGTTGCGGGCCGGCGCCTGGACGGCTACCGCCGGCGCCGGCAGGTACACGGGCTCGGCGAACGGGCCGGTGAGGGCGGCGGTCTCGGCCGCGCCGGGCGCGATGCGGGCCGACGCCGGCCGGATCCCGGCCAGGCGGATCATGGTGGCGACGTCGCGGGCCTGGTCGGGCAGGATCACCGTGACGACTGTTCCCTTGGCGCCTGCCCGCGCCGTGCGGCCCGAGCGGTGCTGGTAGGCCTTGTGCTCGGTGGGCGGGTCGACATGGATCACGAGGGCGATGTCGTCCACGTGGATGCCACGGGCGGCGATGTCGGTGGCGACGAGCACCCGGACGGAGCCGTCGGCGAAGGCGGCCAGATTGCGGTCGCGCTGGGGCTGGGACAGGTTGCCGTGCAGGTCGACGGCGGGGATGCCCCGGGCCGACAGATCCTTGGCCAGCTTCTTCGCTGCGTGCTTCGTGCGGGTGAAGAGCAGGCTGCGCTCCTTGCCCGACGCCAGCTCGCGCACCACGGCGGCCTTGTTGTCGGGCGTCACCGTGAACGCGTGGTGCTCCAGGTCGGGCGGCGTGGCGTCGGCGCTGTCGACCGAGTGGGTCACCGGGTTGGTGAGGTAGCGGCGGACCAGGGTGTCGACGGCACGGTCGAGAGTGGCTGAGAACAGCATGCGCTGGCCGCCGGCCGGCGTCTGGTCGAGGATGCGCTTGACCGCGGGGAGGAAGCCGAGGTCGGCCAGGTGGTCGGCCTCGTCGAGCACGCACACCTCGACGGCGCCGAGCTTGCAATGGCCCTGCTGGGCCAGATCCTCGAGGCGGCCGGGGCAGGCGATGAGGACATCGACGCCGGCCCGGAGGGCGGCGACCTGCGGGCCCTGGCTGACGCCGCCGTGGATGACGGCGACGCGCAGGCCCATGGTCGCGGCGATGGGGCGCACGGTGGCGGCCACCTGGGCGGCCAGCTCACGGGTGGGCACGAGCACGAGGGCCCGGGGGAAGTTGGGCCGGCGGATGCTTTCCGACGTCGAGAGCGTGACGACGGTGGGCACGGCGAAGGCGACGGTCTTGCCGCTGCCGGTGCGGGCCCGGCCGAGCACGTCACGACCGGCGAGGGAGCTGGGCAGGGTGGCGGCCTGGATGGGAAAGGGGGTCGGGCAGCCGGACTTCACCAGCGCGGCGATGATCGGCGCCGGCACGCCGAGGGCCTCGAAGGTGGTGTCGGCCGGCGGCGTTTCGACGACCTCGAAGTCGAACGCCGGCTCGGCCGGCGCCGCGGCCGCCGGGCGGCGGGCGGAATGGGTGGAGGGCTGGCCGGGGCGGCCGCGACGGCGCGGGGCGCGAGCCGAGGGATTGGCGGGCATGAAGAGTGACCTTTCGATTCGGAGAGTTGGCCGTTGATGCTGCGGCCACACGCTCCGAGGAACGGAAACCCTGCGCCAGGAACTGCGCACTGCACTCGACCCCGGCAGCGCCGAACTGGCACCACCGATGGGTCAACGCTACTCGATGGGCCACGGATAGCCGGAAATCCAGCGCGGGGCCGACGTGCGGTCGCTGCCCCGGTGGCGGAGGATTACCCGGTGCACCCTCGGAGCGCCCCGTGATCGCCGTGATCGACGGGCTGATGGACCGCCTGGCCGACCTGGCCTCGCCCTGGGGTTACGTCATCGTCGGCGTGCTCGCGCTCCTGGAAGCCTCGGCCATGATCGGCCTGGTCGTGCCCGGGGAGGCCGCCCTTCTGGTCGGGGGGTTCCTGGCCTCGCAGGGCCGGGCCGACCTCCCGCTGATGATGGCGGTCGGCGCCGTCGGGGCGATCGTCGGCGACTCCATCGGCTACGAGATCGGCAGGCATTTCGGGCCAGCGCTGCGCCGGAGCCGGCTGGGCCAGTGGGTGGGCGACGAACGGTGGCACCGGGCCGAGGACTACCTCGCCCGCCATGGCGGGCGGGCGATCTTCTTCGGCCGGTTCGTCGGCGTGCTGCGGGCCATGGTGCCGACCATCGCCGGCCTCTCGGGCATGCCGTACCGCACGTTCCTGCCCTGGAACATCGTCGGCGGGCTGGTGTGGGCTCCCGGCTTCGTGCTCCTGGGCTATGCCGCCGGCGGCTCGTACCACAAGGTCGGCACCTGGGCCGGACGGGCCAGCGCCGTCCTGGTCATCCTCGTCGTGCTGGTGGTGGCCGTGGTGATGGCGGCGCGCGCTGTTGTGCGCCAGGAGGGGGCCGTCCGCCGGTGGGCCCGGGCCCAGAAGGAGCGCCCGGCGGTGGCCCGCATCTTCGGCCGGTTCGAGCGCCAGCTGGCGTTCCTGGGCCGGCGGCTGCGCCCGGGCACCGCCTTCGGGCTCTCGGTGACTCTCGCCCTGGCGGGCGTCGCCGTCGTGGGCTGGGCCTTCGGCATGGTCGTGCAGGACGTGATCTCCCGCAAGGATCTGGCCGGCCTCGACGGCGCCGTCTACCGCTACCTGCTCGACCACCGCGATCCGGGCCTGACCTCGGCGTCCAAGGCCATGTCGGTCCTGGGCGGTACAGCCCTCCTCACCACCCTGACCATGGCCATCGCCGGCCTGGTCTGGTGGCGGACCCGCCGGCCCCGGGACCTGCTGATGCCGGCGCTGGCCGCGGCGGGGTCGTGGTTCCTGGTGGAGGCGATCAAGATCGTCGTGCACCGGCCGCCGCCGCCGGTGGCTGACATGCTGGCCGCGACCCCGGGGTTCGCGTTCCCGTCGGGCCAGGCCACCCGGTCGGCTGCCTGCCTGCTGACCGTGGCCTTCGTGGTCAACGGGGTCCTTCCGTCGTGGCGGTCGAAGGTCTTCGTGGTGACATCGGCATTCAGCGTCGCCACCCTGATCGGGCTGTCCCGGCTGACACTCTCCGTCCACTGGCTCACCGACGTTCTCGGGGGCTGGGCCCTGGGGACGCTGTGGTTCGCGGTGGTGGTGGTCATCACCGAAGTTGCCGCGTCGCTCCAGCGGCGAGAGGCCGGCGGGTCGCCGGCGGAGCCGGTGACCGCGCACTAGCGCGCCGGCCGTCACCCCACGCGGTGGATGGTCTCGGCGTCCGAGAAGTACAGGGTGTTGTCCGGCGCCTGCTTGACGTCGAGGCGGCACCCGCTGTCGCCCTGGGCGACCGTGGCGTGTGGGGAGCCGTCGGTCAGCACCTTCATGCCCTCGCTGAGGGTGCAGAAGACCAGCTTGCCGGCATAGGGCGCCGGCCCGGCGGCGTTGACGAAGGTGGCTCCGGTCGGCACGACGGCCCTCGCCTCGCTGCTCCACTCGGGCTCGTAGCTCGGGCAGGACGCACCCCCGATCGGTTGGCTGTAGCCGTAGCAGGACGGCCACTGGCCGGCGCTGCCCCTGGTGACGTGGGTGGCCACGATGTCATAGCCCGTGCGGGGGCTGCCGGCGTCCCCGCTGGGGCCGTTGCTGGTGACCGCCACCTGGCCCGACGGGGCGATGGCCAGGCCGAAGGGGTTGCGGAAGCCCGTCGCCCACACGGGGTTGCCGGCGCCGAAAGGGTTGTCGGCCGGCACGCTGCCGTCGGGGTTGTAGCGCAGGACCTTGCCCCGAACGTCGTTCGGGTTGGCGGCCGCCGCCGGCGTGAACTGGTCGCCCAGAGTGACGTACAGCTTGCCGTCGGGCCCGAAGGCCAGGCGGCCGCCCTTGTGGCAGCAGTTGCCGCCGGCCGGCAGTTCGACGATGACCTCGGGGTTGCGGCCCACGCCGGCGCAGTCGGTCCAGCGGACGACTTCCTGGGTTGTGCGGTTGCGCGCGGAGTGGAAGGTGTACACGTAGTGGTCGGTGGCGAAGTTCGGGCTGACGGCCAGGCCCAGCAGTCCCCGCTCGCTGTAGCCCCCGCCGGCCTCGGTGGTGACGGTGGCCACCGTTCCGAAGACCCTGGTGGCGCCGTCCTGGACCACCTTGATCACCCCCGCCCGCTCGGCGAAGAACAGCCGGCCGTCGGGGGCGAAGGCCAGGGCGGTGGCGAACTGGGCGGCGACGGCGCCGGCCGGCGGCGACTGGCGCCCCAGCGTGCAGCCGGCGGTCGTGGGCGGGGCGGTAGCCCGGGTGGTAGGCGCCGCCGTCGAGGCCGGAGCGGCGGTGGTGGCCGGCGCCGCCGTGGTGGCCGGCGCCGCCGTGGTGGCCGTCGAGGTTGTCGTCGATGGGAGTGCCGTGGTGGACGTGGACTGCGCACGCGTCGCCGGCGGGTCGTCTCCGCCGCAGGCGCCCAGGAGCAGCGCAGCCAGCAACGGCCATGCCCGCCGGCCCGGCGTCACGCCCCGGCGGGACCCAGGGCGGCCGCCGCTGCCTCGAGGCGGAACGGCTCCACACCGGCCCGCTGCGACACTGCCTGGGCGGCGAGGGTGGGCAGGTCGAAGGCGGCCAGTTCTGGCCGGGCATCTGCGACTTCGCTCAGCGACCGCCACAGCAGGAGCTTGCCCTCGATGCCGAGGGAAAGCATCTCCAACTCGAGCAGCAGGGTGACATCGGCGGAGCCGGTGATGCGCTCGTTGAGCCGGAAGCGGCTCAACGTCTCCAGCACCTTGCCGGCCACCTGCTTCGGCGTGCTGCGGACCACTCCGAGGCGCGTCATCATCTCGCCCAGGGTGTCCCGGTCCTCCTCGATCTCCAGCCCGAGCGCCGCCATGTGGGCAGCCAGGGCCGTGCCCTCGTTGTTGGCGCGGATCCTCTCCACCAGCTCAACCGCCGCCGCCGATCCGGCGAGGTGGTCGTTCAGGTAGACGTCGAGCGGTTCGGTGTCGGCCATGGGCCCGAGGTTAGGGGCAGACTGCGGCATGGACCGCCACAAATGGAACGAGCGTTATGCGTCCAAGCCCATCCTGTGGGCCGTCGATCCGGCGCCGTTCCTGAGCGGGGAGCTGGGCGACCGCCCGCCCGGGCGGGCGCTGGACCTGGGCGCAGGGGAGGGCAGGACCGCCCTGTGGCTGGCCGAGCACGGCTGGACGGTCACCGCCGTCGACTTCTCCGACGTCGCCCTCGAGCGCGGCCGCCAGCGGGCCGAGGCCCTCGGGATCGGGGGGGCTGTCGAGTGGATCTGCGCCGATCTGGTCGACTTCGACCCCACCGGCGGGGCCTACGACCTCGTCCTGTTCATGTTCATCCACCTCCCGCCGGCGGAGCGCCGGCGGCTGCTGCGCCAGGCCACCGCCACCCTCGACCCGGGCGGCATGATCCTGGTGGCCGGATACCACCCGGTCGACGTGGCGGACGATGCCCCACCCGGGAGGATGCCCAACCGCTTCACACCCGACGAGATCGTTGCCGAGCTCGACGGCCTGCGGGTCGAGCGGGCGGAGCGGCTCGAGCTTCCCGACGCCGTCGACACCATCGTCCGCGCCGTCCGCGTCTGAGCTCCCGGTTTGGCACCGGTCGGCACCGGACACACCGAAGGGGATGGGGGTTCGCGCCGAAGAGGTCAAGGAGAAGGCTGAGGACGCTCTCGAGGACGCGGCCTGCAGTACGTGGCTGGAGAAGCTGGCGCGGGCCGGCCTTGTCGCCCGTGGCCTGCTCTACGTAGTGGTCGCCATTCTCGCCACCCAGGTCGCAACCGGCAACCACGCCGCCCGACCCGACAAGCAGGGTGCGCTGCAGGCCGTCGTCCACCAGCCCTTCGGCCGGATCCTCGTGCTGCTCCTGGCCGCCGGCTTCGCCGGCTACGCCGCCTGGCGCTTCGTCGAAGCCGCCGTCGGCCCGGCCGGCCAACCCGACGCCGGCAGCGCCAAGAACAGGTTCAAGCGGGTGGGTTACTTCCTGCGCGCCGGGATGTACACGTTCTTCTTCGCCAGCGCGGTGAGGCTGTTCATCTGGTCCAACACCGCCGCCGAGGAGGGAGCCGAGGCCGACTGGACCGCCCGCGTGCTCACCTGGCCCGCGGGGACGTGGCTGGTGCAGGGGGCCGGGCTGGTCGCCATCGGGGCCGGCCTGTACATCGGCTGGCGGGGTGTGGCCGGCAAGTTCCGCAAGCGGCTGAAGTCCCTGGAGATGGGGGACGCCATGCGGGGGTCGGTGCGGGTCGTCGGGGCCGTCGGCATGACCTCCCGGATGTTGATCGCCATCATGATCGGGGTGTTCCTGATCGCCGCCGCCCGCCTGCACGATGCCAACCAGGCCGTCGGCATCGACGGGGCGCTCTTGCGCCTGGCCGACCGCCCGTACGGCCCCACGCTGCTGATCGCCGTCGCCATCGGGTTGGGCGCCTACGGGCTCTATTCCTTCGCCGAGGCCCGCTACCGCCGGGTCGGCGGGCATTGAAGGCGCCGGGCGCCAGCCGGGTCGACCAGGGCCTCATGCTCCTGGGACGGGCCGCCGACGGCGGCAAGCTCTGGCTGGGCGTTGCTGCGGCGCTCGGCGTGAGTGGGGGCCGCTTCCGTCGGCGGGCCGCCCTGCGGGGCCTCTTCGCCGCCGGCATCGCCTCGGCGGTGGCCAACGGGCCGGTCAAGGCGGCCGTGCGGCGCCGGCGGCCGGCGGCCGGCCGCGTGGTCCGGCGCCTTCCCGGCTACCCGAAGCCGTCCACGTCCTCGTTCCCGTCCGGCCACGCCGCAGTCGCCGCCGCCTTCGTCGTGGGCGCCGGCCAGGAGGCGCCCGCCCTGTCTGCCCCGCTCGCCGGCCTGGCCGCCCTCGTCGGCTACTCGCGCATCCGCAGCGGCGCCCACCACGTCTCCGACGTCGCCGGCGGCACGGCCCTGGGGGCCGGCGCCGGCCTGCTCACCCGCCGGTTGTGGCCGGTGGCCCCGCACGAGCCGGCGCATGCGCGCACCGCCCTCAAGCCGTCCGTCGTGGATCCCTCGCCCCGGGGTGGGGGTCTCGTCGTGGTCGTCAATCCCTCGGCAGGCTCCAGCGGGCGGGCCGCCGAGGAGCTGCGGTCCGAGCTGCCCGAGGCCGAGGTCGTCGAGGTAGAAGAGGGCGACGACCTGACGGAGGCCCTGGAGAAGGCCGCCGCCCGGGGTGGCGCCATCGGCGTGGCCGGGGGCGACGGGTCTATCAACACCGCCGCCTCTATCGCCGCGGAGGTCGGGAAGCCGCTGTTCGTGGTGCCGGGCGGCACGCTCAACCACTTCGCCTTCGCCCTGGGCCTCGAATCCATTGCCGACGCCGCCCGGGCGGTCAGGGACGGCCGGGCGGTGTCGGTGGACCGGGCCGTGATCGATGGGCACACGTTCGTGAACACCGCCAGCATCGGGAACTACGTCGACCTGGTCGACGCCCGGGAGAAGCTTGAGGACCGGATCGGCAAGTGGCCGGCGGTCGTCGTCGCCCTGGTGAAGGTGCTGCGGCACTCGCGGCCCATCGACCTGGAGCTCGACGGCGAGCGCCGGCGGGTGTGGATGATCTTCATCGGCAACTGCCGGTACCAGCCGTCGGGCTTCGCCCCCAGTTGGCGGGAGCGCATGGACGACGGCCAGCTCGACATCCGCATCGTCGATGGCACCCGGCCGTGGTCGCGGGCCCGCCTGCTCCTCTCGGTCATGACCGGCCGGCTGGCCAGTTGCGGCGCCTACGAGCAGCGCTTCGCCCGCTCGACGACCGTGAAGTCCTTCGACGGCCGCCTGCGCCTGGCCCGCGACGGCGAGACCTTCGACGGCTCCGAGGAGTTCACCATCGCCAAGGCCGACGAGCCCCTGCTCGTCTACGTGCCGGCGAAGTGAGGGAGGTAGTTCAGCGCCGGCTCGACCCGGATGCCCGCTACGGCTTGCGGGTGAGCCTCATCGGGCTGGCGTTCCTGCTGGTGGCCATCCCGTTCGGCCTGCTGCTCGACCAGGTGAAGAACGACCGCAGCCTCGTACGCCTGGACACCTCGGCGGCGAACAACCTCCACGAGTGGGTCCGCGGCTCGGAGAACCTGGTCCAGAACCTGAAGATCCTGACGTTCTTCGGTTCGCCGGTGTGGTTCTGGATCATCGTCGTGCCGGCGGTGATCTGGGTGTGGAGCAAGGGCCATCCCCGACTGGCCATCTTCCTCGTGGTCACCACGCTCGGCGGCGGCCTGCTGGACACGATCGTGAAGGAGACGGTGGATCGGGCCCGACCCTCGCTCGTCGACCCGGTGGCGACGGCCCACGGCAAGAGCTTCCCGTCGGGCCACGCCATGTCGTCGACGTTCACCTACGGCGCCCTGGTCCTGGTGTTCCTCCCGGTCATGGGCCGGCGCTACCGGCCGGTCGTCGTCGCCGGCGCCGCCGTGCTGGTGGTGGCAATCTGCTTCTCCCGGCTGGCGCTCGGGGTCCACTACATCACCGACGTGGTCGGGGGCGTGGTCCTGGGGCTGGCCTGGCTGGCGGCGTCGACGGCGGCCTTCAGCATCTGGCGGGTGGAGCGGGGCAGCCCCGCCGTGGACGTGAGCGAGGGCGTCGAACCGGAGGCCGCCGATCTCGTCTAGTGCCTCGACCTCATTCGTTCGCTTCGCTCACTCCATTCGGTCGAACCGATCGCGCTGCGGCGGGCGAGCAGAGCTCGCGCCGCCTCCGCCCTGCTCTTGGCCCGCAGCCGGAGGGGCCGCCTCCGGCGGCAACGTCTGTGGCCAGGGCACTAGCTCTCAGGACGGGGGTGCACGTGCACGGCCAGCCAGTTGCTGCCGCTCTGCACCTCGACGAGGCGGTGCGGCACGCCGGCGGGCAGTAGCACCCAGTCGCCCGAGCCCAGCTCGACCCGCTCTCCGCCCACCTCGAGCACCGCGGCGCCGGCCAGGAGGGTGATCCACTCGTCGGAGTCCTGGAGGTAGTCCTCCGGGCGACGCCCGGGCCGCTCAGGATCTGCTCGACGACCACGTTGCCGACGGCGAGGACCTCTTCGATACGCTCGCCTTTGGCGGGGGCGTCGGTCGCCGGCCGCAGCGTGCCTCGGGGCGGGGAGAAGGAAACAGGGTCCTGACGGTCCATGCGGTGGGGAAACCTATCGGCGATACTGGCGCCATCGCCACGCATCCTGTGCTCGTCGCCGAGGATCTGGTGCGCCGGTACGGCGACCTCACGGCCGTTGACGGCGTGTCCTTCCACATCGACGCCGGCGAGACCTACGGGCTCCTCGGCCCCAACGGCGCCGGCAAGACGACGACGATCTCGATCGTCGCCGGCTTGATCCCAGCGGACGCCGGAAAGGTCAGTGTCGCCGGCGAGGCGATGGGCCCGGGCGAGGTCGACGTCAAGCGCCACATCGGCCTGGTTCCGCAGGACCTGGCCATCTACCCCGAGCTGACGGCCACGGAGAACCTGGCCTACTTCGGTCGCTTGCAGGGCCTGCGAGGAGCGGCGCTGACCCAGCGCACCGCGGAGGTCCTCGACCTCGTAGGGCTCGCCGACCGGGCCAAGGAGGCGACGAAGAACTTCTCCGGCGGCATGAAGCGCCGTCTGAACATCGGCATCGGCCTCCTGCACCGGCCCACGCTGCTCATCCTCGACGAGCCGACCGTCGGCGTGGACCCCCAGTCCCGCAATGCCATCCTCGAATCGGTCGAGGCCCTCTCGGTCGAGGGCATGGCCGTCCTCTATACAACGCACTACATGGAGGAGGCCGAGCGTCTCTGCGACCGCATCGCCGTCATGGACAGTGGCCGCATCCAGGCCGAGGGCTCCCGGAGCGAGCTCATCACCCTCACCGGCGACCTCGACCACATCCGCCTGGCCGGTGCCGGCGGGACGGCGGCCACGGCAGAGGCGCTACGGGCCCTGCCGGCGGTGGAGCAGGTCGCCGGCGATCGGCGCGCCTTCGAGCTGACTGTGCGCGATGCGCCGGCGAACGTCGCCGGGATCGTGACCACCGCGGCCGAGACCGGGATGACGTTGAGCAATGTCGAGATCACCCGCCCCGACCTCGAGTCGGTATTCCTGCACCTGACTGGGAAGGCCCTGCGGGACTAAGTGGTGCACTAGGCCATGCGGCAGCTGTGGGTCATGACCCTGTCGGATCTACGCCAGCGCGTCCGGGACCGGTCGGTCCTGATCTTCGCCCTTGTCGTACCGCTGGCGCTCATGTTCGTCTTCAACCTGATTTTCGCCGGCGCCACCGATCTCGACCTGGAGCCGGTAACCGTCGCCGTCTCCGCTCCCGCCGATGACCCTCTTGCCCGCCCGGTCGTCGCCGCGCTCTCGCAGGTGAAGGGGCTGGACGTCACCGTCCGCGAGCTCTCCGCCTCCGACGCCACGGCCCAGGCCCGGTCAGGGGTCGCCGCCCTTGCCATCGTCGTGCCGCCAGGATTCGGCCGGGCGGTGGCGCAGGGGGAGGGCGCGGTGGTCGACGTCACCGAGGGGGACGGCGCCGGCATCGAGGGCGACATCCTCCTCGCGGTCCTACAGGGCGTGCTCGACCGCTTCCACGCCGGCGCGGTGGCGGCCGCCGCCGGCGCCGAGGCCGGCGTGGCCGACGACCGCCTCCAGTCGCTCGCCCGGGAGGCGGTGGCCCTGGCGCCGGACGTCAACCTCGCCCAGGGCACGCCGTCGAACGAGCAGCTCAGCATCACGGGCGCCCTGGTGGCGGGCCAGGCCGGCCTGTTCCTGCTCTTCACGGTCGGCTTCGGCGTGCTGGGTTTGGTGGCCGAGCGCCAGCAGGGGACGCTGGCCCGGCTGCGCTCGATGCCGATGCGGCCCGGCCTCATCGTCGCGGCCAAGGGGATGGTCAGCTTCGTCCTCGGTGTGGTGGCCACCGGCGTCCTGCTCACCGCCGGCTCCCTCTTCTTCGGCGTCTCGTTCGGCTCCCTGCCGGCCGTCGCCGTGGTCGTCGTGTGCGCGGTGACCGCAGGGACGTCGCTGATGTTCATCATCGCCCGGCTGGCCCGCACCGCCGAGCAGGCCAACGTTCTCCAGTCGATCATGGCCCTGCTGCTCGGCATCGCCGGCGGGGCGTTCTTTCCGATCACCGCCACTGGCGTGGTCGGCGGGCTGCTCGACCTCAATCCCATCGCCGCCTTCACCCGCGGCCTCGGGATCACCTCCGGTGGCGGGGGCCTCGCCGATGTCGGCGTCCCGGTGGCGATCATGCTCGGGTTCACCGTGGTCGCGCTGCTCGTCTCCCGCTTGGTGCCCGATCGCGGGCGGGACCTGTGAGGGCGGTCCGCGCCATCGCCGGCGTGGAGCTGCGCCGGTTCCTCCGCGACCGCTCGAACATCTTCTTCGTCTTCATCTTCCCGCTGCTGCTGGTCCTGGTCATCGGGGTGCAGTTCGGTGGCGACAACGACGGCCGGGTGGCTGTGGCGGGCGGTCGCAGCACCCTGCGCACCGCCCTGGTCGCCGCCCTCGAGGACCAGGGCGTGGCCGTGAGCTTCGCCGGCGCCGGCACCGTCCGTGAGCAGGTGGCCCGCGGGAGGACGGACGTCGGGGTCCTCCTCACCGCCACTGCGGCCGCCGCCTATGACGCCGGCGCCGGCCTCGAGATCGAGGCGATCACGGGCTCCCAGCAGGGGGCGCAGGCGACCACCCAGCGGGTCCGCACGGCGGCGGCGCGCATCGTGGGAGAACGGGGCCAGGTCGCGGCGCTCACTGCGGAGGGGATCAGCCGGCCGCAGGCCGCCGCCGCGCTGACCGCGGCGTCGGCGAGGCTGACCGCACCCCGCCTGGCGGTGGTCGACGTCGACGAGGTCGCTCAGGAGTTCGAGGGGCTGGGCCAGTTCGACCAGGGCGCGATGGCCGAGACGCTGCTCTTCGTCTTCCTCGCCTCGCTGGCGGGGTCGGCGACGCTGATCCAGGCCCGCCGCCAGGGTGTGCTGCGACGGACCCTGGCCGCGCCGGTCTCCGCCGGTCAGGCGATCCTCGGCCAGGTGATGGGCCGCTTCGCCATCGCCGCCTTCCAGGGCGCCTACATCATGGTGGCGACCATGACGCTCTTCGGGGTCAGCTGGGGCAGCGTCTGGCTGGCCTTGCTGGTGCTGGCGTTCTTCAGCATGGTCGCCGCCGGGGCGGCCATGCTCATCGGGTCATTGCTGGACAACGACGGCGCCGCCTCAAGTATCGGCGTCGGTGTCGGCCTCGTGCTGGCCGCCCTCGGCGGCTGCATGCTGCCCCTCGAGCTCTTCCCCGACACGCTGCGGACCGTGGCCCACGTCACCCCGCACGCATGGGCGTACGAGGCATTGGCCGAGGTTCAGCGCCACAGCGCCGGCATCGTCGACATCGCGCCGCAGATGGCCGTCCTGGCGGCCATGGCCGGCGGGCTGGTCGCCCTGGGGGCATGGGCCCTCCGCCGGAGCATGACGCGAGCCATGTGACCCGAGGGCGCTAGAGGAAGCTCTCCTCGGTGGCCCGGGCGTTGAGGTCGGCCTCGCCCACCGCAGCGTCGGTCGACCACAGCGTCCAGTCGGCGTAGCCGAGGTCAAGCATGGTGTAGGTGAGCACGGCGATACCGGGGAACTCGCCACCGAGCGGGGTGAGACCCCGGGCTTGGAGGGCGACGGCGAGGTCGGCCCCGACGGTTGAGCCCTCCGGCGCCTCCTCCTCCCGTACGAGCACCGTGCGGCCTGAGACGCGGAAGGCCGCCGGCCACCATCCCTGCACCTTTAGCGCCCCCCGCTCGACGTTCAGCAGGGGCCCGGTCGCGGCAGCTGCCCCGTCGAGGAAAGCCTGGATCACTTCCGCATCGTCCACGTCACCAGGGTAGAGACCGGCGGAGGGGGATGTGTTGGGCGGTCCTCCTCAGACCTGAAAGTCCGAGCCATCTGGGCAACCTGCACGTCACGCGAACGGCGAGGAGGACCGCGTCGTCATGGTAGCGCCGGCGGGCGGCTCATGTGCCCGCGCCCGCCCGCGAGGCGCGGTAGCGCCGGATCAGGTTGTTGGTGGAACTGTCGTGGGCCAGCTCGCCGTCCGACGTCACCTCCCCGGCAATGCGCCCGGCCAGGGCCTTGCCCAGCTCCACGCCCCACTGGTCGAAGGAGTTGACGTCCCAGACCGTTCCCTGCGTCAGGACCTTGTGCTCGTAGAGGGCGACGAGCTGCCCCAGCGTCGACGGGGTCAGCTTGGTGACGAGGATGGTGTTGGTGGGGCGGTTGCCCGCGAACGTGCGGTGGGGGACCAGCTCCTCGGCCACCCCTTCGGCTGCCACCTCATCCGGTGTCTTGCCAAAGGCCAGGGCCTCGGTCTGGGCGAACAGGTTGGCCATGAGGAGGTCGTGATGGTCACCGACGCCGTGGTTGGGCTCGAGGACGCCGAGGAAGTCGCACGGGACCATCGCCGTGCCCTGGTGGAGCAGCTGGAAGAAGGCGTGCTGGCCGTTGGTGCCGGGCTGGCCCCACACCACCTGCCCGGTCTGCCACTCCACTTCCTTGCCCTGGCGGTTG
>CAYZMG010000035.1:0-632 GCA_964479465.1 uncultured Acidimicrobiales bacterium
CGCCGGCGCCGGCGCTGGCGCTGCACCTTGGCCCGGTCGGGGGGGACAGGGGGCCGGCGGATGGCAGGGGCGGGCGCGGTGGCTGCCGGCGGCGGGGCCGGCGCCGGCCGGCGCCGGCGCACCCGGCGGGAGACCTCAGGCGCGGCGTCGGCCAGGCGCCGGCCACCCTCGGTGACCACCTGGCTGCCGTTGCTCTCGTGCCTGTCGCCGTCCTGATGGCCGGCGCGCGTCGCCGCGATGCGGAAGTCGCTCATCTCTTACGCTGCGGGCGCGAGAGTCGGCTCGGTACCCGCTACGGCCGTAGGGCGATAGGCAGGGGTCATGACCTCTCTCGTAGGCTCCAGCGGGTGAACACGGCCGTCGTAGGCGGATGCCTGCTGACTGGCCTGCGCGACGTCACCCGTG
The DNA here is from genome assembly GCA_964479465.1 of uncultured Acidimicrobiales bacterium. Classification (GTDB taxonomy): domain Bacteria; phylum Actinomycetota; class Acidimicrobiia; order Acidimicrobiales; family AC-14; genus CADCTB01. The sequence goes on from CAYZMG010000035.1 coordinate 406, forward strand.
ACCTTACCGTCCTGGACGCGTCCGGTCACGGTCGGTGGGCGGTGGTTCTCCCTTTCGACGCTCCGCCGGTGTGCGCCCGCTTCGACCGGTGCGTCCCGGCGGCACGGGGCACAGGTATCCCCACGGCACCGGTTCCGATCGACTCTTGGACGTCGAGCCTCGACGAGAACGCCTATTCCAAGGGGGTCCTGGCCATCCGGGAGGCGATCCGCAACGGCGACGTCTAC
>CAYZMG010000035.1:642-42093 GCA_964479465.1 uncultured Acidimicrobiales bacterium
CCGCCGGCCTTCGACGTTCTCGGCCTCGCCGCAGCTCTGGCCGAGGCCAACCCCGCGCCCCATTCCGCCACGGTGCGCATCGACTCTGCCGACCTGGCCGTGGCCTCGGCATCTCCGGAGCTGTTCCTGCGCCGCCGTGGCGACATGGTGGAGACCCGGCCGATCAAGGGCACGGCGGCGCCGGAGGGCCAGTTCCTCGCCAAGGACCGGGCCGAGAACGTCATGATCGTGGATCTGATGCGCAACGACCTGGGCCGGGTGTGCGAGTTCGGCACGGTGGAAGTGCCCGACCTCTGCCGCGAAGAGCGCCACCCCGGTCTCTCCCACCTGGTCAGCACCGTCCGCGGCCGGCTCCGCGCCGGCGTCGGGTGGGCCGAGCTGCTGGCGGCGACGTTCCCGCCGGGCTCCGTCACCGGGGCACCGAAGCTGGCCGCCCTCGACGTGATCCGCCGCCTCGAGCCCGTGCCCCGTGGGATCTACTGCGGTGCCGTGGGCTGGGTCGACACCGACTCGGACGCCGGCGACCTGAACGTGGCCATCCGCACGTTCTGGGTGGAGGACGGCCGCCTGCACCTCGGAACCGGTGGTGGCGTCACATGGGACTCGACGCCGGCGGGTGAGTGGGAGGAGACGGAGCTGAAGGCCCGCCGCCTGCTGGCGATCGCCGCCGGAGGCGGCCAAACCGGCATCGCCGCAGGATGAGCACCGTCTGGATCGATGGCATGCTCCTCGATGAGCAGGTGGCGCGGGTGTCGCCGTTCGACCACGGCCTGCTGACCGGCGACGGCGTCTTCGAGACGATGAAGATCGTCCGGGGCCGGCCGTTCGCCGCCCGCCGGCACCTCGACCGCCTGGCCCGGTCGACCGCCGGGATGCGCCTGCCGTGCCCGCCACGGGAGGTGGTGCGCACGGCCATGGACGCGGTGATCGCGGTCAACGGCTGGGACGAAGGGCGGCTGCGGGTCACCGTCACCGGCGGCCCGGGCACCCTCGGCTCGGACCGCGCCGCCGTCCGGGCGACGGTGATCGTGGCCGGCGGGCCGTTGCCGGCGTGGCCGCCGGCGACCGACGTCGCCGTGGCGCCGTGGCCTCGCAACGAGCGCGGGGCGTTGACCGGGATCAAGTCGGTGTCCTACGGCGAGAACGTCGTCGCCCTGGCATTCGCGCGGGACCACGGCGCCGGCGAGGCGCTCTTCGCCAACCTGGCCGGCAACCTGTGCGAGGGCACGGGGACCAACGTCTTCCTCGGGCTCGGCGGCCGGCTGGTGACCCCGCCTCTGTCGGCCGGCTGCCTGGCCGGCGTCACCCGGGAACTCGTCATAGGGCTGGTCGAGGTGGTGGAGGAGGACGTGTCGATGGACGCGCTCGCCGGCGCCGATGAGGCGTTCCTGACCTCCAGCACCCGCGACGTCCAGCCCATACGGACCGTCGACGGCGCTCCGCTCCGGGAATGGCCCGGCCCCCTCACTGAGGGGGCCGGGAGAGCGTTACGGGCGTTGATGGAACGGGACCTCGATCCCTAAAGAACCCTTCTAGGGGTTCAGGGTGCAGGCCGGCACCCCCATCCCGCCTTGGTTCCCTGACCACACGTTGTTGTCACAGTCCGGGATCCGGTTGGAGTCCCAGAGGTCATAGATCCCATTGCCGAAGGCCCGGTTCCTCAGCAGCGTGTTGTCCCGGCCGTTGGGGTTGGCGGCCGGGAAGGAACCAGCCGACGGTGGCCGTCGGGCGACGCTCACGCCGGCGGCGGCGTTGCGGCTCGCCGAGTTCCCCTCGACCCGGTTGCCGGATCCGAAGACCCGGATTCCGTCACCGGGCACGGCGCCGCGGTAACCGTTCATGTCCACGGTGTCCCGCTGACCACGTTGCCCGTCGTGAACCCGAAGAGGGAGATGCCGTCAAGCCCGTTGCCGACGACCAGGTTCCCGATGATGCGATTCCCCGGGCCGGGACAGATCGTCGGTCCCGTCAAACACCCGCTGCCCGCCCTGGGCTCGACGCGGATGCCGTCGTTGTCGCAGAACGGACCCTGCCGGCAGGCGACGTTGTTCGTGACCCGATTGCCCTGGATGAGGTTGTTGTTGGCCAAGGCCGGCGGGATGGCCGGGTGGTCGCTGTCCCCGGTGATGATGCCGATCCCGGAGTACGGCCCGTTGTTGTCGGCCGTGCTCTGGAGCACCGAGTTGTTCGACGACCCCTGGATCAGGATGCCGTCCCCGTAGAGGGTGATGGATGCCCCCTGATGGCCGGCGGACGCGCCGATGTTGTTGGCCGCCGTGATCCCCTGGACGGTGTTGCCGGACCCACCCAGGATCACCACACCCCCGTCGAAGTCCGTGACCCTGCCGTTCCGCACAGTCACCCCTTGGCGGCTCTGCACGAGGATCCCGGCGTTGTCACCGGCCATGGCCGTGCCGAAGACCCGGTGGCCGCCGAGGTCGAGGACGATGTTGTCCGCTCCGACGACGATGCCGTTGTTGGAGCACGGTCCCACGTCGGCGGTGAGCGTGGTGCTCTGAGTGATCGTCTGGCCGCAGGCCGGCTGCACCTGGGCTTCCACCCCGGTGATCGTGGGCAACGTGAACGCCGCCATCCCAGCCAGCAAAGCCCCAACCTTGCGTACTCGATTCTTCATCCGGCCAGTCTTAGACGGCGGCCCGAGGTCGGGGCAATAACCGCAGTTTCTCCTTAGGTGTCCCCGGCATGTAGCCCGGGCCGCACGTGGACGACGTCGCCGGCGGCGATCGCCCGGCCATCGACGAGCAGGCGGCCGTCGTCGTCCACGTCGGTGGCGACACCCTCGATGGTCGCCCCGGGAACCTCGACGCGGACCCGCCGGCGCAGGGTCGTGCACCGGTCGCGGTAGCGGGCGAGGACGTCGCCGGTGGCGTCCAGGCCGGCGAGGTAGGCGTCGAGCAGCCGGTCGCGGTCGGCGCGGGAGCCGAGTTTCCCGCTCAGAGGGCCGCTCAGGCCCAGCTTCCCGCTCAGAGGGCCGCTCGGGCCCAGCTTCCCGCTCAGAGGGCCGCTCGGGCCCAGTTTGGCGGCGCCGGCCGGCGCCCACGCCAGGTTCAGCCCCAGGCCCACCACGGCGGCGTCGCCGACCAGCTCGGAGAGGATCCCGCCGAGCTTGGCCCCGTCGAGGAGCAGGTCGTTCGGCCACTTCAGGCCCACCCCGACGCCGGCCACCGCCTCACACGCCTCGGCCGCGGCCACGCCGGCGGCGAGGGTGACCAGGGCCGGTGCCGGCCGGAGGATCACCGACACGAGGAGGGAGGCCCCGGGCCGGGAGTCCCACGTGCGGCCGCGGCGGCCCCGGCCGGCGGTCTGGTGGTCGGCGACCACGACCACCCCGTCCGGGGCGCCGGCGCGGGCCAGGTCGGCCGCCAGCCGGTTGGTGGAGTCCAGCTCGGCGAACCAGCGGACGTCGGCGAAGCGGCCGGCGGGCATTCCCATTGGGCCATGATGACCGGCAAATGTTCGCCAAGGTCCTGATCGCCAACCGGGGCGAGATCGCCGTCCGGGTCATCCGGGCCTGCCGGGAGCTGGGCATCGCCAGCGTCGCCGTCTATTCCGAGGTCGACCGGCGGTCGCTGCACGTGCGCCTGGCCGACGAGGCGTTCGCTCTCGGCGGCGAGACGGCAACCGAGAGCTACCTCAATACCGAGGCCATCCTCGACGCCATCACCGCCAGCGGCGCCGACGCCGTCCACCCCGGCTACGGCTTCTTCAGCGAGAACCCGGCCTTCGCCCGCAGCGTCGCCTCCCGGGGAGCGGTCTTCGTCGGGCCCCCGCCCGAGGCCATGGAGGTCATGGGCGACAAGGTCTCCTCGCGGGTGGCCGCCATCGAGGCCGGCGTGCCTGTCGTCCCCGGCAGCGCCGGCCCCATCACCACCGCCACCGAGATCATCGACTTCGGCGCCACCCATGGCTGGCCCGTGGCGATAAAGGCGTCCTACGGCGGTGGCGGCCGAGGCATGAAGGTCGTCGTCGGCCCGGACGAGGCGCCGTCGCAGCTGGATTCGGCCAAGCGGGAGGGGCAGGCCTACTTCGGCAGCTCCGAGGTCTACCTCGAGCGCTACCTCGACTGGCCCCGCCACGTCGAGATGCAGGTCTTCGCCGACACCCACGGCAACGCGGTGTGGATGGGCGAGCGCGACTGCTCAAGCCAGCGCCGGCACCAGAAGCTCATCGAGGAGACGCCGGCGCCAGGCCTGTCACCCGAGGTCCGCCGGGCCATGGGTGAAGCGGCGGTCGCCGTCACCCGGGCGTGCGGCTACTCCAATGCCGGCACCGTCGAGTTCCTGGTCCAGGACGGCGAGTTCTGGTTCCTGGAGATGAACACCCGCCTCCAGGTGGAGCACCCGCTCACCGAACTGGCGTGCGGGATCGACCTGGTGGCCGAGCAGCTGCGGGTGGCGTCGGGGGCGCCGCTGTCGTTCACCCAGGACAGCCTCGACCCTCGCGGTCACGCCATCGAGTGCCGGGTCAACGCCGAGGACATCGCCGGCGGGCGGTTCATGCCCTCCCCCGGCACCCTGACCCGGTTCTCGCGCCCGGGTGGCTTCGGCGTGCGCATCGACGCCGGCTACGGCGAGGGCGACGCCATCACCCAGCACTACGACAACCTCATCGCCAAGGTTCTCACCTGGGGCGCCGGGCGCGAGGAGGCCCGGCGCCGCATGCTGCGCGTCCTGCGGGAGATGGCCATCGAGGGCGTCGCCACCAACATCGCGGCCCATCTCCGCATCCTCGAGCACGCCGATTTCATCGAGAACCGCCACTCCACGCGCTGGGTCGAGGAGAAACTCGACTTTTCCGACATGCCCGCCGTCCGGGCCGGCGCCGCCGCCGCCCCGCCGGATTCCGGGGAGACGCCCCGCAACGTCGCCGTCGAGGTCGACGGCCGGCGCTACGACGTGCGGGTGTGGCTGCCGGAGCAGGCCGGTGTGAGCGCCGGCGGGCCGGCGCCTCGGGCCAAGCGCAGCGCCAGCCAGGCCGCGGCGGGGCCGGCCGGCGGCCGGATCACGGCGCCGATGCAGGGCACGATCATCGAGGTCATGGTGGCCGTGGGCGACACGGTCACCGTCGGCCAGGCCCTGTGCGTGCTCGAGGCGATGAAGATGGAGAATGAGGTCGACGCCGAGCGGGCGGGCACCGTCACCGAGGTCCGGGTGTCGGCCGGCGACAACGTCAGCTCCGGCGACATCTTGTTCGTCCTGGAGTAGATCTCGGCTTCGACGGGCTCCGGAGCGCTCAGGCGTTTGTGACGGTGATCGCGAGCCGACCGATCGTGCTGCCGGCGCCCGAGTTGCACGTGACCCCGTACGAGCCCGGAGTGGCGAGGGCGAAGGGGCCCGCACTTCCGCCGGAGTCCAGGCTGACCGTCGTGGCGTCGGCAACCGGTGAGGCGAAGGAGAGACTGACGCTCCCGCTTGTGTCGTTCCGGAACCGTACGGTCGAGCCGGCGACGGCGCTCGCCGACGCCGGTTGGAAGGAGCACCCGAGGATGCCCGAGGTGACGGCGACGACGAACGACGTGGGCGGCGGCGTGGTCGTGGGCGTGGTCGTGGTCGTGGGGGCTGCGGTCGTGATGGTCGTCGTGTCGGGTGGGACCGTCGTGTCGACCGCCACGGTGGTCTCGACCGGTGTCGTCAGCGTCGTCGCCGGCCCGGTGACGACCGGGGTGCTTCGGATGGTCGTGGGAGCGGCGGGCGCGACGGCGTCGGTGTCCGGCACTGTCAAGGGGTTCGCCGGCTCGCTGGTCGACGGGGACTCAGGCGCGACGGCGGTGGTCTCCAAGGGCGGGGGCGATGACGTCGGGCCGGTGGCCAGAGGAGCGACGCCATTCGAGGGGGATGGTGCCGGCGCGCCGCTGACGATGGCGACCCCGGTCGGCTCCCCGTTCCCGAACACGCCGGCGAGGGCTGCGGCACCACCGGCGACGAACAGCGTGAGGACGGCGAGCACGGCGACCCTGGCCGGGCGCCGGCGGTGTCCCCGGCGCAGGGGAGGAAGCGGTGCCGGCGACCGTGCCGGCGCCGTCGGTGGTTCGGAAGGCGGCACGGCGGGCGGCTCGCCCACTGCGAAGATCGGCTGATAGGTGATGGCGGCAGGGGTAGGCAAGACGACCGCCGCCTTGCCACGCCGGACATATGAAGCCGGGGCCGGGACGTCGATGATCGGTCCGGCGACAACTGCCGCGGGCCGCTCGTAGGGCAGGAGGTCCGGGCCGATGACAGCCCGGTCCCAGAGCCCCGCCACTCCCGTCTGGTCGTGGGCGAACAGCACGCTGCCGGTCGGGCGGCCGTCGAGGAAGGCGATGACGATGTCGTCGAGCGAGCCGGCGTCGAGGCGTTCCAGGAACGTCCCAAGATGGGAGCCGGGCACGCAGGCGTACGTCTGCCTCGCCATGCGGTCGAGCCGGAACACCGTGAAGTCCCAGGTGGCAGCGACCGGAGTGACGTCGAATTCGGAGCGCGCTCGCGGCTCGACCACGTCGCCGAAGGGCGACGTCGGCATTGCCGGCGGCCACGGCGGTGGCACCCCCTCGTCGGCGTCCCGCTCCTCGATACCGAGCGGCATCGAGCCCGACACCATCGCGTCGCCGGCCGCCAGGTCAGCCGCGCCCACGTCGTCGCCCAGGGCCCCCCGGGCCGCTTCCCACGCCGCGACGAGATGAGCCTGGGCGCTGGTCGCCCCGCCGGATTGCAGCGGGAGAACCGCACGCCGGCCGCCGGCGTACAGGTCGTAGCCGAAGGCCAGGTTGCGCCCTACGAACAGCCCGTGGCGCCCGGTGGCGGGTCGGACGTCGACGGCCAGCACCGGCGGAAGGGGCCCGGATGCCGCGCACGCCCTCGCGCCGCCGGCGACGAGGACAGCGGCGGCGCCGAGGCGGGGGCCGGTGGCGTGCTCCCCGCACAGCTCGAGCCGCCCCGGCCTGGGGCGCACGAACACGCCGTGGGAGTCGGCCCGGTCGAGCATGAGCATGAGCGCCGGGGCGAACGTGCGGGCGAACAGCTCGCCGACGCCGTCGACCAGCTCGTCGGGCATCGACGCGCTGACATGGGTCGAGAACGGCGTGACAGTGATGCCGGGAGGGAGCAGGCGGCGCAGCTCGGCCCACCCGTGGTCGGCCCACGTCTCCACCTCGGCGGCGAAGCCCGGCTGCACCGCGAGCGGTGGCGAGACGACCTCGGCGTCCTCGGCGTCGCAGGTGACGACGAGCCCGGACGGGCAGCGGTAGGCATTGGCGTCGCCGGGGTCGAGGCGGCGACCGGCGATGTCGAGCTCGTGGATGAGGGTGCGGAAGTCGAGCCGGTCGCCGGCCATGCCCAGGGAGTACTCGTGCTCCACCCCGACGACGGTCGCCGGACGCCGCTCTCCCAGCGCCGGGCCCAGCGCCAGCGCAAACGGGGAGTTCGGGTTGGGAAGGTGACGGGGAGCGGCCGGCCGCGCCGGCGTGGCGGTCCTGATCATCCCGCCGGCAGGCACCGCCGGCCGGCCGCCCCGCTCACCCTCTCCCCATAGGACGACCATGCGCCCTTCCGGGCCGTTTGAACAGTGCCCGAGCAGGAATACCGGAAATCGGCCACATTTCTTATGGCGAAGGAGCGGGAAAGAGCGCACGATGCCCCCATGGGGGAGAAACCGCTCGGCATCGATGAAGCACCCGCGAGGATGGGGACGATTGTCGGAGGTGCGCCGCTGGGAGGCGTGGACGTCCCACCCCCCGCCATGGCGGCCGGCTCCATCAACACCACTCGGTCGAACATCAAGAACAGCGGCGGAGTGGCGGAGGCGGCCTATGACACCCCGGACGGCGACGAGCTCGATCCCATGGCCATGAAGGCCGACGTCGTAAACACCACGAGGTCGAACATCAAGAGCAGCGGCTCGGCGAAGGCGGCCTCCCCGCCGCCAAAGGAGTTTGAGCCGACGCCCACGAGGCCGGGAGACCCGTTCCCTGACAAGCCCGGGCCGGCCGGGATGGCCATGAAGGACCGACGCATCAAGGGCGGCGATGCCGCCACCGGGGCGGAGGGGGTCGGGCAGACGACCGAGCCGGTGGCCATGGAGGGCGAACCGATTCCCGGAGCCGACGTCAAGCTGGGCAAGAACCCGGGCGGTGCCGCCTCCGCAGCCGCGCCCGATGCCGAGGTCTATGACACCCCGGACGGCGACGAGCTCGATCCCATGGCCGGGGCTGCCACCATCAACACCACCAGGTCGAACATCAAGAACGGCGGCTCGGTCACCGACGCTGGGCCAGACGAAACGATCGGAGGAGCCGGGCCGGCGGGTATGGCAGCTGGATCTATCAGCACGACGAGGTCGAACATCAAGAACGGCGGTGCAGCGGCGGAGACTGGGGCCGGTTCCGGCGAGGTCGGGGTCGATGCCGCGCCGGCGGGGGGTGCGCCCGGTGTCGCGGAGGGCGTCGGTAAGCCAATTTCGGGCGTCGACATCATCATCAAGAAGAACCCGCCGAGTTAGCCGCAGGATCGGGGGTCGGAGCTTCACTTCGCCCGGCGTAGGCCCGGAAGGAACGAACGACGGTGTCCCGAGTGATCAGCAGCCACGGCAACACTCGGAGCGGACGAACGTGGGCGCGCCGATCCCTCGCCGCGTTGGCGGTCACCCTGGCCGCGTGCGGAGGAGGTGACTCGCCCACAGCATCCGGCGGCACGTCGACGTCGACCACGGCGCCGGCCCTCACCACGTCGTCCGCAGTCGCCACCACCACGGGGCAGACGGTGACGACTCGTGCCCCGGCGACGACCGTCGGCCCGGGCGCGGCCTGCCCGTCGAGCCCGATGCCTGCGAACGTCGTGAACCTGACCACCGCGACCGGCAGCTTCGACGGCGACGGGAAGCCCGACGTGCTCAAGGCGTACCAGGCCGCCGGCACCTGGCGCCTGCGGGTGGAGCTGAGCGCCGGCGGCGAGGTCGACGTCACGGTGGGCAATGTGGCGGCAGGCGACGCGGTCAAGGCGCTCGGTGGGTTCAACGTCGACTCCGGAGTCGACGAGGTCTTCGCCAGTGTCGGTTCGGGTGGTTACGCGACCCTCGTCGGCATATGGAAAGCGGGCGGCTTCTGCCAGCTCACCCGGTTGACGGTCAACGGCCAGCCTTCGACCTTCCCGGTGGGGGCATCGGTCCGGAACCGCTCCGGCCTCCGCTGCGTCGGAGGCACGGCCGTCCAGGTCCTCGAGGCGCAGTCGACCGATGGCGCGCAGTACACGGGGACGATCGCCAACTACGACGTCGTGGGTGACACCCTTGTCCTCGCCAACACCTCGCCGCCACAGGTCTTCGCCGCGGCCGACCCAGGCCTTCGGCCGTACGGCGCCTTCACGTGCGGAAACCTGTCACTGTCCTGAGGTCCAGTCGCGGCGTCTGAGGATCAACGAAAGAGCGGCCTCACAGTGTGGCCGCCTATTCCGCCGCCTCGGTGAGGGACTCCGCCACCGAGGGGTGGACGAGAAGGCTGTCGACGATGTCGCCGACCCGGAGGTTGCAGTTCACGGCCAGGGCGATGACGGAGATCAGCTCGGCGGCGTGGGCGCCCACGATCGACCCGCCCAGCACGATGCCGGTGGCCGGGTCGGACACGATCTTCACGAAGCCCCGGGGGTCGTGGTTGATCAGAGCCTTGGGGTTGGAGGAGAACGGGACCTTGGTGACCCGGATCTTGCGGCCGGTGGCGAAGGCCTCGGCCTCGGCCACGCCGACCTCGGCGATCTCCGGCTCGGTGAACACGGCTTGCGGCGCCTTGTCGTAGTCGACGTGGCGGTGCTCGCGGGTCTGCATGCCCATGGCGTGCTCGGCGACCTTTCGGCCCTGCATGGCCGCCACCGATGAGAGGGGCAGCTTCCCCGAGACGTCGCCGGCGGCGTAGACGTGGTCGAGATTGGTCTGGCAGTGCTGGTTGACGGGGATGAAGCCGCGCTCGTCGACCTCGACGCCGGCCTCCTGCAAACCCAGGCCCTCGGAGTTCGGCACCAGGCCGATGGCCAGGAGGGCGTGGCTGCCGCGGGCGATGCGGCCGTCGTCGCAGCGCACGGCGACCCCCTCCTCAGTCCTGTCGATCCCCACCGCCCGGGCGCCGATGAACAGCTTGACCCCCCGACGGAGGAACTCGTCCTCCAGGGCGGCGGCAACTTCGGGATCCTTGTTCGGCAGCACCTGCTGGCGGCTCACGACCAGGGTGACGCGGGCGCCGAAGGAGGCGAACATGTGGACGAACTCCACGCCGGTGACCCCTGAACCGATGACGACCAGATGCTCGGGCATGACCGGCGGCGGGTAGGCCTGGCGGGTGGTAAGGATGCGGTCCCCGTCGGGCTGGCACCAGTCGGGGATGCGCGGCCGGCTGCCGGTGGAGACGAGGATCGCGTCGGCCTCCAGCACCTCGGTCCCTGCGGCGCTCTCCACCGCGACCGTATGGGGCCCGGTGAGACGGCCGGTGCCCCGGATCACCCGGACGCCCTGGTCCGACAGCAGGTCCTCCACCGAGGTCCGCAGCCGGTCCTCGATGTCGGTGATGCGCCGCTTCAGGGCGTCGTGGTCGAGGCCGGCGTCGAGGGCCGACAGCCCCATGCCCCCGGACCGCTCCACGAAGGCCATCGCCCCGCCGGTGGCGATCATGGCCTTCGACGGGATGCAGTCCCACAGGTGGGCGGCGCCGCCGATGACGTCGCGCTCGATGAGGGTGACCGTGGCCCCGTGGCGGGCGGCGTGGCTGGCGGCCTGGTTGCCGGCGGGACCTCCCCCGATGACGACGAACCGCACGGCCACTCGTCCAACCTACGACGACTGGCGGTGGACCACCGACAGCTCAGGGGACGACCTGGAGCTCCTCGGCGAAATGGCAGGCCGCCGGGTGGCCCTGGCCCCGGTCGATCAGCGCCGGCTCCTCCTCGGCGCAGATGTCCTCGGCCCTCCAGCAGCGGGTGCGGAAACGGCAGCCCGACGGCGGGTCGGCGGGGCTCGGGAGGTCGCCGGCCAGCACGATCCGCTTGCGCATGCGCTCCACGGGCGGGTCGGGCACCGGCACCGATGAAAGCAGGGCCTGGGTGTAGGGCATGGCCGGATGGTTGTAGATGTCGTCGCGGGTGCCGATCTCGACCACCTTGCCCAGGTACATGACCGCCACCCGATCGGAGATGTGGCGGACCACCGACAGGTCGTGGGCGATGAACAAGTAGGCCAGGTTGAGCCGCTCGCGCAGCTCCTCCAGGAGGTTGAGGACGCCGGCCTGGATGCTCACGTCGAGGGCGGAGACCGGCTCGTCGAGCACCAGCACATCGGGCTCCAGGGCCAGGGCACGAGCCACACCGATGCGCTGGCGCTGGCCGCTGGAGAACTCGTGCGGGTAGCGGCTGGCGTGCTCGGGACGAAGGCGCACCAGCTCCAGCAGCTCGTTGGCCCGGGCCTTCGCCGCCTTGGCGGCCATGCCGTGGACGATCAACGGCTCGGCGATGATCGACCACACCTGCATCCGGGGGTTGAGCGACGCGTACGGGTCCTGGAACACGATCTGGAGGTCGGCCCGGAGCTTGCGGAGATCCTTGCGGCCGAGTTTCAGCACGTCGCGGCCCCGGAACACGACCTCGCCGCTGGTCGGCTCGATGAGGCGGAGCACGCACCGGGCCGTGGTCGACTTCCCGCACCCGGACTCCCCCACCAGGCCGAGGGTCTCGCCCTCGTGCAGGTCGAACGACACGCCGGAGACGGCGTGCACCTTCCCGCCCCCGCGCACCGGGAACTCCTTGACCAGGTCGCGAACGACCAGTATCGGCTCGCTCATGTTCCTGCCCCCACCGCGCCCATCTCCTCGGCGTAATGGCAGGCGGCCTCCACCGGCCCGACCCGGCGCAGGCGGGGGTCGTCGATGCGGCAGTTCGGCCGCTCGTGGGAGCAACGGGGATGGAAGGCGCACCCCTTGGGCAAGGCAAGCAGTGAGGGGGCGCCGCCGCCGATGGAGGTCAGCGGTCCACGCTCGTCGTCGGTGAGGCGGGGGACCGACGAGAGCAGGCCCCGGGTGTAGGGATGGCGGGCCTGGGCGTAGACGTCGTCGACCGTGCCCCGCTCCACCACCCGGCCGGCGTACATGACCGAGACCTCGTCGGCCAGGCCGGCGACCACCCCGAGGTCGTGGCTGATGAGGACGATGGCCACCCCCTTCTCCCGGCGGATGTCCCGCAGGAGGTCCAGGATCTGGGCCTGGATGGTCACGTCGAGGGCGGTGGTGGGCTCATCCGCGACGAGGACGTCGGGGTTGTTGGCCACCGCCATGGCCACCATGGCCCGCTGGCACATGCCGCCGGAGAACTGGTGGGGGTAGTCACGCGCCCGCTTGTCGGGTTGGGGGATGCCGACGAGGGCGAGAAGCTCCACGGCCCGCTTCAAGGCGTCCTTGCGGTTCACTTCGGGGTGGTGGATGCGGATGCCCTCCACGATCTGGTGTCCGATGGTGTGGACCGGGTTCAGCGATGTGCGGGGATCCTGGAAGATCATGGCGATCCCCGAGCCGCGCACCTTGCGCAGGTCAGATGGCGGCAGGCCCAGGAGCTCACGGCCCTTGTACTTGACCGAGCCGGTGACCTCGGCGCTGGAGGGAAGGAGGCCGAGGGCAGCCAGCATGGTGACCGTCTTGCCCGACCCGGATTCACCCACCACGCCCCGCACCTGGCCGGGCTCGAGGGTGAGGCTCACGCCGCGCACCGCCGACACCCTGCCTTCCAGGGTCGGGAACGTGACCTTGAGGTCCTTGATGTCGAGCACAGCCGTCATGGCTTCCGAAGAGTAGGCCGATGACGTGCGCTGTTTCTGGCCACATGCCACAATCGCGGTAGAGACGGCGGTTGGGGTGCGCTGGCACCTGCGCCGTCTCGTCGCACTTCTCAGGGGGGGAAAGAATCCATGCGTCGTAAGGCACTCGCCATTGTCATGCTGTTCGGAATACTGGCGGCGGCCTGCGGTGGGGACGACAGCCCGTCGGAGAACACCGGCGGCCAGACCAGCAACCAGCCCGACCTCAACGCCACCGTCCGGGTCGCCGCCAACGAGGACCAGTGGACCGAGGGCGGCACGGGCGCCAAGTCGTACCAGTTCATGTACGTCTACAACGTCCAGGTCTACGAGCCGCTCGTCTACATCGCCTCCGACTACACCCTGAAGCCAGGCCTGGCCACCAAGTGGGAGCTGCAGCCCGACGGCAAGACGTGGCGCTTCACCCTCCGCCAGGGCGTCACCTTCCACGACGGCACGCCCTTCAGCGCCGATGACGTCGTGTGGACCTGGGGCGTCCGCCAGCCCGAGGGCAGGACCCTCACCACGGTGCTGAACACCCTCGGCCCCGACTCGGTGAAGAAGATCGACCAGTTCACCGTCGACTTCACGCCGGCCCAGACCAACCTGCGCCTGGTCGAGCAGATCGGGCACCCCGAGGGCGCCATCGTCAAGGCCAACACCCACAACGACACCGCCCCCTACGCCGGCACCGGCCCGTGGAAGTACGTCAGCTACACCCCCAAGCAGACGGCGTCCTTCGAGCGCAACGACAACTACTGGGGCGAGAAGCCCCAGGTCCGCAAGATGGACATCCGCTTCTACCCGGACCCCCAGACCCGCCTGGAGGCCCTCAAGTCGGGCCAGGCCGACCTGGCCATCGACCTCCCGGCCGACGCCACCAAGTCGCTCGCCAACGACTCCAACTTCAAGGTCGTGAAGTCCAAGGCGGGCCGGAACCACCTCCTTTACGTCAACAAGCTCGACGGCCGCCTCACCCAGGACCCCGCCGTCCGTGAGGCGGTCACCTACGCCATCGACCGCCAGTCCTACGTCGATGTCGTGCTCGACGGCAACGCCGCCCCCGGCCGGTACATGGCCCCGGCGTCGGTGCTCGGATCGGCGGCCAACCTCGTGGCGCCGATCCCCCGCGACCTGGCCCGCAGCCGGAAGGTGCTCGACGACGCCGGCTGGCGGGCGGGCTCCGACGGCATCCGCAGCAAGGACGGCCAGCGCCTGAGCCTCAAGCTGCTGGGCCAGCAGGAGGTACCCGAGTCGGCCCTCCTCGTCATCCAGTCGAACCTGAAGGACGTGGGCATCGACGTGGAGATCAAGAAGACCCCCGACGTGGCCACCCGTAACTCGCTCTACGCCCAGGGCAAGGGCGACTTCGACCTCGACCTCGAGCCGCCGAACCAGAACGACGCCAACCCGGCGTTCCTCCCCGTGCTGCGCATGGCCGCCCGGAGCGCCACCAACGTCCAGTTCGCCCCGGGAGCGGCGCCGGCCACTCCCAACGGTCCCGCCTTCGAGGCCGAGGTGATCAAGTCCGACACCGCCAAGACAACGGCCGAGGTCCAGCAGGCCTCGGCGACGATGATGAACATCCTCATCAACAAGGACTACCTGGTGGTCCCGCTGGCCGACGCCTTCCGCATCTACGGCATGGCCAGCAACGTTGACCTCGGCGACCCTCACCCGTCGTTCACCAACCAGACCTGGTTCAGCCTGACGATGACTCCCAAGTAGCCGAAGGTGGCGAGGTATCTCGCCCGCAGGCTTCTCGTCGCCATCCCGACGCTGCTCGCGCTGTCGTTCCTGATCTTCATCCTGGTTTCGAACGCCCCGGGGGATCCGGCCGAGGAGTACGCACGCAAGCGGTCGGGATCCCAGGAGGCCACGGCCCAGGACATCCGCAATGCCAAGGTGGAGCTGGGCCTGGACCGGCCGTTCTTCGTGCAGTACGGCTCGTGGCTCCAGGGGATGGTGACGGGCGACCTCGGCGAATCCTTCGCCAAGCGGGCGCCGGTCAGCGAGGTGTTGCGCGAGCGGCTCGGCCCGACGCTCGAGCTCACCGCGTCCTCCGTGCTCCTCATCGTGATCGTGGGGCTGCCGCTCGGCGTGATGGCGGCCATGTTCCACCGGCACTGGACCGATCAGATCTTCCGGGTCGTCGCCCTCCTGGGGGCGTCGATCCCGGGGTTCTTCCTGGCCTACATGCTGATCGTGCAGCTGGCCACGGAGATGAAGCTGCTGCCGGTGGCTGGGCGCCAGGGCCTGTCCAGCCTCATCATGCCGTCGATCGTGGTCGCGCTCGGACCGATTGCCGTACTCTCCCGGCTGCTGCGGGCCAGCCTCCTCGAAGTCTTCACCGAGGACTATATGCGCACGGCGAGAAGCAAGGGCCTCGGGTCGTTGCAGGTAGTGCTGCGCCACGGCCTGCGGAACGCGTCGATCCCCGTCGTGACCTACGCCGGCACCATCCTCGGCGCCCTCCTCGAGGGGGTGGTCGTGACCGAGTTCATCTTCGCCTGGCCCGGCCTCGGCCTTCTCACGCTGGAGGCCATCTCCCAGCGGGACTACCCGGTCATCCAGGCCGCCGTCCTGCTGTCCGGGGTCATCTACCTGGTCGGGAGCTTCGCCGTCGACGCCCTCTACGGCGTGCTCGACCCCCGCATCCGGATGGAGGCCAGCCCGTGAGCGAGCCGCAGGCGAGCGACCAGACAAACACAGTGCCCTGCGCAGCGGGGCGGCCGCCGAAGGCGGCGACCCGGTGAGCACGGCTGAGGCAGTCCTCCGCCAGGCGGGGGACGCGTTCGTACCGGTCCGCCGGCGGGTCTTCCGCCGGCTCCTCAAGGACCGCACGGCGATGATCGGGCTGGCGATCATCGTCATCGTGGTGGTGGCCGGCGCGCTGGCGCCGTGGCTGGCCCGTCACGACCCGGTGGCGACGGACTTCTCGAACCGGTTCGCGCCGGTGAGCGCCGATCACCTGATGGGCACCGACAACCTCGGCCGCGACGTGTTCTCGCGCATCCTCCACGGCACCCGGCTCTCCCTCGGTATGGCGCTGACGGCCACCATCGGCATCACCGTCCTGGGCGTGCTCCTGGGCCTGGTCGCCGCCATGTACGGGCGTCTGGCCGAGACCGTCATCATGCGCGCCGTCGATGTCCTGCTCGCCCTGCCGACGCTGATCCTGGCCCTGGTTGTCGTCGGCCTGCTCGGCCAGGGCCTGCGCAACCTGATCATCACCATCATCCTCGTCGGGTGGCCCCGCTACGCCCGCCTCGTCCGGGGCATGGCGCTCAAAGTCAGGGAACAGGACTTCGTGGAGGCGGCCCGGGCCGTCGGTGCCACCCGGCCCCGGATCATGTTCCGCCACGTCGGCCCCAACCTGATCGGCCCGATCGTCGTCTTCAGCACCCTCGACCTGGGCAGCGTGCTGCTCTCGGTGTCCGGGCTGTCGTTCCTCGGCTTCGGCGTGGGCCCGCCGACGCCCGAGTGGGGCTCGATGCTGGCCGAGGCCCGCCCGTTCCTCGATCGGGCCCCCCTGCTCCTCTTCTGGCCCGGCATCGCCATCACCCTCATGGTCCTGGCCTTCAACCTGGCCGGCGACGGCCTCCGCGACCTGCTTGATCCCCGTACCGTGGAGGCCACGCCCGGCTGGGAGCGCCGGCGCCGGCGCCGGCCGCCGGCCGCCACGCCGGCGACGGACCTGGTGATCGAGGACGAGCCGGTGGAGGCCCGTCGGTTTGGTAGATCCGGCGCGCTCCAGCGGCCCGGATCTACCAAACGAAGTGGTTAGGACGCCGGCGCGGGCTGCCTAAGCCGCGGGCGACTGCTTGGGGTGGGGCATGCAGAGCTCGTCGTATTCGGCGATGACGATCTCGCCGGCGTCGGGCCCGCACGCCGGGCAGGCCGGGTCACGGTTGATCTTGAACGTCCGGAACGACTCCTCGAGGGCGTCGTAGGCCAGCAGCCGGCCGACCAGGGGGTCGCCCAGGCCGAGGACGAGCTTGATGGCCTCCATGGCCTGGATGGAGCCGATGATGCCGGGCAGCACGCCAAGCACGCCGGCCTCCGAGCACGACGGCGCCAGCTCCGGCGGCGGCGGCTCGGGCACCTGGCAGCGGTAGCAGGGGCCGACGAAGGGGTTGTAGACAGTGACCTGGCCGTCGAAGCGGAAGATCGACCCGTGGACCACGGGGATGCGCTTGACCAGCGAGGCGTCGTTGACCAAATAGCGGGTGGGGAAGTTGTCGGTGCCGTCGACGATGACGTCGTAGCCGTCGAGCACGTCGAGGATGTTGTCGGCGCCCAGGCGCACGTCGTAGGTGACGACGTTCACATCAGGATTGAGGCTCACCAGGGTCTTCTTGGCCGAGTCCACCTTGCGGTCGCCGACCCGGTCCATGTTGTGGAGGATCTGGCGCTGGAGGTTGGACTCGTCGACCACGTCCATGTCGACGATGCCGAGCGTGCCCACGCCGGCGGCGGCCAGGTACAGGGCGGCCGGTGAGCCCAGGCCGCCGGCGCCCAGGAGCAGGACCTTGGCGTCGAGCAGCTTCTGCTGGCCGGCGTCGCCCACCTCGGGGAGGAGGATGTGGCGCTGGTAGCGGTTGCGCTGGTCGGCGGTCAGAGTGCGGGGGGCCGACCATTCCCGGTTCTCGTTCTTCCACTTGTTGAAACCGCCGGCCATGGAGACCACGTCGGTGTAGCCCAGCTCGGCCAGGGTGCGGGCGGCGAAGGCGGAGCGGGTGCCGCCGGCGCAGTAGATCAGGACCGGCGCCGACTTGTCGGCCAGGCGATTCTCGACCTGGCTCCCCAGGTGGCCGCGGGGGATGTGCACGGCGTTCTGCAGGGCGCCCTGCTCGTACTCGTCGGCCTCGCGGACGTCGAGCACGACGGTGGCCGGGTTGACGGTGAGCGCGGCCTCGGCGCCGGCGGTGTCGACCTCGCGGATCGACGCCTTGGCCTCGGCCAGCAGGTCACGGAAGGTAGGCATGGTTGTCGATCCTCATGAGCGGGGGTTCAGACGTGCTTAAACCCTACCGCGCAGGTCGACATTCCCGTCAACGGGTGACCAGCTCCGGAAGGACGTCGCTGATCGGGGCCCGGACCACGGCGCCGGCGAGCCCGTCGTAGGGCGTGGGCTGGGCGTTGACGATCACCACCGCAGCGCCGGCGCCGGCGGCGACTGGCACGAGGTCGGAGGCCGGCGAGACGGTGAGGCTGGACCCCACGGCGAGCAGGAGGTCGCACCCCAGGGCGGCCCGGTGGGCTCGGGCCAGGTCCTCGGCGACGAGGGACTGGCCGAAGGAGATGGTGGCCGACTTCAGCAGGCCGCCGCAGCGCCGGCATTCGGGATCGTCCTCGCCGGCTCGGAGGCGGTCGAGCACGGGCTCCATCGGGCCGCGATCGCCACAGTCCAGGCACATCGCCTCCCGCATGGTGCCGTGGAGCTCGACGACCAGCGCCGGGTCGTTGCCGGCGAGCTGGTGCAGGCCGTCGATGTTCTGGGTGGCGACCAGGTGCAGACGCTCCTGGCGCTCCAGGTCGACGATGGCCACGTGGCCCGGGTTCGGCTCGGCCGTCCACGCCGGCGACGCCAGGCGCGTCTGCCACACCCGCCGCCGAACCTCGGCGTGGGCTATGTACTCGGTGATGTGAGAGTTGCGCTGGGCGGCCGGGTCTTTCGTCCACACGCCCTGTGGCCCCCGGAAGTCCGGGATGCCCGAATCGGTGGAGACGCCGGCGCCGGTGAGCACGACGATCCGGCCGGCGCCGGCCATGAGCGCCCTCGCCCTTGACAGGTCCTCTCGGTATGAAGTGTAATGAAAAGACACGAAGCTTCCCCTGACCTTCTCCCCTGAATTGTCGCGGTCATTCCCGTTTCCGGAGGCTTCCTTTGAGCTCGGTCTCAGTGCTCCCGGCGGACGTCCCGTCCGTCACCATCCTGCCCGTTCGTCCCTGGCCCGACAGCGTGATCGACGCGCTGGGCCACGATCCCCGGTCCGCCTATGTCGAGCGCTTCTGGCTCGGCATCCTGGGGCCGTCCACCACCTGGCTGCTCCGCTACATGGCCAACCGGCTCGACGCCACCCCCGAGGGCTTCGACCTCGACCTGGCATCCACCGCCCAGGCGCTCGGCCTCGGCTCCAAGGGCGGCCGGCACTCGCCGTTCATGCGGGCGCTGTCGCGCTGCTGCCAATTCGACGTGGCCGAGGCCCGGCCCGACGGCACCCTGGCCGTGCGCCGCAAGCTCCCGCCCCTGACCCGCCGCCAGGTCATGCGCCTGTCACCCGAGCTGGTCGCCGCCCACCAGGCCTGGCAGGAGAGCGAGCTGCTCACCCCGGTGCACGAGCAGCAGCGCCGGCGCAGCCGGCGGCTGGCGCTGAGCCTCATCGAGCTGGGCGAGGACGCCCAGGCCGCCGAGGACCAGCTGGCCCGCTGGCGCTTCCACCCCGTGCTGTGCCGGGAGGCAGCGGCGTGGGCCGCCGAGCGCCACCAGCAGTCGCTGCAGGCCGGCGACGCCGAGCCGGCGGCGTAGGTCCCCCACCAGTCGGCCCGGCCGGGGACCCCCCATCCCCCCCGGCCGGGCCGGCGCCCCGTTCCGCGTACCGGAACGGTGCGTTCTTGGCGCTCTGGGGTACGCGGAACGCGCCGGCGGGCTACTCGGGGGCGCCGGGCGGCGGGGGCAACAGGCCGAGCTGGCCGAAGAGGCCGAGGCCGTCGATCTCCTGCCAGCGGCGGTCGATCAATCCGTCGGCGTCGAAGCCGTAGATGGCCATGCCGGTCCAGCGCAGCTTGTTCCCCGAGGGTGGAAGGCCCATGAACGGCCCGTCGTGGGTGCCGCTGGCCACGCCGTAGACGGCCACCAGGTCACCCTCGGCGATCATCAGGTCGATGGTGGTGCTGAAGTCCGAGAAGGCGGAGGCGAAGCCCATGTACGCCTGCTTGAACGCCTCCGGGCCGTGCAGCTCGCCGGCCGGGCCCCCGTAGTTCACGAAGCCCGGCGCCAGCATCTCGTCGTACACCGCCAGGTCGCCCTGATGCGACCGCTCGTAGAACTGACGCACCTTCGCTTTATTCGCCTCGATGTCAGCCATGCGGCACCGTACCCCCGGGGTGCCAGCACCACCACGGAAGAGGCATGCCTGCACGATTTCAGCGGGAGGCCCTCCTGTGTCGAGATACACCTCACACGACGACGGCAAGA
Source organism: uncultured Acidimicrobiales bacterium (assembly GCA_964479465.1). GTDB lineage: Bacteria > Actinomycetota > Acidimicrobiia > Acidimicrobiales > AC-14 > CADCTB01. The sequence continues at coordinate 20,657 of CAYZMG010000035.1, forward strand.
GAGGCGGCTCGACGATGGCCCAGCAGGCACCCACCCTGGCCGAGCACCGGCGGCGGCGGTCGGGCAGCGTCGCCCTCGACCTGGCCACCGGGGTCAACCGCTACGGCCCGCCGCCGGCCGTCGTCGACGCACTGGGTGCGCTGTCGGCCGACGATCTCGCCACGCCTCCCACCGACGCGGCCGAGCGGTTGGAATCGGCCTACGCCGGCGCCTTGGGCGTCGAAGTCAGCGAGCTCGTCGCCGGCCGGGGGCCGGCGGCGTTCCTCCGGGACCTCGGACGCGTCGTGCCCCACCACGCCGTGGCCGTGCCCCGCCCGGCGCAGGGTGCGGTGCTCGACGCCTTCGGTGGGCGCGGCTTCACCCGCTTCCCCGGCGAGCACCTCCCGTCGGTCGAGCAGGTCGACGCCGCCCTCGACCACGCCGAGGTGGTCGTCATCTCCAACCCTCAGATGCCCGCCGGCCTGACGCTCGACCGTGACGCCCTGGCCGAGGTGGCCCGCCGCCACCCGGCCTCCACCCTCGTCGTCGACGAGTCGGCCATCGACTTCCTGCCCGACCCGCCGGCGGCCACCCTGGTCGGCACCGATGCCGACAACGTGGTCGTCCTGCGCTCGGGCGCCGACTTCTTCGGAATCCCTGCGACCCGGGCCGGCGTGGCGTGGGCTCGCGACCCCCTGCTGCGGTCCCTGCTCGCCGGTCCCGACGCAGTGTCGGGTCTCGACGTGACCGTCACCGAGGCCGCCCTGGCCGCAGTCGACTGGGCCACGGAAAGCCGCGGGCGCCTGGCCGCCGACGCCGACTGGTTCCACGGCATCCTCTCGATCCTCGGGGGCCGCCCCGTCAAGGGCGCCGGCCCCCGGCTCCCCTACTGCTGCATCCTCTCCGACACCGCCGCTGCCGAAGCGGCTGCCCTGGCCGCCGCCGGCATCGCCGTCCGGGTCTTCGGCCCCGCCCACGGCGTCTACCCCGGTGCGCTCGGTCTCTTCGCCCCCCTGGAGACCGAGCGCACCGTGCTGGGCACCGCCCTGGGGGCCACGGCCGCCGCCCGACCGGTTCTCAGCGAGGCCGGATAGGCGACCCGCCCGCCGGCGGTTGATGGCGCAGCTCCTCGGGCAGCGTCAGGCCGGCCGGCGCCGGCTCCGCGCCACTCAGCACGTCGAGCACCGCCAGCATGTCCACCGTGGCGGCCACGTCGTGGACGCGCAGGATCTGGCCGGGCACGTGGCGCAGGGCGGCCACCGCCCCGAGGGTGCCGGCGTCGCGCTCGGCCGGCAGCCGGCCGGTCAGGGCGCCGACGAAGTCCTTGCGGGACAGGGCCAGCAGCACGGGCCGGCCCAGGCCGAGAACCGGCCCGAGGTCGCGCAGCAGCTCGACGGTCTGCGCCGGCGTCTTCGTGAAGTCGACGCCGGGGTCGACGACGATCGACCCGGGATCCACGCCGGCGTCGACCGCCCCGGCGATGCGTCGGGCGAGGAACGCCGCCACCTCCTTGGCCACGTCGCCGTAGAGGGCGGGGTCCTGGAGACGGGTGAGAGGCGGGGCCGCGGTGTGCATCACGACCAGCCCGGCGCCGGCGCCGGCGCACAGGTGGGCCACGGTGGGATCGCGCAGGCCGGAGACGTCGTTGACCAGGTGGGCGCCGGCGTCGAGGGCGGCGGCCACGACGGCGGGCTTGAACGTGTCCACCGACACCAGCACGCCAGGGCACCGCTCGACCACGGCCCCCACGACCGGCGCCACCGCCGCCGCCTCGTCGGTGGGGTCGACAGGTGGCCGGCGGGTGATCGCCGACTGGGCGCCGACGTCGAGGGCGCCGGCGCCGGCGGCCACCAAAGCCAGCGCCCGGTCCACAACGGCATCGACGGTCCGAGCCCCGGGATCGGAGAAGGAGTCGGCGTTGGCATTCAGGATCCCCATGACGAGGGGCCGGCGCCACGCGAAGCGCACTCCTCTCAACAACAGTTCGGCCATCGCACCTAGGCTGGCAGGCCCATGGAGCTGCTGCCCACGCCGGAGACCGGCGGCGTCTCTGCTGTCGCCCCCGAGCACGGGGGCGACGCGCCCGTCGCCCCGAGACCGGACCTCGACGAGCGGCTGGCCGCGGTCGAGCACCGCCTCGAGGCCATCAGCGATCGCCTGGCTCGCGTCGAGGCCAGCCTGGGCCCGACGGTGGCCCATGAGGTGAAGGGGGCGACCTCGGAGCTGGCCAGGGCCATCACCGAGCTCGGCCGGCGCCTGGCCCTGGACCTGCCCCATGAGCTCCGCCGCCATCGCGACGTCATCGTCTCCGAGCTGCGCCCGCCGCCCCCGCCGCCGCCCCCGCCCCCTCCCCTCGCGCCCGAGATCGAAGACTTCGCCATGGAGGACGACCCGCAGGACGCCGACCCGGACGACGACGACGACGACACCGCCGGCACCGCGGCCAAGCGGCGCGTCCCCCGCCGGCGCCGGCGGCAGGGCTAGCCGGGCCCGAGGATGCGGATCGGCTTCGACGGCACCCCCCTGCTCGGCGCAAAGACAGGCGTCGGTTGGTACACCCATGAGCTGATCGACGCCGTCGCCAAGGCGTCGCCGGAGGACGACATGGTGGTGTTCCCCATCTCCTGGCGCACCGCCCGCTACCTGAAACTGGACCCGCCGCACCGGCCCAACGTCGCCGTCGAGCGCAAACTGGCCCCGGCCCGGCCGCTGTGGGCCATGTGGGACCGGGTCCAGTTCCCGCCCGTGGAGTGGCTGGTCGACTGCGACGTCTTCCACGCCACCAACTTCATCGCCCCGCCATCGCGCAAGGTGCCGGTCGTCGTCACCGTCCACGACATCAACTTCGTCCACCGCCCCGAAGCCGTGACCCCGGGCGTGCGCCGCATGGCCCGGCTGCTGCCCGACATCCTCCGCCGGGCGTCGGCCATCATCACCGTCTCGAGCTTCACCCGCGAGGAGCTCGTCACCTGGCTGCCCGAGGTGGACCACAAGGTCACGGTGATCCACAACGGCAGCCACGCCCGGGCGGCGCCGGCGCATGACCCCGACGCCAGCCCGCCGTATGCGCTCATGCTCGGCACCCTCGAACCTCGCAAAAACCTGCCCCTGGCCCTCGACGCCCTGCGCATCCTGCGCCGGCGGGGCGTCGACCTGCGCCTGGTGCTGGCCGGCGGGAAGAGCAGCCTGGTCGACGTGCCCGCCCTCCTGCGAAAGCGGGGCCTCGGCGAGCCCGAGGTCACCCGCACCGGCTACGTCGACGACGCTCGGATCTCCGCCCTCCTGGCCGGCGCCCGGGTGCTCGTGTTCCCTTCGCTCTACGAGGGGTTTGGCATGCCGCTCCTCGAGGCCATGGAGGCCGGCGTCCCGGTGGTGGGCGTTCGGGCCGGGGCCACGCCGGAGACCGTCGGCGAGGCCGGCCTGCTCGTCGAGCCCGGGAATGCCGAGGCGTTCGCCGACGCCATGGAGCAGGCCGCGTTCGACGAGGGGGTGCGCGCCCGCCTCATACCGGCGGGCCGGGCCCAGGCCGCCCAGTTCACCTGGGAGCGGGCCGCGCTCGCCACCCTCGACCTGTACCGGCGGGTCGGACCCTGACGGCGGCACCAACCAGATGTGGAGGCCGGCGGTCTCCGGTGTGTCGATGAAGGTGCTGGTCGTCGCCGAGCAGTTGCGCCGGCCCGTCGAGGGGGGCATCGGCACGTACGCCCGCGGGCTCTTGCGAGGCTTGGCGCCCCTCGGTGAGGACGTGACGCTGTGGGCGAGCCGGGCCCCGCGTGGTTCGCCCGACCCCCTGGCTGCGCTGGGCAAGGTGGTGACCTCCCAGCTTCCAGCGCCGGCCCTGGTGCGGGCGTGGGACCGGGGCCTCATCCGCCCGCCCGGGCACCCCGATGTCGTCCACGCCACCTCCTTCGCCCTGCCGCCCGCGGGCCGGGCGCCGATGTCGGTGATGGTCCACGACCTGGCCTGGCGCCACTTCCCCGATGCCTACCCGGAGAGGGGCCGGCGCTGGCACGAGGCCGCCCTGCAGCGGGCCTTGCAGCGGGGCCGGCTGCTCGTCGTCCCCTCGACGACCGTCGCCGACGACCTGCTGGCCGCCGGCGCTCCCCCGGACAAGGTGGAGGTCGTCGAAGAGGGCTGCGACCACCTCGCCGCCCCCGACTACGACGGTGCCGGCGCTCTCCTGGCCCGCCTGGGCGTCACCGGCGACTTCCTGCTCACCGTCTCCACCTTGGAGCCCCGCAAGAACCTCCCCCGCCTGCTGGCCGCCTACGACTCGGTGCGCGACCGGTTGCCGCCGATGGTGGTCGTGGGGCCGGCCGGGTGGGGTCCCGAGGTGCGGCCGGGGCCGGGCGTGGTCCTCGCCGGCCTGGTCACCGGCGGCACCCTGACCGCGCTCTACGCCCAGGCGCGGGTCATGGCCTACGTCCCGCTACGGGAGGGGTTCGGCCTACCCGTCGTCGAGGCCATGTCCTGCGGCGCACCGGTGGTGGCCAGCGCCGTGCCCAGCGCCGGCGGCGCTGGGCTGGAGGTCGACCCCTACGACGTCGATGCCATCGCCGGCGCCCTGGTGCGGGCCGCCACCGACGACGCCCGGCGCGCTGAACTGGTTGCCGCCGGCCAAGCCCGCGCCGGCGGGCTCACCTGGGCACTGGCCGCCCAGCATCACCTGCGACTGTGGAAGGAGATGGTGTGATGGTCCGAGTGTCCCTTGATGCCAGTGCCATCCCGGACCCCCCGGGCGGCGCCGGCCGCTACGTGCTCGAACTGGCCGGCGCCCTCTCCCGCCGCCACGACGTCGACCTCACCGTGGTCACCCGCACCGGCGACGGGGCCCGCTGGCCCCCACCCGTCGCCGCCCGGGCACCGGCCCTCCGCCCGCTCCGCCTGGGCTGGGAGCAGGTTGGCCTACCCCGAATCGTGCGGGACCTGGGTGTGCAGGTCCACCACGGCCCGCACTACACGGCGCCGCTGGCTCTGGGACTGCCCTCCGTCGTCACCATCCACGACCTCTCGTTCTTCACCCACCCCGAGTGGCACCAGCGGACCAAGGTGGCCTTCTTCCGGTCCGCCATCCGGACCTCGGCCCGCCACGCCGCCGCCCTCATCGCCGTGAGCGCGGCCACGGCCGCTCTTCTGGAGCACCGGGTCCGGCTCCGGGCACCGGTGCATGTGATCCCCCACGGCGTCGACCACAGCCGCTACAGCCCCGACGGCCACCACGATGACGCCGCCCTGACCCGCGCCGGCATCACCGCCCAATACGTCGCATTCGTGGGCACCCTGGAGCCCCGCAAGGACGTGCCCACCCTCGTTCGGGCCTTCGACCGGATCGCGACTGCGCAGCCCGACCTCACCCTCGTCCTGGCGGGCGCCCGGGGCTGGGGCGCCGGCGCCGTCGATGCCGCAGTCGATTCCGCCACCCACGGGGACCGGGTGCGGATGACCGGCTACCTCCCCGAGGGCGACCTGCCCGCCCTGCTACGGCGGGCGGCGGTGGTGGCCTACCCGTCATTGGAGGAGGGATTCGGCCTGCCCGTGCTCGAGGCCCTGGCCTGCGGCGCGCCGGTGGTCACCACGTCGGGCACGGTGATGGAGGAGGTGGCCGCCGGCGCCGCCTTCCTGGCCCCCGCGGGCGACGACTTTCGCCTGGCCGGCGCCCTGGATGCGGCCATCGAGGGCGACGCCGAGCGCCGGGAGCTGGGGTTCAAGGTGGCCGCCCGCCACACATGGGAGACCTCCGCCGCAGGCCACGCCGAGGTCTACAGGAGCGTCAGTTGAGCGTTGGGTCAGCCGGGTAGGCGGCGAAGAGGGCCAGCGTGCCCCGCTGGCGGCGCAGGACCGCGCTCCACAGCTTCTCGGGCGCCGGCGACATCGGGTCGGCCTCCTCGGCGTCGACCACGAACCACCCGCCCTCGGTGATCTCCTCCTCGAGCTGGCCCGGGCCCCAGCCGGCGTAGCCGGCGAAGACCCTGATCTCCTCGAGGCGGGGGATGGCCTCGTCGGGATCGGCGTCGAGGTCGAGGGTGCCCACGGGTGTGCCGGCCATGAGCGGCTGCCAGCCCTCGGCGCCCCCGTAGCGGCCGAGGCGCGCCAGGCAGACCGCGGCGCTGGGCGCCACCGGTCCGCCGATGAAGACGACGGAAGGGTGGGCGGCGGCGCGGGCCCACTCGGGCAGCGGCTCGGCGACATCGAGCTCGCTGGGCCGGTTCAGGACCACGCCCAGCGCCCCCTCGTCGCCGTGTTCGAGGACGAGGACGACGGTGCGCTCGAAGTTGGGATCGCCCAGGTTCGGCGTGGCGACCAGCAGGCGCCCCTTCAAGACGTCGGTCATTTCGACTGACCGAGGAGGACCCGGCGGGCGCCGAGGGCGGCGGCGCGGGCCTGCGATGCCAGTGGCTGGAGGTCTTCGGGCAGCTTGGCCACCAGATCGTCGAGCACAGGTTCGACCTTCCCGTCGACCTCGACAGCCAACCGGGCCAGTTCCTTCTGGAGTTCCCGCCGGCGCAGCTGGACCTGCTGGATGCCGAGGACGCCGAAGCCCACGGCGGTGTACAGGGCGTCCCGGAGGCCGGGGTCGGCGTCGTCCATCCCCTCCAGGAAACCACGAACCCCCGGCGGCAATCACAAAATGGCTGCAGGGGACGCTCATAGCGACCGGGCTAGCCTCTGGCCACGCATGGATCCGCAGCCATCCGCACCTCCTCTCGTCGCGGTGGTCGTGGCCGACGAACCCGGGGAGTGGTTCGAAGAAGCCCTACAGGCGGTGGGCTCCCAGGACTACCCGAACCAGTCGGTCCTGGTCATCGACGGCGCCGGCCGGGCCGATCCCGGACCGCGGGTGGCCGCCGTCCTGCCCGACGCCTTCCTCCGCCGCCCTGACCGCCGGGGCCGCCCGCCGGGCTTCGCCAGCGCGGCCAACGACGTCCTCTCCACCGTCCAGGGCGCCGCCTTCCTCGTCTTCTGTCACGACGACGTCGCCCCCGAGCCCGACGCCCTCCGGCTGATGGTCGAGGAGTCGCTGCGGTCCAACGCCGGCATCGTGGCCCCCAAGCTGGTCGACTGGGATCACGACGACCGCCTCCTCAGCGTCGGGCTCTCGGTCGACAAGACCGGCGCCACCACCCCGCTGGTCGACCGGGGCGAGCTGGACCAGGAGCAGCACGACTCCGTTCGCGACGTCTTCGCCGCCGCCTCCGCCTGCCTCCTGGTGCGGGCCGACCTCTTTGCCGAGCTGGGCGGCTTCGACCCGGCCATGGCCGACTACGGGGCCGACGTCGACCTGTGCTGGCGGGCCCAGGTGGCCGGCGCCCGGGTGGTTGTGGCCCCCGAGGCCCGGGTCCGCCACCGGGAAGCGGCCAGGGAGGCGCCCGGCGCCGACCCCGATCGAGCGCGCATGGAGCCCCGCAACCACATGCGGGCCATGTTCAAGAACTACACGTGGCTCCACCTCCTCAGGGTGCTGCCCCAGGCCGCCATCGCCACCGTGGTGGAGGCCATCGTCGCCCTGGTGACCCGGCGCGGGTACGAGGCGCGAGCCCTGGTCGGCGCCTGGTTCTGGAACCTGCGCCGCCTGGGCGACCTGCGCCCGTTGCGAGCCGCGGTGCGCCGCACCCGGGCGGTGCCCGACGCCGAGGTGCGCCGGCTCCAGGCCCGGGGCAGCTCCCGGCTCACCATGTACCTTCAGCGCCGGCTCCATGCCGAGGAACGGGCCCGGCAATTGGTGGAGGCGGGTCAGGAGCTGGTGTCCTCCGTCGGCCAGGGGCCGGGCAAGGCGGCCGCCATCCTCCTGGGTGTCCTCGCCCTCGGGCTCGCTATCGGCACCCGCGACCTGCTGACCGGTCGCCTGCCGGCGGTGGGGCAGTTCGCGCCCTTCCCGCGACCCTCCACGCTGCTGACCCACTTCTTCGACGGCTGGCGCACGACCGGCATGGGCTCCACCGCGCCCGGGCCGCCGGCGTTCGGCATCCTCGGGGTCCTCGGACTGGTCTTCCTTGGCCACATGGGCGCCCTGGCCAAGATCCTGGTGCTGGGCGCCTTCCCGGTGGCCGCCGTAGGCGCCTGGCGCCTGGGCCGTCCCCTGAATTCGACCATGGCCCGGCTGGCCGGCGTGATCGCCATCCTGGCCGTGCCCCTCCCCTACAACGCACTGGCCCGGGGCCGCTGGGCCGGCCTCCTGGCCTACGCGGCGCTACCGTGGTTCCTCCTGATCCTGGCCCGCATGACCGGACTCGAGCCCTTCGACAGCAACAACGGGACCGCCCGGAGAAGCCGCCGCTCCGGCCCGCCATCGTGGCGGCCCTACCTGCTCCTCGGCGTGCCCCTGGCCGCAGTCAGCGCCTTCGCCCCAGGCGTCGGCGTGTCGGTTCTCGTGGCCGCGCTGGGCCTCTTCCTCGGCTCCCTGCTGGCCGGCGGGGCCGGCTCCGCCAGCCGCGCCGTGCGGGGCGCTTTCGGCGGCATCGGCGTCGCGTTCGTGCTCCTCCTACCGTGGTCGGCCTCCCTCGCCCTGCCGGGCGGCTGGTCCACCGTGGCCGGCGTCGGCCGCCTGCCCAGCCGAGCGCCCGGCCTGGGCGAGCTGCTGCGGTTCCAGGTCGGGCCCATCGGCGCCGGCCTCCTCGGGTGGGCCCTGCTGGCGGCGGCGGCCACCCCCCTCCTGGTGGGACGGGGCTGGCGGTTCACGTGGGCGGTCCGGTTCTGGACAGTGGCCCTCCTGAACGTCGGCCTGGCCTGGACCGGTGGCCGGGGGTGGCTGCCGGTGCGCATGCAGGATCTCGAGCTCCTCCTGGCGCCGGCCGCCGCCGCTTTGGCCGGGGCGGTGATGATGGGCGCCGCCGCCACCCAGGTCGACCTCCGGGGCTACCGGTTCAGCTGGCGCCAGGCCGCGCCTCTCGCCGGCGGCCTCGCCCTCGTCGGCGCCGTGCTTCCCATTCTCGGGGCTGCGGCCAGCGGGAGCTGGCACACCGCCAGCGAGGAGGTGGCCCGCTCCGTCGCGTGGATGCCGGCGCAGGCCGAGCAAGGTGCGTTCCGCGTCCTGTGGCTGGGAGACCCCCACACCCTGCCCCTCGACGGCTGGGCCTTCGAGGGCGACCAGGGAGTCGCCTGGGCCACGTCCCGCAACGGCCCCCCCGACGTCACCGACCTGTGGCCGGGCCCACCGTCGGGCGCCACCGAAGCCATCGGCGACGCGGTGGAGGTCGCCCGCGACGGCGGCACGGCCCGGCTGGGCCGGTTGCTGGCCCCCATGGGCATCCGGTACATCGTGGTGCCCAAACAGCTCTCGACCGCCGGCGACACGCCTGAGCAGCTCGACGTCCCCGCGGCGCTGACCCGCGCCCTGGGCTCTCAGCTCGACCTCCGCGTGCTGCCCTCCGACCCCGCCCTTGACGTCTACGAGAACGTGTCGTGGGGTCCCGCTCGGGCCCTGCTCACCGAGGCCGGCGCCGCCGCCGTACGGAGCGATGCCGGGACCGGGGCCGACCTGAGCGGCGGCGAGCCCATCCTCGGCGGCGCCGGCCCCGTGCGCTTCAGCGGTCAGCTTCCCGGCCCCGGCACCGTGCTCGTCTCCGAGTCACCCGCGGGGCGCTGGGAGCTCACCGTCGAGGGCAACGCCGCCAGCCGGGTCGACGCCTTCGGCGTGGCCAACGCCTACACAGCCGGCGGCGCCGGGGACGCCAAGGTGCGCTACCGGACGCCGTTGTACCGGTGGCCGCTCGCCGTCCTGCCGTTCCTGCTGTGGGCCTGCGCCGCCGGTCTGCTGTGGCGCTCCCGTCCCCGCCCGGCCCCCCGAGAGGACGACACCCAGCTCATGCCGATCCTGACCCCGGCGGGCGCCCGGTGAGGCGGCGCAGGAACAAGGTCGCGGCCCGCCGGGAGCCGTCGGTCCGGACCGCGAATCCCGACCCGAGGGCCGCCCTGACCCCTCGCCGCACACGCCGCCTGCCGGCGATCGCCGTGCTGGGCGGGTTGCTGATCGCCGGCGGCATCATCGACCGGCGCGTCGAGCGGGCGACCGCGGAGGGCGCCAGCTCCATCAACGCCCAGGTGCCCATCGCCGCCCCGGCCTCGGCCCGGTCCTCGGCCTGGTACTGCCCCGGTGCCCCGGTGGCGGGCGCCCTGGGCGAGAGCTCCGTCGTCGTCGCCAACGCCGGCAACCGCCGGCTCACCGGCACCGTGACGGTGTTCCCCGACGCCGGCGAGATCCGCCGGACACCGCTCGTGGTCGGGCCGTCGGGCCGGGCCGCCCTGCGCCTCGCCGATGTGGTGACGTCGACCTTCGCGTCGACTCTCGTCGAGCTCGACGGCGGTGACGCGGTCGCCGAGGTCTCCACCACCGGCGCCATGGGCGACAGCGTGGGGTCGTGCGCGTCCTCGGCGTCGTCGTCGTGGTACTTCGCCGAAGGCGTCACCACCCGCGACGCCGGCGAAGTGCTCCTTGCCCTGAACCCCTTCCCGGACGACGCCGTGGTCGACGTGGTCTTCAGCACCGAGGAGGGCACGGTCACCCCCCAGGCGCTCACCGGCCTGCTCGTGCGAGGCCAGGCCCTGACCGTTATCAACGTGGGCGAGTACGTCCAGCGCCGCGAGTCGGTGTCGGCCAGCGTCATCGCCCGCACCGGCCGGCTGGTGGTCAGCCGCGTCCAGACCTTCGACGGCAGCGTCAGTCGCAAAGGTGTTTCCGTGGGGCTTGGAGCGGCTGCGCCTGGGCCGGTCTGGTACTTCCCCGAAGGGCTGGTCGCCGACGGCCTGTCCGAGCGCTACCTCGTCTACAACCCGGGCTCGACGGAGGCCCAGGTCGAGCTCTCCCTCGCCCTCGACAGCGGTGAGGCCGAGCCCATCCGCCTCACCATCCCCCGAGAGTCACGCCTGGAGGTGAACGCCGACGAGGAGAGCCGCATCCCGAAGAACGTCCCCCACGCGGTGACCGTGCGGTCCGTCGAGGGGCCCGAGGTCGTGGTCGAGCGGGCGGTCGACGGGGTGTCCCCGAGTGCCCGGACCGGCATGTCGATCACACTCGGCGCCCGGCTGCCGGCTCTGCGCTGGGCGACGGCGGCCGGCGGGGCGGATGAGAACATGGATCTTTGGATCATCGTGCAGAACCCAGGCGACCGGCCGACCCGGGTGACCCTCAACCTTCTGGCCGAGGGGAGCGCAGCGCCGGTGGGCACCTTCACCAACGTCGAGATCCTCCCGGGCCAGCGCCGGGCCCTGCACGTCAACGACGCCCTCAAACGGCCGGCGGTCCCCCTGCTGCTGACCTCGACCCAGGAGGTCCTGGTGGAGCGCGCCGTCTACCGCATGAGGGCACCCGGCCTAGCCATGTCGATGGCGATACCGCTGCGTTAAGCGCGCACGGGGTCAGAGCGCCGCCGGCCGCCCGGAGCCGCCGCAGGCGGCCACGACCGGCTGGCGGCCAGCAAGGAAACGGCGAGGGAGGCCGGCTCCGCCGGCCGACCGAGCACGATCAACTCGCCGAGCAGCCTCTGGCTGCGAGGGCGAAAACGCCGAGCAGCCTCTGGCTGCGAGGGCGAAAACGCGCGGACGGTGACACCGGATCCGCCACCCGATCCGATGCCCCCCGCTGATCCGTCCGCTGGGATTCCGCCGCCCCGGACAGTTCGGCATCCTGGCAAGCCGGCCGGGCCGATGCAATAGGTGAATTCGTCATCTACTCGCCGGCGGCGATACTGAAGGGCGTGGAAAGGCTCCTGCTGGCCGCCGTGGTGGTGGTCGTCGCCGTGGTGGTGGCGGTCATCCTGGAGCGCCGGCGGCCCGAAGCGCCGACCCAGGGAAGCTGGGCGGTGCCGGCGCAGCTGGACCGGGCCGACTTTGCCCGGCCCGAAGCACCGTGGCTGGTGGCGGTGTTCACCTCCGACACGTGCGACTCCTGCACCAAGGCGGTGGAGCGGGCCAGGGTCCTGGCCAGCGACTCGGTGGCGGTCGACGAGGCCGAGGTGAAGGCCCGCCCCGACCTGCACCGCCGCTACCACATCGACGCCGTGCCCATCATCGTGGTGGCCGACGCCGAGGGCGTCGTCCGCACGTCCTTCACCGGCCCTCCGTCGGCCACCGACCTGTGGGCGGCCGTGGCCGGCGTCCGTGACGGCGACCAGCCGCCGAGCGGCTGAGGGCGCCACTGGTAGTGTTCTACGTTGCACTCGGCGGGGGGTGCTGGCCCGCAGGAGGTTCGCAGGGATGAAGATAAAACTCGTGTCGCTCGAGGACGGCATCACGTCCTGCGGCTTCCGAAAGATCGCGTCGTTCATCTCCCAACTGAACACCGAAACCGAGGCGTGCTACGTCTCAACCAACCAGTACCGGAGCCTGCTCGGCAGCATCAAGGGCTCCTTCGGCGGCAAGGGCGAGATGGACGACGACGCCGTCGACGAGATCGCCCACGGCCTGGCCAGCGCCGACCTGGTCGGCTACTCGTCCATGACCGGCTACTCAGAGCTGACCAAGCGCATCGCCACGCGTGTCCGCCAGCTCAACCCGCAGGCGTACCAGATGTGGGGCGGGATCCACCCGATCATTCATCCCGAGGACGCCATCGAAGCCGACGTTGACGCCATCTGCACCGGCGAGGGCGAGTTCGCCTTCGAGGAGTTCTACAAGCTCTTCAACGACGGGCAGGACTTCACCCGGCTGCAGAACTTCTGGTTCCGCCAGAAGGGCCAGGTCGTTTGCAACGGCTTCCGGCCGCTGATGACCACCGACGACATGGAGATCCTCCCCTTCCCGATCTACGGCAAGGGCGAGAAGATCTACCGGGTCGGCGAGGGGTTCGTGCCCATGGGCAAGGCCGACTACCTGCGCAACGACGGCCTCGGGTACTCCACGCTCTGGTCGATCGGCTGCCCCTTCCACTGCACGTTCTGTGGCAATACCAAGTTCATCGCCAACGACCCGATGTACAAGAAGGTCCGCCACCCCAGCGCCCGGTACATCGTCGACGAGATCAAGGCCGTGCGCAGGCGTTACCCGCACGTGAGCCAGGTCAGCTTCCACGACGACAGCTTCATGGCCATCACCTACAAGGAGCTCGAGGCCTTCGCCGAGATGTGGAAGGCCGAGTTGGGCATCCCCTTCGCCGTGTACGGGGTCATCCCCAACTACGTGAAGCAGGACAAGTTCGAGATCCTGACGTGGGCTGGCATGAACCGGGTCCGCATGGGCATCCAGAGCGGCAGCGAGAACATGCTCGACTTCTACAAGCGGCCAACGCCTCCCGACCGCATCCGTGAGGCGGGCAAGATCATCGCCTCGTTCGCACCGAAGTACCAGATCCCGCCGGCGTACGACATCATCATGGACAACCCTGTCGAGACCCGTCAGGACGTCATCGACACCCTCGAACTGCTGTACGAGATGCCTCGCCCGTACACGCTCTACACGTACTCCCTCAAGGTGATCCCCAACACCGAGATGGCGAAGATGATGAAGGAGCGGGGGATTGACCTGGAGGAGATCTCGGCCAACTACTCGATGATCCCCCCGCGGATGGCGAACCTGCTCCTGTACGTACTGGCCCTCCGCCGTCCGCCCCGGCGGCTGTTCGACTGGGCGCTGAAGCGGGTGGAGGCCAGCGGTACCCCACAGCCCGAGTACCCGCGGATCGGCATGGTCCTCCGCTCCCTGTACATCGGAAAGCGTGGACTCGAGCATCTGCGCTTCATGGACTTCTCGATCATCCCCGGCTGGTCCGGGTACGTCCTGTGGAGGCTCGGGGTGGTCGGGCTTTGGAGGCGGCACTTCGTCGGCAAGTACCCCCGGCCCGAGCGGGCCGATTCCGCCACCCGTCGAGCGGGGGCAGGCCGGCGTATTCCCGTGACGGTCGTGTCCAGGGACGAGACATAGAGGCGACGCCGGACATGGCGAGGTCGCTCCCCTTCCCGCCGTTGCCGCTGATGAACCGGGTCGGATCCGTGGCTGATGCGCCCGATCCCGAACTGCGCTATGTCCAGATTGGCGAGGCGATACGAGCGGCAATCGATCGCGTCCTGCCGCCCGCATGGGAGTGGAGCGGGAAGTCGGTGCTCGACTTCGGTTGCGGTGCCGGCCGTACGCTGCGCCACTTCGCCACAGAGGCGCATGTCGCGGAGTTCTGGGGCTGCGACATCGATGTGGGAAGCATCGACTGGCTGCGGGAGAACCTCGATCCGCCCTTTCGGGCGGTGCAATCCGGCGTGCTTCCGCCGTTGCCCTTCGACGACGGGTCCTTCGATCTGGTGTACTGCGTCTCGGTCTTTACCCACCTGGGTGACGAATGGGCGCCATGGCTGCTGGAGCTCCGCAGAGTGCTTCGCGACAACGGCCGGCTCATCGCCACATTCATGGGCGAAGGGATGTCGGAATCGATCGTCGGCGAGCCGTGGGACGAGACACGGATCGGCATGAACACGCTGCGGTACGGCCAGCCCTGGGACCTTGGCGGGCCCATGGTGCTTCACAGCCCATGGTGGATCCGCGCCCACTGGGGGAGGCTGTTCGACATCGAACACATCGAGCCCTACGGATTCGCCACCGAAGGTCCAACCCCCTGCCCCGCGGGGCAGGGGGTTGTGGTGATGACGCCACTGCCATCTGCCGTCGGGTGTGGTGTGGACGATCTGGTCGCCGCGGAGCCGGACGAGCCGAGGGAGCTCATATCGGCTCGGCATCACTCCATCCAGCTGGCGCGGGAGCTGGTCATCCTGCGCCAGGAGCTCGGCGCGGCGTCGACCGAGCTGGATCGCGCCCGCGAGGAGCTGGACGGTCAGGCGGCCGCTGCGAACGAGCTCCGGCGGCAGCCTCACACCGATTCGGTCGGTGCGACCGGTCGCCGGCACCTGACAAGCCAGCTGCGCCGAATCAGGGCTCTGCTGCAGAAGAGCAGCGGCTCCTAGCCGTGCGGGCGAACGTGTTCGTGAGCGCGACGGGCAACCTCTTCATGACGGAGATCGGCGAACTGCTCGCGTCGGGCCTGCGCGAGATGGGCATTGAGGTCGAGCTGCGGCGGTCCGGGCTCCCGGAGCCGGAGTCCGGGGTGGTGAACGTGGTCGTGGCCCCACACGAGTACTTCCCGCTTCTCAGCGGCG
Source organism: uncultured Acidimicrobiales bacterium (assembly GCA_964479465.1). Classification (GTDB taxonomy): domain Bacteria; phylum Actinomycetota; class Acidimicrobiia; order Acidimicrobiales; family AC-14; genus CADCTB01. The sequence continues at coordinate 35,707 of CAYZMG010000035.1, forward strand.
TCCATCACGAGACTGCATCTGACTCGGTCGAGCACTGTGCCGTCCTGCTGACCGAGCAACCCGGCAGCTCCTGGTTCCATATGAGCCTGGCGTACGCGGCCCGCGCCAGGGCCGTGCTCGACATCAATCCCGCCGGGGTGACCAAACTGCGCGCCCTCGGCATCGACGCGCACCTCCTGCCGCTCGGATACCACCGGAGCTGGGATCACTGGATGGGCCAGCCGGTCGACCGGCCCGTCGATGTCGTTTTCATGGGGGGCCTGACGCCTCGCCGCGAGGCACAGTTGGCGACCATGGCGGCAACTCTCAGCGCGCTTGACTGCCGGCTGCTCTTCCACGACGCCAGGCGGCCCCAGACTGCGGCCGGCCCCAACTATGTCCACGGATCCGAGAAGTTCGAGCTGCTCAAGTCCACCAAGGTCTTGCTCAACATCCACCGGGACGAGACGCCGTACCTGGAATGGCATCGCCTCCTCGGCGCCATGGCGAACGGCTGCGTCGTGCTCACCGAGACCGTCGGCGACGCGACACCGCTCGAGCCCTTCCGCCACTTCGCCATGTGCGACCTCGCCCTCTTACCGGACTACCTGGCCCTCCTCACCGCGGACAACGACCTGCTCGACTCGATCCGCACCGAGGCCTACGAGTTCCTACGTGAACAACTGGACTTGAGGACGGCAATCACCGCGGTGTGGCCGGTGTTGGAAGCGGCGACGTCGCCTCGCGCACCGCAGACGTTCCCGATGGTTTCCGCCGTGCTGGCCGAAGCCTTCGGCGCTGGCAGCCAAGACCCGCCTCCGACACCGGCACCTGCTGCAGTCGCGGCCGCGGATGCGGCGTCGCTCGGAGCGCTCCTCAAGCGGCAGATCCTGGCCGAGGCGCGCTTGCGCCGGCGGGTGGACGCACTCGAGTGCCACCTGCGGTTCGGATCGGGACAGCGAGTGTCGGTTTCCACCACTGCGGGCCACGTCGCCGTGCGCCCGGACGTGTCGGTGGTGATGCCCCTGCACAACTACGCCGACACGGTCGTCGAGGCGATGCAGTCCGTGGTCGAGTCGCTCGGGATTCTCCCCGAGCTCGTCGTCGTCGACGACCACTCCACGGACGAGTCGGCAAACACCGTCCGGCGCTTCATGGCCGAGCACCCGAGCGTCCCCATGAAGCTGGTGGCGCTCGATGCCAACGTAGGCCTCGCCGAGGCCCGCAACATCGGCTTCACGGAGGCCCGGGCGGACTATGTGTTCCTGCTCGACGCCGACAATCTGGTCTACCCCGCCGCCCTCCGGAAGCTCGCTACCGCGTTGTCGTCGTCCGGCGCCGCATTCGCCTACTCGATGATCGAGTGCTTCGGCAGCCACCGGCGGTTGATCAGCGTGTACCCCTGGAATGTCGACCGGCTCCTCGACTTCCCGTACATCGACGCCATGTCGCTCGTGCGGAAGGAGGCTTGGGAGAAGGTCGGCGGGTTCGTGTCGGACCTGCGAATCTACGGTTGGGAGGACTACGCGTTCTGGCTCAGCCTGGCCGACGCCGGCTACGAGGGCCTACTCGTGCCCGAGTTGCTGTGCAGGTACCGGTTGCATGAGGACTCGATGATCAACGTGACCAACCTCGACCTGCGCGAAACGCTGAAGACCGTGCAGTCGATGTACGCGTCGCTGCCGTGGAGCCGCGTCCATGCATGACTGGCGGTCTGGGTTGGATTTCCCGTTCGAACCACCGGACGCACCGCTCGACAACGACATGCTCGTCGTGAGCAACCTCCGGCTGCATGCCGAAGTCGCGGAGGTCGAGCGCAAGCTGCAGCGGGCGACGACGGCACTGCAGAACCTGTCGGGCCGGCTGGTGGAGCTCGAACGGCAGGTGCAGCACGCGAGAGGCCTCGAGGCGGCACTGGCCGCCGTGCAGGCCCAGGTCGTTGCGACACGCGATGCCCTTCAGGCGGCCGAGGCGCGGGCCGTCGAGATGGAGAATGCCCAGGCGGAGTTCGTCGCCGCGCGCCAGCAAGCCGAGTCCCAGCTCGAGGCGCTCCTGCAGACGCGCACGCTTCGCTACTCGAAGGGGGCGCGATCCTTGTACACCCAGCTCCGGCACCTTGCCGAACGCCCGTAGCAGTGGCCGATACTGCACGCGCCGGCACCGTCGACACCGCGGGGCGAGAGGCCGCCGACCTTTCCGACCGTGTGCTGAATCTGCTCGGCGCGGCCAACGACCGTCGCACGGCGTCGGATGAGCTGGCGGCCGGAGTTGCCGACTGGGGGACCCGCCATCACCTGTCCCGCCTCCGGGCCAACGCGGTGCGCCCACTCGGGCTGGGACCCGGCACCCGGGTGCTGGACGTGGCCGGTGAGTCGGGGGTGCTGTCCCGGTACGCGGCCGAATCCGGGGCGGACGTGGTGTGCTTGAGCGGCCCGACCTGGATGGCGCAGGCCGCCAGGGTCCGGTGTGACGGGCTCGAGAAAGCCGCCGTGCTCCCACTTTCAATCGAGGAGTACGACGACCCTGACGGGTTCGACGTGGTTCTGTGCATGGGCGCGCTGGAGGCCTCACCTGATCCGGACCGTCTCCTCGAGCGCCTGGGCCGGCTCACCCGCCCCGGCGGGGTCGTCGTGGTCGCCGTCGACAATCCAGTCGGCGTGCAGTGCATCCTGGGCTACGACGAGCACCGCTTCGGTGCGCCCTGGGCCGGCGTCACCGGTGGGCCGGCGGTTGGCGGGATGAACGCTTTCACCGCCGTACGGCTCCGGGCGCTCCTCAGGACTGCCGGTTTCGAAGCCCAGCGCTGGCTGCTGCCGTTTCCCGACTGGCGCTTGGCCACGTCAATCCTCGACGCGCAGATCTACGACGACGCCGGCGCCGCCGACCTCGTGGACCAGTTGGTCCGTTGGCCGTGCCGCCGCGAGCCCCTGGCTCCCGTGCGGGTCTGCGACGATCGCGCCGCCTATCGGACGCTGGTGGAGGCCGGGCTCGGCCCAGAAATGGGCAACTCGTTCATTGTCGTCTGCGGCCGAACGCAACCAGCTGTCGACGCACTCGTCGATCCCGGCATTCGTGCGTGGGTGTTCAGTGGCGACCGCCGGCGTCGGTTTCTCAGCTGGAAGTCATTCGGGGCCGGACGAGCGGATCCAGTCGGAGCCCGGCGGGTCGAGGACACCGGCGTCGTGGCACGGGCGGCATGGCTGTCGCATGTCCGTGCGCCCAGTCAGGAGCGGCGGAACGGTCCCACGGTCGAGCAGCGGGCCTTGCTGGCGTGCATCGACGGCGAGGCCGCGGTCGCCGCCGTGCTGCGCCGCTGGCGGGACCACCTTCGCAGTTTCGAGTCCGATGCTGCCGGACCCGGCGACGAGCCCCATCCGTTCCGAAACCGGCGGACGACCCGCTTTCTTCCGTCGGACCACCTCGACGTGAACCTCCCGAACTTCATCGAGCGCGCCGGCGACAGCCTGGCGTACGTGGACGACGAGTGGCGCGCCCCCTCGCCTGTGGACGCCGATCTGGTGTGCACACGAGCCCTCTGGTGGTTCGCGGTCGATCTCGTCCACCGGGGGGTGGCCCACCCCTGGTCCCCCTCGGCATCCGTTGACGAGTTGACCCGGTCGCTCGCCAGCGGCGCGGGACAGCCGCCGATCGCCCTCGACGATTTCCGGATGGCCGAGGCGGCACTCCAGGCCAAGGTGTCGGGCCGCCCGATCGAGTACTGGAAGGAGGCGTTAGACCTGCTCGGCCGCGCCCGTCCATCCGATCCGGCCGTCGCCCGGCGTCTTCCGTTCACGTCGCTGCGGGCAACCCTCGCCGGACTCGACATGCAGGTGGCCGATCTTTCGTGGCGCCTGGACGACATCCGTGACCGCAACCGGGTGCTTGTGGCCAACACCCGGGTCGGGCTGCACGAACGCCGCGCCATTGAAGAGGAGCTACGGGTCCTCGGGCGGAACGCGATGGCAGCGGCGGACCGAGCCCGTTCTGCGGAGCGCGAGACGGAGACCCTCACGGCGCAGCTCTGCGAGGAGCGTCGTCGTCTTCAAGATGAGCGTGGGCGCCGACGGGAGGTCGAGGACGCCCTGGTCCGGGCTTCGTGCCAGCTGGACGTGCTTCGGCGATCGCGATGGTTCCCGCTGTTCCGCCTGCTGGCCGGTCGCCGCCTGCGATGACAGATCCGATTGCCAGTACCGGCGCTGAGATCCGGATTGTCGGCGCCGGGCCCGCGTACGCCGATGGGTCCGAAGACTCGGTGCTGGCGATTCTGAACGCGGCATCGGATCGAAGCACCGCTTCCGACGAGCTGGCGGGCCATATCTCGGACTGGCCGACCCGCTACCACTTCTCACGATTGCGGAGCAACCTCCTCAGGCCGTTGCGAATCCGGGCCGGCATGCGGGTGCTGGACGTCGGTTCCGGCACCGGGGTGATGGCCCGGTACGCAGCGGAGCAGGGGGCGTCGGTCGTCGCCCTCGAGGGAACGCTGGCGCGGGCCAAGGCCACCCGCGCCCGCTGCTCCGGGATGGACGGCGTCGAGGTCGTGTGCGGCGCGCTCGACGCCTTCACCGACGACGACGGCTTCGACTGCGTCCTGTGCATTGGCGTGCTGGAGTACGCCGGCCCCGACCACGCGGCCTTCCTGCGCCGGCTGCGCGACCTCACTCGTCCGGATGGGGCCTTGGTGCTGGCCATCGAGAACCAGCTCGGCCTGAAGTACCTCCTCGGCTACGGGGAGGACCACCTGGGCGAACCGTGGGTCGGCGTCGAGGCATATCCCGCTGGCGGCACAGTACGCACCTTCTCCCGGCGCCAGCTGTCTGCCTTGCTCTCCGACGCCGGCTTCGACCGCCAGCGCTGGCACTTTCCATTCCCGGACTACAAGACCCCGGGTGTGATCCTCAGCGAGGCTGCCTACCAACAGCCGGACCAGGAGGTCTTTGTCGACGCCCTGGTGCGATGGCCCTGCGACAGGCACGCGTCGGAGCCCGTCCGCGTCTGCGACGACCGGCGCGCCCATCGGGCGTTCCTAGCCGCCGGCCTCGGCCCGGACGTGGCCAACTCGTTCCTGGTCGTCGCCGGAGCCGACGATGGGGCAGCATCGCGCCTCGTCGGCTCTCAGGTCACTGCCTGGTTCTACGGCAGCGAGCGGAGCCGGGCCTGGCTGGGCTCGAAGGTCTTCTCGGCCGGACCGGGGGGCGAGATCAGGCTGGATTCGGTCGACAGCACGCCAGACCCGGCGGCCGACGGGTGGCTGCGCCAGATCCGGCCGGACCATCAGCAGCGGGTGGTCGGCCACACGCTCGAGCAGCTGGCTCTCGCCGCGTGCGAGAGCGGGGCCGAAGCGCTCGGCGAAGTGCTCCAGAGGTGGCGCTCGCACCTGCGCGGCCTTGAGTCGCCCACCGGTCCCGCGCCTGAGCGAGACGACCACCCTTTCCGCGATGACGCCACCCGGTCGCTGCTGCCAGCCGACCACCTCGACGTGGACCTCGCAAACTTCGTGGTCGACGCCCGGGGTGATATCCACTACATCGACTCCGAGTGGGTCCTGCCGAGCGGGATCGATGCCGATATGGCGTGCGCCCGGGCGCTCTGGGGTTTTGCCACCGAGGTCGTCTCCCGCGGCGCCCTCCACCCCTGGCCTCGCTCGACCACGATCGCAGCGCTGGTGGAAGCCATGGGGCTGCTGTGCTCGACGCCCGCCGGTCCGGCGGAGCTGGACCGCTGGCGCAGGGCCGAGGCCCTACTCCAGGCCGAGATCACCGGCCGCAAGAGCGAGGAGTTGCTCCCGGAGCTGCTCGCCATGGGGGACCGCAGCCAGACCGGCCCGGAGGTTGTCCGCGCCCTACCCTTCACCGATCTCCGCCGCCGGCTGATCGAACACCACGCCGAGCTGGAACGGGCGAGGACCCAGCTTGAGGCATACAAGAGTCAGCTGCAGGCCGAACGGGCCGACCGCCGAGTGACTCAGGCCGACACCGACGCAGCCCGCCGGCGAGCCGAAGCCGAGCTCGATGCACTCCAGCAGACCCGCACGCTGCGCTACACGGAGCGAGCACGAGCGCTGTACACCCGGCTTCGGCGCCTTGCCGGACGCCCGTAGCGAGTGGCCGACGCCGTACCCGCGGCACGGGGCTCGGCAGACGACGACGGGCCTGATTGGCCAAGCGGACGGCTACAGGACGAAGCGGGCAGCCCCCGGAGGGAGTGTGCCGAGATACGTGCGGTCGTTCCCAGGGAGGGAGAAGGGCTTGTTGCGGAGTCGGACGTACTGCTCGTGGAACTCGGGGCCGCGATCGACGGAGGAGTTGCTGGAGGTGCGGGCCTCCACGTACGTGAACTACGATCCGACGCGGGCGACGGGGTACACCTGGCGGGATCAGAATCCGGATAGCCCGTGGGACGACGAGC
>CAYZMG010000036.1:0-13832 GCA_964479465.1 uncultured Acidimicrobiales bacterium
CGACCACGGCGTCGAGGAGGAGGCGGACGCCGAAGTTGGTCAGGGCCGAGCCGACGAAGAGCGGGCTCGTCTCGCCCGCCAGGAACGAGGGGCCGTCGACATCGGCGCCGACTTCGTCCACCAGGGCGCAGTCCTCCAACGCAGCACTCCAAGCGGGGCCCTCCTCTTCCCCGGCGCGACGAAAGTCGATCTGTTCCTCGGGCGCCGCGGTTGCACCCCGGGCTGTCCGGGTGAAGCGTACGAACTCGCCAGTTCGACGATCGATGACCCCCCGGAAGTCCCCTGGGATGCCGACTGGCCAGGTGACGGGGGTGGGCCGCAGCCCGATGCGGGCCTCGATCTCGTCGAGCAGCTCCAGCGGATCGCGACCTGGGCGGTCGTACTTGTTCAGGAACGTGAGGATGGGCATGTTGCGCGCCCGGCACACCTCGAACAGCTTCAATGTCTGGGCCTCGATGCCCTTGGCCACGTCGAGGACCATCACCGCGGCATCGGCTGCCGCCAGCACCCGGTACGTGTCTTCAGAGAAGTCGCGGTGGCCCGGCGTGTCGAGCAAGTTGACGACGTGGCCCCGGTAGCGGAACTGCAGGGCCGTGGAGGTGATGGAGATGCCCCGCTGCTGCTCCATCGCCATCCAGTCCGAAGTTGCCCGCCGGCGGCCGGCCCGTGCCTTGACCGCCCCGGCTTCGGCCACCGCGCCGGCGTACAGGAGGAACTTCTCGGTGAGAGTGGTCTTGCCGGCGTCGGGATGGCTGATGATGGCGAAGGTGCGCCGGATCGCGGCCTGCTCGGCGATGCCATCCAGTGCTGGGATGGCCAGAGTCACCGGTTGGACTTTACCTACCTGCCGGACGTTGCATATCCAGGGCACAGCGTCAGGCAAGCTTGGTGCCCAGTGACCCGTCGCCCGTTCACCGCTCCGTCCTTCTCGGTCGTTCTTGTTCTCGTGGCCCTCTTGGCCGCGGCGTGCACCAGCGGGGACGGTGGCCTGGTCGGGTCGGCGACGACGGCGCCGCCCGTCGAGACGACGGTGGCCGGGGGACAGCCGGGCACGCCGGCGACGGAGCCACCCGCTCCCGCCCCGCCCCGCGTCCAGCTCCCCCGGCCCATGAAGGCTGTCTGGGTTCATCTCTTCGATGACACCCTGAAGACGCCGGCGGGAATGGCCCGGGTGCTCGACGACGCCGCGTCCGCCGGCCTGAATGCCGTGTTCGTGCAGGTCGTGCGCCGCCACGACGCTTACTACGACTCCAGGGTGCTCCCCCGGACTCCTGACCCGGCGCTGGCGCCCGGCTTCGACGTCCTGGCCGCGGCCATCGACGGTGGCCACGCCAGGGGGCTGCATGTGCATGCCTGGTTCACGGTGGCGACGGCGTGGCACGAGACGTACCGGGACCTCCAGCTTCCCGCCGGCCACGTGACGCGTGACCACGGCCCGGGCGCGGCCGACCCGTGGATGACGGTATCGAGCACCGGCGTGCAGAGCCGGGAGTACTTCGACATCGGCCTCCCCGAGTTGCACACCCACGTCGCCGGCGTCGTCGCCGATATCGCCTCTCGCTATGCGGTCGACGGGGTGCACCTCGACTACGTCCGATACGACGGTGCCCAATGGGGCTATCACCCCCGGGCCGTGCAGCGTTTCAGGGCCGAGACCGGATACCAAGGTGTGCCGGCCCCCGGCGAGCGGGTGTGGGCGGACTGGCGGCGGGCCCAGAGCCGGGCGATCGTCGAGCGGGCGCGGGCGGCCCTCGCCCGAGCCCGGCCGCAGGCCTTGCTGAGTGCCGCTGTGATCGCCCAGGGCGCTGGCCCCAGTGGAATCCCAGCGGGCTTCGCCGGCACCCGGGCCTTCGCCGACTACGGCCAGGACTGGGCGGGGTGGGTCTCCGCCGGCCTGCTCGATCTGGCCGTCCCGATGATGTACGACCGCGAGAGCGTGGCCGAGCAGGCGCAGTGGTACCGCCAGTGGCTGGCCTTCGCCGCCGAGCTGGACCAGCGTCGGGACGGCGCTGCTGTGGCCGTCGGGGTCGGCGGGTGGTTGAACACCGTGGTGGGCGGGCTCACCCAGGCTCGCGAGGCGCTGTCCCGCACCGCCGGGGTGGCCGTCTTCTCCTACCAGCAGGACAGCAGCGACGCCGCCCGGGGGTCGTTCCTGCGCGAGCTGGGACGGCTCTGACCGGGCATCACGTCAGACGGTGATGACGACCTTGCCCCGGACCTGGCCCTTCAGCAGGGAGCGGATGGCCGCCGGCACCTCGCTGAGGGGATAGGTCCGGTCGATCGCCGGCGCCACCTTGCCGGCATCGATCAGCTCACCCAGCGCCAGCAGGTCGGCGCTGTTCTCCGAGGCCATCAGCGAACCGAGCTTCTGGCCGACGAAGGGCGACAGCAGCGTGGCCCGCACCTGGCGGTCGATGCCGCCGAGCCAGCGCCCGTCGGTCATCCCTCCGACGATCACCAGCCGCCCGCGAGGGGCGAGGGCCCGCCGGAGGCGGGACAGGGGGTTGCTGCCTCCGATGTCGAGGATGACGTCGTAGCGGTGGTCGCCGCCCGCGAAGTCCTCCCGGGAGTAGTCGACGACATGGTCGGCGCCGATCTCGCGCACGAAGTCGACCTTCGCCGGGCCGCTCACGCCCGTCACCTCGGCACCGAAGGCCTTGGCGATCTGGACGGCGAAGCTGCCGACCCCGCCTGACGCACCGATGACCAGGACCTTCTCGCCGGCCATGACCTTGGCCCGGTCACGCACGGCCTGGAGGGCGGTCACGCCGGAGATGGGAGTCGCCGCCGCCTGGTCGAAGGAGAGGGTTGCCGGCTTGGGTGCGAGCTTGCCCGGTTTCGCCGCCACGTACTCGGCGAAGGCGCCCTCGGAGGTGCCGAACACCTCGTCGCCCGGGGTGAACCCGGTCACGTCCCGACCGACCGACTCGACGGTCCCGGCGAAGCAGCGGCCCGGGCTCCTGGCCTTGGGGGCCCGGATACCGAAGCCGGCGGCGCGCATGAGGTAGGGGAGGCCGGCCATGACGTGCCACGTGCCCCGGTCGACGCTGGCGGCCACCACACGGACCAAGACCTCGTCGTCTCCAATCGCCGGCCGGGCGATCTCGGCCACGCGGAGCACCTCTTCGGGAGCGACGCCGTAGGCGTCCTGGACGATCGCCCGCATCGTGGCGGGGGTGGCTTCGGGCGGCGTCGACTGGTCGATCGTTGCGGGGTTCATGGTGGCTCCGATGGTCAGATGCTTACGATGTAAGTAACGTATACTTACGTCGTAAGTAAGTCAAGGAGGGATATGACCGAGGTCCGAACTCGACTGAGCCGAGAGCGGGTGCTGGCCGGCGCCGTCTCCTTCGCTGACGAGCGCGGCATCGAGTCGCTCACCATGCGAAGGCTCGGAGAGGCCCTCGGCGTCGAGGCCATGTCCCTCTACAACCACGTGGCCAACAAGGACCAGCTCCTCGACGGCATGGTCGACATCGTTTTCGGCGAGGTCGGGTTGCCCTCGGGCGATGTCGACTGGAGGACGGCGATGCGCCGGCGGGCGGTGTCGGCCCGCCAGGTTCTCGCCCGTCACCGGTGGGCGATCGGTCTCATGGAGTCCCGGACCTCGCCCGGTCCGGCGACCCTCCGCCACCACGATGCGGTGATCGGGTGCCTCCGGGGGGCCGGCTTCTCTGTCGAGTTGGCTGCCCACGCCTTCGCCCTGCTCGACAGCTACATCTACGGGTTCGCCCTCCAGGAGGCCACCCTGCCCTTCGACACCGCCGAGCAGACCGCCGAGGTGGCAGAGATGATCCTGTCGGGCCTCCAACCCGACGAGTACCCGCACCTCACCGAGCTGGCGGTCGAGCACGTCCTGCAGCCGGGCTATGACTACGGGAACGAGTTCGAGTTCGGCCTCGACCTGATCCTCGACGGGCTGGAGCTCGCGGCCGGATAGGGGCGCCAAGCCTGCTACGGTTTCCCGGAACTCCGGAGGGGAGTAGCCCCGCGAGGCAGCGTCGACAATCCGGCTTCGGCCCGGTGCTGCCAGCTCGAAACTGAGCGGGCAAGACCTTCGGTGACATCCAAGCAAGAAGGGGAGTCACCGTGGTCATCAACTCACTCGCCGCCGTCTCGGGCGATGGCAGATTCGCCGAGATCGACGTCCCACTATGGGGGTGGGCGGCACTCGTCTTCGGCATCTCCGTCCTGCTGATCGGTGACCTCCTCATCGTCCACCGCAAGCCCCACGCGGTCTCCTTCCGCGAGGCGGCCATCGAGAGCTCTGTGTGGATCGCCATCGGTGTGGCGTTCACGGGCGTTATGGCCGTGTGGTTCGGGGGCGACGCTGCCGGCGAGTACATCACCGGCTATCTCATCGAGAAGAGCCTCTCGATCGACAACGTCTTCGTGTGGGCGGTGCTGTTCTCGTACTTCGCCGTGCCCAAGGAGTACCAGTTCCGCGTCCTCTTCTGGGGCATCTTCGGCGCCTTGGTCCTGCGGGCGATCTTCATTTTCGCCGGGGTGGCGCTGATCGAGCGCTTCGACTGGATCCTGTACGTCTTCGGCGCCTTCCTGATCGTGACCGCGGTGCGGATCGCCCGTCACAGCGAGACTGAAGTCCACCCCGACAAGAACCCCGTCCTCAGGCTGATGCGGCGCGTCCTGCCCTCCACCAGTGAGTACGACGGGCAGAAGATGTTCACCCGCCGGTCCGGCAAGCTCCTGGCCACCCCGCTGTTCATCGTGCTCGTGCTGGTGGAGACCACCGACGTCGTCTTCGCTATCGACTCGGTGCCGGCCATCCTGGCCGTGAGCCGGGAGCCGTTCATCGTCTTCGCGTCGAACGCCTTCGCCATCATGGGCCTGCGGGCCCTGTACTTCCTGCTGGCCGGCATGGCGGGGAAGTTCCGGTACCTGAACATCGGCCTGGGCTTCATCCTGGGCTTCGTCGGCGTGAAGATGATGGTCGTCGAGTGGTACCACCCGCCCCAGTGGCTATCGCTGGGCGTGATCGCCCTCGCCCTGACGGTTGCCATCGTGGCGTCGTTGCGGGCAGACCGGAAAGCGTCCGAGTCGGTTGTCGATGGAGGAGGAGACCACTCGTGACCGGAGTCGTGGTTGTCGGCGTCGATGGGTCGCAGGAAGCGCAGCTCGCCCTCACCTGGGCGGCGGAGGAGGCCAAGCTGCGGGGCGCACGGCTGCGGGTGGTGCACGTGTGGTCCTATCTCGCCCAGTCCGGAGAGGCGTTCGACCCCGCCTACGGCGACGACGACGCTCGCCGGCTCCTTCAGGAGTCGGTCGCCGGCCTCGGCGACGAGGTCGATGTCGAGCTGGCGCCCGTCTGCGACCTTCCCGCTAGGGGCCTGCTGGACTCGGCGCAGGACGCCGACCTCCTCGTCGTCGGGGCCCGGGGCATGGGTGGGTTCCGGGGGCTGCTGCTCGGGTCGGTCAGCCAACAGGTGGCCCAGCACTCGCTGTGCCCGGTCGTGATCGTGCCTCAGCGGGACGATTCGCCGCCGGCGTAGCCTCGCGTACGGTGAGGATGCCGATGTTCGCCCCCGTCCACCGGGCGCCGGCCGTGGTGGTGGACTCCGGCATGACCGTCGACGGGTGGATCCCGGTCGATCCAGGAACCCTCGAAAACCAGGTTTCCCGGGGTGGCCTACGGAGGGCGGGGCATCTGCTGGCTGGAGTTCGGCCACGCCAAGGTCGACGTCACGTTCCTCAGTGGCCAAGCGCCCACGGGTGGCCTCGACGGGCCGTCGCCGGCGTACGTCGCCGACAAGGTGGAGTTCGGCCGCAGCCGGGTCAGGCGCTGGTTCGGTCCATGAAATGCACGACCGCCCCGGCTGGCGGGAGCCGGGGCGGTCGTGACTTGGGGCCCCGACGGGCGGGTTAGGTGACCACCAGGGCGGTGACCATTCCGAACATGCCCTTCTCCATGCTCTCGGCGTGGGTGAGGATGTGGCAGTGCCAGACCCAGGTGCCGACCTCGGTGGCGTGAATCAGGACCGTGTAGCGCTCACCCGGGGCCACGTTGATCGTGTCCGCCTCGTAGGGCTGGGGCAGCGGGAAGCCGTCCTTGGCGATGACCAGCTGGGCCATGCCGTGCATGTGCATCGGGTGGGCCATGACGCCCTCGTTGAGGTAGTTGACCTCGATCCACTCGCCCTGCTTGGCCACGACCGGGGCGGTCGCGGGGAAGGACTTGCCGTTGATGGCGTAGCCGATGACGCCGGCGTCGTTGACCATCATGTTGTGCCGCTGGCTCACGGTGACGCCGGCGGGCACGGGGAGCCGGCCGACCAGGATGGTGCCGGCCAGGCCGTCAGGCACCTGGTGCACGGCGTTGTGGTGGGAGTGGTACATGCCCACGGCGGGAGTGGACTGGGCGGTGAAGGAGTAGGTGAAGGTCTCACCCGACTTCACCGGCGGCTGGGTGATGTAGGTCGTGCCGTCGGCGGCGTTCGGGGTGATGAGCCCGTGGAAGTGGATGGAGGTCGACTCGGGGAGCTGGTTCGTCAGCACGACCTGAACCTTGTCGCCCGAGTCCACGTTGATCGTCGGTCCGGGGACCGTGCCGTTGTAGGTCCAGGCGTCGACGAACTTGCCCGGCTCGACCTCCCACTTGACGATCGAGGTGGTCAGCTCGAAGACCTTGGTGCCGTCGGCCAGCACCCGGGGGGCGAGGTCCTGGCCACCGAGGCCCTGGGTCTTGGCCGGGAAGGCCTTGATCGAGGACTCCATGACCGCGTCCATCTCGTCGCTGGTCATGGCGCCGGCGCCGGCGGCGTGCCCGTGGCCGTCATCGGATGCCGCGGCGGAGCCTCCGCCCTCGGTGACGACCAGGGTGCCCGTCATGCCGGCAGGGGCGTGGCCGGCGATCTGGCAGAGGAGGTTGTACGTGCCGGGCGCCAGGCCGGCGAGGCTCAGGTTGAAGGTCTCGCCGGCGCCGACCAGCGGCGTCCGGAAGTCGGTCCCTTCGATGGCGAGGTCGTGCGGCACAGCGCCGTCGTTGTGCACGGCGAGCGTGCCGCCCGAGGCGATGGTGACCGACGACGGGTCGAGGGCGAACTCGGTGAGGTGGATGGTCGCCGTGGAGGGCGCACCGCCGCCGGCGCCGCCCGTGCCAGAACCGGCCTCGTCGATGGCCCGCCAGCCCAGGCCTACGCCGAACACGCCGGCGATCAGGGCCATCGCCGAGAGGATCACCGCGAGCATCATCAGGTTGTCGCCGCGAGGCGACTGGGCCGGCCGTGAGGTCCGGCGGGGTCGGTGGCCGTTGGGCTCGGGTGAGCGGCTCGGCGAGGGCGCGGGTTCGAACGTCGTCGTCATGGTCGCAATCCTGAAGGAGCGACCTTGGCGCCGACAGGGCCGGTCGTCGGCGGGCGACTAGGGCCGATAGTCCCAAATCCGGCCCAAATCGGTCAGCCGGGCACCCGGCGGGCCGAGGCCTGGGTCAGCCACGCTTCAGCCTTGTCGAGCCGGCGCTGGAGCTGCTCGACGGTGGCCTCGCTGATCTTCTTCACGCCGCTGACCCGGTTCAACTCGGCGTTGACGCCGGCGTGGGTCAGGCCGGTGTGGTGGGCGATCAGGCGGCCCTTGTCGGCGTTGGCCTTGCGGAGATGGGCCTTGTGCTCGCGCCGGGTGCGGCCGTCGGCGGGGAGCCCGGCCCGGGAGGCCGGCCCAGAGGGATTTCCGGCGAGCGGGAGCGGCGGGAGCGGGATGGTGAGGCTGGCGTCGTCGGGCGGCTCGGGGGCGCCGTCGCCGTCGTAGGCCCAGTCCGGGCCGCCGGCGCCGTCCAGGGGCACGGCCGAGATGGGTGCGAACAGGGAGAACTGCTCGCCGTCGGCGGCCTCTTCACGCGGGTCTCGGGGGAGCAGCTCGCGATCGTCGTGGCGGAGGGAATGCCGGCGCTGCTCGGCGATGGCGAAGGCCCGGGCCCGCAGGCGGGGTTCGTCGGGGATGTAGAGGAACGAGTGCTGGCGCCCCGAGCCCCGGGTCCACCGCACGAGGCGCCCGACGGCCTGGCGGAAGAACAGCTCGGTGGTGGTCGTGGTGGCGAACACGCCGACCCGCAGGCGGGGGATGTCGACCCCCTCGGCCACCATCCGCACGGCGACGATCCACGGGTCGGTGCCGGCGCCGAAGCGGGTGATGAGCGCCGAGGCGTCGGGGTCGTCCGAGGTGGCCACGACCGCCCTGACCTTGAGCCGGTCGGCCAGGAGGCGGGCGATGCCCTTGGCGTGCTCCTGGTCGGTGGCGATGACCAGGCCGCCGGCGTTGGGCTGGCGCCGGCGGATCTCCAACAGCCGGTCGTGGGCCTGGCGCAGCACGTGGGGCAGCCACTCCCCGTCGACCGAGTAGGCGGTGCGCAGGCGCTGCCCGGCCCGGGCCCCGTCAAGGGGGTCGTCGAAGCTGTGGGCGTGGAGTGAGCCGTCGGGGGCGCTCCACTCCATCATCCCGTCGACCCGGGGGAAGTACACGGGGCGGACGACGCCGCCGTCGGCCAGGGCGTCGCCGTAGTTGTACTCGTAGTCGGGTACCGCCTCGTCGAGGTGGTAGCGGACGAAGGGGATGGCGTGGGTGTCGGACCGGAAGGGCGTCCCGGAGAGGGCCAGGCGGTGGGGCGCGACTTCGAAGGCCTCCCGGAGTGCGTCGCCCCAGGCCCGCTCCTCGGCGGCGTGGTGGAGCTCGTCGAAGATCACGAGGGCGTCATGCGCCAGGCCGCGCAGCACCCGGCCGGCGGTGGCGACCTGCTGGTAGGTGGTCACCACCCCGTGCATGTCGCCGGGCAGGGCGCCCTCGGCCGGCGCCCACCGCCAGTCCAGGTGCAGGTCGAATGCCGACGCTGCGTGGGCCCACTGGAGCTTGAGGTGGGCGGTGGGCACGACGACCATCAGCCGCAGCCTCGGATCGGCGGCCATGGCCTGGCGGGCGGCGGTGAGGGCGAAGGTGGTCTTGCCCGCCCCGGGTGTGGCCACGGCCAGGAAGTCGGGGCTGGTGTTGGCGGCGAGGCGCTCCAGGGCAGCTTTCTGCCAGGGGCGGAGGGTGACGGTGCGGGTCATGAGACGGGTCGTAGATGATGCCAGGCCCGGGGGCCGGCGCCGGTCATTTGCCCGGCGGGCCACCCTCGGCCGCGGCCTCGGCGTCTCGAAGGCGTCAGTAAATCGGTCGTCGCCGGCCAACGGTCGCCGTAGTGTCTGACCGTGGCGGAGTGGGCGGTGGAGGCGGAAGGGCTCGGGCGGGTCTTCGAGGTCAAGAAGCGGCCGGACGTCGTCGCCCTTGCGGACGTGTCGCTTCGGGTGGCGGCCGGCGAGGTCCACGGGCTTCTCGGCCCCAACGGCGCCGGCAAGACCACGTTCGTCAAGGTCCTCTCGACGGTGCTGCTGCCCACCTCCGGCGCGGCGCGGGTCATGGGCCACGACGTCGTGGCCGAGACGGCGGCCGTCCGCCCGCTCATCGGCATCGTCATCGGCGGGGACCGCGGTCTCTACGGGCGCCTGACGGCCCGCCAGAACCTGGCCTACTGGGCCGCGCTGTACCGGATGGCGCCGGCGGCGGGGCGGGAGCGGTCGGAAGCCCTGCTCGCCCGGGTCGGGCTCGACGGCCGAGCCGACGACCGGGTGCAGTCGTTCTCCCGGGGGATGCGCCAGCGCCTCCACCTGGCCCGGGGCCTCATCAACGACCCGCAGGTGTTGTTCCTCGACGAGCCGTCGACCGGCATGGATCCGGTGGCGGCGCGGGAGTTCCGGGAAATCGTGCGGGAGCTGGCCGCGGAGGGCCGCACCGTCTTCCTGACGACGCACGACATGGCCGAGGCCGAAGCGGTGTGCGACCGAGTCACGCTGATCGACCGCGGACAGGTCCTGGCGACTGAGTCGCCGGCGGCGCTGTCTCGACTGCTGTCCCGCCACGAGCGCATCGAATGCGTGGGCGCCGCGGCTTCCGTCCTCGAGGATCTCGGGGCGCTGGCGTGTGTCGAGCGGGTGACGGTGACCTTGGAGTCGGCCCGGATCGAGCTGGCCACCGAAACCGCGGTGGGCGAGGTCATGCGCCGGCTGGTCGCCGCCGGCGTGACGTCGGTGAAGGTGACCCGACCGAGCCTGGAGGAGGTCTACCTCGGGATGGTCGGCGATCGTGGCATGGGCATCTGATGCGCGGCCTGCGAGGTGCCCTGCGACTGCAGTTCCAGATCGTCCTGTCCGACCGCGGCTACCTCAACGACATCCTGGCCAACCCCTTCTTCGCCATCATCTTCCTCGGCATCGTGCGGGCCGCCGGCCGGCGCGACCTCACCGCGTTCGCGGTCGTCGCTCCCGTGCTCATCACCCTCTGGGGTATGGCTCTGGAGATTGCCGGCGACATCGTCGACTCCGATCGCAACGCCGGCATCCTGGAGGGCGTCGTCGCCACGCCGGTCGGTTTCCCGACGGTCGTATCCGGGCGGGTGCTGGCGGTGACCCTGCTCGGTGGCGTGGCGATCGTCGAGACGTGGCTCGTCGCCACCTTCGGTTTCGGGGCCGACATCGTCGTTCATCACCCGGCCGCCCTGGTGGCGACGCTCGTCGTCACCGGGCTGGCCGCCACCGGCACGTCGATCATCATGGCCGGGGTGTTCGTGCTCGCCCGTACGGCCAAGACGTTCCAGAACAGCATGCACTTCCCCGTGTACCTGCTGGCCGGCGTGATCGTCCCGCTCACCTACCTGCCGGCGTGGCTGCGCCCGGCCGCCCGCCTTCTTTTCCTTTCCTGGAGCGCCGACCTGCTGCGGGAATCCCTGGCGCCGGCGCCCGTCGTCGACCTCGTGCCCCGGCTCGGCATCATCCTCGGGCTGGGGGCGCTGGGGATGCTCATCGGGCGGGCCGTGCTCGACCTGGTCCTCACCCGGGTGCGCGTGTCGGGCCGGCTGGGCTTCGAGTGAACCGGCTCCGCCAACAATTCCGGATCCTCCGGTACGCAGCCCTCTGCGGCTTCCAGGACTTCGGGTACACCTGGACGATCTGGACGTGGGGCTTCGGGCTGTTCCTGCGGATGATGACCCAGGTGGCGTTCTTCGCCTCCATCGGGCGGCTCCTGGGCTCCGACGAGCAGGTCGAGTACCTGTTCATCGGCAACGCAGTTGCTGCGGCAGCCGTTGGCTGCCTCACCGCGGCCACGTCGACGACGTGGGAGCGGGGCGCCGGCACCCTGCCGCTGCTGGTCGCCTCGCCAACCAGCCCTCTGCTGGTGCTCATGGGCCGGAGCACGTTCTTCATCGCCAACGGACTGGCGTTCTCCCTCGGCGCCCTCGTCCTGCTGCCGCCCTTGTTCGACGTGTCGATCCCCTGGGCCCGCTTCCCTGCCGTCGCCGGCATCGTTGCCCTGACTGCGGTCACCACCTACTTCGCCGCCACCTTCCTGGGCGGGCTGGTCCTGAACGCCACCAGCGCCCGACGCACCGTCCCCCAGGTGGCCCGCATGGTGATCCTGGCCTTCTGCGGCGTGAGCGTGCCCCGCACGGTCTTCCCCGAGCCGGTGTCCTGGCTCGCCGGCTACCTTCCCGTGACCCACGGACTCGATGCCATCCGGGGGCTGCTCGACTCTGCGCCGGCGGCGGCAGTCTTCCGTGACATCGGACTGGAGGTGCTGGTCGGCGCCGGCTGGTTGGTGCTGGCGCTGTTGACGTTCCAGCGCCTCGCCGACGCCGGCCGCCGCAACGGCTCGATCGTGTTCTCCTCGGCCTGATTCCGGCGGCCCGGCGCTCTTTCAGCGGCTCGCATCGTCGCCCTCGATCGCGTCGAGGATCTTCTGGGCGGCGACGCCGAGGGCGTCGAGCTCGGCGGGGGTGAGGGGATCGACGACCAGGCGGCGGACGGTCTCGACGTGGTGGGGTGCGGCCTCCTCGATGGCGGCGAGGCCCCGGTCGGTGGCGACGACGAACGCCCCACGGCGGTCGTCGTCGCATTTGCCCTTGGCCACCAGGCCACGGTCGACCATGCGGGCGATCTGGTGGGAGACCCGGCTCTTCTCCCACCCGAGCGTGGTCGACAGCTCGAAGAGGCGCAGGCTGCCGTCGGGCCGATCGGTGAGAGCGACCAGCACCGTGTAGTCCGAGTGGGAGAGATCGGAGACCGCGGCCAGCTCCGAGGCGAGGCGGGCGTCGAGCCGCATCCCCATGAACTGCAGGGCGCGCCACGCCCGCTCCTCCCGCTCGTCGAGCCAGCGCGCGTCTTTCACGGATTTCATTCTACCGCGGGAATAGTTGACGTGTCATCGAAGTTATATGATGTGTCAACTACTTCTCAGGAGGAACCTCATGAGCACGACCACCGTCCCCACCACCCTTACCGGCACCTACACCCTCGACGCCACCCACAGCCGCATCGGCTTCGTCGCCCGCCACGCCATGGTCACCAAGGTTCGCGGTTCGTTCAACGAGTTCAGCGGTTCCGGCGCCTTCGACGCCGAGAACCCGGCCAACTCCAATCTGAGCCTGACGGTCCAGGCGGCCAGCATCGACACCCGCAACGCCGACCGGGACGCCCACCTGCGCAGCAACGACTTCTTCGACATGGACACCTACCCCGAGATCACCTTCCAGTCCACGTCGGTGGAGCCGCTCGACGGCCGGCAGTACCGGGTCACCGGTGACCTGACGATCAAGGGCATCACCCGGCCCGTCAGTGTCGACTTCGAGCTGGAGGGCAGTGCCGTCGACCCCTACGGCAATCTGCGGATCGGGCTGGAGGGCACCACCACCATCAACCGCAAGGACTTCGGCCTGGGCTGGAACGCCGCCCTGGAGACCGGCGGCGTGCTCGTGGGCGAGAAGGTCGTCCTCGAGTTCGAGGTCTCCGCCGTCAAGTCCTGAGGGGGTCAGGCCGGCGGGCCGGCGCTGCGCTGCGACTTCGCCGGCAGCCATCGGCAGAGGGCAGCCTCGAGCTCGCCGGCCCGCAACGGCTTCGAGACGTAGTCGTCCATCCCGGCCTCGAGGCAGTGATCGCGGTCCCTGGTCATCGCATGGGCGGTCACGGCGATGATGGGCATGTGGCGCCCACCGCGCTCGCGCTTGCGGATCTCGCGCGTCGCGTCGTACCCGTCCAGCTGCGGCATCTGGCAGTCCATCAGGACGGCGGCGAAGTGGTCATGGGTGCACATCTCCACCGCCTCCCGCCCGTTCTGGGCGATGGCGACGGTGTATCCCAGCCTCTTCAGCATGGCCACGGCCACGACCTGGTTGATGTGGTTGTCTTCGGCCACCAGCACCCGGGTCGACGGGATGCACGCCGCCGGCGCCGGCTCCGCAGCGGCGTCTTGGTCGAGTTCCACCAGGTCGACCAGGGCGTTGTAGATGGCCGAGCGGCGCACGGGAAGCGACAACTGGGCGAAGCGCTCGTCGTCGGGAGCGGGGGTGATGTGCCGCCGGCCCAGCGCCAGGATCGGGACGTCGGGCCAGTTCCGGCGGATGCTGTCGACCAGCTCTCCCGGCTGTGGGCAGCCCTCGCCCTCCTCGATGACAATCACCTCGGCGTGACAGCCGCCGGCCGCCATGAGCGCCGGCGGGTCGACCGTGACCACGTCCAGCCCCCACGACCGCAGCTGATCGTCGAGTTTCGTGGCGTTCGGCTCGTTGCCCAGCACGACGATGGCCCGGCGCCCATCGAGCTTCGAAGGCGCTGTTGCCGGCGTCTCCGGGTCCAGAGCCACGGTGAACCAGAACGTGCTCCCTTTGCCGACCTCGCTGACCAGCCCGGTCGTGCCGCCCATGGCCTCAGCCAGGCTCTTCGATATGGCGAGGCCGAGCCCGGCCCCGCCGTAGGTCCGCGTCGTGCTGGGATCGGCCTGCGAGAAGGCCTGGAAGATGG
>CAYZMG010000036.1:13842-41443 GCA_964479465.1 uncultured Acidimicrobiales bacterium
TCAGGGAAGGGTCGCGTCCAGGTCCTGTGTCGCGGACCTCGAACCGCACGTGGTTCCCGTCCTCTCCGGCGGCCACCTGGACGCGTCCCCGGACGGTGAACTTGACCGCGTTGTCGACCAGGTTGGTGAGTACCTGGCGGATGCGGAGCGGGTCGCCGTAGACGGGGCGGTCGAGGGCGGGCTCGACCGCCAGCTCGAGTTCGAGGCCTTTGGCCTTGGCCGGGCCGGCGAACAGGACGCAGACCTCTTCGGTGAGATCGACGATATTGAGCTCCGTCCGCTCGACGATCAGCCGGCCCGCTTCGATCTTCGTGATGTCGAGGATGTCGTTGATCACCGCCAGGAGAGAGTCGCCGGAGGAGCGGATCATGCGGACGTAGGTGAGCTGGGTCTCGTCGAGGTCGGTGTCGATGAGCGCCTCGGTGAGGCCGATGACGCCGTTCATCGGTGTGCGGACCTCATGGCTCACGTTGGCCAGGAACTCCGACGTGAGGCGGGACGACGCCAGCGCCCGGGTGCCGGCGTCGTGCTCGGCCGCCTCCGCCTCCGTCTTCTTGCGCACGACGTAGACCGCGATGACCACGTGGATGAGCGTCACGACGATGGCGAGGATCGCCAGGCTCGGCCCAATGGTCGGCACGGTCGTCTACCGAGGGCCGCTCCCGGCGTCGCCGGGCCGGGGAATGGTGCGGGTTCTAGGCACCTTTCCAATTCGAGCACCCCCAACGCAACGTGCCCCCAATCGGCTCCCAATCTCAGACGAAATCCCGGCGCCGGCCTCAGCCGCCGGCCAGCACCGCGTCGAGGCGCTGGTAGCCCTCGACGACACCCTGCTCCATACCGCTGGCGATGAAGGCGTCGCGGCCCTCGAAGGAGTCGGTGAGCGAGTGCGATGTCAAGCGGGTGCGGCCGTCGCCCAGGTCCTCGAAGGTGATCTTCTCGAGGGCGACGCCGTCGGGCTCACCCTCGAAGGTGAAGGTCTGCACGATCAGCTCGCCGGGACGGACGTCGTGGAAGCAGCCCCGGAAGCCGTACTCGCCGTTGTCGTCGCTCATGAGGTAGCGGTAGGAACCGCCGGTGCGGCACTCCATGTGCTCGACGTTCAGCCGGGTGCCGTGCGGGCCGCACCACCGGGCGAACAGCTCGGGGTCGGCATGGGCCCGGAACACCTTCTCCGGCGGGGCGTCGAACACACGGATGATGCTGACGATCGGCACGTCGGGGTCGACGATGATCTCGGTCTCATGCGTGGTGACGGTCATGGCTGTGCTCCTGTCTTGGGCTCGTCGGGCATGTCACGGAGGACGTCGTCGAGCCGGCGGTACCGCTCCTCGGCCTGGCGCCGGTAGCGCTCGATCCACTTGGTCATGAGGTCGAACACCTCCGCCTCCAGGTGCACGGGCCGGCGTTGCGCCTCCCGCGTGCGGGTCACCAGGCCGGCGTTTTCCAGCACCTTGAGGTGCTTGGAGACGGCCTGGACGCTCACGTCGTAGGGCTCAGCCAGCTCGTTGACGGTGGCGTCGCCCACGGCCAGCCGGGCCACGATGTCCCGCCGGGTGGGATCGGCAAGGGCCGAGAACACCCGTGACAACGAATCCGGCATGACCCTCCTCCTCAACCTTACGGTTGAATACAACCTACGCCCGACGAGGGGCGTTGTCAACCAATTGGTTGAACAATATTCCGGTTCACCCGGAACAGGTTGCCAGGGTCGACGTCGGCCTTGACCCGCCGGAGCCGCTCGAAGTTGGCGCCGTACGCGGCGGCGGTGCGGTCGGTGTCGTCGTCGGCCACCTGGAAGTTGACGTAGTTGCCGGTGGAGAAACCCCGGATCGTCTCCCACGACTCGCGCACCCAGGCCACGTGTTCGGGGCCACGCGGGTCGGCCGCAGGCCAGGCGCCGGCGAAACCGGTCACGTAGGCGGCCCGGCGGTTGCCCATCGCGCCGTCGTCGTCGGCCCGTTCATTGAGGGCGCCGGCCAGGTGGAAGACCATCGACTGCGACATGGGCGACGTCACCCTCAGCGCCGCGGCGCGGAAGGTGTCCTGGTACTCGTCGGACAGCTCGGGGACGAACTCGGTCTTCCAGTAGTAGTGGGCGCCCTTGGGCTGGGTGGCGTCGAGCATGGACTGCTGCGCCACGTAGGGCTTCTCGGTGATGAGGTCGACGATCGGCTCCCCCAGGGCGTGGATCGGCGCCAGGGCGGTGGCGGCGTCGGCGCCCGAGTAGCAGACGACCATGCCGACGATCGGCTTGCCGTGCCATTCCTCGGGCACGAACGGCGCCGGCGGCGCCAGCCGGATGGTGAGGACGGCGGTGAGCTCGCGGGGCGCCGACTCGGTCAGCTGCCGGTAGGCGGCTTGCACCTCCTCGGCCCGGGCCCCGTCCCACAGGATGAGCCCGCCCGTAACCTGGGGGCCGACCTCGTACAGCCGGAAGGTGAACCGGGTGACCACGCCGAAGTTGCCGCCTCCGCCTCGCAGGGCCCAGAACAGCTCGGCGTTCTCGGTGGCGTTCGCAGTACGGATCTGCCCGTCGGCGGTGACGATCTCGACCTCGTCGAGGTTGTCGACCGTCCAGCCGAAGCGGCGGGTCAGGTAGCCGAACCCGCCGCCGAGGGTCAGGCCGGCGACGCCGGTCAGCGAGACGAAGCCGAGGACCGCGGCCAGGCCGTGCTCCTGGGTGGCGGCGTCGACGTCGGCGATGAGGCAGCCGGCGCCGGCGTGGGCCCGCCGGCCGGCGACGTCGACGTTGACGTTTCGCATGGGGGACATGTCGAGGGTCAGGCCGTCGGCGGCCATCGACGTGCCGGCGATGTTGTGGCCGCCGCCCTTGATGCTCAGCAACAGCTCTCGCTCGGCGGCGAACCGCACTGCCTCGACCACGCCGGCCGCCGAGCTGGGCTGGAGGATGGCGGCCGGCACTTTGGCCGCCATGGCGTTCCAGATGAGGACGGCGTCGTCCCAGCCCGGGTCGTCCGGCCGCAGCAGTGGGCTTCCCATCCGGGCGGCCAGCGCCCGGAGGTCTTCCTCCGAAACGGTCACCCGGCCCCCGTCGAGGCCGGCGAAATCAACAGTGCCAGTGCTCATGATCCACCCCCGCCGGCACTGTACTGACCGTTCGACGCTCCGCCTAGCCCCACCCGGTTCTGGCTGCATTTACCCGCGCATATCGCGGGTAGATGCAGCCGGTTCGGAGAGGCCGACGGGTCAGTGGCCGGTCGGCGCCCCCTTGCGCGGCGCCGGCTCCCTCGGGGCCGGCTCCGCGGCGCCCGCCCGCTTCTTTCTGGCCGCCCGGTCGAGCAGCACGATGCCGGCGACGGCGAAGGCGGCGAAGACGGCGATCAATGCCCATGGGACGGTGCTGGGCGATGTGCTCTCGACGATCACCAACTGGTCGACCTGGTCGGCCAGGCCCAGGGCGTTGATCTGCTCCTCGGCCGCCTCGCTGCTCCCGCCGGGGGTGAGGAGAAGGAACCCGCCGCTACGAGCGACCGCAGCAGCGGCGACGGCTGCGTCGACACCGCGGGACTCGTCGGCGACATAGGCCACGTTCACCGGCAGTCCCCGGGCTTGGATCTCCTTGACCACCGCTGCGGTGGTGGCCGCCGTGTCCGCCCCGCCCAGGCGCTTGGCGCCCGGCAGGCGGGTAAGGGCGCTGTCGGCGACGGCATCCGGGCCGCCGATCACCCAGGTGTTCTGGATGCTCATGCTGGTGAACGCCTCCGCGGTGGGCGCCGGCACCCCGTCACGGTCGACGAACAGGACGGGCAGGCGCAGGCCGGCGGCGAAGGCCAGGCCGGCGGCCGACTCCTTGCTGTCCGGGTTCACGGCCACCGCGGCGTTGAACGCCGGCACGGCCCGGGTCTTCTCGTCGGGGGAGCGCACGTCCATGGCCCCGGCCACCGCCCGGCCGATCTCCGCCGGCGTGGCGCCGGTGAGGCGGATGACCTTGGCCTTGTCGGCCGTGGCGGTGGGGACGGTGGTGGTCGTCACCGGCGCGCCGGCGGCCGTGGTCGGCGGCGACGCCGGCACGGTGGTGGAGGGCAGCGGTGCGAGCTGGGTGATCACCCCGGCCCGGGTGATCTCGTCCACCAACGCCTGCGGCACCCGCGACTCGTCGCCGATCACGTAGAGGCCGGTGGAACCGAGCCGCCCGATCTCTGCCTTCTGCTCCTTCGTCAGCGACTTCCCGTCGACCACGAACAGGGGGGCGTGGTTGACCCGTGCCAGAACGGCGCCGGCCCACGCGCCGGCCACGTCGTCCTTGTGGACGACGACCAGCTTCGAGGTGAAGGCAGCCCCGATGCGCTCGGATCCCCCGGGATAGGCCGTCTGCGCCACGGCCACCGACAGGTTGGCGGGGCTGGCCTTGGGCAGGTCGGTGATGAGCGGCGGGCCCGGCTCGCCCAGGCGCAGCGTCGCCAGCACGACGTCGTTGGTGCCGCTGTCGACGTTGCCGAAGCGGGGGTCGCCCCACGCGAACAGGACGGAGTCGTTGCCGAGGGGCACCGAATCCGGGCCCCACCAGGTGTAGGTGCCGTTGCGCCCCAGCGTGCCGTCGTCGAGGCCGATCGAGCGGTCAGAGATGCGCCGGTTGCCCGAGAACGTCGCCCCGCCGTCGGAGGAGGACGCGTAGTAGATGTCGCCCTGGCCCGCGGGCCGGGGGATGATCGGGCTGGGGAGGTTCGTCCTGGTGTCGAACCACACCACGTCGACCCGGCCGTTGGGCGCCACGGAGATGTCCGGGGCCAGCTGGCGAAGCCCGTTGCGCATGGGGTCGTCGTTGACGCGCACCGGCCGCGACCAGGTGACGCCGGTGTCCAGGGAGCGCTGGACGAGGACGTCGAGGTCGCCGAAGTCGAACCCGAGGTACGTCACGTACAAGGTGCCGAATGGTCCGGCGTTGGGGTCGACCGCCATCTTGGGGAAGCCGGCGTTGCCCGTGGGCGCCGGGATGCCGGCGGGCGCCGGCGTGGCGTCGTTGATCGGCGTGCGGGCCCAGGTGACCCCGCCGTCGCTGGACCTGGCGACGACGATGGGGTGGGGTGCGTTGGCGGGGTCGTCCCGGTTGCGCCAGGCGATGTAGACGGAGCCGTCGGGCCCGACCACGGGCGGGGTGATCTCCCGCACCTTCTCCTCCGGCGCCTGGGCCTCGACCGGGGCCGACCAGGTACGGCCACCGTCCTCGGAGCTGGCCACCACGGCGCGGCGGTCGCCGGCGCCGCCCTGGGCGCCCATGTTCAGCGGGTTCACCACGTACCAGCCGACCACGTAGAGCTTGTCGCCCTGAGGGCGGGGCTGGACGGCGATCCCAGGGCGGATGATGAACGGCCGGGACTCCCGGGCGCCCTGGATGGCGACGACGGCCTGCTCGAACGTGCGCCCGCCGTCGGTCGAGCGGTTGACGAGTACGGAGTCGCCCTCGCCTTGGGCGGTGCCGGTCTCGGGCCGCTGCTTGGGGCCCCGGTGGGACGCGAACGTGGTGTAGACGTTCTGGCCCGTGCCCCACACCACGCTCTTGTTGAAGTGGGCGTAACCGCCGGAGTCGTAGGTGACGCACGGCGGCTGGGCGAAGTCGGACGGCACGGTGAGGTGGCCCTCCGCCTCCCACGTGCGCCCACCGTCGAAGCTGGTGGCGAAGTCGCACTGGCCGGTGAGGAACTCCTCGGTGATCATCACCACGTGGCGGGGATCCGCCGGGTTCACGGCGAACCCGGGGATGTCGCGGCCCCGCACCGGGTCACGGTTCTCGCTCTGGAACCTGGTGTTCTCAGTGACCCTGCCGGCCGGTACCTCGCCCTGGGCGGGGGCGCCGGCCACTGCGAGCAGGATGCTCATCCCGACGCCGATGGACGCCGCTCGTACGCGCTTGCTCATGTTGATCCCCCACGAAGTCCGCTGACTACTGCCTAGCGCGACGGGGGCGACATTTCACTAGATGTGATGTGCTTCTAGCGCCGGCTGGGCGTGGCCTCCTGGCGCTGGACCGCCTCGACGAAGGCGGGGTGGACGCCGGTGAGCGTGACCCACCGGCGGCTGACGTCGATGGTCACCCCGATGCTCTGGCGCCACACCGCCAGGTGCAGGGCGCCGGCTGCGATCAGGAAGGCGCCACCCCACGCCAGCCACAGGAGTGGGAACATGCCCACGCCGAACAGGCCCAGGAGCGGCACGAAGACGCCGGCGCCGAAGGCGATCAGTCGCCATCGTTGGAGCTGCCGCTCCTGGCTGTACGACGCCTCCGTCTCGGGGATCCGCACGGTCAGGTACTCCTGCGCCGGCGCCAGCAACACCACGACAAGCATGGCCAACCAGCCCGGCGGCCCGAAGAACACCAGCAGCCACGCCAGGGGCCACACGCCGCTGCCCACCGGCTGGCGCCGGCGGATCACCAGGTCCGTCGGCTCACCGGTCTTGGCACACACCAGGGGGAGATCGCCCCGGATCGCGTCGTCCACGAACACGCTCACCGCCGCCATAGGCGGCAGCGTACCGCTACTGGGGCAGGTACGCCCAGGCCTCGATCTCGACCTTGGCGCTGAGGGGCAGGCCGGCGACGGCAACTGCGGCCCGGGCCGGGCGGTGGTCGCCGAAACCCTCCATGTAGGCGTCATTCATGGGCCCGTAGTCCGACATATGGGTCAGGAAGACGGTGGTCTTGACCACCGACGCCAGCGATGCACCTTCGGCCTCGAGCAGGGCGGCCATGTTGGCCAGGGCTTGGCGCACCTCGGCGGCGACGCCACCGTGCACGAGGGAGCCGTCGGCCATGCCCAGTTGCCCGGACACGGCCAACCAGTCGCCGGCCCGGACGACCGGGGTGTAGGGCCCGAGGGGCGTGCTCAGGGCCGGTTTAGCTGAAGCTCGAACCGCAGCCGCAGCTGCGGGTGGCGTTGGGGTTGTTGATCGCGAACCCGGCGCCCTGGAGCCCGTCCTTGTAGTCGAGCGACGCGCCCTTGAGCAGCGGGGCGCTGGCCGCGTCGACCACGACCCGCACGCCACCGTCATCCGCGACGGTGTCGTCAGGGGTGAAGTCCTTGTCGAAGTACATCTCGTAGCTGTAGCCCGAGCAGCCGCCGGGCCGTACAGCCACGCGGAGGGCCAGTTCCTCGTCGCCCTCGGCCTGGATGAGCTCCTTGACCTTCAGGGATGCAGCGCCCGACAGAGTGAGCATGGTTTCAGTCCTCCTACAGAACTTCTTCTGGATACCAGACTACCTGATGGAAAGCTCAACCTGGCAGGGATCGCGGTCGGCGAGCGTTCGGAATCGATCAACGCCTGCCCCGCCGAATGATTCCACGAACCCCTCGACCAGGCCCCGGTGCAGGTGGCAGACGACTTCGGGATGGGCGGCGGCCAGCTCGGCGTAGGGGCAGTGGGTGAAGGCGATCGTGGCCACCTTGTCATCGGAGACCACCGCGGGGTCGAACCCCAGCTCGGCCAGCATGGCGGTCACCGCACCGACGCAGCCGGCCCGGGGGCGGCTGCCGGTGTATGCCTCGGCGAGTGCCCGGCCCTGGTCGGCGCCGGCGCCGGCGCTCAGATCGGTGCCGGCGCCGGCGGCGGCCGCCACCTCGTTGAGCATGCGGGCCAGTACGGGGAAGGCCGGCGGCTCCAGGCCGAGGGAGGGGGCGTCGGGGGCGAGGGCGTAGCGGTTCTGGGGGCGCCCGACCGAGCCCCGGTTGTCGGTGTGGACGGCGAGCAGCCCGACCTCCCGCATGCGCTCGAGGTGGGGGCGCACGGTGTTGGCGTGCAGGTCCAGCGTCTCGGCCACCTCGGCGGTGGAGCGGGGGGCGCGGGCCCGGGCCAGCTCCAGGTAGATGGCGTAGCGGGTGTTGTCGCCGAGTGCCTTGAGCACGTCGAGACGACCCGTCGCCGTTGATGAGGATTGCTCCACGCATTCGATATTACCGGCGAAGCCCGGTAAAATCCACCTGTGATCACTCTGCCGAGCCAGGATGACGTCCTCGCCACCCTCCGCGGGGTGGTCGACCCCGAGCTGGGCGCCGACATCGTCGAGCTCGGGATGGTCAACGGCGTGGCGGTCAACGACGACGGCTGGGTCGAGGTCACGGTCGCCCTGACGATCTCCGGATGCCCGCTGCGGGTGCAGATCCGTGACGACGTGGTGTCCAAGGTGAGCGGCCTGCCCGGCGTCAGCGGGGTCAAGGTCCACTTCGGGGAGATGAACCAGGAGCAGCGCAGCGCGGTGATGCAGCGGGCCCGGAAGTCGGCTGCCAACCGGGCGCCGGCCACCGAAGTGCCCCTGACCGCCCGGGTTCTGGCCGTCGCCAGCGGCAAGGGCGGGGTGGGCAAGAGCTCGGTCACCGTGAACTTGGCGTCCGCCCTGGCGGCACGCGGCTTCTCGGTCGGCGTGCTCGATGCCGACATCTGGGGCTTCAGCGTCCCCCGGATGCTGGGGATCACCGTGCGGCTGGGCGCCGGCGCCAAGGGCCTGATCCGGCCCCATGAGATCGAGGTGGGCTCGGGCAAGCTGAAGGTCGTCAGCATGGGTATGGTCGTCGACGACGAGGACAAGGCCATCATGTGGCGGGGCCTCATGCTGGCCAAGGCGCTGGAGGAGTTCCTGGTCAAGGTGGCCTGGGGCGACCTCGACTACCTGCTGCTCGACATGCCTCCCGGCACCGGCGACGTGCAGATGGCCCTCGGCCGCATCCTGCCCCGGGCCGAGGTGCTGGTCGTCACCACGCCGGCCCTGGCCGCCCAGAAGGTGGCGGTGCGGGTGGCCGACATGGCCCGCCGCTCCTACCTGAAGGTGCTCGGCGTGATCGAGAACATGAGCACCTTCACCTGCGACCACGGCGAGTCCTACGCCCTGTTCGGCTCCGGTGGGGGCCAGACCCTGGCCACCGACCTCGGCGTGCCCCTCATCGCCCAGGTGCCGCTGGAGCCCGAGGTCAGCGCGGCCAACGACGCCGGCCGCCCGCTGTCGGTCGCCGCCCCCACCAGCGCCGCCGGCTCCGCCTTCGCCGCCGCCGCCGACCGCATCGCGGACGAGCTCCTGGCCCCGGTCGACATGGCCGGCTGCACCGCCCGGATGCTGGCGACGGTGGAAGCGGCCCTCGGCCCGGTCGGCTCCTAGACGGATCTAGGCGGCGCGGGGGTGCCAGGCGCCGTCGGCGCCGGCGGCCCGCCCCTCGGCGACCAGCTTGAGCAGGTGGGCGTGCACGGTGTGGCCGGCGGCATCTCGCAGCGCCGGCGCCAGGTCGACGTAGACCGCGTCCACCAACTGGTCGACGGTGGCGGCGCCGGCCTCCAGGGCGGTGACGATCTGCGCCTCCCGCTCGAGGCGGTGCGACAGGTACCCGGCCAGGCGGGCGGCGGGGTCCTCGATCAGGTGGCCGTGGCCCGGGGCAATGCGGCGTAACCGGAGCCGGCGGCTGCTCAGGCGCTCGAGGGAGGCCAGGTAGGCGGACATGTCGCCGGCGGGTGGGGCGATGACGACCGTCGACCCGTCGATCACCGTGTCGCCGGAGAAGAGCATGCGCTCTTCCTCGAGCAGGTAGCAGAGGTGGTCGGGGCTGTGGCCCGGCGTGTGCAGGGCCTCCAGCCGGAACTCGGTGGCCTCCAGCTCGAATCCCTCGTCGATCGTCCCGTAGGCCAGCACCTCGGCACCGGTGGCGGCGGCCAGGGCGGTGGCGCCGGCGGCGTGGTCGTCGTGGGAGTGGGTGACGGTGATCCACCGGATGCGGTCGCCGCCGCAGCCGACGATGGCATCGATGTGGCTGGCGATGTCGGGCCCGGGGTCGACGACCACGATCTCGTCCACACCGACGAGGTAGGTGTTGGAGCCGGCGCCGGTCATGGGGCCGGCGTTGGGGGCGACGATCCGCCGGACCAGTGGGCTGATGGCCGAGGCCACGCCTGGCGACAGGTCAGGCATCGAACCTGTGCACCCTGCTGCCATCTATCCTGAAGATTCCAGCCCGTTTGGCCGCCTGCTTCATCAGCACACCGCGGACGACCGCCCGCACCGGCGGCAGCAGGAGGGCGAGGGCGAGGACGTCGCTGAGGAAGCCGGGCGTCATGAGCAGGGCGCCGGCGAAGAGGATCATCACCCCGTCGGCGATCTCCTTGCCGGGGACGGCGCCCGACTCGACCTGGCGGTGGAACCGCTTCCAGACGCTCATGCCCTCCCGCTTGACCAACCAGGCGCCGGCGGCGCTGATGATGATCAGCAGGGCGATGGTGTTCAGGGCGCCGAACGCCTGACCGACCTGGATGATGACGTACAGCTCGGCGAGGGGGACCACCAAGAACAGCAGGACCAGGACGCCGACCATGGGTTCCATGGTACCGCCGGGTACTCTCGTGCGATCCCGATGTTCGATGGTTCTCGCTGGTTCCAGCAGTCCGGCCGTACGCCCTCGCTTGAGGATGCCGACCGCGAGCCTTTCCTCCGACGGCATTTCTGGCCGCCGAGCGCGCTGGGGATCATCGTGATCGCACTCGTGATCTCGATGCTGGTCGGCTTCACGGGGGCGCTGCTCTACACGTCGTCGGACAACGCCCAGATCGCCGCCGTCGATCCCGCCGACCAGACCCGCACGCTGCCGACCGCCCCCCCGGTAACCGAGCCGACCGGCCCCACGACGACCAAGCCCGAGATCCTCACCCCCGACGGCATCGCCAAGCGCACTGCGCCGTCGGTGTGGTCGGTGAGCAGCGCTGACGAGTCGGGGCGGCCGGTGGAGGGGGCGGGTTTCATCGCCGGCTCCTTCGGTGGCCAGACCTACCTGCTGACGTCGTTCTCCCTCGTGCGTGCCGCCACCCGCATCCCTGGGCCCGAGATCGTCGTCCGCAACGGAGGAACCGACCTCAGGGCCTCCCTCTGGGCCTGGCAGGAGGAACGCGACCTGGCCCTGCTGGTGACATCGCGCTCCGTCGCGTCGCTGACCTGGGCCAATGATGACCCGGCGCCCAAGGCCGGCGACAAGGTGTACCTCGTGGCCGCCACCGGCGGTCCGGTGGCCGGCGTGCTCTCCGGCGTCTCGCCGACCAGCATCCAGCACAACATCTTCGTCGACGAGCGCCGGCAGGGCGCCCCCCTGATCAACGAGCGGGGGCAGGTGCTCGGGATGGCGTCGCTGGGGCTCACGCCGCCGGGCGTGGTGCCGCCCCCCGACACGTTCTTCGCCGTGCCGATCGCCGCCGCCTGCGACCGGGTGCTGAACTGCGGCGGCGGGAACGCCTCGGTGCCGTCAACGGTGGCGCCGACGGGCCTCAACGCGACAACGACGACCGCCGCCCGCTAACTCGCCGGCGGCCGGCCCAGCCGACTAGTGCCGTGACCACGAACGCTTGCCCGCTACGCGGCAATGGGTTGTGGTCAGGGCACTAGGGGAACGGAGTTGTTGTCGTCGTCGACGTGGTTGTGGGGACGCGCGTTGTCGTCGTGCCGCGCGGCCGAGTGGTGGTCGTCAGGAACCCGAGGATGGGGGGGACGGTGGGCAGGGTCAGCATCGTCGTCGGCGGCTGGATGGTGATCGGAGGGTCGACGTAGATGGGCTCGACGATCTGGGGTCGCAGGTCCTCCAGCTGGCGCCGGGCGCCGGCGGTGATGTCGCCGGCGAGGGCGGCCGGCTTGGGGAAGTCGGCCGCCGGGGCGCCCTTGAGCGCCTCGCCCATGTAGGCCTTCCATGTCGATGCCGGGATGGTGCCGCCGTACACGGTCGACACACCCTTGATGTTCTTCAGCGACTTGGTGTTGCTGTCGCTGTAGCCCATCCAGATGGCGGTGGAGAGGGCCGGCGTGTAGCCGACGAACCAGGCATCGGCGTTGTCGTCGGTGCTGCCGGTCTTCCCCGCGGTGCCGTCGGGGCGGCCGATGTCGGCCGCCCTTCCGGTGCCGCTGGTGATGACGCCCTTCAGGGCGTCGGTCACGTTGTCGGCCACCGCCTCGGCCAGCACCCGCTTGCCCTGGCGCTTGGTGTTGTCCTCCAGGATGTTGCCGTTGGCGTCGGTCACCTTGATGATCGGGGTGGCGGAGAACTGCTGGCCCCGGGCCGCGAAGACGCCGTACGCGGCCGCCATGTCCAGGGGCGACACCTCGGCCGCCCCGAGCGTGAGGGTAGGCCCGTAGGGGTCGCCGGCGTTCTCGCCCAGGCGCTGGATGCCTTCGGGGTCGACCATGGTGAGGCCCAGGCGGTTGGCCATCTCGGCGGTCTCGGTCACGCCGACGTCCTCGACGAGCTGGGCGTAGACGGTGTTGACCGAGAAGGCGGTGGCCTGCTTGAGCGAGATCGAGCCGTACGAGCCGCTCTCGACGTTGTGGATCGTGCACTGGCTGCCGCCGCAGCCCGGGATGCGGTAGGTGCCGGGCCCGGAGTACACCCGACCCGGCCCGATGCCCTCCTCGTAGGCCTTGGCCAGGGTGACCGGCTTCATCGACGACCCGGGCTGGCGGCCGCTGCCGCCACCGTCGAGGCAGATGGGGCCGTCCTTGGGCGGCTCGTAGTCCTCCAGGCACCGGCCGAGGGCCAGGTTGACCTGGGACTTGGAGAAGTCCCGCCCGCCGACCAGCGCCCGCACGAACCCGGTGCCGGGCTCGACGGTGACCAGCGACATCTCCAGCGGCGGGTTGGTGCCCGAGAGGGACTTGCGCACCGAGTCGACGGCCAGGGCCTGGAGCCTCGGGTCGAGTGCGGTCTCCACCCGGAGCCCGCCCCGGTAGACGATGTCGGCGCCGTACTTGGCCGAGAGGTACCGGCGCACGTAGTCGACGTAATAGGGCTCCGAGGCCGACTGGAGCTCGAGCGGGTGGACGATGGTGGCCGGCCCGCTCGGCGTCGGCGTCTCCGATGTGGGGAAGAAGAGCTTCTGGGCCACGGCCTCGGCGTGGCGGAAGTGGTCGATGCGGCCCTGGGCCAGCATCTCGTCGAGCACGAAGACCCGGTTGATCTCGGCCTGGGTGGGGTTTGAACGGGGCTCGAAGTCCGACGGGGCGGAGATGAGGCCGGCGAGCATGGCCGACTCGGACGCAGTCAGGTCATTGACCGGCTTCTTGAAGTACGACTCGGCCGCGGCCCCGATGCCGTAGGCGCCGCCGCCCAGGTAGATGTTCGACAGGTACCGGTAGAGGATCTCGTCCTTGGTCACCTTGCGGTCGAGCTGGCTGGCCAGGACTGCTTCTCGGATCTTGCGGGCCAGGGTGCGTTCGCCCGACGTGAAGACGTTCTTGACGTACTGCTGGGTGATCGTCGACCCGCCCTGGAGCACCTCGCGGCCCCGAAGGTCGGCCCACAGCGCCCGGAGGGCGCCGATGGGGTCGATGCCTCCGTGGGAGTAGAAGCGCTTGTCCTCCACCGACACGACGGCCTGCTTGAGTACCTCGGGGATGTCGCTGGCCTTCACCGGGATGCTGGTGTCGAACTTGCGCAGCAGGCCGATCTCCTTGCCGGCGGCGTCGAAGATGCGGGTGATGCGCGACTCGATGCCCGGTTTCGGCTCCGGCAGCGGCGGCGCCGGCAGCGGGAGGTAGACGATCGACGCCAGCGCGGTGCCGGCGGTCACCAGGGGGATGAGAATGGTGACGACAAGAAAGGTGGCCACGGCCTTGGCCACCTGGATGGGCTCGAAATTCCAGTCCAAGAGTGCCTAGCTTCGCGCGGAGCGAGGCCAATGGCCTGTCGCGGCCCTATCGTCTGACCCTGATGCCGGATCGCCCCCCTTCGGTCGACGCCCTGGCCCGCGAGCTCATCGACGTGGGGCTGCCCCACCCGCTGCTGGTGGACGCCGCCCGGGCCGCCATCGCCGCCGGCGACCCGTCGTCGGCGCGGGCCCGGGCCGAGGCGGTGGCCGCCGCGCTGCTGGGGCCGGTGATCAACGCGACAGGGGTGATCCTGCACACCAACCTGGGCCGGGCGCCGCTGCCGTTCCTGCCGGCCGCCGATGCCCGGCGGTACTCGAACCTGGAGTTCGACCTGGTGAACGGCAAGCGGGCGTCGCGCAGCGACCACGCGGCCCGCCTGATCGCCCGGGCCGTGGGCGCCGACGCCGCCCTGGTGGTCAACAACGGTGCCTCGGCGCTGCTGCTCGTCCTGGCCGCCCTGGCCCGGGGCCGGTCTGTGGTTGTCTCCCGGGGCGAGCTGGTGGAGATCGGCGGCGGGTTCCGGGTGCCGGAGGTCATGGTCCAGTCGGGGTGTGAGCTGGTGGAGGTGGGGACGACCAACCGGACCCGCCTGGCCGACTACCGGGCCGTGGTAGACGATGGCGTGGCCCTGGTCCTCAAGGTCCACCAGTCGAACTACCGGATGGTGGGCTTCACCGAGGACGTGGGCGTGGCCGCGCTGGCCGGCCTCGGGCCGCCGGTGGTGGCCGACATCGGCTCCGGCCTCCTCGACGCCTCGACCCCGTGGCTGGCCGGCGGCCCGCCGGCGTGGCTGGCTGGGGAGCCCGCCGCCCGCCAGACGCTCGCCGCCGGCGCCGGCCTGGTCACCTTCTCGGGCGACAAGCTCATGGGCGGTCCCCAGGCCGGCATCATCGCCGGCCGAGCCGATCTGGTGGCACTGTGCGCCCGGCACCCTCTGAACCGGGCCCTCCGTCCCGGCGGGCTGGTGCTGGCCGCCCTCCAGGAGACGGTGCTGGCGTACCTGCGCCGCGACGGCGACGCCATCCCGTTCTGGCGCATGGCCGCGGCGCCGGTCGGCGGCCTGCGGGCCCGGGCCGAGGCGCTCGGCGCCGGCAAGGTGATCGACACGGTGGCCGTCGCCGGCGGCGGCTCGGTGCCGGGCCAGGACGTGCCGTCGGCCGGCGTCGCCCTCGACGGAGACCACGCCGCAGCGCTGCGCCGGCTCGACCCGCCGATCGTCGCCCGGGTGCACGAGGGCATGACGATCTGCGACCTCCGCACCGTCGACCCCCTCGACGACCCGGCGATTGCCGCCGGGCTCATGTCATGCACGTAGTCGCCACCGCCGGCCACGTCGACCACGGCAAGTCCACCCTGGTCCTGGCCCTCACGGGAATGGACCCGGACCGCTTCGCCGAGGAGAAGGCCCGCGGCCTCACCATCGACCTCGGGTTCGCCTGGGCCACCCTCCCCTCGGGACGGGAGCTGGCGTTCATCGACGTCCCCGGCCACGTCCGCTTCCTCAAGAACATGCTGGCCGGGGTGGGTGCGGTCGACGCCTGCCTGTTCGTCGTGGCCGCCACCGAGAGCTGGAAGCCCCAGTCCGAGGAGCACTTGCGCATCCTCCAGCTCCTGGGCGTCAGCCACGGGATGATCGCCCTCACCAAGGTCGGCCTGGTCGACGACGACACCCGTGAGCTGACCCGCATGGAGATCGAGGACGAGGTGGCGGGCACCTTCCTCGAGGGCGCCCCGATCGTCGAGGTGGACGTGCTCGCCGGCCGGGGGGTCGACGAGCTCCGCACCGCCCTCGACGAGCTGTTGGCCACCACGCCGGCCTCGGTCGACAGCCGGCGTCCCCGCCTCTGGGTCGACCGGGTCTTCGCGGCCAAGGGCTCCGGCACCGTCGTCACCGGCACGCTGGCCGGCGGCGCCCTGGCCGTCGACGACGAGCTGGTCGTGCTGCCGTCGATGAAGAAGGTGCGGGTCCGGGGTTTGCAGAGCCTCCAGCGCCAGCGGGACACTGTGGGGCCCGGCAGCCGGGTGGCGGTCAACGTCTCCGGCGTCTCCCACGACGAGCTGGCCCGGGGCCACGCCCTGGTGAGGCCGAACCAGTGGCGCCCCACCCGCACGTTCGACGCCTCTCTTCAGGTCCTGGAGGGCCTCGACCACCCGGTGAGCCGGCGGGGGGCCTTCCAGGCCTACCTCGGCTCCGGCGAGCACGCCGTGCGCCTGCGGGTGCTGGGCGAGGAGGCCATCGCCCCGGGCAAGGTGGGCGCCATCCGCCTCCACCTGCCGGTGGCCGTGCCTCTCCTGCCCGGCGACCGGTTCATTCTCCGGGAGAGCGGCCGGGACGAGACCGTGGGCGGCGGCGAGGTGCTCGACGTGGCGCCGGTGCGGGCTGCGTCAAAGGCCCGGCCGTCACGTTCGGTGGACCGTGTCATCGAGGAGCGGGGCTGGGTGTCGGCCGACGACCTGGAGCGGATGACCGGCGAGCGCCGGGAGCCCAACGTCGGCCGCTGGGTGGTCTCGCCGCCGGCGCTGGAGGTGGCCCTGACCGAGCTGCGGGAGGCCATTGAGGGCGCCGGCCCCCTGGGCGTCGACCGGGCCGGGCTCACCGACCGCCAGCGGGCCGTCCTCGGATTGCTGGAGGGCATCACCACCGAGGGCGGGCGGATCAGGCCGGCGGAGGCCGTGGACCCCCTGGCCGACCACCCCTTTGTCGCCGCCCTGGAGGCGGCGCCCTTCGCCCCGCCGGAGCCGTCAGGTGTCAACCGGGCCGAGCTGGCCGAGCTCGTCCGCCGGGGCCTGATCGTGGAGCGGGAAGGGGTCTACTTCGGGCCCGGAGCGGTCGACGCCGCCGCCCGCCGGGTGGCCGAGCTGCTGGTCGAGAACCCCGAGGGGGTCACTGTCGCCCAGGTGCGCGACGGCCTGGGCACCACCCGCAAGCACGCACTCCCGCTGCTGGCCCACTTCGACGCCACCGGCGTCACCCGCCGGCGAGGCGACCTCCGCATCGGCGGCCCCCGCCTGCCCTCGCTCTAGCCCGCCCTGGCGGTCAGCTGCTTGCGCTCCAACTCGTTCAGCCCGCCCCAGATGCCGTGCGGTTCACGGATGGCGATGGCGTAGTCGAGGCACGGCCGGCGAACCGGACACAGCGCGCAAATTTCCTTGGCCCGGCCCTCCCGGGCCTCCCGCTCGTCCTTGCGCTCCACCTGGGACGGCGGAAAAAAGACCGCGGACTGGGGACCCTTGCAGGCCGCACGCTGCTGCCACAGCTCCTCGACGCGTTGGCTACTCAACGACGTCCCCCTTTCCTCCCGGCGGACCACCGTACGCCGCTGTCGAGCGCTCAACAAGAGGTCGTTTTACACATAGTGGCTGGTCGCACGGTGCGCCGGCCCGAAATCGCTCTGGCTGCATTTGACCCCGTATGCGCGGGTAGATGCAACCGGTTCGGTCAGTGGTGGGCGTCCTTGGCGCCGCCGGTCTCGGGTTCGACCTCCAGCAGCAGACCGTCGATGGCGACCACACGTACCCGCTCGCCGGCCGGGATGGGCGTCGCCCGGTTGGTGCGGGCCCGCCACTTGCCGCCCTTGAGGTCGACCATGCCCTCGGGATCGATGCCGGTCGTGGCCTCGCCCATCTGGCCGATCATCGACTCCCGTCCGATCGTCGGTGTCGAGAACCGGGCCCGCAGCATGGCCGTCATGCCCGACAGCATGAACAGGGCCGCCGCCGCCGAGATCATCAGGATGATCCACCACTTCAGGGAAAGGTCGCCGGGGAACAGCCGCCACGAGCCGATGGCCAGGCTGGCGGCGCCGATGCCTGTCCAGGCCCGGGGCGCGCCGGATTGCACGTCGACGGCGTACCCGAACACCCCCAGGCCGATGAGGGCCAGGCCGATGGGGTTGGTGGGCAGGACGGCCAGCCCGTAGCAGGAGAGGATCAGCGACACCGCCCCGGTGACCCCGGCCACGCCCACGCCGGCGGTGAAGAACTCGAACACGATGAGGAGCAGGCCGACCATGAGCAGCAGGTAGGCCACCGAGGGGTCGGCGGTGAGGTGCAGGAGCCGCTCGGTCAGGCCCAGCTTGGCGAAGCGGACCTGGCCCGCCTGTTGGCGGCGTGGGCCGTCGCCCTCCTCCACGACCCGGGCCGTGTGCAGGACCTTGCCGCCGACGTCCTTGCCGTCGAGGCCGACGACGAACTCACCCAGCGTCGGGTCGGTGGTGGCCACCAGCCCTCGGGACTGCGCCTCCTCCGGCCCCAACCCGGCGACCTTTGTCCCCGGCGCCATGCCGGCGATGCCGGCGCCGGCGAGCATGGCGATGGTCGCCCCCGACGCCGAGGCGCCCGTTGGGCCCACCCAAACCGCCACCGGTACGGCGGACGTGCGGATCTCCTCGACCAGGCGGAGGAAGTCGGCCTGGTCGACCAGCACGCCGGGCGTGTTGAGCTGGATGACCAGCACCTCGCTCTTGGACTCATCGGCCCGAACGATGGCCCGGCGGATGAAGTCGGCGACGACGGGGTCGATCCGGCCCTTGATCTCCACGACGTCGACCGTCGACGCCTCCTGGGCGCCGGCGTGAATCGGCGCGCCGAGGGCGATGAAGGTCAGCGCCAGCACGGAAAAGAGCAGTCTGCGGATGGTGCAGGATACTTGGAGCGCGCGGAAGGCCTCCTGGCGGGGTAAGTAGAGGTCTGTGACCAGCACCTCCACCGACGAGGATCTCGGCCGGGCGGTCGGCGCTCTGGCCGGCGGCGACGCCGATGGCGGCAACCTGGCCCGGGCCGCCAAGCTGGCCGCCCGGTCCATGAAGGCGGCCGGCGCCAGGTCGGTGGCCACCGGAATGTGGTTGGCGGAGGCCGTCGTCGACGCCGTCCCTCATATTCCCGTGCGGGACGCGGCAACCCTCAGCGCCCAGCACGGCGGGCTCACAGGCGACCGGCTGGCCGGCGAAGTGGTCCGCGCCGCCAGCCACACGACCGCCGGCTTCGGAGCGGTCGCCGGCGCCCTGGCCGGCGCCCATCAGCTTGCTCCTCCCACATGGGCCGCCATCCCGGCCGAGCTGCTGGTGGAGACGCTGGCCGTGGTGGCCGTCGAGATGAAGCTGGTGGCCGAGCTCCAGGAGGTCTACGGGATGCCGGTGACCGGCACGCCCAACCAGCGCAGTGTGGCCATCATCCAGGCCTGGGCCGAGAGCCGCGGCATCACCCCGGCGTCGCTGCTGCGGCCCGGTGGCCTGGCCCAGGTCTTCGGTCGGGGCTCCCGCCGAGAGCTGGCTCGGATGCTCCAGCGCCGCCTGGCCCGGCGTGCGATCCGCAACATGTCGGCCCTGGCGCCCCTCATGGCCGGGGCGGTGGCCGGCGCCGAGCTGAACCGGCGGGCGACGCGGTCCCTGGGCGAGAAGGTCGCCCATGATCTGTCGAACCTCTCACTTCCCTAGGCTCGTCTCGGTGGATGCCCGCACGTTCTGCAACCAGTCGCGCGTGGTCGTGGTGGCGGGCAAGGGCGGGGTGGGCAAGACGACCGTCACCGCGGCCATGGCCCGCATGGCCGCCGGCCTGGGGCTCTCCGTGCTCATCGTCGAGGTCGAGGGCAAGACCGGCCTCGCCGCCGCCTTCGGCGCCGAGGACCTGGAGTACGACGAGCGGGAGCTGGCGCCCGGCGTCCGGGCCCGTGCCCTCACCCCCGACGTCGCCCTGGTCGAGTACCTGGAGGAGCACGGCCTGCGCCGGCTCTCCAAGCGCATGGTCAAGGGCGGCCTGGTGGAGGTGGTGTCGACCGCCGTCCCTGGCATCAAGGACATCCTGGTCCTGGGCAAGGTCAAGCAGCTGGAGCGGGCCGGCGTGGCCGACCTGATCCTGCTGGACGCACCCGCCGCCGGCCACGCCGTCTCATTCCTGATGTCGCCTCGTGGTCTGCGGGACATCGTGAGGGCCGGACCCCTCCAGAGCCAGTCCGACGACGTGCTGTCCATGCTGACGGACCCGTCCCGGTGCCGGGTGATGCTCGTCACCCTGGCGGAGGAGACGCCGGTGAACGAGGTGGTGGAGACGGCCTTCGCCCTCGAGGACAGGGTGGGCGTCGACCTCGCCCCTGTCGTCGTGAACGGCCTGTACCCGGTGCTGGACGGCCTCGACGCCGACCCGGCGCCGGCCGGCGCCGACGCCGCCGTGCTGGCCCAGGCGGCGGAGTTCCGCCGCCGGCGCCAGGAGCTCCAGCAGGCCCAGGTCGCCCGCCTGGCCGCCGAGCTTCCCCTTCCGCAGCTCCGGCTGCCCACGATGTTCAGCGTCGACCTCGGCCCGCCCGACATCGACCTCCTGGCCGCGGCGCTGGAGTCGGCCATCGAGGCGCTTCCCGCCCGGACCGAAGTCGCCTGATGATGGACGACCTCGTCGCCGACCGGGAGATCGTCGTCTGCTGCGGCCCGGGCGGCGTCGGCAAGACGACGATCGCCGCGGCGATGGCGGTGGAGGGCGCCCGCCGGGGCCGGCGCACGGTTGTCGTCACCATCGACCCGGCCAAGCGCCTGGCCGACGCCCTCGGCCTCGACGACCTCACCGACACCGCCCGGCGGATCGAGGGGGACTGGCCGGGCGAGCTGTGGGCCCTCATGCTCGATCCGCGAAGTACCTTCGACGGCCTGGTGGTCAAGTACGCACCCGAGCCCGGCCAGGCCGAGACCATCCTGGCCAACCGCTTCTACCGCAACATCGCCGGGGCGCTGTCGGGCACCCAGGAGTACATGGCCATGGAGAAGCTGTTCGAGCTCCACAGCGACGAGCGCTTCGACCTGGTGGTCGTCGACACCCCGCCCACCCGCAACGCCCTGGACTTCGTCGATGCCCCCCGCCGGCTCACCCGCCTGCTCGACAACCGTCTGTTCCGCCTGCTGATGATGCCGGCCCGCACCGGCATCCGGGCGGTGAACATCGCCACCCAGGCGTTCCTGCGCACGATCGGCAAATTGGTCGGCTCCGAGGTGGTGACCGACGCGGTCACGTTCTTCCAGGCTTTCGAGGGCATGGAGGACGGCTTCCGCCAGCGGGCCCAGCGAGTGCTGGAGCTGCTGGCCGATCCCTGTACGGCGTTCGTCCTGGTCACGTCGCCCCGGCGCGACGCGGCCCGGGAGGCCGAGTTCTTCGCCGAGAAGCTGACCGAGCACGGCATCGATGTCGACGCCCTCGTCGTCAACCGCATGCACCCGCGCTTCCCGGTGGTCTCGTCGGAGGTGCCGGCGCTGGCGTCGCTCTACCGCAACATGGCTGAGCTGCGCCGGCTGTCCGACGGCGAGGAGGCTCACGTGGTGGCCCTGGCCGAGCGGGTGGGCGCGCCGGCACTGCGGGTGCCGGAGCTCGAAACCGATGTGCACGACCTCCCGGGACTGGCCCGGGTGGCCGGCTATGTGTTCGCCTAGCTGACCCGGCGGCCTTGGTCGGGGTCGCCGTCGCCGCTGGTCAGCGACTCGGCGGCCTCGGCCACGGTGTCGGTGACGGTGACGATCCGGTCGAAGCCGGTGGTGTGGAGGAGGCGGACGAGGGTGGGACGGTTGCAGCACACAGCCACGTCGCCCCCGGCCTCGCGGGCCCGGCGGATACCGCCGATGAGGGCGCCCAGGCCGGCCGAGTCCACGAACGGGACCTCCGACATGTCGATGAGGAGCTTGGGCTCAGACGCCAACTCGCCGAGGGATTCACGGAACTGGCCCACGGTGTAGGCGTCCAGCTCCCCGACAGGACGGCAGATGGTGTAGTCCTCACGCTTTTCAAGCTCGATGTGAAGCACGGGCACGATGCTACCCACGGGTTGGGCGCACTACCCTCCGGACATGCCCGAGGTGCTCGTCGTCAGCGACTCGTCCCACGTCCGTGAAGAGGTCATTGCCTCGCTGCCCGACACCGGCATCACCGTCCGGCAGCTGAACCACGGCACAGACGTGCTGCCGGCGGTGCTCGAGAAGACGCCCGATCTGCTCGTGGTCGACTCCCAGATCGGCCGCATGGGCGGCATGGCCGTCGCCCTCGACCTCCACCTGGAGGAAGGCGCCGGTCGGGCGCCCCACGTCCCCATCCTCATGCTGCTGGACCGCCGGGCCGACGTGTTCCTCGCCAGGCGCGCCGACGCCGAAGGCTGGATCGTCAAGCCCATCGACCCCATGCGGCTGGGCCGGGCCATCTCCGCGGTCATCGCCGGCGGCACCTACGAGGATGACGCCTACCTCCCGCCCACCGTCTCCCTGCACTGAAGTAGGCTGGGGGTTTCCGGGAAGTGGCGCAGCTTGGTAGCGCGCAGCGTTCGGGACGCTGAGGCCGCGGGTTCAAGTCCCGCCTTCCCGACAAGGAAAAGAGCAGGTCAGAAGGGGTGCGGCAGTTCCGACGAAGGTGGTCAGACCACCGACAGACCACAAAAAGACCACATTCGTCGCGTGGGTAGGCGCGGTCCATGGTGGTCACCGATGGTGCTGGCGGGGGGCTGACGGGGTGCGGCTACGCGGCGAGGAGTGCCGCAAACGCGAGCGTCGGACTGCGGAGCGACCCACTTTCAAGCGCTTCGTCCAGGTAGAAGCGCAGTTCCTGGCGCGTCCTGGCCGTCAGCCGGTCACGGAGCTGCTGAAGCGCGTTTCGGATCACCGCTTCTACCTCTAGCGAGACGCCTGGCCCGAGCACCACCGAGATCTCCTCATACGTCAGCCCCTCGAAGTAATAGAGCGCCAGGACTGTTTTCGAAATCTCGTCCAGCTGGAGAATGGCGCCGGCGAGGAGATTCCGAAGCTCTTGCTCCCCGCTTCTGAGTTCGATGGGGGCGGGGTTCCGGTGCATGGACCGCTCCAGCAAGGCGTCGACCTCCGCCGAGGCCGTCTCGTCGGGCTCCGGCCCGTCCGGCAGGTACCGGGGCACGACAACCTCTCGTCTTCCTTGCGGGTCGACGATCCAGCGGAAGTCCTCGCCGTGGTCTTCACCTTCGACTGCCACCCCAAGCGCTCGCAACAGCCCCATCGCCGCGTACTGCTGTGGCCACTCGTCCACGCGGAGCGTGTCGAGGGCTGCCTCCCGGATTCGTTCAAGGTCCCTGGTCCTCGCCCAGGCGACCAGCGCGGCGTGAGACGGGAAGCCCGGAACGGGGACGTCGAGAGGGTCGACGGGATGAAGGAGCTCGTACAGGTCGTCGCGTTCGCTGGCTGTCTTCACGAGGCCTCGGCTTTCCTCAGTCGGAGAGGGTACCCAGGCCGGGCCGCCTCGACGAGAGCGAGGCCGGCGCTGGTGAACGCTGACGCGAGGTGGCGAACGTCGCAGGACGAGCACTGAAAGTCCGCGGTGCCGCCGTCACGGAGGATACGGGCGACCTCGGCCGCAAGTTCCCCAATCGTGGGGCCGTCGACGAGGCGGCCGAACTGGATAGGGAAATGATGGGCCACCACAGCATCGACGACTGAGTCGCGGACAGGGAGCACTCCGGCGGATGCGGCCACGACCACCTGTCCGAACGCAAGTCTCGTCGGGAAACTCGGACGCATGAGAAGGGGCGGATACATGAGGTTGACGTTCACCACGAGATCGCCGTTGAGCGGCTCTCCCTCGCCGCCCAGATTGAGGACGACCGTACGCCGGAGAGGCACGACGACACGCTACGGCGCGACGAGTCGCTCCCAGCCGGCCCAGAGCGCGGGGCGGCTCCGCCCGAGAGCGCTCGGTCGGCCTTCCACTGGGCCACGCTGCGATGAGCTTTCGTCAGCTCAGCGGGCTTGGCGCCCAGTGACTGTCAATGGCCAAGCTCCTCACTGCACTT
This sequence comes from uncultured Acidimicrobiales bacterium, assembly GCA_964479465.1. Taxonomy (GTDB): domain Bacteria; phylum Actinomycetota; class Acidimicrobiia; order Acidimicrobiales; family AC-14; genus CADCTB01. The sequence goes on from CAYZMG010000036.1 coordinate 37,236, forward strand.
GGTGGCCAGGGAGGCATCCGATCCGACCACTGCCGGATGAACTTGCCGCCCGTCGGACACCGCCCGTCCGATCTCCGGCGCTCCAGGCCGGCGCCGTCCCGAGACGAGACGGGACACCGGCGCTCGGGTATGGCTGAACCCTGTCGGTGCCGGCGTTATCCGGCGCGAGGTACGTGTTGTTCTCGGGCGCGGTGACCAGGCATGACCCGGACCTTCCGGGGGAGCTTCAGGACGCCACCGAGGCCAGATGCCGGGGGCGGCTCGGTGGGTATGCTTGTCAGGCACCCTTGACACAGCGTCTGCTTCCTGTAAAGTACGCCTGACATGAGCAGTGAAGACTCGGACGATTCGGAAGCCCACCTGTTCATCCCGGTGGCCCGAGAGACGGTTGACGTGATTGCTAGTGACCTCGATCCCTTGACCAAAGTCGAGAAGGTCGTGTGGATGAGGCAATGGGTTGACGATGTGCTAGCAGAACTAGTGGAGGACGCCAGGCGCGCAGGGAACGGTTGGGAATCCATTGCGGCATCCCTGGGTGTTACAAGACAGGCGGCCTGGCAGCGCTATCGGAAGGAGAGTGATTCAATGAGCCGCGGCTCACTGGTAACCTCGAACGATATTCTTCGCTCGGATGATATTTGGTCAATCCTGCTTCGGAACATGCAATCTGAACAATGGTACGACCTCCAGCAGCTATATAGCATTGTGGCCAACTGCGCAGTGCTCAAGGATGCCGACCAAGAGCCGGATGCGCCGGGATCCGAATCGCCGCGATGGCAGCGAAACATACGCAACGTCCTCCAAAGGCGGAAGTCCTCTGGAGCGATCGACTGGGACGGGCATGGACGGTACCGCTTGAAAGCATAAGTATACGATGACGCATCCCGACGTCCCTCTCCGGCACACCCCCACCCGCACCTTTGTGCTGCAGAGTGGTACTTCGCGCATGACTTGTGCCGTTCTCTGGCGGTCAGCTCAGCCAGGACCCAACGGGTGTTGCCGCTGCGGGCGGGAACACCGATCCGATCCCGGTTCGCTCGCTACCCCAGCGACCCGGCGTCAGCTCAGCGGGCACCGCCGCGGTGACGAATGGCTTGCTATTAGATTAGGAACGCTGCCGCGCTCGAGCCTCCGCTCCCCTGTCGAGCCGGGCACTCGGTCAGAGGCCGCCCCAGCCGATATCGCATTTCAGTCAACGAGTGTAGGTTCGGAGAAACTGCGCAAAGTGCCTTAACGTGGGCACGACGTTATCTGGTAGAGGGTCTGGATTGAAGTGCATAATATCATTACGAATCCGCCGGATTTCGTCCAGTCTGTGAATAAAGACGCGACGATCGATGGGCCACGCTAATCTCTCCCAGAGCGTCGGCCTCTCGAGCGTCACAATATAGTCGCCAACGGTCATCTCATTGAAGTCGCTAAGTCCGCGGCTGCCGTCAGAGTCACAAGCCGCTACGATGTCGTCCATAGAGAACGTGCGACGGATCAATCGCCGAAGAAGACTATCGATCTCCCCGACCAAGAAGAACGGCGTCGCCAGCGTCCCGTACGCCAATACCATGTCCGCGGCAGTGACGATTCCAGAGATTCGGCGCTGAGGACCCCTGACGAACACGAAGTCCTCCTCATAGAGCCGGTGTAGAATGTCAACCAGCTCGGTCTCATAGGTGACCGGTTCAACGTGCACGATGGCCTGGACGATCGACGCATTCGAATTAGCGTGGCGAGCTTGGGCGATTGACTTCCAGCTAATTGCTCCACGGAGATTCGTAGGACCGTTGAGAACGGCTAACTGTGAGTAGTCGTTTAGCAGCATGCGCGTAATCGCCTCCTCGAAGGAGGTTTGGGGTGTGATGGACTCGACCCCTTGAAGCGCTGACGGGAGATTGCCGACGGTCAGCCCGGTCTCCGGTCGGCCCTCGTCCTCATCGGTGGTAGCAGCGACGCTCGTTGTTTCTACATCCTCCGCCTGAGGAGTCGTGCGCACGACAACTGTCGTCTCCAAACCTACTTTTCGAAAGTCAGGATCCGTGGTGAGTCCGTGGTTAGCGAGATCCGCCTGCACTGCTGAATCCACAGTTGGTGAGCGCCCGGTCGCGCCCCAATGCCCGATGAGATCTCGAACACGCATCTGCCGGGCAGAGCCCTCGGCGGCGTCAGTGCGCACGCCTTTGAGGAAGGCATGAAGCGTCTGTGGGGCGTGACCGTCGTCGACGGGTCCTTGACCGTCCACGTCTGGGGGTCCGACAAGGGGCGCCTCGGTGCCCCGATCGTCCAGATACCGTTGGCGAAGCGAGTCGAGCGGCTCTCCGGAATCGGTAAGAGTCCAGGCAAACCATCCGTCGATGGCCGGCGATCCTGTTGCCGCCGTGGCGGCTGTGGACGGTGTCGTGAATTCCTCGCCATCGGCGAGACGGAGCCGGCCTTCATCCGTCACAAATGCCCGATGGGTGTCGCCGATACGTGGTCGACGGAAAACTAGCTCTGCGCCGGGCGCAAGGAGCCCAGCCTGGACCAGGTCGCGAACCCGGATCCTGCGGCCGCCGTGGAGATACATGTTGCGTACGGCTGAACTGCCTTGATCGGCCATCGTCATTCAAGTCCCTGTGAGGAGTTCCGTTCCCTCGGACCAGAGTGTACGGCCGCTCGCCGCAGGCTCGCGAGCCGCTGCGCATCCGCGGTCCGTGAGCCGCCGTCCTGCCCGGCACTGCTTTGCTCGACTCCGATGCGAGCGTTACGGGGCGCGAGGTACGTGCCGTACTCGTGCCGCACCCGACGGTCGCCAGCTGATCACAGTACCGTCCGAGATCGCTCGCCCAGACTCAGCTATTGGCGCGGGCGGATACTTGCGAACTCCTCGAGGGCACTCTCATAGCGGCGAACGATGGAGCGCGTCGCGTCGAGTAGCTGAGCACGGTATTCGTCGAGGTGCTCCCACCACCGTGTCGGTGCGGTGATGTAGTGGTAGCGCGGCCAGTTCGAACTTACGGCGTAGGCGTGGCCATCTACAGCGTCGACCCGGTCGAGGAACGGAAGGACCGTGTCGCCGATTTCAGGGTTAACGCGGATTCCGATGAAGGGGCTTGTACTGTCGCCCTTCCTGTCCGGCTGGACCCCAGTGTCGTTCCACGCGAGTCCGATGCCGACGCCCGGCGGGCCGTCGCCGGTAGCGGGCACCGGGCAGAGAAACAGGGCTCGGTACTTCCCCGCGATGCCGCTCCACAGGGCCCATTCAGCTCGCAACTCGGTGATTTGGTCGGCCAGTGTTTCGAGCCATCTTCCGGCGGCCAGGCTGGCGTCGAGGTGAAGGCCCGCCCACTTCTCAATCAGGTCGCGATTCTGCAGGTAGAAGAGTGCTCGGTCGTCGAACAAGTCGGCGCCGTCGCCAATCGCAGGGCGAATGCTGGCCTGGTCATGTTCTGTCATCGCAAGTGGATCTCCAGTGATCTGAGGTACTCCTCGGCTGCGGGTCGCCCGGCAGCTGGCGGCGCATCGGCAAGTGCAGCGCGAAGATGTCGAGCGATGTCGGCCCACCGGAGCGGCGTCCATTTCCCGGAACCGGTTCGCATCTGCCGCCCATCCCTGGTGAGGAAGCACAGCGTAGGATTATCAAGACCCCAGAGCATCTCAAGACGGTTGCCTTGGTCGCCCTGCTCGCCCGCGTTGATCTTCGCCTCGATGACAAGTGACCATCCGTCGCCGTAGACCACGACATCGGCGCGAGTGTCCTGTCGTTGGTCCTCGACGCGAATCCGGGCATCAACGAGCGCGTCCTGCGATGGCCTGTCGTACGGGGAGATCTGCGCCAAGATGGCGCCGAGCATCCGCGTTCCGAGCCCATGAGCAGCGACTGGGTCGAGTAGCCAGGCGAGCACCCGGCAGTTGCGGACCTCGTTGCGGTCCAGACGGAGCACTGCCATGAGATCGGTCGGACCTCGCACCCATCGCCCTACAGAGCTTGACCTTCGCTCCAGGGCGACCAGCCGATGAAGTTCCGGAACCCAATTCAACGCTTCGATATGCCGGCGGCGCGCGTAAGCGTCCTCGATCACCACCCATTGCTCGGCGAGGGACCGGAAGCGTTCGAGGTTACGGGTGATCTCGGCTACCGACACATACTGACCTACGCGCGGGGGCGACGTGAAGGCCCCCGTGTTGCCGGCTGAGCTGATTGCGCACTGATCGGCAGGATTGGCCGGGGACGGTCC
>CAYZMG010000037.1:0-8845 GCA_964479465.1 uncultured Acidimicrobiales bacterium
CGCGGGCCTGCTCGATCAGGTCGCGCTGGCTGAAAGCGGTGAGGATCAGCACCGCGGCCCGGCGGGAGTTGGTGATCTCCCGGGCGGCGGTGATGCCGTCCATCCCCGGCATCTTGATGTCGAGGATGGCCAGGTCCGGGTGGAGCTCCTTGACCAGCTCGACGGCTTCGTCGCCCCGGCCCACCGCTCCCACGACCTCGTAGCCCTCGGCTTCGAGGGTCTCCTTGAGGTCGAGGCGGATGAGAGCTTCGTCCTCTGCGATGACGATTCGGGTTGCCATCAGGTCTCGGCGAACAGGCGCTCGAGGAGTTCGTCCTGGGCCTTTTCCAGTTCGCCGATCTGGGTGACGATCTGGCTCCGGTGCCTCGTCATGGCATCGGCGTGCTTCTGGGCCTCACGGTGCTCCTTGTCAGCCATGGGTGTCTCCGACACCATGGCCCTCAGGCGGGCGTCGTCCGCCGCGTCGGCCAGGAAGGCGAGCTGCTCGTCGACAACGCCGAGCTCAGTGCGCAGTTGACGAAGCCGCTCGGCGGCCTCGGACAGCTTGCGCTCCACCAACCATTTCGACATGAGAACCGCAGTCTACCGCCCACCCCTGCGCCGGCGTCGTAACGCCGACCGTAGACTCCGCCTCTCATGGGCGTCGCCGATTGGGGTGTGCAGGAGCGCTGGCAGGACGCCCAGGGGAAGTGGCACGACGTCAGCCCCGAGACGGTGGCCGCCGTGCTCGACGCCATGGGCACGGACGGCGAGGGGTCACCGCCGGATGGGCCCACGCTGTTCGTGCGGCCCGGCGCACCGGTCCCGCTGGAGGGCGCCGCCGATCTCCTGACCGAGAGCGGCGAGACGCTGCGCATCGAGGGACTGCTGCCGACCGACCTCCCGTTCGGCTACCACACGCTCGTCCGCCTGGACGACGGCCGGCGCACCGACGTGGTGGTCTCGCCGGGCACGTGCCCCCGGCCGGCGCTGGCGCCCACGTGGGGGTGGGCGGTGCAGCTCTACGCGGCCCGTTCGACCGAGAGCTGGGGCATGGGCGACCTGGGCGACCTCCGCCGGCTCGGGCAGTGGACGTCGCAGGAGCTGGGCGGCGGCCTGATCCTGTTGAACCCGCTCCACGCTGCCCACCCGACGCTGCCCCAGTCCGACAGCCCGTACTTCCCGAGCAGCCGGCGCTTCCGGAACCCGCTGTACCTGCGGGTGGAGGACGTCGACGGGGCCTCCGCGCTGCCCGACATCGAGTCGTTGGTCAGCGCCGGCCGGGCTCTGAACGCAGGGCACCACATCGACCGCGACGCAGTCTTCCGGCTCAAGATGCAGGCCCTGGAGCAGATCTGGGCGCGCTTCGCCGGCGACCCGGCGTTCGATGCGTGGCGGGAGGCCCAGGGCGACGCCCTCGGCGACTACGCCGCCTTCTGCGTGCTGGCCGAGGAGCACGGGCCCGACTGGCGGCGCTGGCCAGACGGCGCCCGCCACCCCGGCGGGCCCGTCGTCGCCGAGGTGCGGCGCACCCAGTACGGACGCTGGCGCTTCCACCAGTGGCTGCAGTGGCTGGTCGACCGCCAGCTCCAGACCGCCTCGGCCGCCATCGGCGTGATGCACGACCTGGCCGTGGGCGTCGACCCCGCCGGCGCCGACGGCTGGCTGTGGCAGGACGTGCTGGCGCTCGACATGGCCGTCGGCGCCCCGCCGGACGAGTTCGCCAGCCTGGGCCAGAGCTGGGGGCTTCCCCCCTTCGACCCGTGGCGGCTGCGCAGCGCCGGCTACCACCCGTTCATCCAGACGATCCGGGCCACCCTCGGCCACGCCGGCGGTCTCCGCCTCGACCACGTCATGGGCCTGTTCCGGCTGTGGTGGGTGCCCCGCAGCGCCGACTCGCCCGTCGCCGGCGCTTACGTCCGGTACTGCCACGACGACCTGCTCGACATCGTCGCCCTGGAGTGCCACCGGGCCGGCGCCTACGTCGTCGGCGAGGATCTGGGAACGGTGGAGGACCATGTACGCCAGGAGCTGGCACGCCGCGGCGTGCTCTCCTACCGCCTGGTGTGGTTCGAGGAGAAGCCGCCGGCGCAGTACCCGGAGCAGGCCCTGGCCGCGGTCACGACCCACGACCTCCCGACCATCGCCGGCCTCTGGTCGGGCACCGACCTGGCCGACCAGCAGGACATCGGCATGGAGCCCAACGCGGAGGGCACGCAGCAACTCCGGGAGCGGTTGAAGCACGTGGCCGGCGTGGAGGACGCCGCTTCAGTGCCCGAGGTGGTCGCCGCCACCTACGGCGCGCTGGCGCAGGCCCCGTGCATGCTGCTGACCGCCGGCCTCGACGACGCTCTCGGCATGCAGCGCCGGCCGAACATGCCGGGAACGACCGACCAGTGGCCCAACTGGCGCATCCCCTTGCCGGTGCCGCTGGAGGAAGTCGAGGTCCACCCCGGACCGCGAGCGGTCGCCGCCGCACTGGACCGCCGGGATGGAGCCACATGACCGGGGCCGGTGCCGCCGGCGGGGCTGGGGCCCCCGCCGGCACCAGCGGCCAGCCTCCGTGGCCAACGGAGTTGCCGTGTCCGCAGGACCCGGGTGCCCGCTGGAGAACACCGTGATCATCTCGGGCCTCAGGCTCTGGATCGCCGGCACCAACGCCTGGGTCGTGTCCGCCACCGGCGCCGGCGGCGAGTGCGTGCTCATCGACGCCCCACCCGACCCCGGCGCCATCCTCGGCCACCTGCAGGAGCACGGCTTGCGCCTCGTCGCCCTGCTGGCCACCCATGGCCACATCGACCACATCGGCGGGGTCGGCGAGCTGTGCCGGGGCCAGGGCGAGGAGGTGCCGGTCCACATCCACGACCACGACCGTCACATGCTCCTCGACCCCATCGGCACCAGCGGCACCCTCGGCCAGATCCTCGACTACGAGGACCTCGACCTGCGCCCGCCCGAGCTGCTGTCCGGGCTCGACGACGGCCAGCGCGTCTCCGGCGCCGGCATGACGTTCACCGCCATCCACACGCCCGGCCACACGCAGGGGTCGACCTGCTTCTTGCTGGAGGTCGACGGCGAGGCGCCGGTGCTCTTCAGCGGCGACCACCTCTTCGCCGGCTCCATCGGCCGCACCGACCTGCCCGGGGGCAACCACGAGCAGCTGCTGGCCTCCATGGCGGCCAAGATCCTCCCGCTCGACGACGGTATCCAGGTCCTCCCCGGCCACGGCGAAACGACGACCATCGGCAGGGAACGGGCGACGAACCCGTTCCTGCACGAGCTCAGGCCGTAGGCAGCCAGCCCTTCGAGCGGTACCACTCGACGTTGTCGGCGACCGCGCCGGCGAAGTCGGTGCGGGAGAAGCGGAAGCCGGTGGACTCGATGGCCTCGGTGGAGAGCCGGTTGTTGCGGTTGGTCTTGGTCATCAGCCGCAGCCGGTCTGGCGTGAACAGGATGGCGGGTTCCATCCCCTGGGTGACCATGTGCTCGTGCACCCGCCGGCGGCGGTCCTCGTCCAGGCCCTCGCCGCCGACCTCCAGCTCCATCCCGAAGCAGCCCGCCAGCACCCGGCCGACGTCGTGGCTGGACGGGTAGAGGCCATCGACGACGTTGAACGCCCGGCCAACCGCCGCTTCCGAGCGGGCCAGGTGGATAGTGGCGGCGATCAGGTCGTCGACATGGACGAGGCGCTGCTCCATCGGCTCGGCGGCGACCGCGAGGCGGGGCAGGCCGGCGGCCCGCTCGATGGCCGTGTCGAGAATGGCGCTGGCCAGCAGCTTGGTGGCGCCCGGCCCGTAGACGGTGACCGGCCGCAGTACCACCACGGGCATGCCTTGCCTGCTGCGCTCCCACACCTCCTGCTCGGCGCCCCATTTGGCCTTGCCGTAGCCCCGGCTGGCGTTGGGCTCCACGTCCTCCCGGACCGGCAGGGGGAGCTGCTTCTCCTCGCCGTAAATCGACGTCGAGCTCATGTGGACGAACCGCTCGAGCGGGCCGCGACCGGCCGACTCCAGGAGCCGGGCGGTGGCGTCGATGTTGTCGCGCTCCATCTCCTCCTGGGTCGACTTGGAGCTGGAGGCGCCGGCCAGATGGAAGACGTGAGTAACCCCCGCGCACAGCGGCCCCAGGGTCCGGAAGTCGTCGCCGGCCAGGTCGGCGGGCTGGTACTCGACCTCCTCGGGCAGGTCGTCGGGCCGGGGCCGGCGGCCGGTGGCCCGCACCCGGAACCCTTCGGCGAGGAGGGCGGGCACCAGCCGGGCGGCGATGAAGCCGGTGGTGCCGGTCACGAGGGCGAGAGGTTCAGTCATAGGCAGCCGTAGACTGCCACCGCCACACGAAAGGCTGTGACATGGGCACCTCCATCTTCTTCAACCCCGAGTGCAGCAACTGTCGCACCGCCGCCGCCATCCTTGAGGAGCGGGGCGTCGAGGCCGACTACATCCGGTACCTGGAGACGTCGCCGACCAAGGCCGAGCTCGAGGCCGTGCTGGTCAAGCTGGGCACCGACGACCCGCGCGACATCGTCCGCACCAAGGAGGCCGTCTACGCCGAGCTCGGCCTCGACTCGGCGGATAGGGACCAGCTCCTCGACGCCATGGTGGCCAACCCCATTCTCATCCAGCGGCCCATCGTCATCCAGGGCGATCGGGCCGTCGTCGCCCGCCCGCCCGAGCGCCTGCTGGAGCTGCTGGATCACAAGTCCTCGCCTGCCGAGTAGGCGATCTACAAGCACGAGTAGACGGCCTCCACCAGCCGGCGGGCCCGGCGGTCGGCGCCCAGCGACGCAGTGAGCTGGTTCATCACGTAGGCGAACCCGAGGCCCTTCGACCGGTCGGCGAAGGCCACCGAGCCGCCGGCGCCCTCGTGACCGAACGCCCCGCCGGCGTCGTGGGCACTCATCACCGAATGCAGGGAGTACCCCAGGCCGAACGACGTCTCGACCGCCAGCACCTTGTCACGGCCCGATACCTGGGGGCGGGAGGCCTCGTCCAGGGTCGCCGGCGACAGGATGCGGTCGAGCGCCAGCTCCCCGTACAGGGAAGCCAGGGCCCGGGCGGTGGCAATGCCGTTGGCCGCCGGCCACTCGGCCTGGTGCAGCTCGGGGGCATTGAACGACTCGACGTCGAGCTGGCCGGGGGGGTTGGCGAACGCCTTGAAGGTCAGCGACTCGATGTCCATGATGGCGGCGAGAAAGATCAGGCCCGGGTCGTCGGGGCTCACGGCGCTGAGGTCGAACGGTCCGGTAGCCAGCCGGGCGACGCTCGCCTCCCGCTCCGGCGCAAGACCGACCCACAGGTCGAGGCCGAGGGGCCCGGCCAGCTCCTCGGCCACCATGGAGCCGACGCTCCGCCCGGAAACCCGGCGGACCACCTCCCCGACCAGCCAACCCCAGGTGAGCGGGTGGTACCCGTGGGCCGTCCCCGGCTCCCAGTGAGGCGTCTGGGCGGCCAGACGGGCGGCGACCAGATCGGGGTCGTGGCAATCGGTGAAGGTGATGGGCTCGTCGAAGACCGGCAGGCCGGCCTGGTGGGTGAGCAGGTGGCGGGTGGTGACCGCGTCCTTGCCGCCGGCGGCGAACTCGGGCCACACGTCGGCCACAGGGGCGTCGAGGTCGAGCACGCCTCGCTCCCACAGCAGCAGGGCGCAGGTCGCCGTCGGGCCTTTGGTGGCCGAGTACACGAGCACCGGGGTGTCCCGCGTCCACGCCCGCTCGGTGTGAGCGTCGGCCAGCCCACCCCACAGATCCACGACCGTCCGCCCGTCGACCACAACCGCCACCGCGGCACCGAGCTCCCCCGGATCGGAGAAGTTGGCCTCGAAGGCGTCCTGCACCGGCTCGAATCCCTCGGCACAGGTCCCGTCGATCATTGGGAGACGGTACGCCGGCGCCGGCTCCGGGTACGTTCCCCCTGTGCCCCTTCCCACCAGCGCGACCGCGGACATCGCCGGCCGCTACCGAATCGAGGGCCCGCTCGGCCGCGGCGGCATGGCCGAAGTGCGGGCCGGCACCGACCTCCGCCTGCAGCGCCCGGTGGCGATCAAGTTCCTCCTGCCCGAGATGGCGGCCCGGGAGGACATCCGCCTCCGCTTCGAAGCGGAGGCCTGCGCGGCGGCGGCGCTGAGCGACCCCCATGCCGTGGCCGTGTACGACACCGGCGAGCACGACGGGCTGCCGTACATCATCATGGAGCGCCTCCCCGGCGAGACCCTGGCCGACCGCATTGCCGCCGGCCCCCAAGACCCGGCGTGGGTCCGCCAGGTAGCCGGAGAGATCCTGGCCGCCCTCGGTGCCGCCCACGCCGCCGGACTGGTGCACCGCGACGTCAAGCCCGGGAACATCCTGATCACGGCGGACAACCACGCCAAGATCGCCGACTTCGGCATCGCCAAGAGCCTTGACACCACCGGGGGCTCGCCCGACCTCACCGGCACCGGCCAGCTCCTCGGGACGCCGGCCTACCTGCCCCCGGAGCGCCTCGACGGCGGGCCGGCCACCGCCCAGTCCGACCTGTACTCCCTGGGCGTGGTCCTCTACGAAGCCCTCACCGGCCGGTGCCCGTTCCCCGGCGAGACACCGGTGGCCACGGCCATGGCCATCGTGGGCGGCGAGTACTTGTCCCTGAACGAGATCCGGCCGGGTCTCGACCCGGTCCTCGTCACCACCATCGAGCGGGCTATGGCCACCGATCCCGCCCGGCGTTTCGAGTCGGCCCCGGCGATGGCGGCCGCGCTGACCGTGCGCGACCCCACGATCGCCATGGTCGACGACCTGACCCTGGTCCACGCCGCGGCGCCGGGGACGGCCATCGTCGACCACCCCGTCATGCACGACACCACCGAGGTCCCGCTGGCCGCGCCGCCTCCGCCGGCCGGCCGCCAGCGCTCCCGGGCTCCAGTGGCCGCCGCCCTGGTCGCTCTCGCCCTGGTCGCCCTCCTGGTCGCAGCCCTAAACCGCGACGATGGCGGCGGCCCCAACCAGCCCGTCTCGGCGCAGACCGAGACGACGCAGCCAGCGCCGACCACCGTCGCCCGGTCGCAGGTCCCGCAGGCAACCGTCGCCACCATTGCCCCGTCGCGCTCCGCCACCACCGTGCCGGCCGCCGGCAACGGCAAGAACGACAAGAACGACAAGGACGACGACAAGGGCAAGCGAAACGGCAAGGGCAAGGACGACTGAGTCGCCGGAACAGTCGCCGGCGCGAGGCCGCCCGGGCCTATTTCTCCTTGCGCACCAGCCACCTGAGGCGCTTGGCCCCCTCGAACGCCGCCTCGCCGGCCAGCTGGCCGATCCCCGTCGACAGCGTGGGGTAGACGTGGATGAGGCTGGCGACCTCGGCCAGCTTCATGCCCTCGTTGATGGCCAACGCCAGCTCGTGGATCATCTCCCCGGCCGACGGGGCGAGGATGTGGGCCCCCACCAGCTTGCCCTTCGCGGTCACGACCACGATGCATCCTTCCGACGCCCCGTCGGCTCGGGCCCGGTCGGAGTGCGACAGCTCCATGCGGTACACCTCGACGTCGTCGCCGTGCTTGATCTCGGCCTCGGCGACAGTGAGGCCGGCGTGGGCCAGCTCGGGATCGGTGAACGTGCACCACGGCACGAAGTCGGTGACCTTGCCCTTGCCTGGGTAGAAGGCGTCGCGAACGGCCCGCACCGCCTCGTAGGCCGCCGAGTGGGTGAAGAGGAAGCGGCCGGCGACGTCGCCCGCGGCGTAGATCGACGGAACGCTGGTACGCATCCGCTCGTCGACCTCGATCCCCCGCCGGCCCACCTTCACCCCCACCTCGTCCAGCCCGAGGCCCTCGATGTTTGGCCGGCGGCCAGTGGCGACGAACAGCTCCTCAGCGTCCCATCGCGCCGGTTCGCCGTTCTCGGCGCCGAAGACGGTCTTATGGCCGTCGGCGACCGCCACCCGCTCGGTCTCCACGTTCACCCGCAGGTCCACGCCTTCGTCCCGCAGCAAGCCGGTGAGCGTGGCCACCAGATCCGGTTCGTCACGGGGCAGGATGCCGGGGCCCTTCTGGAGCACGGTCGTCGGGATTCCCAGCCGGGTGAAGCCCTGAGCCATCTCGATGGCGATGGGCCCGCCGCCGATCATGACGACGCTCCTGGGCGCCCGGTCGATCTCGAAAACACTCTCGCTGGTGAGGAAGCCGGCCTCCTTCAACCCATCGATCGGCGGGGCGAGCGGCCGGCTGCCGGTGCACAGGAGGATGATCCGAGTCTCCAGCGTCCGGTCCTGACCCACCAGCTCGACGGTGTTCGGGCCGGCGATACGGGCCTGGCCGGCGATGATCTCGATGCCCATGGCCTCGAACCGGGCCGGGTCGTCGTCGGTCCCTGCCAGATCCTGCTGGATCGACCGGATGCGCTTCCAGACCAGAGAGGTGTCGATGTCGACCGGATCGACGGATGGCAGCCCGTACTTGTCGGCGACGCGCATGGTGTGAGCCGCCTTGGCCGACGCCAGCAGCGCCTTCGACGGCACGCACCCGGTCCACAGACAATCGCCGCCTACCCGGCCCCGCTCGATCACCGCCACCCGCAGACCGATGGTGGCGGCGAACTCGGCGCCCACCATCCCGCCGGATCCCATGCCGATGATGACCAGGTCGTACCGACTCGCCACGGCAGGGCCCCCCTCCCTCGCTGACGATTTCGGAGATTACCGCCACCATAGGATCGAAATCGTGAACGGCCAGGACGCGATCGGCGTCGACATCGTCTTCGGGCTGGCCCTGCTGGCCACGCTCTTCATGATCGCCCGCCGGTGGCGGGCGTTCTGGGACGCGGACTTCACCGTCGAGGACCGCCGGCTGGCGACCCAAGCCGGGGTGTTCGTCGTCCCGCCGATCGTCGTGCTGG
>CAYZMG010000037.1:8855-10265 GCA_964479465.1 uncultured Acidimicrobiales bacterium
CTGGTCCACGAGCTGGGCCACATCGTCGGTGCGCGCATGGTCGGTGGTCGGGTGCTCGGGTTTCACTACGGGCTGATCGAGGGTTCCGTGACGGTGGCGGGGGGCCTGGCGGACAGCGAGTTCTGGTGGGTGGCGTTGTCGGGCAACCTCGTGGGCGCCGGCCTCGGACTGGCGCTGGCGCTGGCCGGGGCGTGGATCGTCCGCCTGCCACGAGCCCTGCGCCGGATGTTCATCTTCGGCGGGCTGCTCCAGGTCGGGTTCCAGCTCGTCATGTACCCGCTCATCTCCATCTCGGCCCAGTTCGGGGACTGGATTGCGATCTATGACTTCGAGCGGACGCCGGCGCTCAGCACGGTGACGGCGGTGGCCCACGCCGTCGCCCTGGTCGCCACGTGGCGTTGGTGGCGGGGAAGCGCCCGGCGCGCCCTGTTCGACATCGACCACGGCCTGACCGCCGAGGTCGCCCGCCTAGAATCGGCGCTCGCCGCCGCGCCGCACGACCCGCAGCCGGCGATGGAGCTGGCGGTGCTGTACGCCCGGAACGGCGAGATGGGGTTGGCCCGGGAGACCCTCGACGCAGCGGCCGAGCAGCCTGCGCTCACCGGCGCCGGCGCAGCCCGGTTACACCTGGCACGGGCCCGGCTGGCCATGATCGAGGACCGATGGAGCCAGGCGTATTTGGCCGTCCAGGCCGGCCTGGCCGTGGCGGGCGACGCCAGCGGCGAGGTCGCCCAGCGGCTGTGGGCCAACGCCGGCCTGGCCCTCGAAGCCATGGACCGCCCCCAGCAGGCGCTGGAGGCCTTCGCCCGCGTCCAGCCGCCGGTGCTCGATGATGCCCGTATCCGTTACACGCGGGGCCTGGCCCGCCTGGCGACGGGCGACCGGGCCGGCGGTGAGGCCGACCTCCGGGCCGTCGTCAGCTGGTGCCCCGAGGGGGACCTGCTGCGCCAGTGGGCCGAGGCCCAGCTCGAGGGCCGGGAGCCGCCGCCGCCCGATGACCGCAACCGGCCCAACTACGCCCGCCGCACGAAGGCGCCGCCGGCGCCCACGGCCGGCGTCTAGTGCCTCGACCTCATTCGTTCGCTTCGCTCACTCCATTCGGTCGATCTGGATCGTGCTGCGGCGGGTGCGTCCACGGACCCTTGTCGCTGCGGACGCGGCAAAGGTCTTTGGTCCGGGACTAGCGCTCGCCGGGGCCGATGACCGGGAGGGCCTTGAGCAGCGGTTCCAGCTCGCCCCGCGTCACCACGTTGTCGAAGCGGGCACTGATGCGGCCGTCGGCCCCGATGACGAAGACCCAGGGCTCGTTCAGCTGGTCGTCGCGGAGGACCCAGTCGGCGGCCGACCTGTTGACCGTCTTGGCCTGGAAGTCCCGCCAGATCTCGACGTGGACGAAGTCGGCCCGGTCGC
>CAYZMG010000037.1:10275-40251 GCA_964479465.1 uncultured Acidimicrobiales bacterium
GTCCGCAGAAGCGGCTGGTGCAGTAGACGGGGGTGGCGAAGACGGCCACGATCGGGCGTTTAGCCGCAAGGGAAGCGGCGATCGTCGTGCGGTGCAGGTCGGGGTCGGGGATCTCGCCGCTGCCGGCCCGGGAGTCGATGGCGGGGCGGGGCACGTCGGGCGTGGTCAGCGTGAGGGTCTCGGTGGCCAGGGCCTGGTCGCCGGGGGCGGGGACGGCATGGGTGGGGTTGACGGCGAACGCCGCCTTGCCGCTCCTCGCCTTGCCCTCGACCGTCGCCGTGGCCTCGACCTCCCAGAAACCGGCTTTGTCGAAGCTGGTCTGGGCGCCGTAGAGGCCTCGGGTGTCGGAGGCGGCGACGATCTCGGGGGCGGCCGGCATGGGGTCGGGCACGACCGAACCGTGGATGGGCAGGTACGACGCCTTGACCGCCGGCCCGAAGGGCGTCGGGTTGTTGGCGTCCTCCTTGGTGCCGACGTAGGAGAAGCGCAAGTCGACGGTGCCGTAGCCGATGAGGCGCTGGTCCATGGTGATCAGCCCGACGATGAAGCGGGCGGGCGGGCCGGTGGCCAGGTCGTAGCTGGCGACCTGGACGGCGAGGTCGTCGGCGCCGGCCTGGCCCGAGCCACCCGAGCTGCACGAGACGGCCAGGAGCAGGGCGGTGCCGGCGGCGGCGAGGCGGCGGAGGCGCATGGGGGTCATTTGTCGCAGGGCGGCGCAGTGATGGCAAGTCGCCCCAGGCCGTCGCGGTACACGCCGGCCAGCCGGCGGAGATCATCGGAAAGGGTGGCCGGCTGGTTGGGGAGGTCCGACTCCACCCGCTCCTTGGCCTGGAGGAGCTGCGCGGCCTGGGCCCGGTCGACGTCCTCCAGCGCCCGGGCCACGGTGTGGAGCGGCTCGTGGGCCCGGTCGAAGAAGTGGCGGCGGGCGGCGTCGGGCTCGGCCGCCGCCTGGCACAGGGCGGCGTGGGCGTCGACGAGGGGGGCGACGGCGACCGGCTGGCCGGCGACGGTGATGGTCGTGTTCTCGGCTTTGCCGTCGCCGCCGCAGGCTGCGGCCAGCACGGCGAGGACGAGGACCGCGGCCCGCCTCAGCACCGGCGCAGGAGACGCAGGGAGCCGGCGGTGCGGACGGGCTCGAACCCGCCCGCCACTGCTCGGCACCACACCTCGTACGGGGGCCCGCCGCCGGCGGCCGGGTCCTCGAAGACGTCGTGGATGGCGAGCAGGCCGCCCTCGACCACGAGGGGCGACCAGGCGTCATAGTCGGCGTGGGCCGGCGCCGCGCCGTGGCCCCCGTCGATGAACACCATGCCGAGGCGAGTCTGCCAGTGGGCGGCGACGACCGTCGACTCAGACACGACGGCGATCACCGTGGCCTCCAGGCCGGCGTCCTCAATGGTCCGCCGGAACCGAGGGAGGGTGTCGAGCCGGCCGGTGCGAGGGTCGACGAGGCTCGCTTCGTGGTGCTCCCAGCCGGCCTGGTTCTCCTCCGAGCCCCGGTGGTGGTCGACGCAGAACAGCACCGTGCCGGCCTGCTCGGCGGCATCACCGAGGTAGACCGCCGACTTGCCGCACCACGAACCGATCTCCAGCAGGGGGCCGGCGGCGGCGGCTTCGCAGCCGGCGGCGTGGAGGGCCAGGCCTTCGTCGTCGGGCATGAACCCCGGCGCCAGCCGGGCGACCTCCAAGCGGCTGGGCCTCACTCCTTGGAGGTGACTCCGGCGCCGTCCAGGGTGGCCATCTCCCGCAGGATCTTGGCCGCGGCCTGCACGACCGGGGCGGCGAGCACGGCGCCGGTGCCCTCGCCGAGGCGCATGCCGAGGTCGAGCAGCGGTTCCAGGCCGAGGTGCTCAAGGGCCGCCGTCGCCCCGGGCTCGGTCGACCGGTGGCCCGCGATGCAGTAGTCGAGGCTGGCCGGTGCGAGAGCGGCCGCCACCAGGAGGCCGGCGAGGGCGATGACGCCGTCGACCACGACCGGGACCCGGGCCGCAGCGCCGGCGACGATGAAGCCGGCGATGGCGGCGATCTCCAGCCCACCGACCTCAGCCAGCACGCGGAGGGGGTCGAGGCCCCGCACCCGGGCCGCCGCCGCTTCGACGATGAGGATCTTCCGTATGAGGGTGGCGTCGTCGATCCCAGTCCCCCGGCCGGTTATGTCGGCCGGCGGGCGGCCGGTGAGAGCGGCGATCAGGGCGGCGGAGGCGGTGGTGTTGGCGATGCCCATGTCGCCGGTGACCAGGCAACGTGCGCCGCCGGCGACGGCATCGGTGGCGACCTCTGCGCCGGCGTCGAGGGCCTGGCGGGCCTCGTCGACCGACATCGCCCGGCCCCACAGCAGGTTGGCGGTGCCGTGGCGCACCTTGCGCTGGAGCAGGCCCGGCGCCGGCGGCAGGTCGGAGGCGACGCCGACGTCGACCACCACCACCTCGGCGCCGGCGTGGCGGGCCAGCACGTTCACCGCCGCCCCGCCGGCGCAGAAGGCGGCCACCATCTGGGCCGTGACCTCCTGGGGCCAGGGCGTCACGCCCTCCACCACCACGCCGTGGTCGCCGGCGAAGACGGCCACGACCACTGGGTCCGGCACCGGGGGCGGGCAGGCACCGGCGATGCCGGCTAGCTGAATCCCGACGGTCTCCAGCCCCCCGAGGGCGCCACGGGGCTTGGCCAGCCGATCGTGGAGGGCGGCGGCGTCGGCCTTGGCGCCGGCGTCGAGGGGGGTGAGGCTATCGACCGCCTCCTGGAACGCGGTGCTCGTCGGTTCGCTCGTGGCCTCGCTCACCCCTCTGCCGGCAGCGACGGCTCGACCTTGTGGGCGAACATCAGCTTGTTGAAGATGAAGAACTTGCCGACCCACAGGACGCCGAAGGCGGCCAGGGCGGCGAAGTTCACGATCAGCCGGCCACCGAGCTCGCTGTTCGTCACGTGGTGGGCGTTCGTCTCGGCGAAGTCCGCCGCCCACGTCGAGAAGATCAGCCCGAGGAGGGCCAGGCTCCAGAACGGGACGATCTCCTTCATGAGGTGCGACTTCCCGGTCTTGCCCCACGCCCAGGCTCGGTTCAGGTAATAGGAAGGCACCGCCGAGACGCAGACGGCGATGATGTTGGACGTGCGCGCCGAATAGAACGACTGGGCGACGAACAGCACGACCTGCGACACGATCACCGAGATGACCGACACCAGGCTGTAACGGACCATCTTCCGCCCGCCAGGCGTGCGCGAACGCTCAAGAAGGGAGCGGGGGGAGAGAGCCACCATCGCGATCGTATCGGCACGTTGCGACAACCAATCAAGGCCCCGGATCGTTCTGGCTGCACTGACGGTCGTATGCGCACGTCACTGCAGCCAGAACGGGAGGTGTCTCACCTCAGCCGCATGATGGTCCGATGGAAACCATGCGCCGACTGGCCGAGCAGCAGCACGGCCTCATCTCTCGTGAGCAGGCGCTCACCCATGGCATGAACTCCAACCAGATCGGCGGGCACCTCCGGCGCGGCAGTTTGGAGCGCGTCGCTCGCAACGTCTACCGGATCCCCGGGTCCGTGCCGACATGGGAACAACGAATTCTGGGGGCGGTCTGGGCCGCCGGCGCCGGCGCTGCTGCGTCCCGACACTCGGCCGCTGCACTCTGGAGGATCCCCGGCTTCCGCCCCGGTCCGCTCGAAGTCACCCAGGCCCGGGGACCGAATTCGCGATATCCGGCTCCCGGCCTGCACGACTCACGCTTCCTGCCCTCCCACCAGATCCGCATCGTCCAGGCCATCCCGACCACCTGCCCGGAGCGCACGCTCCTCGACCTCTGCGGCTGCGCCCGTGCGGGCCGCGCCGAGCGGGCCCTGGACAACGCCCTGGCCATGGAGCTCACGACCGTTCAGCGCATCGGTCTCATGCTGGCCGAAACCGGGGCCCGGGGCCGCACTGGCACCGCGCTGCTCCGGCGGATCCTGAGCGTGCGGTTTGACGACTATGTCCCGCCGGAGAGCGAGCTCGAGGCACTCGTCTTGGCTGTGCTGAAAGGCGGCGGCCTTCCCCTCCCGGATCGCCAGGTGTCAGTCGGTGGCACCACCGCACCGGCGGGGCGGGTCGACTATATCTACCGGCCCTTCCGCTTGGTCATCGAGGCCGACAGCCGCCGCTACCACTCGAGCTGGCTGGACGTGCAGGCCGACCACCGCCGGGACCTGTTGCTCATGGCCGCCGGCTACAGCATCGTCCGGGTGAACTGGCACCAGCTCATCGGCGAGCCCGAGCTGTTCCTGGCTGCGGTTCGAGCGTACCTCCGGGAGGCCGCCGCCTGATCTGGCTGCACTGACAGTCGTATGCGCACGTCACTGCAGCCAGAACGAGGGGGGGCGGGGGTAGCCTCGTCCTGTGAGCCAGCACACCACCGTGGAGGCGCTCGGGATCGCAGTGGCCGCCGGCGTGCCGGTGCTGCTGTGGGGCGCCCCCGGCACCGGGAAGACGTCGGCGATCACCGCGATGGCCGAGGGGATGGGCTGGCCGTGCGAGACGGTGATCGCCGCCATCCGGGAGCCGTCGGACTTCGCCGGCCTGCCCATCGTCACCGCCGGCGAGGTGCGGTTCGCACCGCCCCGGTGGGCCCAGCGGCTGGCGACGGCGGAGAAGGGCGTGCTGTTCCTCGACGAGATCTCCACCGCCCCGCCGGCGGTGCAGGCCGCGCTGCTCCGTGTCGTGCTCGAGCGAGTCGTCGGCGACCTGCCGCTGCCCGGTGGCGTCGTCGTCATCGCCGCCGCCAACCCGCCCGAGCAGGCGGCCGACGGGTGGGACCTTGCCGCCCCCCTGGCCAACCGGTTCTGCCACCTGGACTGGACGGTGGAGCCGGCGGCATTCGCCCAAGGGCTGGTGAGCGGGTTCGAGACCCCGAAGATCCCGACCCTCCCCGCCAACTGGACCGACGACATTCCCTACACCCGTAGCCTGGTGGCCGCCTTCATCAATGTCCGCCCCGGCCTGGCCTGCGAGCTCCCCTCCGACGCCGCCCGCGCCGGACGAGGCTGGCCCAGCCCCCGCACCTGGGACATGGCGGCCCGGCTGTGGGCCGCGGCCGGTGCCGCCGGCGCCAGCACCGAGGCCGAGACGGCCCTCCTCACCGGCGCCGTCGGCGAGGGCCCGGGCATCGAGCTGCTCATGTGGCACCTGGAGATGGACCTGCCCGACCCCGAGGACGTGCTGGCCAACCCCGACGCCTTCGAGGTTCCCGAGCGCCACGACCGGGCCCACGCCGTACTCTCCTCGGTGGCCGCGGCGGTGGCGGCCAACTCCACGCCGGCCCGGTGGCTGGCGGGCTGGAAGGTGGTGGGCAAGGTGGGCGAGCACGCGCCCGACGTCGGGGCCGTCGCCGCCCGGGTCCTGGCCCAGTGCCGGCCAGCCGGCGTGTCCGCCCCGCCGGAGGTCAAGCTCTTCCTCCCCCTCCTCAAGGACGCCGGCTGGCTGGACGGGGCGCGCAGCTGACCACGGAGGACTAGCCTTGATCCTCCCGTGGAGCTCAACACCCACAAGCTGCTGGCGGCCCGGCTATGGGCCGTCCGCCGCTACCCCTACCTGACCGCCGCACTCTTCGCCTCCCCGGTGATCTCGTCGCCCGGCGTCAAGAGCGCGGCCGTCGACGAGTCGTGGCGGCTCTACGTCGACCCGGAGTTCGTCGACCGCACCAGCGTGGAGATCCTCGGCGGCATGCTGGTCCACCACGCCGGCCATCTGGTGCGCGACCACAGCGGCCGGGCCCGCCACGCCGGCGTGGCCGGCGCCTCCAGCAAGGACTGGGCCCTCGCCGCCGACGCCGAGATCAACGACGACCTCGTCGGTACCGGCCTCCGGCTGCCTGACGACCGGGTCGTCCCCCACGAGCTGGGGTGGAAGGCGGGCCGCCTGGCCGAGGAGTACTACCGGGCACCCCACAACCACACCGAGAGCGAGCCCGACTGCGGCAGCGGCTCAGACGGCCAGACCCGGGAGTGGGAGCGCGACTCCGACCAGGGCAGCGCCATCCCACCCGGCGAGCAGCACCTGATCCGCTCCCAGGTCGCCAGCGAGGTGCTCAGTTTCTGCAAGGACGGCGCCGGCCGACTCTCCGCAGGATGGAGAAGGTGGGCCGAGGACATGCTCGACCCCAAGGTCGACTGGCGCCGGGTGCTGGCCGCCGAGATCCGCAAGGGCCTGTCCACCGTGAGCGGCCGGGTCGACTACACCTACCGCCGGCCGTCGCGACGGGCATCGGCCAGCCCCGACATCGTCATGCCGGCACTGGAGCGGCCGGTACCCGAGGTGCTGGTCCTGTGCGACACGTCCGGCAGTATGGGCGACGAGGAGCTGGCCACGGTGCTGGCCGAGGTCGACGGGCTGCTCAAGGGCGTCGGCCTGGCCCGCAACCGGGTGCGCGTCATGGCCGTCGACGCCGCAGTGCAGGCCGTCCAGAACGTGAGCAACGCCCGGCAGATCAACCTCGTCGGCGGCGGCGGCACCGACATGGGGGCCGGCCTCCTGGCGGCGGCCAAGCTGCGCCCCAGGCCGTCGGTGATCGTCGTCCTGACCGACGGCATGACCCCGTGGCCGGCGGAGGCGCCCAAGGGCATGCAGGTGGTGGTAGGGATCATCGGCAACCCGGCGCGAGGCGCGCGCCCCTGGGCCGCGCCCCAGTGGGCGCGGGTCGTGCCCATCGAAACCGCCGCTTGATCCGCCTCATGCCCCGCAAGCCCCGCTGGTACGACCCGCTGCCAGAGGCCACCGCCACCGTCGACTGCGGGGGTGAGAAGCACCGGGTCACCTGGCGCCGGGGCAAAGTGGTCCTGGAGGACCACGACCTCAATGCCGAGAGAGGGATGATGGCTTTCGGCGGCGAGATGTGCCCCTGCATGCGGGTCCTGGAGGTGTGGGTCGAGCAGTTCCGCATGCCCCCCGACCTGTTCGGCGCCATGCCCACCTGGCTGGGCGAGCACGCCTTCCTGCTCCCGACTGAGCTCGCCCTCCCCCGGCGCATGGGCTTCGTGCAGAACTGGGAGCGGGCGTGGCGGTTCGAGTCCTACCTGCCCACCAAGCAGGCGAGGCTGCTGTCCGACGAGCTCAAGGACAAGGCCCTGCCCGCCCTCCGCCAGCACCTCAATGCCTGGAAGGCCAAGACCGGGGCCCGGATCGTCGCCGGCGCCCAGGTCGTCCTGATCCCGTCCAACGAACCGCCCACCGTCGAAGGGACCACCGACCGGGTCACCATGCGGGCCACGGCCAAGCTGCACGGCACCTGGGCGGCCGAGGTGTGGCCGCAGGGGATCGCCGTGGTCGACGACGCGTTCGTGGTCGAGCTTCGCAAGGCTCGCACGCTGAACGACCTCGAGGTCACCGCCGTCCGCTGGGAGCCGAACCAGGCCGGGGGGTGGTCGACCGTCGCCGGGGCCGCCCGGGTGTGGCACGACGGCGGCGAGTGGCGCCTGACCTGGGAATCCACGTGAGCGCGGATCCCCAGCACGCCGAGATCGAGGCCGAGCAGGCCGTCGTCGACCACGCCTACCGCCGGCTGGAGGCCATGCGGGCCGAGGCCCGGGCCCTGGCTTCCGACGTGCTCGAGCACGGCGCCGGCGGCACGTTCGCCAACCGCATCGAGCGCGACGTGCGCATGGAAGTCACGGGCCGGCGCCTGGCCGACCTCCAGGTCGGCGAGGCCGGCCTGGTCTTCGGCCGTATCGACCCCCTCTCCGGCGACCACCTCTACATCGGCCGGGTGGCGGTGGCCGACGAGGACAACGAGCCGCTGGTGGTCGACTGGCGGGCGCCGGCCGCCGAGCCCTTCTACCGGGCGACGGCCCGCCACGCCATGGGCCTGGCCCGCCGGCGCCACCTCATCCTGCGGGGCCGGCGGGTCGTCGGCCTCGACGACGAGCTCCTCGGCGACGGGACGGAGGCAGGCAACGGCAAGGCCGAAATGGTGCTGGTGGGCGAGGGCGCCCTTCTGGCCGCTCTGGGCCGCTCCCGCACCGGCCGCATGGGCGACATCGTCGCCACCATCCAGCGCGAGCAGGACGAGATCATCAGGGCCCCGCTACCGGGCATCCTGGTGGTCCAGGGCGGACCGGGCACCGGCAAGACCGCCGTGGCCCTCCACCGGGCCGCCTACCTGCTCTACACCCACCGCTTCCCGCTGGAGCGCTCCGGCGTCCTCCTGGTTGGGCCCAACCGCATCTTCCTGCGTTACATCGAGGCGGTACTGCCGGCGCTGGGCGAGCACAGCGTCACGCTGGCCACGCCGGCGACCCTGGTCGGTACTGCCGTCACCGGTGTCGATACCGCGGACGCAGCAAGGGTCAAGGGCGACCCCCGCATGGCGGCCGTGCTGGCCCGGGCTGTCGCGGAGCGCGGCCGGGGCCTTCCCGCCGAGATCAGCGTGCTGCTCCACGGGCGGCGCCTCGTCCTCACCTCGGACGCCTCGTGGCGCATTGCCGCCCAGGCCCGGCGCCGGCCCGGCACCCACAACGCCCGCCGCCCCGTCATCGAGCGCCTCATCGCCCGCCACTTCCACCGCCAGGCCCATGAGGAGGAGGAGGCCGACTTCGCCTCCTTCGAGGAGGCCATCCTCCGTCAGCGGCCCGTGCGCGAGGCCCTGGAGCGGATGTGGCCCATCCTGACGCCCGAGGATCTGGTGCACGACCTCTTCGGCTCCCGGGCCCTGCTGCGTTCGGCGGCCAGGAAGACCCTCAGCGACGACGAGCAGGAGCTCCTTCTCCGCCGGCGCAGCCACCGGGCCTCCGAGGCCCGGTGGACCGAGCCCGATCTGCCCCTGCTCGATGAGGCGTCGATACTGCTGGGGCCGGCCCCGGGCCGGCGCCGCAACAGCCGGGGTCGTGGCGACGACAGCCGCCGCCTCGAGCACCAGCGTGTCCTCGCCGACGTTCCCGACATGGACGCCCAGATGCGCCGCGACGTCCTCCGTCACCTCGAGCAGGGTGATACCGAGGAGGACCCGGAGCGCCTCGACCCCCGGTCGCGCACGTACGGGCACATCCTGGCCGACGAGGCCCAGGATCTCTCCCCCATGCAACTGCGCATGCTGGCCCGCCGCTGCCCGGGTGGCTCGATGACCCTCGTGGGCGACCTGGGCCAGGCCAGCGGCCCCTGGGCGCCGGCCCGCTGGGACGACGTCCTGGCCCACCTCCCGGTGCGGCGCCCGCCGGCCGGCGCCGAGCTCTCGGTGAACTACCGCACACCCTCGGAGGTGATGGACCTCGCCGCCCGGGTACTGGCGGCGGCCACGCCCGGTCTGGCGCCGCCGGCGTCGGTCCGCAGCGCCGGCATCGACCCCCTCATCACCCCCGTCATGGCGGACGGGCTGGCCCAGAAGGTCGCCACCGTGGCCGCCGCCGAGTTGGAGGCGGTGGGTGAGGGGAAGGTCGCCGTCATCTGCCCTTCGTCCTACCTCGACGATCTGCGCCCTGTCCTGCCCGAGCTGCCCGAGGGCGCCGGCGTCCTCGACGTCCCCATCGCCCTCCTGTCGGTCGACCAGGCCAAGGGCCTGGAGTTCGACGCCGTGGTCCTGGTCGAGCCGGCGGCGGTGATCGCCGAGGGCACCGCGGCCACCGGCCGGCGGGCCCTGTACGTCGCCATGACCAGGACGACCACTCGACTTCACATTGTTCACGCCCGTCCGCTCCCGCCGGAGTTGGTCCCCGCGGATGCCACAATGGCGGGGTGACGGCCGCCTCCTCGGTGCCCAGCTGGGCCATCGACCCGGTCGGGCCTCTCCACGGAGACGTCCAGATCAGCGGATCCAAGAACGCGGTCAGCAAGCTGATGGTGGCTGCCCTCCTGGCCGAGGAGCCCGGCGCCATCACCAACGCTCCCCGGCTCGGTGACGTCGAGATCACCGCCGGCATGCTGCGCTCGGTGGGCGCCGCAGTGGAGATCGAGGGCGACCGGGTCGCCATCGACCCCTACGGCCTGAACGAGAGCCGCATCCCGGTGTCCTACAGCGGGCTCAACCGGATGCCCATCCTCCTGGTCGGACCGCTGCTCCACCGCATCGGCGAGGCTTTTGTCCCCTTCGTCGGCGGCGACCGCATCGGGCCCCGCCCGGTGAACTTCCACGTCGAGGCCCTCCGCCAGTTCGGCGCCGAAGTGACGATCACCGACCACGGTCTGGAAGCCAAGGCGGTCTCCCTACACGGGGCCCGCATCCGCCTGCCCTGGCCCAGCGTGGGCGCCACCGAGACCGTGCTCCTCACCGCCGTCCTGGCCGAGGGCCGGACCGTCCTGGAGAACGCCGCCATCGAGCCGGAAGTGGTGGAGCTGGCCCTGTTCCTCCAACGCATGGGCGCCCGCATCGAACTTCAGCCGGACCGGCGCCTGGTGGTCGAGGGCGTCCACCGGCTCACCGGTGCCGATCAGCGCCTCGGCGGTGACAGGATCGAGGCCTTTTCCTACCTCGTCGCCGGCCTGGCTACCGGCGGCTCCGTGCGCATCACCGGCTGCGCCCAGGAGCGGCTGGTCACCGCCATTTCCACCCTGCACCGGATGGGCGCCAGCTTCCGGATCACCGACGACACCATCACCGCCTGGGCCGATCGGCTCAAGCCGTGCGCGGTGCGAATCAGCACCCATCCCGGGTTCATGACCGACTGGCAACCGCCGCTGGTCGTCCTCTGTACCCGGGCGCATGGCATGTCCGTCGTCCACGAGACGATCTTCGAGGACCGGCTCGGCTACATCGACGCCCTCCAGCACATGAAGGCCGAGATCGAGCTGTTCGAGCAGTGCCTGGTCGGCGAGGCCTGCCAGTTCGCGGAGACCGGGGCCCTCCACTCCGCCCTCATCCGGGGAGCCTCGCCCCTGGAGGGCGCCGAGGTGGAGATGCCCGACATCCGGGCCGCGTTCGGCTACATGATCGCCGCCGCGGCGGCCAACAGCCCGTCGGTCCTCCACGGTGTGCACCACCTCGAACGCGGCTACGACCACGTGTTCGACAAATTCTCCGAGCTGGGGCTGGGCATCCGCCAACTGCCCGGCTGAGCCGATTTACTCTGAATCGGCCGGCGCCGATTTGGTTCGCGCCCGCCGGGTTGTCTACTATGTCCGGACTTCCCCACGCGCCGGTTCTGGGCCCGCGCGCCTACCCCCGGAGGTCCGCACTACTTCGCCACGCCTATCCCTAGGGTTTTCCGTCTGCACCTCGTATGGACGATGTCCGGAGCGACCACCGCTCGCGAGCTTGAATGCCGAATGACGACTGCCCGCATTTCGAGCCACACCTGACTGCCTATTTCGGCACTCTCAAGGAGGCGCACAATGCGCAAGCAACATCGATGCAAGGCACTACTCGGAGTGTTGTCCCTCTCCGCCGGCCTCCTGGCCACCAATCCCACCCCGGCGTCCGCATGGAGCCGCTGGGACGCCCCCCCGACCGCCGAGAACCTGGAGGCGTTGCGATGGTGTGAGTCGACCAACGACTACACGATCGACACCGGCAACGGGTACTACGGCGCCTACCAGTTCTCGCTCGAGACGTGGGAGTGGCTGGGGTACTGGGGTTGGCCCAACGAGGCTCCGCCCGAAGTCCAGGACCAGGCCGCCCTGGACCTGTACGACTACTCCAACTGGGACGCCTGGCCGGCCTGCAGCCGCTGGCTGGGCCTGAAGTACACGTATTACTAGCAGCGGGCACCCGGGTCCTTCGGACCGCGCCCGCTGCTGCCGGCGGGGGCCCCAGCCCCGCCGGCGGCGGCACGTCGGTGCCTGATTACGGGCCGGCGGCCACGTCGGTCGCTGACTCATGAGCCGGCGGGGGCTTCGGCCTCCGCCGGCTCCTCATCCTCCCCGCCGGCGATGCCCTTGGCATCGGCGGGCCGCAGCTCGACGTAGGCGGCCTTGGCCGCCGCCACCACGGGCACGGCCAGCAGGGCGCCGACCACGCCCCCGGCGGACACGCCGATGAGGGCGGCGGTCATGGTGGCCGGCGGCGAGAGCTTCACCGAGCGGCCCACCACCATCGGGCTCAGGATGTGGTTCTCGAACTGAAGGTAGAGCACGAAGAAGACGGCGCAGATCACGCCCGTGGTCGCGCTCTTGCTGAACCCCAGAAGCACGAACGGGATGCCGCCGGCCGCCCCCCCGATCTGGGGGACGAGGTTGAAGACCGCGACCCAGATCGCCAGCAGCGGTGTCAGGGGCACGCCGAGGATCAGGCCGACGGTCAGCACGGCCACGCCGGCGATGGCCGCCACCAGCAGCGAACCGGCGACGTACTTTCCGAACGTCTGGTAGGCGAGCCGGCCCAGGCGGTCGGCCTGGGCCTTATGGTCGCTCGGGACCAGGCGGCGGGCGCCGCGGAGCAGCCGCTCGCCGTCGAGGAGCAGGCTGATGGTGATCATCAGCGTGAACAGGGCGACAAGCAGGCCGTCGGCCAGCGTCTGCGCGGCGCCGACGAGAGGCGTGTCCTCTCCCTCCAAGCGGTCGGGCAGGCTGTTGATGGCCCGACGGATGGCGTCCGCGGTGCCGGCACGCTGGAGGTCGTCGCCGATGACCGGCAGCTCCTCGATCTGGCCCACGACCCGGTCGGTCTCCCGGCTCAGGTCGCGGCCTTGGTCGATGGCCCGGGGGACCAGCAGAGCGAGGCCGGCTGCGGCCAGGGCGAGGAAGCCCACCATCACCACGGCGACGGCAGTCGCCCGGAATCCGCCGATGCGGCGCTCCACCTTCATCACCAGCGGGTCGAGGGCGAGGGCCAGCAGGGTGCCGACCGCCAGCACGGTGATGGCCCGGGGCGCCCCCCGGATCAGGGCCGTGAGGGCCAGCAAGCCGACGAAGGCGGCCATGATCCACACCACCGAGCGCCAGTCGAGGTCGACCTCCCGCAGGGCCGCTGGGCGGCTCTCAGATGACTGCTCACCGCTGGCGCCGGCCACCGGTCGGTACTGTACCGACATGGTGGCGCCCATCCCCCGGGAGCCGGCCACCCGGGAGCGGCCGGACCAACGGGAACGGCTGCGAATCTCCCCTCGCTCGGCGGTCCTTCTCGTCGCCATCTTCGGCGCCACCCTGGCCCTCCTGGCGGTGGTCGCCGCCGCCCAGCGGGTCATCGGCTGGATCCTCGTCGCCGGCACCCTGGCCGGGCTTCTCCACCCCCTGGTCTCCTTGCTGGCCCGCCGGGTGCCCCGGGCCGCCGCCACCGCCATCGTCATGCTCACCCTGGTCGGCACGGCCGCGACCATCGGGTACGGCCTGGTCGACGACGTGGCCAACGAGACGCGGCGCCTCCAGGAGGCCGGGCCCGCACGGGCGGCGGAGATCGAACGCTCGGAGCGCTTCGGCGACTTCGCCCGCGAGATCAGGCTGGCCGAGCGCACCGACCGGTTCCTCCAGGGGCTGCCGGCCCGCCTGCGGGGCGGGACGACAGCCGAGGCGCTCCAGGCCGCGGCGACGCGGGGCGTCGCCTTCCTCGCCACCGGCGTCCTGACCATCTTCTTACTCCAGCACGGGCCCCGATTGGCCAGGGGCGCCCGCGATCAGATGCGCGACCCCGTCCGGCGCCGGCGGCTGGAGACGCTGGCCGTCGCCGTGTACCACCGGGCCTTCAACTACGCGACCTCCTCGCTGGGCATGTCGCTGGCCGCCGGCCTGTTCGCCTTCCTCGTCGCCCGCCTGGCCGACGTGCCCGGGCCGGCCGCCCTTGGGGTGTGGGTCGGGCTCTGGGACCTGGTCCCACTGGCCGGCGCCTTCATCGGCGCCGTACCCATCGTGGTATTGGCTGCGGCCACGTCGGGCGAGCGGGCGGTTGTCCTGACCCTGGTCTTCATGATCTATCAGGTGGTCGAGAACGTCCTCGTGCAGCGCAGCGTGCAGGCCTCGACCGTGCGGGTGGGCCCGTTCGTCACCATCGCCGCCGGCCTGGTCGGGCTGGAACTGAGTGGGGTCGCCGGCGCCCTGCTGGCCGTGCTGGCGGCCACCATCGCCCTCACAACGATCGACCAACTCGCGGCGCCGGCGCTTAAGGAACCGGCGGAGCCTGCCGAACATTCTGGGCACTGACACAGTCCTCTTGGAGGTCGTCACCATGAAGTTCGTGCTGCGGCGGTCGCTCCCGTCCATCGGGGGTCTGATCGGCCTACTTCTTGCCGTGGGTTTCGCCGTCGTCATCTTCCTCGGCGCACCCATGTGGTTCCCGGCCGCCTTCGCCATCGTGATGATCGGGATCCAGTACCTGGTCAACCCGTACATCATCCGGTGGCTGGTTCCCGCCGCCGTCATCGACCATGACGGCCAGCGCTACCTCACCGATCACCCCGTCGGCGAGATCGTCGCCCGCCGCTGCCGCGACGCCGGCATCCCGCTGGTGACGCTGGGGATCGTCGACGACGGCAACCCCAACGCCTTCACGTTCGGGCGCACGCCCCGCGACGCCCGCATCTGGATCAGCCGGGGCCTCCTGGAACGCCTCGACGAGCGCGAGCTCGACGCAGTCGTCACCCACGAGGTCGGCCACATCAAGCACTGGGACTTCGCGGTGATGACCCTGGCCGCCGTCGTGCCCATGGTGCTCTATCTGGCCTACCTGGTCGCCCGGGGGAACGACCGCGCCGAGGCTCGGGCCATCGCCCTCGGCGCCTACATCGCCTACCTCGTGTCCCAGCTCACCCTGCTGGCCCTGAGCCGGGCCCGGGAGACCGCCGCCGACCACTGGTCGTGCGAGTGCACGGGCGACGGCGACGCCCTGGCATCGGCGCTGGTGAAGATCGCCTACGGCATGGGGGTGGAGAGCGCGGCCCAGAAGGAGGAGGTCCACGCCCTCATGGCCGAGGGCCGCCGGGGGAAGAAGGAGGCGGCCAAGCTGGCCGCCCGGGCCCGCCGGGCGCGGTCCATGCGGGCCATGGGCATCTTCGAGCCCCAGTCGGCCGAGGCCATGCAGTACGCCTTCGCCCACGGCATCGACCCCGACCGGGCCCTCGCCGCCATGCGCTGGGACCTGGTCAACCCGTGGGGCAAGACGCTCGAGAAGCTGTCGTCGCACCCGCTGGTGGCCCGGCGCATCCGTGACCTGGAGCAGTCCGGCCTGCCCGGCGCCCCCCGCCAGTGGAGCGCCATGCGCGCCATGGCCGGCGCCTCGCAGGAGGAAATCATGTCGGCCCGCGGCCGCTTCGCCAAGGAACTGGCCATCGCCGTCGCCCCCTGGGTGCTGATCGTGGCCGGCGTCGGCTTCGGGCTGATGCCGGACAGCCGCTTCGGCATGGGCCTGGCCATCGCCCTCGCCGGCCTCCTGTTCTTCGTCAAGCAGCAGTTCCGCTACCCCGCCGACCACCAGCCCGTCGACGAGATCGCCGGCCTGCTGGAGCGCCTCGACGCCGGCCCCGTGGCCGGCATCCCCGTGGTCGTGAAGGGCCAGATCATCGGCCGGGGCGTCCCCGGCTACGTCCTCTCCGCCGACATGGTCGTCGCCGACGACACCGGATTCGTGCCCCTGCTCTACCGCCAGCCCCTGCCCTTCGTCGCCGAGCTGTTCGGGCTATTCCGGGCCAAGGAGTTCCAGGGCAAGGAGGTCGTGGCCCGAGGCTGGTACCGACGCATGCCTGGGCCGGCGATCGAGCTGCGCGACGTCCATACCCTCAACGGCCGCAAGGCCCGCTCCTGGGAGTGGGTCGCCCGCTACGCCGGCTCCGTGCTCATGATCTTCGCCGGCGTGGCCGTCATGCTGGTCGGCTTGGCCTAACCCACCGCCGATCTGGCTGCAGTCACGGTCGTATCCGACCGTCACTGCTGCCAGAACGCTTGTCCAGCCACCGGCGCAGGCCGGCGGCGTTGGAGTGCACGCCGTTGAGGATGCCCATGGTCTCGGTGGGATCGGCGCCGAAGGCGCCGGCCAGGGCGCCGGCGATGTCGTCCCCCCGGTTCCAGGCCGCTTCGGCCACCCCGGCCCACTCACGGAGGGCGTGCTCGGCTTCGTCGAGGATCTCGGCGGGGTCGCCGTCGAGGATGCCGAAATGGGCCAGCGCAAGCTTCGCCGGCCGGCGGGCGGCGAAGCTGCGCAGGGACTGCACAGCCAGGTCCAGGTCGAAGTCCGGCGGCGGGGTGGCCGGGCGCAGCACGCCGACGTCGGGCAGGCGCACGCCGGCGGCGTCGCCGGCGAAGAGCACCCCGGTCGACGTGTCGTGCAGGGCGAGGTGGTGGGAGGCGTGGCCCGGAGAGTGGACGGCGACCAGTGACCTGCCCGGCCCCACCCCGATCTCATCCCCGTCTTCCAGCACCCGGATCCGCTCCGCCGGCGTCGGATCGAGCCGCCCGTACAACGAGTCGAGGGTGTCGCCATAGACCCGCGCCGCAGAGGCCACCAGCCGCGAGGGGTCGGCCAGGTGCCGAGCGCCGACGGGGTGGACGTAGACCGTGGCCCGGGGGAAGGCCCGAGCCAGGTCGCCGACGCCGCCGGCGTGGTCGAGGTGGATGTGGGTGACGACGATGCCGGCCAGGTCGTCCGCGCCCACGCCCAGGGCCGCCAGGGCGTCGAGCACCACGGGCACCGACGACTGGCTGCCGGTCTCGACCAGCACCGGTGCGTCGCCGGGTACGAGCCAGCCCGCAGTCACCCGCTCCCACCCGCCGAGGAGGGTGTCGATCAGCGAGAGCTCAGTCAGCGACGAGCTCCGGCATGATCGTGTTGACGAACTCCTCGACCCGGGACTGGCCCGCCTCCGGCCAGCTGGCGATGAGGTGGTCGAAGCCCACCTTCCGCAGCTCCTCGGCCTGGCGGCGGACCTGGTCCCAGGGCTCGGAGATCGACAGGTTGGTCGACCGCCCGATCTCGGCCGGGTCTCGATCCGCCGTGACTGCGAAGCGGTCGAGCAACGCCGACTTGCGGGCCAGGTCGGACGTGGGCCCGAAGGCGTGCCACACGTCGGCGTAACGGGCGGCAAGAGGCAGCATCACCTTCTCGCCGATGGCTCCGATCCAAATCGGAGGATGCGGGCGCTGCACGGGCCGGGGGCGGTAGAAGGC
The DNA here is from genome assembly GCA_964479465.1 of uncultured Acidimicrobiales bacterium. Taxonomy (GTDB): domain Bacteria; phylum Actinomycetota; class Acidimicrobiia; order Acidimicrobiales; family AC-14; genus CADCTB01. The sequence continues at coordinate 27,253 of CAYZMG010000037.1, forward strand.
CCGCCGTAGCCGGAAGTGGTGGCCGTCGAAGTCGAAGTCGTCCTGGGTCAGGACGCCCTTGATGATCTGCACCGTGTCCTCGAGGCGCTGGATGCGCTCCGCCGTGGCGGGGAAGTCGACGCCCAGCCGCTCGTGCTCCTCGTCGTGCCACGCTGCGCCCAGGCCGACGTTGACCCGGCCGGCCGACACGTGGTCGACGGTGACGATCTCGGCCGCCAGCATCGACGGGTGGCGGTAGGTCACGCCGGTGACGAGTGCACCGAGGCGAACGTTCGCCGTCACCGCGCTCAGGGCGGCGAGGAGGGTCCACGCCTCCAGGCAGGGGCCCTTCGGATCGCCGTAGAGGACCGTGAAGTGGTCGAACACCCACGCCGAGTCGAACCCGGCCTCGTCGGCCCACATGACCCGCCGGCGCAGCTCGGGCCATTCGAGTTGGTGCTGGGAGACGTCGACCCCGATCTTCATCTCGTCAGTCTTGCTGACCCGCTCCGCCGCCACGGCAAAACGTTTCGCCTCCGGAGCTGCGTGGGTACCCCGACCAGGGCATGAGCTCGCCGTTGGACAGGGTGCGGTTGGCGGCGGCGGAGTGCCAGGCCTGCGATCTCTGGAAGACCGGCACCCAGACCGTTTTCGGAGAGGGGGCCGAGGGGGCCGACCTCATGCTGGTGGGCGAGCAGCCCGGGGACAAGGAAGACCTGGCCGGGCGGCCGTTCGTCGGTCCCGCCGGCCGCATCCTCGACCACGCCCTCGAGGAGGCGGGGATCGACCGTGACGGCGTGTACGTCACGAACGCAGTCAAGCACTTCAAGTGGGAGCGCCGGGGCAGGCGCCGGCTCCACAAGCGACCCGACGCCGCCGAGATCGCCGCCTGCCGGCCGTGGCTGGACCACGAGATCGAGCTGGTCCAACCCCGGGTCGTCGTCTGCCTCGGCGCCACCGCGTCCCAGGCTCTCCTCGGTCGCTCGTTCAAGGTGAGCAAGCAGCGGGGCGACTTCTTCACCCGGCCCGAGGGGTACGTGATCACGGCCACCGTCCACCCCTCGTCCATCCTGCGGGCCCCCGATCCCGCCACCCGGAAGGCGGAGCTGGCCGCGTTCACCGATGACCTTCGCCGGGCGGCCAAGAGGCTCGCCTGACACGGGCGCCGGTTACCTGACCTCGAAGGTGCCCTTCATGTCGCGACCCGCCCTCTCACGGGGCGGCTGGGTAGACGGTCGATCCCCGCCGGACGAACTCCACCGACTTCTCCTCCATGCCCAGCTCGAGGGCCGCCTCCTCGCTGACCCCGTGGGTGGCCGCATAGTCGCGCACGTCCTGGCTGATGCGCATGGAGCAGAACTTCGGGCCGCACATCGAGCAGAAGTGGGCGGTCTTGGCCGCGCCCGCCGGCAAGGTCTCGTCGTGGTACGCCCGCGCCGTGTCGGGGTCCAGCGCGAGGTCGAACTGGTCCTCCCAGCGGAACTCGAAGCGGGCCTTTGACAGGGCGTCGTCCCAGGCCTGGGCCCCGGGGTGGCCCTTGGCCAGATCCGCGGCGTGGGCGGCGATCTTGTAGGCGATGACGCCCTCCTTGACGTCGTCCTTGTCGGGCAGGCCGAGGTGCTCCTTGGGCGTGACGTAGCAGAGCATGGCCGTGCCGTACCAGCCGATCATGGCCGCCCCGATGGCCGAGGTGATGTGGTCGTAGCCCGGGGCGATGTCGGTGGTCAGCGGACCGAGAGTGTAAAAGGGCGCCTCGTGGCACAGCTCCAGCTGGAGCTCCATGTTCTCCTTGATCTTGTGCATGGGAACATGGCCCGGACCCTCGATCATCACCTGCACGTCGTGGCCCCAGGCGATCTTGGTCAGCTCGCCCAGGGTGGCCAGCTCGCCGAGCTGGGCCTCGTCGTTGGCGTCGTCGATGCAGCCGGGCCGCAGGCCGTCGCCCAACGAGAACGCTGCGTCGTAGGTGGCCAGCAGCTCGCACAGCTCCTCGAAGTGGTCGTACAGGAAGTTCTCCCTGTGGTGGGCCAGGCACCAGGCAGCCATGATCGACCCGCCCCGGCTGACGATGCCGGTGCGGCGCTTGGCCGTGAGCGGCACGTAGCGCAGGCGGACGCCGGCGTGGACGGTGAAGTAGTCCACCCCCTGCTCGGCCTGCTCGATGATGGTGTCCCGGTAGACCTCCCACGTGAGATCCTCGGCCTTGCCGTCGACCTTCTCCAGCGCCTGGTAGATCGGCACCGTGCCGATGGGCACCGGCGAGTTGCGGAGGATCCACTCCCGGGTGGTGTGGATGTCGGCGCCGGTCGACAGGTCCATCACCGTGTCCGCGCCCCACTTGGTGGCCCACGTGAGCTTGTCGACCTCGTCCTGGATCGACGACGTGACCGCCGAGTTGCCGATGTTGGCGTTGATCTTCACCAGGAAGTTCCGGCCGATGACCATGGGCTCGGACTCGGGGTGGTTGACATTGTTGGGCAGGATGGCCCGGCCCCGGGCGATCTCGTCGCGCACGTACTCGGCCGGCATGCCCTCCCGGGTGGCGACGAAGGCCATCTCCGGGGTGATGTCGCCCCGGCGGGCGTAGTGGAGCTGGGTGACGGTGTGACCGGGCTTGGCCCGGAAGACCTTGACCGGCGCTACGGGCTCGGAGCCGTTCCTGGCCGCGGCCCGGCCGTCGTCGCGGGGGGTGGGGCGCCTGCCGTCGTACTCCTCGACGTCGCCCCGGGCCAGGATCCAGTCTCGCCGCAGGGGCGGCAGGCCGGCGGTGGGATCGGAGCCTGGGCCGCTCGTGTCGTAGAGCCGTATCGACGACCCGTCGGTCAGTGACACCTCGGTGAACGGGACACCATCGACATACACCTTGCGCCGTGCGGCCATTCGACACTCGCTCCCTTCGCCGGCATGACCCGGACAGGTTCAGACGGTCGGCGCCCGGTTGCGCCCTCTCAGCCCCGTGCATGGCAGGCTCCCGTGTGCTGCCAGCTTGTCACAGCGATCTGATGGGTATCCCTTGACCATGTCGAACCCTCAGCAGCCCGAGCTGGCCCGCAGCCGCAAGACCCCCGCTCAGGACGCCGACGCCGTCGCCGGTGTGCTCGACGGCCAGCGGGACGTCGGTGCCGACGCGCCCCGGGGGCCGGTGCCGGCCGAGAACCAGGCGGGCCACCACCCGGCCGACGAGCAGGACAAGCCGCCCATCGACAAGTTCGCAGCCAAGCTCGGCACGATGGAGCCGGACGAGCGGAAGGAAACCCTCAAGGACGAGCCGCCGTCGGTCGTCAACCCGGCGCCGGCGCCGGCCACCCGCCGCAATGCCCTCGTCGGCGTGGCCGCCCTCGTCGCCCTCGTCCTGGCCGTTGTCGCCGGCCGGCGCATCCGCCGCCGGCGCTAGGGGGTTTCGCGCTCGCAGCCGGAGGCTGCTCGGCGAGGCAATCGTGCTCGGTCGGCCGGCGGAGCCGGCTCTCCCTCGCCGTATTCTCTCTGGCCGGCAGCCGAAGGAAGCCGCCTCACGGCGGCGTCGGCGGCCGCCGGCGCTAGCGGTGCCCTCCTAGGACCCGACGACGGAGGTGGGCAGGGCGGCCAGGCGCTCGGCGAACACGCCCACGATGCCCTCAATGGTGGTCTGCCCCTGCACCGGCATCTGGGCGCCGTCCGGCTTGGAGAAATAGACGCCCAGAAGCACTCTGCCCCGTTGCAGGTATACGGCCACGATGCGCCGGGGGCCCGTCCCGTCGTCGCTGGTGAGGTCGTAGGCCCGCCGGTTCACCGTCGGCGTCTGGACCCAGTTGGTGTCAGGGGCCGTGGCGCTGAACCTGGTGGTCACCGGCGGCTCACCCGCCGGGCCGGAAACCGGGGTCGACGGGCAGTTGGCCACGACCGACTGGACCTCGGCGAAGGCCTGGGTCGTGCCCCCCGAGTCGCCGTAGAGGACGGCTTCGGTACTGAAGACCACCATCCCCTGGGCGTCGATCACGGCGTCCTGGATGCGGGCCGTGCGGCGGGACTCGCTCGGGTACCGGCCGTTGCAGAGGTCGAGGGTGGGCTGGTTGAGGCCGATGCCACCGGGGAACACGACCACGTCGGCGTCGGCCGGCACGTCGTCGGGAGTGACGATCAGGCTCTCGAGAGCCGACGCCGAGGGGTCGTTGCCGGCGGAGAGCGGCACGGTGGTCGAGGGGCCGGGCCGCAGCGTGCTCGGCACCGAGGTGGTCGGCAGCCCCGATGCCGACGGGGGGGACTCTGTCGAGGGGCGGTTCGAGAAGTAGATGCCGACCAGGCCGACGAGGAGGCCGAACACGACGGCGAAGGCCCAGAGGATCGGCTTCTTGCGCTTCTCGGGCGGGCCGGCGGCGACGGCGCCGGCGTCGGGCCGGCGGACCACCGGCGCCGGCAGCCCGTGCCCCTCGGGCAGGGCCATGGCCTCCTCCGGCGGCGGGTCGTTGACCGCGGCCGACGGGACGGTGGCGTAGGTCCACGCCGATCCGTTCCAGTACCGCTTGCGGGAGGGTGTCCAGAAGTCGGGGTACCAGCCCGCCGGCGCGCGCGGTGCAGGCTCGGTGTCCATCCCCCCATCTTGCCCCGCCCCCGGCTACCCGCGGGTCCGGCGGTAGGGTCGTCCGGGTGAACACTTCCTTGCTCGACGCCTGCTGGGGCAAGCCCGTCGAGCGGCTGCCGATCTGGTTCATGCGCCAGGCGGGGCGGTGCCTGCCCGAGTACCGGGCCCTCCGGGAGCGCCACGGGATGTTCGACATCTTCCGGGCGCCGGAGCTGGCGGCAGAAGTGACGATGCAGCCGGTGCGCCGGTTGGGCGTCGATGCCGCCATCCTGTTCTCCGACATCGTCGTCCCGCTGGCCGCGGTCGGCATCGAGATCGACCTCCAGCCGGGCCCGGTGTTGACCGAGCCGTTCCGCTCCTCGTCCGACCTCGGTCGCCTGCGGCCACTGGAGCCCGAGGTCGACATGCCCTACGTCCTCGACACCGTCCGGCTGCTGGCCGGCGAGCTCGAGGTGCCGCTCATCGGCTTCGCCGGCGCCCCGTTCACCCTGGCCAGCTACCTCATCGAGGGCGGGTCGTCGAAGACCCTCGGCCGGACCAAGGCGGCCATGCACGCCGACCCGGTGTTCTGGGGGGAGCTGCTCGACCGCCTCGCCGGCATCGTCGTGGCCTCGCTGCGGGCCCAGGTCACCGCCGGCGCCGCCGCCGTCCAGGTGTTCGACTCGTGGGCCGGTCTGCTCAACCCCTCCGACTACCGCCGCTCGGTGCTACCCGCCACCGCCAAGATCTTCGCCGGCCTGGAGGATCTGGGCGTCCCCCGCATCCACTTCGGCGTGGGTACAGGCGAGCTGCTGGAGCTGCAAGCCGAGGCCGGCGCCGACGTGGTGGGCGTCGACTGGCGGGTCCCGCTCGACCGGGCCCGCGCCCGCCTGGGCGACCAGGTGGCGGTACAGGGCAACCTCGACCCGGCGGCCTGCCTGGCCCCGTGGGACGTCGTGGCCCGCGAGGCCGGCGCCGTCCTCCATGCCAACGCCAGCCGCCCGGGGCACGTGTTCAACCTGGGCTGGGGCGTCCTCCCCGAGACCGACCCAGACATCCTCCGCCGGCTGGTCGACTTCGTCCACGGTGAGTAGCCCCTCCGGGGTGCTGGTGATGGCGTACGGGACGCCGGCCACGCCCGAGGACGTGGAGGCGTACTACACCCACGTCCGCCGGGGTCGCCCGCCGACGCCCGAGCAGCTGGCCGACCTGCGCCGGCGCTACGACGCCATCGGCGGTGCGTCGCCGCTTCTGGCTCGCACCCGGGAGCAGGCCGCCGGCATCCAGTCCGCCCTGGGCGACGACTTCCTGGTCGAGCTGGGCATGAAGCACGCGGCGCCGTTCATCGAGGACGGGGTCGCCGCCCTCGTCGCCGGCGGCGTCACCCGCATCATCGGGGTGGTGCTGGCGCCCCACTACTCGGCGCTCTCCGTGGGCGAGTACGCCAAGCGAGCCGAATCGGCTGCGGCCGAGGCCGGCGTGGAGCTCGCCATGGTGAAGTCCTGGCACCTGGCACCCGGCTACGTCGACCTGCTGGCCGGCTTCGTCACCGGGGAGCTGAAGCGGCTGGACGTCGACCCTGTCGAGGTGGTCTTCACCGCCCACAGCCTCCCGACCCGCATCCTTGACATGGGCGACCCCTATCCCGACCAGCTGGCCGAGACCGCAGCCGCAGTGGCGGCGCAGGCCGGCGTCGAGCGCTGGTCGGTGGGCTGGCAGAGCGCCGGCCGCACGCCCGAACCGTGGATCGGTCCCGACATCCTTGCCGTGCTGCCCGCACTGCGCGACGCCGGCGCGGCCGGCGTGGTCGTGTGCGCCGCCGGCTTCGTGTCCGACCACCTTGAGGTGCTCTACGACCTCGACGTGGAGGCCCGGGCCGCGGCCGAGGCCATCGGGCTGGCGTTCACCCGCACCCCATCACCCAACGCGGATGCCGTGTTCTGCGCAACGGTGGCCGGCGTGATCAGGAGCCATGCCTGAGCGGGTAGCCGTCGTCGGGGGTGGGGTCACCGGCCTGGCTGCTGCCTATTACCTGCGCCGAGCCGGCGCAGCCGTGACCGTGATCGAGGCCGGCGAGCTGGGCGGGAAGATCCAGACCCGGGAGCTGGCCGGCGTGCCGGTGGAGGCGGGCCCGGACACGTTCCTCGCCCGGGTGCCCTGGGCCGTCGACCTGTGCCGGGAGCTGGGCCTGGGTGACGACTTGGTCGAGCCGGCGACGGGCAAGGCGTTCCTCTGGACCGGCGGGGGCCTCCGCCGCCTCCCCGAGCGTCACGTGCTCGGCGTGCCCATCGCTCTCCGCCCGTTGCTGGACTCGGGTGTGCTGTCGAGAGCCGGCGTGGCCCGCGCCGCCCTCGATCTGGTCCTGCCTCGGAGCCGCCACGGCGTCGACCCGTCGGTCACCGCGGTGGTGGGCCGGCGCATGGGCCGCCAGGTCGTCGACCGCCTCGTCGACCCCCTCGTGGGCGGGATCAACGCCGGCCGAGCCGACGCCCTCAGCCTGGCCGCCACCGCCCGCCCCATCGCCGAGGGCGCGGCCCGGTCCCGCAGCCTGGTCCTCGGCCTGCGGGGCGCGCCGTCGGGTCCCGCCGGTCCGGTGTTCCTGGGCCTCAAGGGCGGCCTGCACCGCCTGGTCAAGCGCCTGAGCGAGGAGGCCGGTGACCTCCGCACCGCGACGGCGGTGGGCGGCATCGATGCCGGCGCCGGCGGCTACACCGTGCGCTGCGACCCCGGCCCCGACATCGAGGCCAACGCCGTAGTGGTCACCGTCCCGTCCTACGCCGCCGCCGGGATGCTCGAGGCGCTGTCGCCGACGGCGGCCGGCCACCTCGCCGCCATCCGCCACGCTTCGGTCGTCACCGCCACCCTGGCCTACCGGCCCTCTGCCCTCCCCCGGCCGCTGGAGGGCGCGGGCATGCTCGTCCCCCGTGTCGAAGGCCGGCTCATGACCGCGTGCACATGGTCGACCACCAAGTGGCCGGCGCTGGCGTCGAGCGGGATGGTGATGCTGCGTGCGTCGTCGGGCCGCGACGGCGACGACCGAGCCATGGAACTGCCCGACGAAGAGATCGTTCGCCGGCTCCACGACGAGCTGGCCAAGGCCCTCGGCCTGACGGAGCGTCCGGAGGAATCACTCATCTCCCGCTGGCCGCGAGGCTTCCCACAGTACGACGTCGGCCACCAGGCCCGCGTCGATGCCATCGAAGCCGCCCTGGCCACCGATGCCCCCGGGGTGTACGTCGCCGGCGCCGCCTACCGCGGCCTGGGCATTGCCGCCTGCATCGAGCAGGCCCGCCGGGCCGCCGGCCTGGTCACCGCCGGCTAGGGCCATTCCTGCAGGTAAGACTGGGACATGACCGACGTGATCGTCGTGCGGTCGCCCTTCGACGGCGCCGAGGTCGGCCGGGTGCCGAAGCACGGCCGGGACGACGTCGACCGGGCGGTCGCCGCCGCGGCCCGAGCACTGGCCACCCGGCCGCTGCCGCCGTGGCGCCGGGCCGAGATCCTCGACGCCGGCGCTCGCCTGCTGGCCGAGCGAGCCGAGGACTTCGCCCGCACCATCGCCCTGGAGTCGGCCAAGCCGATCAGAACGGCGCGCATCGAGGCCATGCGGGCGGTGAGCACGTTCACCTTCGCCGCTGTCGAAGCCCGCCGCCTGACCGGCGACATGGTGCCCGTCGACGCCGCCCAGGTCGGCGAGGGGCGGCTGGCGTTCACCCTCCGGATACCGATCGGCGTGGTGGCCGCCATCCCCCCGTTCAACTTCCCGCTCAACCTGGTGGCCCACAAGCTGGCGCCGGCCATCGCCGCCGGCTGTCCGGTCGTGCTCAAGCCGGCCAGCCAGACGCCGCTGTCGGCCGTCGCCCTGGCCTCGCTGCTGGTCGACGAGTGCGGCCTGCCGGCGGACTACCTGCACGTCGTCACCGGGGCCGGTGGCGAGGTGGGCGCAGCCCTGGTCGAGCACCCCGACGTGGCCTACGTCTCCTTCACCGGATCCTCGGAGGTCGGCTGGGGCATCGCCGCCAAGGCCGGGCGCAAGAAGGTCGCCCTGGAGCTGGGCAACAACTCACCGGTGATCATCGAGGCCGACGGCGACTGGACTCAGGCGGCCCGCACCATCGCCACCGCCGGCTTCAGCCACGCCGGCCAGTCGTGCGTGTCCGTGCAGCGGATCTATGTCTCCGCGCCGGTGGCCGGCGACTTCACCGCCCTACTGGCCGGGCTGGTCGACGACCTGGTCGTCGGCGACCCGATGGACGAGGCCACCGACGTGTCGGCGCTGATCTCCACCGGCGACCGCGACCGGGTGGCGTCGTGGATCTCCCAGGCCGTCGCCGGCGGGGCCGCCGTCGCCGCAGGCGGCGTTTTGGAGGGAGGCGTTCTCAGGCCAACAGTGCTGACCGGCGTGACGCCCGACATGCGGGTGAGCCGCGACGAGGTGTTCGGGCCGGTGGTCGCCATCCAGCGCTACGACTCCCTCGACGAGGCCCTGCGCCTGGCCGACGACACCCGCTTCGGGCTACAGGCCGGCATCTTCACCGCCAGCCTGGCCTCGGCACTTCGGGCGGCGCGGGAGTTGCGGTTCGGTACCGTTCTGGTCAACGAGGTGCCGACGTGGCGGGCCGACCAGATGCCCTACGGCGGCGTGCGGGAGAGCGGGAACACCAAGGAAGGTCCGACGTATGCGGTCCGGCAGATGACCGAGGAACGTCTGGTGGTGATCCAGCCGTAACCGTGCCAACCGAAAGGCCACCAGTCCTGGCCCCCATGCTGGCCACGACCACGTCGCTGCCGGCGACCTTCGACGGCTGGTTCATCGAGCCCAAGTGGGACGGCGTGCGCGCCGTGGTCACCGTGCACGAAGGGTCGGTGTCGATCACCAGCCGTCTGGGCAACGACGTCACCGGCGGCTACCCCGAGCTGGCGGGCCTCGCCGGCGCACTCGGCGGTCGCTCCGCGGTGCTCGACGGCGAGATTGTCGCCTTCGACGAGCGCACGGGCAGGCCCAGCTTCCAGCGCCTCCAACGACGCATGCACGTGCGCCAGCCCGGCGCCCAGCTGCGGCGCGACGTCCCCATCCAGCTGCTGCTGTTCGACGTGCTGTGGCTCGACGGCGAGCTGATCGCCGAGCGCCAGCAGGCGGAGCGGCGGATGGTGCTGGAGGAGTTGTCGCTTGAGGGGCCGAACTGGCACACGTCGCCCCTCATCCCGCCGGCGCCGGCGGAGGAGCTGCTGGACGCCTGCCGCCAGATCGGCATGGAGGGCTATGTGGCCAAGCGGGCCGACGCCCCGTACCTCCCGGGCCGGCGCTCGTCGGCCTGGATCAAGGTGAAGTGCGTCAAGCGCCGGGAGTTCGTGGTCGGCGGGTGGTCCGAGGGCCAGGGCGGGCGCTCGGGATCGATCGGCTCGCTCGCCGTCGGGTGCTGGGGCCTCGACCCCGATACCGGCGGCAGCACCGGCCGGTTCCACTACGTGGGACTGGTGGGCTCAGGGCTCTCCGGCGACATGATCCGCCAGCTGACTGCCATCTTCGAACGCACGGCGCGAGACGAGAACCCGTTCGCCGAGAAGCTGCTCGGCAAGCTCCACTATGTCGAGCCGCTGCTGATCGCCGAGGTGGCGTTCAACGAGATCACGGAAAGCGCCACGCTGCGCCAACCGTCGCTCCAGGGTTTCCGGTCGGACTTGAACCCGAACGAAGTCCTGGCCGACCCGGACCTGCAGGTCGTCATCGACCAAAGGCCCCTGCAGGTACGGGTCCGGCAGGCCTGGTAGCGATGTCTGATTGTCAGCGGAGCTGAGCTAGCCGCCGGCCTGGCCGCCGCCGCCGGCGGCACCACCCTGCTCGGCCTGGAGCCGGCGGTCGGGGGTGTCCTCCATAGCCTCGCTGCCGGTGTCGGAATAGCCGATACCGGAGCGGCCGGTCTCGGTGGCCCCCTCAAGGGCGGGGTCGCCGCGCTCCTTGCCGCCTCGGGTGGCGTCGTCGCCTTCGGGGGCGTCGGACATGGGCTCGCCGGTGGTGGGATCTACTTTGGGCATACCGGAGACTTTCCCCGCCGGTAGCTGACGAAAACAGCCACCGGTGCACTGCCACCCCGTGCACAAGGAGCGGCCTATCGACGTACCATCTCGATGTGCCCAGGCCCATTTGGAGCGGCGCCATCAGCTTCGGGCTGGTGAACGTGCCGGTGAAGGTGTTCAGCGCCACGTCCTCCAAGGACGTCCGCTTCCACCAGCTCGACGGAAAGTCCAAATCGCGCATCAAGCAGAAGCGGGTCTCGGTGGCCACCGGCGAGGAGGTTCCCTACGAGGACCTCATCAAGGCCTACGAGATCGCCCCGGACAACTACGTCACCATCACCCCCGAGGAACTCGAAGCGCTCGACCCCAAGGCAAGCAAGACCATCGACATCGAGGACTTCGTCGACCTCGACCAGATCGATCCCGTCTACTACGAGCGGCCGTACTACCTCGTGCCCGACAAGGGCGGGCAGAAGGCCTACGCCCTGCTGCGCAACGCCATGCGGGAAACCAACAAGGTCGGAATCGCCCGCGTCGTGCTGCGCACCAAGCAGTACCTCGCCGCCATCCGGCCCTTGGACGACGCCCTCGTCATGGAAACCATGCTCTTCGCCGACGAGGTCAACCCCCTCGAGGAGCTCGACCTGCCCGGGCCCGATGTCGACGTCACAGAGCGGGAGGAGAAGATGGCCCGCTCGCTCATCGACTCCCTGACCACTGACTTCGAACCGTCGAAGTACCGCGACGAGTACCGCGAGCGGGTCCTCAAGCTCATCGAGCAGAAGGCGTCGGGCCAGGAGATCGTGGTGGAGGATGCCGCCGAGGAGGCGCCTCGGGTCGTCGACCTCATGGCCGCCCTCGAGGCCAGCCTGGCTGCGGTCAAGTCCGGGAAGCCCGACAAATCATGAGCCCGGCCTCGACGTCGGTCGAGGTGGAGGTCGGCGGTCGGCAGCTCAAGCTGTCGAACTTCGACAAGGTCCTCTATCCCGAGGCCGGGTTCACCAAGGGCCAGGTCATCGACTACTACACCCGGATCGCGCCGGCGCTGCTGCCCCACCTCCACCAGCGGGCGCTGACCCTCAAGCGCTACCCCAACGGGGTCGAGGGTCAGTTCTTCTACGAGAAGAACTGCCCGAAGCACCGACCGCCTTGGGTCGAGACGCTGTCGGTGTGGAGCGCCCGGAACAAGGCCGACGTCAACTACTGCCTGATCGACGAGCTCGCCGGCCTGGTGTGGGTGGCCAACCTGGCGTCGTTGGAGCTGCACACCTCGCTCTCGCATGCCCGCGACGTCCAGCGGCCGTCGATGGTGGTGTTCGACCTGGACCCCGGGCCGCCGGCGACCGTCGTCGAGTGCGGTCAGGTGGCCCTCTGGCTCCGCGAGGTGCTTGACGACCTCGGCCTGCAGGCGTTCCCGAAGACCTCCGGCTCCAAGGGCCTGCAGATCTACGCGCCGCTCAACACGCCGGTGACCTACAACGAGACCAAGCCGTTCGCCCATGCCATGGCCAAGCTGCTGGAGCAGCAGCACCCCAAAGAGGTGCTGTCGGTCATGACCAAGGACCTCCGCACCGGCAAGGTCTTCATCGACTGGAGCCAGAACGACGACTCCAAGACCACCGTCTGCGTCTACTCGCTCCGCGCCCGCCCCCGCCCCACGGTCTCCACCCCGGTCACCTGGGAGGAGATCGAGGCCGTCGCCGCCAGCGGCGACCCCGACGATCTGGTCTTCGAAGCCACCGACGTGCTCGCCCGAGTCGAGGCCAACGGCGACCTCTTCGCCCCTCTCTGCGAGCTGGAACAGACCCTGCCGGCGCCGCCCGGGTAGCTGTTCGAGGGCTCTATGTCCCCGACTCTTACCCCGACGCCGGCCCGGGGTACCCCGCTAAGGTCCCGAGTCGATTGGTGCTGTCGAGAAAGGACGAGCAATGACCGGTTCGACCAAGCAGGGCTCACGGGTCACCACGGCGATCAGGGCTGCCGCCGTTGCGCTCCTGGTGCTGGCCGCCGGCTGCGGGCAAGAGGCCACGAGTGGCGACCCCAAGATCAGCGTCGACGACGACCGAGGCGCCGGCGGTGCGCTGGAAGGGCTCACCGTCACGGGCAGCAGGTTCTCGTCGAACGGACAGGTGCTCATCACCGTGCTCCTCGTGGGCAACGGCCCCAACCCCTCGCAGTACGTCGAGGAGACGATCCAGGCCGACGCCGGCGGGAAGATCACCTACGAACGCACGCCCGTCCCGTGCCCGCAGGCCACCGAGTACGGCAGCGGCAGCTGGACCTGGGTCACGGCGCGCGACATGACGTCGGGCATCAGCGCCTCGCGGCCGCTGACCCCCGGAAGCACCGCGGACTGCACCGGCTGAGCCTCCGGGCCGGCGCCGGCGCTGAGCACTCACGGCGGCGCCGACGATGGCGGGCCCCGGTGGCGCTGGCGGTTGTGGAACCCACACGCCACCCGCCCG
>CAYZMG010000038.1:0-37334 GCA_964479465.1 uncultured Acidimicrobiales bacterium
GCGTCAGCTTCGGCCAGACCGAGTCGGGCTCGTGGCGGCTCTCCGCGGTGCTTCCGCCCGACGAGGGCGCCCTGGTGGAGCGGGCCCTCATGGCGGCCCGAGACGAGCTGTTCCGCGCCGGGGAGGGCGAGCCCGCTCCCTGCACGATTCCGGACATGCCCTCCAGGCCCGACAGCGTGAGCTGGGCCGATGCCTTCCTGTCCATGGCCGAGCGCTCGCTGGGCGCCGGCGCCACTCAGCGCCCCCACCACGAGCGCCACATGGTCCTGCTCCATGTCGGTTCCGAGGCCGAGGGGGCCACCGGGGCCCACCTGCACCTGGGCCCGGGCCTGAGCGAGGGCCTGCGCCGCTTCGTGGGCTGCGATGCCCGCATCCGCCCCGTCCTCGAGGCCGGGGGCAAGGCGGTCAGCGTGGGCCGGGCCTTCCGCACCGTGCCCGAGCGCACCCGGATGGTCATCGAGGAGAGAGACCGGGGCTGTCGGGTGCCGGGCTGTGACCGCAGCCGCTGGCTGCATATCCACCATGCCGAACACTGGGAGGACGGCGGGACCACGGACACCCCGAACCTCCTGGCTTTGTGCCGCAAGCATCATCGCCTGCACCACCTCGGTCATCTGGGCATCAGCGGCAACGCCGATGATCCCGACGGCGTCGTCTTCACCGATGACCGGGGCTACCGCCTCGACAGCTCTGGCCGGCCCGTGCCACCGCGCCGGCCGGTGGACGACGCGGCTCGTGACCTCGGCATCCCGGCCGGGGCGTGGTCGCACCCCAGCGGTGAGCGCCTCGATCCCGGGGCGGTGTCCTTCCACGAGCCGGCGGCCTGAGCGCGGAAGGCCGACGAGGTGAGCGGGCGGCGTCACCCCGAGATGCTTCGAAGCGGGCAGCGGTGAGGGCAGCCACACTGCGGGAGGGGTGAGGGCACCCTTGCCACCGGGCCCAAAGGAGCGCCAAATGGCGGCAGGATGACGACGATGCGCCCGGCAGGCATCCGGTGACGGCGACATGGTTCAGGCTGAACGGGGACGCTCGCCGGCGTTGGCGGTCGTGGCTCGCCCTCGCCCTTCTCGCCGGTTTCGCCGCAGGTGTGGTCATGGCGAGTCTGGCTGCGGCACGGCGCGCCGACAGTGCGTTCGACCGGTTCAGGACATGGAGCCACGCCGCCGACATCCAGCTCTTCACCGGCGCGGCGCCCCTGGACGTGGCGGCCGTCCGAGCTCTCCCCGAGGTCGGCGCCGCGGTCGATGCTTGGTTCGTCTGGATGGTCGGCGAGTCCGGCGAATCGATTCTGGACCCGGTCTACACCTCAGGCGCCGGGTTCACCCAGGTCGACCGACCGAAGGTGCTGGCCGGGCGACGTCCCCGCCCGGACCGGCCCGAAGAGGCCGCCATCAGCCCGGTCGCCGCCCGGGACACTGGGCTGGGGGTGGGGAGCATGGTGACCCTGAAGGCGTTGGCGCCCGAGCAATTGGAACTGGCGTTCAGCGGCGACACCCCGGAGCCTGCCGGTCCGACGGTGACGTTCCAGATCGTGGGCGTCGAGGCCACTCAAACGGAGTTCATCCAGGACCCATCCATCCACCTGACTCCGGCCTTTGGCCAACTCTACGGCGACCGCGTTGCGACGATCCCTCTACTGGCCGTGAATCTAAAGCGTGGTGAGGCGGACCTGGCGTCGTTCACTGCGGGCTTGCAGCGGATCAGCCCCGGCGCCCAGTTCGACGCCAGCACCGACGTGGCCACCGAGATCCGGCGGTCGGTTCACATCCAGGCGGTGGCCCTCCGCCTTTTCGGCGCCTTGGCCGGTCTGGCGGCCCTGGTCATCGTGAGCCAGGCCCTGGCGCGGGAGGCCTTCGTACACCGCAGCGACGACCTGGTGCTGCGGTCACTGGGCATGACCCGCCGGCAGCTCCTCGGCGTCGCCGCCCTCCGATCCGGCGCGATCGCCGTGGCAGCCTCCATGGTCGCCGTAGCCGTGGCGATCGTGGCATCCCCCCGCATGCTCTTCGGCTTGGCCCGCGAGATCGAACCCTCGCCAGGCGTGTCCCTGGACATCTTGACCCTTTCAATCGGGGTCCTCGTGCTCGCCGTACTCACCGTCGTCGGAGGGACCCTGCCGGCGTGGAGGACGGTCCCAGCTGGCGGCGAGGAAGACAGGTCGCTCGCCGGCAAGTGGACCGTCGGGACGGCAGTTCGCCTCGGCGCGTCGCCGAGCGCACTGGCTGGCCTGAGGATGGCACTGCAGCGGGGCGCCGGTCGGTCGGCAGTGCCCGCCCGGGCCACGCTCGTGGGCACGATGCTCTCCCTTGCCGCCCTGATCGCCGCACTCACGTTCGGCGCGAGTCTCCGGCACCTCACCACCACCCCGGAGCTCTACGGCTGGAACTGGGACGCCGTGGTGGGCTCGCCCTTCGACAACGACGTCACGGACGAGGTGATCCCCGCCTTGTCGGCAAACTCGGCCGTGGGGGAGTTCTCCTCGGTGAGCTTCGCCGAGCTCCAGATGCAAGGCATCAGAATGCGAGCGTTCGGATTCGACACCGTCCGCGGCGGCGTGCTTCCCCCGGTGATCGAGGGCCGCGAGCCTCGTGCGCCGGACGAGGTCGTGATCGGCACGAAGTCGCTTCGGGCGGTCGGGCGCTCGCTCGGCCAGGTCGTGACTGTCGAGGCCGGAGATCGCGCCGTGCCCCTCACCATTGTCGGCCGCGGTGTCATCCCGGTCCTGGGTGCGTCGGACGGGGGCGGGCTCGGCGAGGGCGCGTTCCTGACGAGCGAGGGCCTGCGGCGGCTCGTTCCGGAGGCGCCGAGCAACCTGTTCCCGGTCCGGTACTCGGCTGGGACTGCCCCGGGACCGGATGCGTTGAGCGAGTTCGAGGCCTTTGGCGTGAACACCGCCGAACCTCCGATCGGGATCGCCGACCTGGCCCGGATCGATGATCTGCCTGGCATCCTGTCGGGACTGTTGGTGCTGGTAGCTGCGGCGACGCTGTCTCACACGTTGATTACGACGGTCCGTCACCGACGTCGCGACCTGGCCATCTTGAAGACGCTCGGCTTCGAGCGCCGTCAAGTCTGGGCGACCGTTGCCTGGCAGGCCACGGCGCTGGTCCTCGCCGCTCTCGTCGTGGCCGTCCCGACGGGGATTGCTGGCGGACGCTGGCTCTGGACTCTCTTCGCCGACGATCTTGGGATCGTGCCCGCACCGGTAATACCCGTCATCGCCGTGCTGGTCCTCGTCCCGGCCGGGCTGGTCGTCACCAACCTGATCGCCGCTCTGCCCGGACGGTCGGCGGCGGCCACCCGCCCCGCACTGGTCCTACGCAGCGAGTAGTGACGCCGCCGCGACCGGGAGGGAGACGGTCAGCCGTCACAGCATCAGGGCTCCGCGAACCGGTCGGCGGCCTCGACCTCGCAGGCGAAGCCGTCGAGGTCGGCCACGTTCGGGTCGTGGCCCCACACCTCGACCTCCTCCAGCAGTTCGGCGTAGCGCTCGGCCTGAGCTGGTGTAACAACCACCCGGATCGGCAGGTCGGGTGCGAGGTCCCGGTAGCGCTGGACGATGGCGCGATGCTGCTCGGTGTCGAGATCGAGCTCGAACACGATGCCGTGGGCCCGGTCGAACTTGTCGCACCCCTCCCCGCCGAGAAGTGGGCACAGCTTGCCCTCTGGACCGTTGCAGACCGTCACGGGGTGCCCGAGCCGCTCCAGCAACGACTGGTCGAACTGGCCGGTGCCAGCGGCGACGTCGAGGAGGATGACACCACCACTGTCCTGCGGAGCCATCGTGGACTCCTTTCGGTGTTGTTCGCCAGCATGCGACCGGCATCGCCCCTCCGCCAGAGTCGAAAGTCCCGCTCCGGGGTGTCGACTACCGGATGGGTGACGGGAGGCGCCGGCGCTCGTCCTCGCAGGCGTCGCGAGCACCGCAGCCGGCGAGGTGGTCGTTCACCACGCCCAGCGACTCCATAGCGGCGTAGGCCGTCGTCGGGCCGACGAAGCGGAAGCCCAGCGTGCGCAGGGCCTTGGACAGGGCGGTCGACTCCGCCGTGACCGACGCCAGGTCGCCGAGCCTCGCCGGCGCCGGCCGCCCGGCTCGGGGCGGCTCGAACGACCACACCACCGCGGCGAGAGAACCGTGGCGTTCCTGGGCCAGGAGGGTGGCGCCGGCGTTGGCGATCGTCGCCTCGATCTTGCCTCGGTGGCGGACGATGCCGGCGTCGGCCAGCAGCCGCTCGACATCCGCCGGCCCATAGCCGGCGACGACCCCGGGATCGAAGCCGGCGAAGGCGCGGCGGAAGCCGTCACGCTTGCGCAGGATGGTCAGCCACGACAGGCCCGATTGGAAGCCCTCGAGGCAGATCTTCTCGTACAGCCGCACGTCGTCGGTGACCGGCCGGCCCCACTCGTCGTCGTGGTAGGCGACGTAGTCCGGGGCCGACGCGCACCACCCGCACCGGGCGTTCCCGTCGTCGCCGGCGACGACCCCGATGTCGGCCCAGTCGACCACAGGAGCCGACCATACGGCACGCAGCGGCGCAACGCGACCGCCGGCGCACGCTGTACTCCCCACTCTTTAGGCAAGACCGCAGTGCTCGACCACGTGCGAACGGACGGTCAGACGTTGGTCTCATCCGCAGGGAGCCTCGGGAGCACGGGCGCCCCACCGTGGCCCCCGGGCGCCAGCTCGCGGCAGCCGAGCGTGTAAGAGATCATCGAGAGCGAGCCCATGGCGTATCCGTCGACGAGCACCTGCGCCGGCTCCCCCGCCGCCGACGCCAGGCCGGCCAGATAGAGCAGGGGGATGAAGTGGTCGGGCGTCGGCGCGGCCATCGCGTACTCGGCGTGGTCCTGGACGCCGGCCAGCTCCGACGGGGCGCCGGTCATGACCTCCACCACCTCGGTGTCGAAGGCGCGGGCCCAGTCGAAGGAGGCGTCGGGCCGGCTCCAGTCGATGCGCCGCAGGTTGTGCACCACGTTGCCGCTGCCGACGATGAGCACGCCGGCGTCGCGCAGCGGTGCCAGCTTGGCGCCGAGCTCGAAGTGGTAGTCGAACGGCTTGGTCGCGTTGATCGACAGCTGGACTACCGGGATGTCGGCGCCGGGGAAGGCGTGGACGAGGACCGACCACGTGCCGTGGTCGATTCCCCAACTGTCGAGGTCGCGGCCGACCCACGTGGGCTTCACGACCTCGGCCACCTCTTCGGCGAGCTCGGGGGCGCCCGGTGCCGGGTAGTCGACGGCGAACAGCTCGTCGGGGAACCCGTAGAAGTCGTGGATGGTCCTCGGCACCGCCATCGCCGTCACCGCAGTGGCGTTGATGTACCAGTGGGCCGACACGACGAGGATCGCCCGGGGGCGCGGCACCTCGGCGCCGAAGACTCGCCACGCCTCGGTGTAGCGGTTGTCGTCGAGCGCGTTCATCGGGCTTCCATGACCGAAGAACACCGCTGGCATCCGGCTCATCGTCGCCATCGTACGGGCGCCTCAGTCCTCCAGCGCCCGGAGGATCAACCACCACGACGCCAGGCCGTGCGGGCACCAGCCTTCGGGGCTCACGACGCAGTCGTCGGGACTCTTGCAGACGCCGTCGGCGAGCCACTCGGCCAGCTCGTCCTCGTCCGGCGGCGCCCACCCGCTGTTGACCTCGAACCACTCGTGCGCGCTCCTGATCGCCCACGCCACATGGGTGACCTCGTGGATCTCCAGTGCCACGTTGCGCTCGGTGTCCCTGGTCGTCGACACCGCGGCCATCCCCAGCTTTGCCATCACCCGCAGCGACGCCAGGTTCTCGGGCATGACGATGGCGATGATCCGATCGAGGTCCAGATCCTCGAAGCCGTAGCGGATGCTGGCCCGGCCGCCTTCGGTGGCCAGACCCCTTCCCCAGTGCTCCGGGTGGAGCCGCCACCCGACCTCGACCGCCGGCATCACCTGGGGCAACCACGTTGGGGTGGTGAGGCCGATGTAGCCGATCAGCCGGTGGCCGTCCTTGAGCTCGGCGGCCCAGGACCCGAAGCGATGGGTCGCCCAATGGTCGAGCTGCCGCTCCAGGAACTGCTCGGTCTCCTCATGCGTGAAGCCCCGGCCGAAGGGGTAGCGCCAGAACGCCGGCTCGGCGAAGATCGCCGCCAGCGGATCCAGGTCGTGCTCCGCCCAGGGGCGGAGGACCAGGCGGTCGGTCTCGACGGTGGTCACTGGTCCACCCTCTTCGAGGGATGGCCAAGTGAATGCTCTCTGGACCGGCCTCCCGGGCCGGTCACGCCAGCCGGTCGACGGTCAAGCGGTCGAGGATCAGCGGACAATGATCATCACGCACCGCTGCGAGCCGGCGCAGGAACTCCGCCCGCGGTACCTCGATGGCGCCAAGGGACGTCAGGTGCGGGGTCGGCAGCTGCACGTCGATGAAGGCCCCGCCGGCCTCGGCCCAGCGGGCGACGAGTTCGACCAGGGCCACTTTGGAGGCGTCGGTGGTGCGGTGGAACATCGACTCGCCCGTGAAACAGCCGCCTACCGCCACCCCGTAGAGGCCGCCGGCCAGCTCGTCGCCCTCCCACACCTCGACACTGTGCGCCCACCCCATGCGCCACAGCCGGACATAGGACTGCTCCATGTCGCGACCGATCCAGGTGCCCTCGCCGGTCGGGCGGCTGGCGCAGGCAGTGACCACCGCCTCGAAATCGGCGTCGACCGTCGTCGACCACCGACAGCGGCGGAGGCGCTGGCGCAGCGAGCGGGACACGTGCAGACGGTCGAGGGGGATGACCGCTCGGGGGTCGGGCGAGAACCAGGGAGTGGCCACGCCGGGGTGGGGCCAGGGGAAGATGCCCCGCCGGTAGGCGTCGACCAGGGTCGACGGCTTGAGGTCGGCGCCGAAGCCCACCACGCCGCCGGCGTCGTCGTCGCCGGTGGCGGGGTCGGGGATGCGCCACGGTGTGCGGCCGACCGGCTGGGGCGGCGGAGCCCGGCGCACCTGATCAGCCATCGCGGGCCGCCAGGTAGACGGTCCGCACGGCGAAGGCCTGGCGCAGCTCGACGAGGACCTCGTCGAGGAACTCCTTCCGGTAGGTGGCGTCGGTGAGGACGTACACGGTGAAGTAGAACCCCGAGAAGGCGGTGAGGAAACCTGCCACCTGGAGCAGCTCATAGGTGACCGCGACGGGACGGCCCCACACCTCGGCTTCGAGCAGCTGATCGGGTTGGCTCCCGATCCACGTCGCCGTCAGCTCGGGAGTGATGGTCAGCAGCCCGAAACCGACGAAGAACACCCCGATCATGACGCTGACGAAGACGATCTGCAGGCCCTGGGTGAACAGCACGACCAGGCCGACGTTGCCCCACTGGCGCCGGCCGAGCCGGGGCGTGGCCGAAGGCGAGGCGCCAGCCGGCGTGAAAAGCCGCGCCGCCGGCGTGCCGTCCACCAGGGCGGCGACGTCGGCCCAGGAATCGAAGCGGGCCAGGGCGCCGACCTCCCGCGGGATCCGGGCGACGACGAACACCACTCCGAGGGCGACGAACAGGCCCATGGTGACGGCCAGGAACGGTCCGTCGAGGGTGGCCGCCACCTGCCACACCTCGGTGGTCAGGAACAGGAACGTCACGAACAGCAGGAGCAGCGGAAGGGCCCGCACGAGCAGCCCCAGCACGTCGCCCAGCTGTTGCCAGAGCCGGCCGGCGGCCCACCGGGTGATCGGGAGCAGGGCGTAGCTGGTGCCCAGGTAGATGGTCCCGAGCAGCGCCAGGTTGGCCAGGAAGGTGTTGAGGGCGGTGAGGCGCTGGCCGCCGGCAATCAGGTTCAGCGCGGGCACGAGCAGCACGAAGATGGCCAGCTCCGCCGGCCCCACGCGGTCGGGCCGGCCCAGCGCCGGCCGCTTCCGAGCGACGTTCACGACGGCCCAAACGCCCAGCAGCGCGCCCAGGCCGGCGACGGCGACACCCGCGTTCAGCCACCACGGCCACGACGCGTCCAGCGCGGTGACCAGCTGGAGGACCAGGATGGCGGTGAGTGGGGCGAGGGCCCGGGTGAACACGTCGCGGCTGGCGCTGTAGTCGTCGATGAAGTGCGGGATGCCCCGCGACCGGAACCACCGCTCGACGGCGGCCAGGGTGTCGGAGTCGGTCACTGATCCACCATCGCCAATAGTGTCGCCGTCTGTGCGCTGCGGGGTCGATACCGGGGGGACGTTCACCGATGTGGTCATGGCGGACGGACGGATCTCCAAGATCCTTTCGACGCCCGACGACCCCGGCCGGGCGGTGCGCGAGGGCCTGGGCGAGCTGACGCCGGCGTTGCTGGCCCATGGGACGACGGTCGCCACCAACGCCCTGCTGGAGCGGCGCGGGGCGGTCGTCGCCCTGGTCACCACCGCCGGCTTCGCCGACGTCATCGAGATCGCCCGCCAGGACCGGCCCTCCCTCTACGACATCTGGGCCGACCGGCCCGAGCCCCTGGTCCCCCGCCGGCTGCGGCTGGAGGTGCAGGGTCGCCTCGATGCCGCCGGCGTCGAGATCGCACCGGTGGGCGCAGTGCCTGCTGTGCCGGAAGACGTGGAGGCGGTGGCCGTCTGCCTGCTGCACGCCGACCTGAACCCAACCCATGAGCGGGCTGTAGCCGCAGCGTTGGGCGACCGCGACGTGTCGTGCTCGTCGGACGTGTCGCCGGAGTTCCGGGAGTACGAGCGGACGGTGACGACGGTCGTGAACGCCTACCTGCGACCCCGGTGCCGGGGGTACCTCGCCGGCCTCGAGGGCCTGGCCAGAGAGGTGCTGGTCATGACGTCGGCCGGCGGGTTGATCCCCACCGGCGAGGCCGCAGACCTGCCGGTGGCCCTGCTGCTGTCGGGGCCGGCGGGCGGCGTCGTGGCCGGATCGGCGGCCGCCGCTTCCGCCGGTTTCGGGGGCGCCATCACCTTCGACATGGGTGGCACCAGCACCGACGTCTGCCTGGTCCAGGGCGGCGTGCCCGAGCCGGCGGCCGGGCGGCGGGCGGCAGGCTTTCCCATCCGCCTGCCGTCGCTCGACATCCACACCATCGGCGCCGGCGGCGGCTCCATCGCCCGGATCGACCCCGGGGGCGCGCTGGTCGTGGGGCCGGAGAGCGCCGGCGCCGACCCGGGGCCGGCGTGCTACGGCCGCGGGGGAACGGCGCCGACGGTCACCGACGCCGACCTGGTGCTCGGGCGCATCCCGCCCGGTGCGGTGTTCCCGGGCCTGGGCACCCTCGACTCCGACGCCGCCCGTTCCGCGCTGGCGGCAGCCGGCACGAGCGCCGAGGGCGTAGTGGCCGTCGTCGACTCGGCGATGGAGCGGGCGCTGCGGGTGGTGTCGGTGGAGCGGGGCGTGGACCCGTCGACCCTGGCCCTGGTGGCCTTCGGCGGCGCCGGCCCCCTGCACGCCTGCGCCCTGGCCGAGGCGCTGGGCATGGCGGCCGTGGTCGTGCCGCCCCGGGCCGGCGTGCTGTCGGCGGTGGGCCTGCTGTGCGCCCCCCGCCAGCGCAGCCTGGTGCGGTCGTGGCCGGCGCCGGCCGACCACGCCGGCGTCGAGGACGCGCTGGCCGAGCTCGGCCGGCGGGCCGCAGCGCTGGTCGGAGCCGGCGCCGAGGTCACCACGTCGGTCGACTGCCGCTACGCCGGGCAGAGCCATGAGCTGACCGTCGCCGCCGTTGACGATTTCGCCGAGGAGCACGTCCGCCGCAACGGCTACTCGCGACCCGGCTCGCCGGTGGAGGTGGTGGCGTTGCGGGCCTCGGCCCGGACGCCGGCGCTGGTCCGCCCGGAGGACCTGGGCCCGGTCGCGACGCGAAAGGCGGCAACGGGCCCGTGCGTGGTGGCCGAGCCGGACTGCACCATCTGGATCCCCGAAGGCTGGTCGGCGGAGGTCGGCCCCGACGGCAGCTACGTGCTGACTCGATGACTCCCGCCGAGCTACAGATCCTGATCTCCCGGCTGACCGGCGTGGCCGAAGAGATGGGCGCCGTGCTGCGCCGGGCGTCTTTCAGCCCCAACATCAAGGAGCGCGCCGACTGCTCAGCCGCCCTGTTCACCCCGGAAGGCGAGCTGCTGGTCCAGGCCGAGCACATCCCCGTGCACCTGGGCTCGATGCCGGCGTCGGTGCAGGCCGCCCTCGACGTCTTCGGCGCCACCATCCGCCCGGGGGATCAGGTCGCCCTCAACGACCCCTTCGCCGGCGGCACCCACCTCAACGACCTCACGTTGGTGGCCCCCTGCTTCGTCGATGGCCGCCTCATCGGGTGGGCGGCCAATCGGGCCCACCACGCCGATGTGGGCGGCATGGCGCCGGGGTCGATGCCGGCGGCGGCCACCGAGGTGTACCAAGAGGGGCTGCGCATCCCTCCGGTGCTGATGTCCGACGCGGTGGAGGCCATCCTGTGCGCCAACTCCCGCACGCCCGAGGAGCGCCGGGGTGACCTCGACGCCCAGCGGGGCGCCAACGTGGTCGGCGTCGAGCGCCTGGCCGCCTTCGCCGGCGCTCCCCTCGACGAGATCACCGGCTACGGCGAGCGGCGGATGCGGGCCGCGCTCTCTGGGCTTGAGGACGGCACGTGGAGCTTCGAGGACCAGATGGACTCCTGCGGCCCCGAGCCCGACCAGCAACGGCCGGCGCGCATCGTGCTGAGGCTCACCATCGCCGGCGACGAGGCCACGTTCGACTTCACCGGCACCGACGACCAGCGCCCCGGCAACGTCAACGCGGTGAAGGCGGTGACGCTGAGCGCGGTGTCGTTCGCGTTGCGTTCGGCCGCCGACCCCACGATCCCGGCCAACGGCGGCGCCATGCGACCGGTCACGGTGATCGCGCCGGCGGGGTCCATCGTCGCTGCCCGCCCGCCGGCGGCCGTCGGCGCCGGCAACGTGGAGGTCAGCCAGCGGGTGGCCGACGTGTGCTTCGGCGCCCTGGCCGCCGCCTGCCCCCGCAACGTCGGCGCCGCCAACCAGGGGACGATGAACAACACCCTGATCGGTGGCTCCGGCTGGGTGTACTACGAGACCGTCGCCGGCGGCCAGGGCGGCCGCCCGGGCCGGGCCGGCATGTCGGGCGTCCAGACGGGCATGACCAACACCCAGAACACGCCCGTCGAGGCGCTGGAGCGGTCCTTCGGCATGCGGGTGCGCCGCTACCGGTTACGGGAGGGCAGCGGCGGCGCAGGAAAGTGGCCCGGCGGCGGCGGCGTCGAGCGGGAGCTGGAGATGCTGGAGACGGCGACGGTGTCGCTCATCACCGAGCGCCGGCGCAGCCGCCCCTGGGGCCTGGAGGGCGGCGGGACGGCGGCGGCCGGCGAGAACTGGCTGCTCCCCGCCGGCGACGAGTCCTGCGCCGAGCGGCTCCCTGACAAATGCACGATCACCGTGCAGGCCGGCGATGTGATCCGCCTGCTCACCCCCGGCGGCGGCGGGTACGGCGCGGCCGGCTAGCTCACACGGGAACGATCCTGAGATCGGGATCGAGCACCCGGAGGTCGTCGGGGTCCGAGGTGGCGACGTGCTGGCCTGCTCTTCGAGCGCAACGCGTACTTGCCGTGCCGGCGACCGGACAACCTGCGCCAGCGCACTCGCAGGGACCGTGACATGAGCTCCGGTCTCTCGTGCGCGAGCGAGCAGGACCAGGACTCGGCGGTCGTCGCGTGCAAGGGCGCCGGCCCGCATGCCCGATCGAGTATTCCGCGCGTGCGAGCATGCTTCCTGCCATGACGATCGGAGCGGTCATCTTCGACTGGGGCGGGACGCTGTCGGAGTTCGTCGACGCCGAGCTCGTCGATGCCTGGCGGCTCGCCGCCCACCACCTCGATCCCGCCCGTGAGGACGAGATCACCGCCCGGCTCGTCCAGGTGGAGGCCGACTTCTGGGCGACGACGTCGAGCCACCAGCGCAGCGCCACGCTGGCCGACCTCATGACGACGGCGGCCCGGGAACTCGGGCTCGACGTGGCCGAGGCCCTTCTGGAGGAGGCGGCGTTGCGTCACCTCGACGCCTGGACGCCCCACATCCGCCACGACCCCGACGCCGGCCCCACGCTCGCCGCGCTGCGCGACCACGGCCTACGCATCGGGATGCTCTCGAACACCCACTGGCCTCGCACGTTCCACGAGCACTTCCTCGAGCGGGACGGCCTCATCGACCTGATCGACGCCCGGCTCTACACCAGCGAGATGGATTTCCAGAAGCCGCACCCGTCGGTGTTCCTAGCCGCGGCCCGGGCCCTCGGCGTCGAGTCCGATGAGACCGTCTACGTCGGCGATCGCCCGTGGGACGACATCTCCGGCGCCCACTCGGCGGGGATGCGGACGGTGCTGCGCCCGAACCCGGTGGCGCCCGACATCGCCGGCATCCGCCCCGACGCCCGCATCCGTCGCCTGCCGGAACTGGTCGATCTGGTCCACGCCTGGTCCTGATCACTCATACGTCGACGCCAACCGACGGGCCACGCCCGCGTTCTCCAAGACGTCCGTGGAGTCGACAACCTGGTCGATGGCGCCGGTCAGGGGCAGGCCAAGAAGCCACGGGTCCTGCACCCGTTCAAGGCAGGCATCGACGAAGCGCCCCGATCCGATCACCCGGAACGGGCGACGGTGAAACAGCGACACCTCCGGCGGGACCGGCCGGGTGACCCCCGCCGCGTTGTGGCGGACGGCGACGGCCTTGAACGACTCCACCAACTCCGCTTCTCGCTCCGGGAACGTCCCGGCGACGAGCGCCGCCTCCAGGAGTGGCCCGAGGGTCGGAGCGATCTCCAGGCGGGCGAACGCCGACCCCAGCCACTTGCTGTACGGCGCATACCGCCGGTCGAGGAGCAGGCCCAGGCGCATCAGGTCCCGGGCCAGCCGGGCCGCCAGGATGCGGGAACCGAGCTCGTCTCCCACCTCCGCCGTCCGCCCGACGAAGGGCTCCTCCTGGTCGAGGCGCCGCCACTGGCAGGCCAGGAGCCAGAGCCACACATCGTCGGGGTACCACGCCAGCAGGTTCCGGACCCCGGCCAACTCTCCAGTGCCGTCGTGGAACACGGGGCCGGCGGTGACCTCCAGCAGCTTCTGCTGAGGCAGGGCGAGCCAGTCGACGGTCCGGACGGCATCGCGTGGATCGATGCCCAGATGGTTCCGCAACCATCGGCTCAGCGGGACAACGACCACGTGGTGCTGGGCGGGGACGGCATCCCATCCGAACCGGGTGGGCCAGCCGCGGTAGGTCTCCGGGAGGGCGCCCTCGACCAGTGACGCCACGCCGGTGACATCCGCCTCGTCGACGAAGAGGTGCATCCTCGGCCCCCACCCGTGGTCGGTGGACCGGGCGGTGTCGAAGCCGAGGACGTCGGAGCCGGTCCCGAGGAGAGCGGCGGCATGGGCGGTTCGGCCCAGGACCGGCCGGACCACCTCCTCGTAGAACCCTCGGGCCAGGGCCGCCCCAGGCACGAACGTCGCCATCGGCACGGTCTACATCAGCCCACCGTGATCGTCCCGCGCATTCCGTAGTCCCAGTGGCCGGGGAGGTGGCAGCCGAAGAACAGCCGGCCGCCGGCGGCGCCGAACCTGTAGGTCGTGACCGCGGTCGCACCGGGGGCGACGGACACCTCGCCGGGCCGGTCGCCGTGGTGGGCTTCGGTGCCCACTGCGTGGATGTCCTGGACCGACTGGTCGCCAACGATCAGCTCATGGGGGATCGGGTCGGTGTTGCGGAGCACGAACCGGATCGTCTCGCCGGGCCGCACGTGCAGCTCCTCCAGCGAGAAGCGGGAGTGGTGCACGGTGAGGTCAATTGTCCTCTCGGTCCCCTGGCCGCCGCCGCAACCCGTGAGGGCCACCACGCCGGCGGCCAGCAGGACCGCCGCCACCCGCCTCATCGCCGGCGGGCCACCAGCACTCCGCCGGCCGCAACGGCCAGGGCGGCGGCGCCGGCCAGCGCCCAGGGCAGGACCGGAGTGCTTCCGTCGTTGGTGGTGACTGCGGCCGGGGGAGGCAGCTGCGGGGTGGCGTAACCAGCGGCGATGGCTGACGGCTGGCCGGCGCCGGTGGCGTCAACCGCAAGGTCATAGGTCAGCTGGGACGGCAGGGCGTCGACCTTGAGGTAGCTCAGCCACATGGACTCCGGCATCCAGTCCATGCCCTTGTCGCTGCGCAGGTCCGCCATCAGCCGGCCGCTGGCCCGCCCCGAGCGGTCGAGAGACAGGCCGGGCGCCGAGTCGCCGGGAAGCAGCGTCGGCCGCTGGTCGGTCAGCAGGAACACATCGGCGCTTATCCGCTCGGCCGGCTGGCGGCCGACGCCGAGGATGCGCAACGGCACCCACGGGTTGGCGGTCGGGATGGTGATGTGGACCGGCGTGCCGTCGCCCACGGCCACGCCCCTGGCCTGGGCGGCCTCGCCGTTGAAGCGGGCGGCCAGGAAGATCGGGCTGCGGTTGGCATAGAAGTCGAGGACCTCGGGCGTGTCGGGGGTGAGGAGGAAGCCGTTCTTGGTGGCCCATTCACCTACCGCCTGCCCGCCGCCCTTGAGGACGGTGATGTCGAGGGCGTCGATGCGGGTCTCGAGGAGAACCTGGGCATCGGCGGACTGCGCCGCGGCGCCGGAGGCGGAGGCCAACCGGGCGAACTCGGGCTGGGGTGTCACCTCCCGGACGAGGCGCTGCAACGTCCAGTCACCGCCCCGCTCGACATTGGACGGCACGTCGGGCAGGGGGATGATCGACCCGAACTCGCCGCCGGCGCCGGCGAACTTGAACGAGGTCACGTAGTGCTCGACCCCGTCGTGCCACGCCGCCAGCGTCGTCGTCTTCACCAGGTTCACCGAACCGTTGCGCCCGATCAGCCCCCCGCAGGCCAGGGCGGGGCCGGCGCCGAGCACGGTCGCCACCAGTCCGATCACGATCGCCAGCAGGGCCTTGCGCATTCGTCCACCTCCACGGGTTCAGTGCAGATGGGACGACCGTCAGCGGTCGGCTAGTTCCGGGAAACGCACCTTTCTGCGGTTGTGCACGAGGTACAGGATGAAGCCGCCGCCCACGAGCACGACGGTCACCGCCGCCAGCACGGCCACCCCCATGCTTCCGGCCCGAGGGATCTCCGGCGGCGCCGGCCCCAGGACGACGGTGACGTGGCACTGAACCCTGGCGCCGGCGGCGTCGCCGAACGGGAAGGCGCGGCACGTCGCCCGGCAGCGGACGACCGCCGTCTTCCCGCCGGCCTCGGTGGTGACGATCAGGTCGTTCTCGTCGATCCGCACCTGGCTGAACTCCTCGGGCGTCACCCGCCAGAGAGCGTCGGTCCCCGCCACGTACGCGGTGCCGGCCCGGCCGATGAACCCGGGCGCCGTGAACCCGACGCTTGTGACGCCGACGTCGGGGCCGGCGGGGAGGTCGGGGCGGATCAGCACGCCGCTGGTCCCGTCGAAGCGGATGAAGATGACATCACCGGTGGTCTCGTCGGCGCCGATGAGGTCGCCGCCGTGATTGCCGAAGAGCTGGGGGGCGACCTCCATGCCCCCCTCCATGAGCGGGGCGGACTCGGTCAGGGTCTTCAGGCGGCCCCGGCAGTCGATGGAGAACAGGACCGTGCGGTTCGCCTTCCGGCCGGCGACGAGGAGCTGGTTGCCGAACCGGCCCTCGATGTCGAAGGCGATGCCGGTCAACGCATCGACGGGCGGCGTCTCCACGAAGCGGGACGGCACTCCGTCGAGCGCGACCCGGGTGACCACCTGCGGCGTCCCCAGCTCGAGGGCATAGATCTCGCCGGCCTCGAAGCGACAGCCCGAGCCGGCGACGTCGCGGCCGGGCGCCATGGCGATGTAGCTCTTCAGGCTCGGATCAGTCGAGTAGGAGCCGAACTGAGTGGTGGTCGCGGTGGCAGGGTCGACCAGATGGAGCCGGCCGGCGGCGGCCGCCACCAGGGTGCCGTCGGGCCGGGGGCCGACGACGTCGACCACGCCCGGCAGCGACACCCAGCGCTCCCAGTTCGGGGGGACCGGCTCGGTGGTGGGCGTGGCCTGGAAGAAGAGGCCGAAGACGAGGACGAGGGCGGCGATCAGGGCGGCGGCTGTGTCGCTTTTGCGTCGGAGACGCGGGCGCCGATGGTGTCCTTCCACACCGGGTCGTAGCCGGCGGCTCGGAGGGCGTCGGCGACCTCGGCCGGCGAGCGGGTGTCGCTGACCTCGAACTGCGGCTCGGCGGCGCCGGGATCGGCGTACCCGCCGGGCTCGGTGTGGGAACCGGCCGACATCTGGGTCACGCCCAGCTTGAAGGCCGCGTCGCGGAACGCCGGCGACTCCCGGGTCGACAGGGTGATGCCGACCTCGGGCAGGGCCAGGCGGAGGGCGCAGAGGATCTGGACGTACTCGCGGTCGGTGACCGGCCGCTCCGGCTGGAAGTCGCCGGCCGCCGGACGCATGCGAGGCAGGGAGACGGCGACCTCACACCGCCACCACCGTTTCAGCAGGGCCGAGGCGTGGGCGGCGAGGGCGATGACGTCGGAGCGCCAGTCGGGGTCGAGGCCGAGAAGGGCGCCGAGGGCCAGCGAGCGCATGCCGGCCTCGGCCGCCCGGTCGGGAGCGGCCAGGCGCCAGTCGTAGTTGCGCTTCTTGCCCTTCAGGTGGACGGCGGCGTAGGTGTCGCGGTCGTAGACCTCCTGGTAGACGACCAGTCCCTCACAGCCGGACTCGACTAGGCGGCGGTAGGTGGCCGTGTCCCAGACCTGGGTCTCCAGCGACACCGACGGCACCTCGGCGGCGAGGGCGGCCACGCACTCGACGAGGTAGTCCTTGGAGATGATCCGGGCGTGCTCGCCGGCGACGAGCAGCAGGTGGCGAAAGCCGCGGTCGGTCAGCGTGCGGGCCTCGGCGACGACTTCCGCCGGCGCCAGGGTGCGGCGGGCGATCTCGTTGCCGGCGGAGAACCCGCAGTACGTGCAGGTCGAGACGCACTCGTTCGACAGGTAGAGCGGGGCGAACAGCCGCACCACCCGCCCGAACCGGCGGACGCTGGCCGCGTGGGCCAGCCGGGCCATTTCCTCCAGCCGGGGCTCCGCCGCCGGCGACAGGAGGGCGCCCAGGTCGGCGAGGGACCGCCGGGAGGAGCGGAGAGCGCGGTCGACGTCGGCATCGGTGGCGCCGGCGGCGAGGGCGCGGGCGGCCGAGAGGTCGGTGGCCAGGAAGTCGGCCGCTGCGGTGTTCTCCGGAACGCCGTCGGGCCGCGACTCAAGGGCGACGGGGGTCAGGGTCAAGTCAGGAACCCGGTGAGCGGCGACGACGCCGCCGCGGCGCGGCCCACCCCGGGGAGGCCGGCCAGGAACGCCTGGCGGCCGGCGATCGTCGCCATACGGAAGGCGTCGGCCATGGCCGCCGGGTCGCCGGCGGTGCCGATGGCGGTGTTCACCAGTACGGCGCCGGCCCCCATCTCCATGGCCTCGGCGGCCTGGGAGGGCGCGCCGATGCCGGCGTCGACCACCACGGGCACCAGCGACTGCTCGATGATGATCTCCAGCGCCGCCTTGGTCCGCAGGCCCTGGTTGGAGCCGATCCAGGACCCGAGAGGCATGACCGTGGCGCAGCCGACCTCCTCGAGGCGCTTGCACAGGACGGGATCGGCGTTGACGTAGGGCAGGACGGTGAACCCCTCGCGGCACAGGACCTCGGCCGCCTTCAGTGTCTCGACGCCGTCGGGCAGCAGGTAGCGGGGCTCGGGGGTGATCTCCAGCTTGATCCAGGTCGGGTAGCCGCCACTGCGGGCCAGGCGGGCCAGGCGGACGGCTTCCTCGGCGTCGTCGGCGCCCGAGGTATTGGTGAGCAGCAGGACCCGCTCGGCGTCGACGGCGTCGAGGATGTCCGCATCCGCCGTCGTGTCGATCCGGCGCAGGGCGACGGTGACCATCTCGGTGCCCGAGGCCACGATGGCGGCCTCCAGGGACGCGTTCGAGGGGAACTTGCCGGTGCCCAGGAACAGGCGGCTCCCGAACTCCCGGCCGGCGATCACGAGGGGGTCATGCATCCCGACCTACCTTACGTGGGTGCGCTACTGGACCGTCAGCGAGGCCCGGGCCTACCTCCCACGATTGAGGGAGCTGGCCGAGTGCATCCGCCACGCCGCCAAGCTGCGAGCCGGCGAGGCGGGGTCGACCAACGGGAACCGGGCCCCCATCCTCGACGCCCAGGAGGCCCTCGATGAGCTCCAAGCCGGCGACATCATCTTCCGGGACGCCATGACCGGCCTGCTCGACTTCCACGCCATGGGCGCCGACGGGGTGGTCTACTTCCTCTGCTGGCGCCTCGAGGAGGAAGACATCGGCTTCTGGCACCTGCCTTCCGAGGGCTTCCCCGGCCGCAAACCCCTGCCAAGGGACCCCGAGTGAGCCCCCCCTCTCCCGTTCTGGCTGCAGTGACGGTCGTATGCGACCGCCAGTGCTGCCAGTTCGCCGGGAGGCGGCCGTGAAGACCCGCACCTTGCTCATCCTGTCGGTCGTCGCCGGCCTGGCCATCCTCATCGCGTTCACGCTCCAGATCACGTTGGCGACCAGATGACACGCCGCCGGTAGGCTCGCAGGCATGGCCGAGGAGTTCGACCTTGTCGTGATAGGCGGTGGCCCGGGCGGGTACGCGGCCGCCCTGTACGCCGCCGGCGCCGGCATGTCGGTGGCGGTCGTCGAGAAGGACAAGGTGGGCGGCACCTGCCTGCATCGGGGCTGCATCCCCGCCAAGCACTACCTGGAGACGGCCTCGGTGTTCCGCACCGTGGCCGGCGCCAAGGTGTTCGGGGTGCAGACCGACCAGCCCCAGCTGGACCTGGGCGTGTCCCGGGACCGCAAGCAGAAGGTGGTCGACCAGCTGTGGAAGGGCCTCCAGGGCCTCATGAAGAAGCGCAAGATCAAGACCTTCAACGGCACAGGTTCCCTCGGCGCCGGCCATCTGGTCACCGTCGACGACGGCACGGAGCTGCACGGCACCCACGTGGTCCTGGCCACCGGCTCGGTCCCCCGCACCATTCCCGGCTTCGACCCCGACGGCGAGAGGATCCTCACCTCCGACCACGTCCTGGAGATCGACAAGCTGCCGGCGTCGGCGGCGGTCATCGGCGGCGGGGCCATCGGCTGCGAGTTCGCGTCCATGCTCAGTGACCTCGGCTGCGAGGTCACGCTGCTCGAAGCCCTGCCCAAACTGCTGCCAGGCTGCGACGCCGACGTGGTCGACGTCGTGGTCCGCTCGTTCAAGAAGCGGGGCATGACCGTCCGCACCGGGGTGGCGGTGGAGGGTCACGAGCAGGCGAACGGCCAGGTCACCGTCAAGCTGAGCGAGGGCGAATCGGTCACGGTCGATCAGGTCGTGGTCTCCGTGGGCCGGCGGCCCCTCACCGACGGCCTGGGCCTCGACGCCACCTTGGTGGAGGTCGACGAAAGGGGGTTCATCACCGTCGACAGCCACCAGCGCACGGCCGAGGAGGGCGTGTACGCGGTGGGCGACGTGGTGGCCACGCCGCAGCTGGCCCACGTGGGCTTCGCCGAGGCCATCGTGGCCGTGCGGGACATGCTGGGCGAGGACCTGGTTCCGGTCGACTACGGCAAGGTCCCGTGGTGCATCTACTGCCACCCCGAGGTCGCCTTTGCCGGCATGACCGAGCAGGCCGCCCGTGACGCCGGCCACGACGTCATCGTCTCGAAGCACTCGTTCAACTCGAACAGCCGGGCCATGATCATCGGCGAGACCGAAGGTCTGGTGAAGGTCATCTCAGCCAAAGGCGGCGCGATCCTCGGCGTTCACATGGTGGGCCCGTGGGTCACCGAGCAGCTCGGCGAAGGCTGGCTGTCGGTCAACTGGGAGGCCACGCCCGACGACATGGGCCAGCTCATCCACCCCCACCCGACCCTCTCCGAAACGTTCGGGGAGACGGTCCTCACGCTCACTGGAAGGGGTCTGCACGGCTGATGGCCGACATCACGATGCCGCAACTCGGCGAGACGGTCACCGAGGGCACCATCACCCGCTGGTTCAAGAAGGTCGGCGATCAGGTCGCCGAGGACGAGCCGCTGTTCGAGGTGTCGACCGACAAGGTCGACTCCGAGGTGCCGGCGGCCAAGGCCGGCTACCTCAAGGAGATCCTGGTCGAGGAGGGCGAGACGGTCGACGTCGGCGCCAGGCTGGCCGTGATCGACGACGCCCCGCCGTCATCCAACGGAGCGTCCGCACCGGAGCCGGAGACCGCCGGCGAGCCCGAGCCGGCGCCCGAGGAGGACGAGGAGGAGGCCGGGGTCCAGGCCGTCGTCCCCGAGCCCGAGCCGGAGGTGGCGCCCAAGCCGGCGAAGGCCGAGGCCACGCCGGCGCCGGCCCCCGAGCCGGCCCCCTCCGGCCGGCGGGTCCTCTCCCCGCTCGTCCGACGCCTGCTGGCCGAGAACGACCTCGACCCCGACGAGATCCAAGGCACTGGCATCGAGGGCCGCATCACCCGCAACGACGTGATGACCCACCTGGACAAGGCGGGAGCCCTCTCGGGCACACCCAAGGCGGCCGCGTCCCGGCAGGCCCCGGCCGCCGCCGCGCCCAAGGCCGCCGCCCCCCAGCCCAGGGCCGGCAAGGACGAAGTCATCCCGTTCTCCAACATCCGCAAGCGCACCGCCGAGCACATGGTGCGGTCCCAGGCCACCTCCGCCCACGTGCTGATCGCCATCGAGGTCGACTACGACGCCGTCGACCGCGTCCGCCTGGCCGAGAAGGACGCATTCAAGGCCGAGGAGGGCTTCTCCCTCACCTACCTGCCGTTCGTCGCCCGCGCCGTCATCGACGCCATCCGCGAATTCCCGTGCCTCAACGCCTCCGTCGGCGAGAACGAGCTGATCCTGCACCGGGCCGTCCATCTGGGGATCGCCGTCGACATCAACTTCGAGGGTCTGATCGTCCCCGTCATCCAGGACGCCGACGGCAAGCGGATGCGCTCCATCGCCCGGGAGGTCGCCGACCTGGCCACCCGGGCCCGCACCAAGAAGCTCAACGCGGATGAGATTTCCGGTGGCACGTTCACGATTACCAACCCGGGCGGTTTCGGGACGTTGATGACCGCCGCCGTCATCAACCAGCCCCAGGTGGCGATCCTCTCCACCGACGGGGTGAAGAAGCGTCCGGTCGTCATCGAGCTGCCCGACGGCAGCGACGCCATCGCCATCCACCCGGTCGGCAACCTGGCCCTGAGCTTCGACCACCGAGCCTTCGACGGCGCATACGCCTCGGCGTTCCTGGCCCGCTGCCGCGACATCATCGAGACCCGGGACTGGTCCCAGGAGCTGTGACGGGTTTGCGTGCCCGCTGGCTCGGGCGGGTGCGCTTCGACGACGCCCACGCCCTCCAGCGCGCCCTGTTCCGCAACACCACCGACTCCTACCTGCTCCTGCTGGAGCACCATCCCGTCTACACCGTCGGCCTTCGGGGCGCCTTCGACCACCTCCGGGTGCCGGCGGAGGATCTGGGCGCCGACGTGGTGGCCACCGACCGGGGCGGCGACGTCACCTGGCACGGCCCCGGCCAGCTCGTCGGCTACCCCATCCTGTCCACGACGGAGTCGCCCAGGGACTATGTCTTCGCCGTCGAGCAGCTGATCATCGACGTCTGCGCCGGCCTCGGCCTTCCCGGCCTGGGGCGGGTGGCCGGCGCCCCCGGGGTCTGGGTCGACCCCGACGGACAGGCGGCCCGGAAGATCTGCGCCATCGGGGTCCGCCGGTCGCGGGGACGCACCATGCACGGCTTCGCCCTCAACGTCGACCCCGACCTGTCGTGGTTCGACCGCATCGTCCCCTGCGGCATCGTCGACAAGGGCGTGACGTCGCTGGCGGCCGAGGGGGTCGACGTCACCCTGCGCGAGGTAGTCGACGCAGTGATCTCGGCGACCGCGCTGCGGTGGGGGTTCGACGACGTCGAGCGGGTCGACGTGTCGTGGGAGCGGGAGACGCCGGCGGGCATGCCCGTCGCCACCCGCAAGCCCGAGTGGCTGCGCATCAAGGCCGACCTGGGCGAGGGCTACCGCGAGGTCAAGAAGACCATGCGGAACCTCAAGCTGGTGACGGTGTGCGAGGAGGCGGGCTGCCCCAACATCTACGAGTGCTGGCGCGACGGCACCGCCACCTTCATGATCAACGGCGACCGCTGCACCCGCGCCTGCGGGTTCTGCCAGGTCGACACCCGCAAGCCCCTCGCCGCCGACCCGGATGAGCCCGAGCGGCTGGCCGAAGCCGTGGCCGAGATGGGCCTGGCCCACGCCGTGATCACCGCCGTGGCCCGCGACGACCTACCCGACGGCGGCGCCGCCGGCTTCGTCGCGTCCATCGCCGCCGTCCGCCGGCGCTGCCCGGGAACCGCGGTGGAGGTCCTCATCCCCGACTGCAAGGGCCATCCTGAGGCCCTGGCCACCATCTTCGACGCCGGCCCCGACGTGCTCAACCACAACCTGGAGACCGTCGCCCGGCTCCAGCGCCACGTCCGCCCGTCGGCCTCCTACGCCCGCAGCCTGGCTGTGCTGGCCCGGGCCGCGGCTCACGGCCTGGTGACCAAGTCGGGCCTCATCCTCGGCATGGGCGAGACCGAGGACGAGGTGCTGGCCGCCATGGCCGACCTGCAGCGGGTCGGGGTGTCGATCCTCACCCTGGGCCAGTACCTGCGCCCCTCGGCCGACCACCTGCCGGTCGACCGGTGGTGGACGCCCGAGGAGTTCGACCGCCTGGGCGCGGCGGGCCGGGCCCTCGGCTTCGCCCACGTAGAGGCGTCGCCACTGACCCGGTCCAGCTACCACGCCCGCCAGGCCGCCGCCTCAGTTTCGCCCTCTTAGAAGCTCACGGGCAGGCAGGCTTGGCGGGCGCCGGCGCCGCCGCCGGGTGCAGTAGGCATGGCGTGGATGACCACCGACTGGGCGTCACCCGGCTCGATGGTGAACGGTACGTCGGCGCGGGCGACGGCGTAGCCGCCGGTGCGCACGGTGAAGTCGAGCCACACCTCGTTCTCGGTGGTGGCGAAGCCGCCGTCGCTGTTGTAGTGCGGACCGGCCGCGGCCCCGTCGCCGGCGACACACGGGCCGACGTGGACGTGGGCTCCGAAGGTGGTGCCGGCCGAGGCCGGGTGAAGGCCCCGCACGACCAGGACATGGGTCGACTCACCCCCGGCCTGCACCGCCCAGAAGGTCGCCGTGGCGCCGTCGGTGGCG
Organism: uncultured Acidimicrobiales bacterium; assembly: GCA_964479465.1. Taxonomy (GTDB): domain Bacteria; phylum Actinomycetota; class Acidimicrobiia; order Acidimicrobiales; family AC-14; genus CADCTB01. The sequence continues at coordinate 23,164 of CAYZMG010000038.1, forward strand.
TTGGCGGCCCCCGGCTGGAGGTCACGCAAAGCGCCGCCGGCCTGAACGAACGTCGATGCTGCAGCCGCCGGCCCCACCCCGATGGCCAGCCCGGCCGCCACCGCAGCCGCCGACAGCCATCCGAACCTTCGTGTCCCGCGCATGATCGCCTCCTGTTGACTGAAGGGGGAGCATGTCACAGCTACCCTGACCGGTACATGGCCCACACCCCCGCCGCCCTCGCCGCCCGCATGGAGGCCGTCCGGGCCCGGATGGAGCAGATGGGCGTGGACACGCTCATGCTGTCCGTGGGCGCCGACCTTCCGTGGCTCATCGGCTACACCGCCATGCCCCTGGAACGGCTGACCATGCTCATCCTGCCGTCGGAGGGCGACGCCGTCCTGGTAGTGCCGCGACTGGAGGCGGCCCGAGTCGAGCCCCACCCGGAGCTGTTCTCCGTGCACGCGTGGGACGAGACCCAGAACCCGGTGGAGATCGTCACCGGCGTCGTCGGGCGTTCCCGCCGCAAGCTGGCCATCGGCGACCGCACATGGGCGTCGTTCCTGTTGGAGCTCCAGCGCGACCTGCCCCGCTCCACCTGGATGAAGGCGTCGACCGTGGTCGGCCCTCTCCGGGCGGTCAAGGACGACGGGGAGATCGCCGCCCTGCGCCGGGCCGCGGGCGCCGCCGACCGGGTGGCCGCCGAGCTCGTGGGTGGCCAGATCCCCCTCATCGGCAGGAGCGAGGCCGAGGTCTCCCGCGAGTTGGGCGAAAGGCTGGTCGCCGAGGGCCACGACTCGGTCAACTTCGCCATCGTCGGCAGCGGCCCGAACTCGGCCAGCCCCCACCACGACCCGGGCCCCCGTACCATCGAGGCCGGCGAGGCCGTGGTCTGCGACTTCGGCGGGACCATGGACGGCTACTGCTCCGACATCACCCGCACCGTCTTCACCGGCGACCCGCCCGATGAGTTCCTCGAACTCTACGCCGTCCTGGCCGGCGCCCAGGCCGCCGCAGTCGATGCCGCCCGGGTGGGGACGCGGTGCGAGGACATCGACGGAGTCGCCCGGGGCCTCATCACCGACGCCGGCTTCGGGCCCCAGTTCATCCACCGCACCGGGCACGGGATCGGCCTGGAAGAGCACGAGGACCCCTACCTCGTGGGCGGCAATCGCGAGCTCCTAGCCGCCGGCCACGCCTTCTCGGTCGAGCCCGGTATCTACGTCGACGGCCGGTGGGGCGCCCGCATCGAGGACATCGTCGTCGCCACCGACGCCGGCCCCGATGCCCTCAACCGGGCTGACCACGCCCTGGCCATCGTGGAGCACTAGTGCTCCACCATGTGGTAGCCGGGTAATGGACCTGGGGATCGCCGGCCGGGTGGCGCTGGTCACCGCCGCCTCGAAGGGCCTGGGGCTGGCATCGGCCACGGCCCTGGCCCAGGAGGGGGCCAAGGTGGTGATCTGTGCCCGAGGCCAGGAGGCGCTGGCATCGGCGGAGGCTCAGCTCGCAGCCCATACCGAGGTTCTGGCCATCGCCGACGACGTCACCGAGCCCGAGGCGCCGGCCCGGCTGGTCCGGGCCGCCGTGGCCCGCTTCGGCCGGCTCGACATTGTGGTGGCCAACGCCGGCGGTCCGCCCGCGGGGCGGGCGCTCGACGTTACCGACGCCCAGCTGTCGGCCGCCGTCAACGCCAACCTGCTGACCTCGGTCCGGCTGGTGCAGGAGTCGGTCCCCCACATGCGCGAGCAGGGGTGGGGCCGGATCTGCCTGCTCACGTCGTCATCGATCAAGCAGCCGATCGCCACGCTGGCGCTGTCGAACGCGGCCCGAACCGGCCTCTGGGCCTGGGCGAAGACGGCCGCCGCCGACCTCTTCGACGAGGGCATCACCCTCAACCTGGCGTGCCCGGGCCTGCACGACACCGAGCGGATGAAGGCCATCCCGACCCTTGCGGGCCCGCGGGGCGACCCCGCCGATTTCGGCCGGGTCGTGGCGTTCATCTGTTCTGAGCCGGCCAAGTTCATGAGCGGCTCCACCGTCCTGGTGGACGGTGCGAGAGCGGTGGGGCTGGTCTAGCTCGCTCGCTACTCGTCGTCGGGAATGCGCTCGGGCTGGCGCTCCTCGTGGCGCTTGCCCTCGTCCTGGGCCTTGAACTCCTGGGTCCAGGACTCCAGCACATTGTCGAACTTGCCCAGCCGCCGGCGGAAGCGCTGCACCTCGACGCGGGGGGCCAGCTTCGGCCAGAACAGCCGGATGACGAGGAGCGTCATGGCCACGGTCAAGGTGCAATAGGCCGCAATCTCCAACGCGCCGTTCATCACCTATCGCTCCTCCCGGGTCGACAAAGCCTGGCCCCTGTGTGTTTATCGGCCGCCACGGCGGCGACCTGAGCCCTACTGGAGTCTTTTCCGTGGCGGTCTGGATCTGAAACCCTATGCGAAACTCGCCGCGTGATCCGACTCGACGCCGCCACGGTGCTGCTCCAGTGGGCGACCGGCGGCCTCCTCTTCCTCTGGGTCACCACCCGCCGGCGAGAAGTCGGTATCGGCTACGGCTGGTTGCTCCGTGCAGTGTACGGCGTCCTGGCCGTGGGGGCGGCGGCTGCGGGCCTGGTCGTTGACCCGGTGCCGGTCCGTGACGCGGCGTCGCTGGGGGTGGCGGCGGCAGCCGCCGGGGCCCTCGCCGTGTCGGTCGTGCGCCGCAAGGCCGGCGTCGCCGGCGAGCGGGCCCGTCAGGAGCGCAAGGCCAGCCGGGTGGCAACCATGGCCGGCAAGGACGCGCCGGCGGGCGGTCCGGCGGCCTTGGCGCCGGTGCCGCCAGAGTTCCCTCCGGCGCTCGACATCGTCGCCCCCTTGATCGGCCTGGTCGGGCTCATCGCCGCCGGCATCGCCGCCGGCGGCCCCGACGCGCTGGCCGTGGCCCGTACCCTGGCCGGAGCCCTGTTCCTGGGGGCGGTGTCCGACGCCATGTTGCTCGGGCACTGGTATCTGGTGCAGCCCGGGCTGGGGCGCGGACCGCTCCTGGAGCTGAACCGGTGGCTGGCGCTGACCTGGCCGCTCGAGGTCGGCCTCCTGCTGTGGCCCACCGGGATGTTGTCGGTGCTCTCCGGCTCGGTCGACGACGGCTGGAACGGCACGCTGGGCTGGTTCTGGGTGGCCTGCGCGGTGACCACCCTCATCCTCACGGTCGTGACCAAGGCCGCCCTGAAGGAACGGGCCTACTCGGCGGTGATGGCCGCCACCGGCCTGCTCTACCTGGCCATCCTCACCGCCTTCGGCACCGACCTGGTAGCCCGCGCCGTGCTGGCCTGACCTCTAGCTGCGGAGGCTCACCAGCTCGAGGAGTGGACCCATCTTGGCGCCGGTGCGGAACAGCGACTGGGCCGGCACCGGGTCGTCGGTAAGGTGGCTGAGCATGGCCGCGCCCAGGTAGAGCGAAACGATCGCAAAGGCCAAGTCGCCGCTGGGTACCAGATGTCCGACGGTGGAGCCGGACATGACCCGGGTGACCGCCTCCTCGGTGAATGTGATCCACGGCTTCATGCGGGCAGCGATCTCGGGGCCGAGTTCGGGCATGGCTGAGGCGCCGGCGATCATCTCGGCCAGTACCTGGATGTGCCCGCCTTCGAGATCCTCCCGGTATGCCTCGCTGGCGACGGCGAGCAGTTCGGGGAGGGTGGCGACTGAGTCGATCGCGACCCGGTACCGGGCCATGCGCAGCTCGCTGGTGTGGTCGAGGGCGGCGATGAGCAGGTCGTTCACGCTGCCGAAGTGGTAGAAGACGAGAGCCTGGTTAAAGCCACCGGTGGCGGCGATGGCCCGGGCGCTGGTGGCGGCGAAGCCCCGCTCCTTGATGGTCTGCACCGCGGCTTCGACGATGCGGGAGCGGGTGCCCTCCCGGATGGAGCGGGCGACCGCCCCGTTGGGCCCGGATTTAGCCAACGCAGTTGCTCCGATCGCTCGATTTGATCAACTGCTCAAACGCTACCACCCTGCTCGAGCCGCGCGACCCTGTCGGTCACCTCGGCCATGGCCTGGTCCAGGCTGCTCTTGGCCCCCGGCCCCGAAACCAGCGCCGCCACCGCGGCCTCGACCGCGTCGACCGCCGCAGCCACCGACGCCATGTGCTCGTCCCGCACCCTCTCGGGCAGGGCGGCCACCGCTATCAGCCGCTCGTCGACGGCCAGGGCCTGCTGCTCCAGCGACACGCGGGCGTCCATCATGAAGGCGTCCTCCATGGCCGGGTTGGCCCGCACCGCGGCCACTGCGTCGCGCAGCCGGCGGTGGAGCCGAGCCTCCGGTGTATGGGCGCCGGCCCACTCCGCCGGCGCCTTGGTCGTGGTGCCGGGGACGACCACGTTGGACTCGGCGAACTTCCGCTTCTGGGTGCGGACCACGACGGCGGCGGCCACGGCCGCCGAGACCACGAACAGCAGGAGCACGACGAAAAAGGTCATTGGGCGGTGCTCTCCCCACTTCCGGAGTTCTGCCAGACGATGGCGACGATGGTGATGAGGATGATCGCCAGCACGACGGCCACCGCGATCTTCACCTTGCTCCAAGGCCGCTCGCCCTGGACCTCGCCGGTGATCCCGTTGATGAACACCTGGAACGGCCGGCCGGCATAGACCACGGTCAGCAGCCAGATGGGCAGCAGCAGGTGCTTGAAGGTGAGCGACTGGACGTTGGTCTCCTTGCGATTGATGTCCTGGCGGTCGCCGCCGATGTCGTCGCGGATCGTGTTGTCGATCACCGCGTCCATCCGCTGGCGGGCCTCGACGAGGCACGCCTCGACGTCCTTGTCGTAGGTCCGGCACAGGTGGCCGGCGATGTACTCGGCCGAGAAGGGCCGGGCCTCCCCCGTCGGCCAGGGCTCCAGGGCGGTGACCTTTCCGTGATCGAAGCCGGTGTTGGCCAGCACGGTGACGTCGTCGAAGGCGTTGTGGACCTCGCCCGAGGCCGGGTACCAGTTGACCCGGGTCTCGGTGCGGGCCTTGTCACCCGACCCTACGGTGACGGTGTACTCCTCGCCCCGCCGGCCCTCGTACCACGTGTTGGTCCGGGCGTCGTAGGTGAAGTACGAGGCGTAGACGCTGGCGAAAGAGCCGGTCTGGCGGTACTTCTTGAACTCACTCGGGGCGAAACGCCGGCTGTTGATCCACTTGTCCAGCGACTCCCTCGCCCTGTTGCCGTCGACCTGGAAGGGGAGGACTCCGTCGATGGGGAGGCGGGCCGGGGCGTCGTGGACGTCGTCGCGCTGGATCGGGGTGGCGCAATAGGGGCAGCGGGTGGAGGTCAGCGTGCCGGTGAAGGTGGTGTGCCCCCCGCAGTTCTGGCAGACGACCTCCTTCTGGCCGACGACCTGGGGGCCGGCGGCGGCCTGGGCCCGCAGGCGGGCGACGGCGGTCGCGAAGTCCTGCTCGGCCGTGACCCGGCCGGCGTCCTCGATGATGTCCTGGACGTTGCCGCAGTTCGGGCATTTGAGCTTCTGGACGCCGATGTCGAACACCAGCTGACCGCCGCAGTTCCCGCAGGGATAGGTACGGGTCTGCTCGGTGGGCTGGAGGTCGGCACGCCCGGGAGGCGGGCCTGGGGAATCGGCCCGCTCTGGGAGGGGCGGCGGGGAGGCGGGATCGACCACTGCTCTCAGGCCGGAGGCGCCGGCGGTGCCGGGGGCGTCGGGGGCACGGGCGGCGGTGCGGCGAAGAGCGCCTGGAGCGCCGGCACCGTGTTGGCCGGCGCCCATGCGGCCATGCCCGGAGCCCACACCAGGGTGGCCGGCGTGACCTGGCCGTTGGCGATGGCGGCCTGCACCTGGGCCGCGGCGAACGGCCCGCCCGACTGCCCGTTGCCCATGTCGACGTGGAACATCAACTGCCCCGGCAGCGGGGGCGGGCCGGCGGCGGGCGCCTTGGCCGCCCCGGGCGCCATCGCCCCCTGGAGGGCGCCGGCCATCTGCCCGGCCATGGCCATGCCCATCCCGGCCTGCATGAACTCGCCCATGGACGAGCCGCCCTCGTTGCCGGCGGCGGCCACCATGGCGTCGGCCGCCGCCACCTGCTGGTAGCGGCTGACGTCGCCCAGGTTCTGGAGGTAGCCCTTCTGCTCGACGCCACGAGCCACGCCGGCGGTCATGGCCTGGGTGATCTCCTCGGGGAGGGAGATGTTCATTGTGACATCCGCGATGGAAAGCCCGAACTCGTTGTCGACGCGCTCCTCGACGAACTCCCTGAGCTTCCCGGCCAGCTCGACCTGGCGACCCTGGAGGTCGATGGCGCCCAGGCCGGTGGCCATCACCAGGTCGGAGAAGGCCAGAGTGATGACCTTGCGCAACAGCTCGGTGATCTCCTCGGCCTGGACCACGCTGTCGGTGCCGATGACCTCCCGCAGGAAGATCTCGACGTCGGCGATCTTCACCACACAGAGCCCGTTGGCCCGGACCTGGACCATGCCGAAGTCCGGGTCTCGCACCGTGATCGGCTGGGGCGTGCCCCACCGGATGTCGGTGACGGGACGGGTGTTGATGAAGTACACCTCGCTGCGGAAGGGGCTGTTGAAGCCGTGCTTCCAGCCCTGCAGCGTGCTGAGGATGGGAAGGTTCTCCGTGGTCAGCTCGTGGGGCCCTGGGTCGAAGCTGTCGGCCAGCTGCCCCCGGTAGACGAACACCGCGCGCTGGCCCTCACGGACGATCAGCTGGGCGCCGTTCTTGATCTCGTTGTTGTAGCGGGGAAAGCGCCAGGCCAGCGTCGAGCGTGAATCGTCGATCCACTCGATGATGTCGACCAGTTCGCCCTTGAGCTTGTCGATCAGTCCCACGCCCCGAACCCCCTGCTTCTCGGTTGAGCCTCCAGCGTACGGTGCAGAATGGCCGTGTGGGACTCCGCCGGGCAATCGTCGCGCTTCTCCTGCTGACGGCGTGCGGCGGCGGCGGCAGCGAGCCCGACGCCGTCGCCACCGGCACCTGGAACCCCATGAGCGCGGCGCCCATCGCCGGCCGCAGCCCGGCGGCCACCCAGTGGACGGGCAAGGAGATGGTCGTGTGGGCCGGCGGCTCCTGCAAGGCCAATCCGTGCCAGTTCGACAACGTGGAGCCCCTGGCTGACGGCGCCGCCTACGACCCCGCCGCCGACGCGTGGCGCACGATCGCCCAGGGGCCGCTGGCGCCCCGAACAGGGACGGCGTCGGCGTGGACCGGCAAGGAGGTGCTGGTGTGGGGCGGCGGCGTCGGCACCGACACCGTCTACGACGACGGTGCCGCCTACAACCCGGCCACCGACAGCTGGCGGCCGCTTTCACCGTCACCCCTCGGGGCCCGGCGGGCATCTGGAGTGTGGACCGGGAAGGAGTTCGTCCTCTGGGGCGGGCGCAACATCGTCGAGACCAAGTACTTCGCCGACGGCGCGGCCTATAACCCGGCCACGGACCGCTGGCGGACGCTGCCCGCGGTCTCCCTGCCGGCCCGTGACCGGGTCGACCTGGCGTGGACGGGCAAGGAGGTCATCGTCTGGGGCGGCGGCACCAGCGACGAGGCCTGGGGCGACGGGGCGGCGTACGACCCGGCCGCCGACCGCTGGCGGCCGATCTCGCCCTCACCGCTGGGCCCGAGGTTCGTGCCCACCAACTGGACCGGCACCGAGCTCCTCCTCTGGGGCGGGGAGGACTGGGCCCAGGTCTTCGACGACGGCGCCGCCTACGACCCGGCGACGGACACCTGGCGAGACCTTCCTCCCGCCCCGATCAGCGCCCGGATCGGCACGGCCCAGGAGTGGACGGGCAAGGAGCTGTTGATCTGGGGCGGATCGCCCGGGACGTACAACAACTTCTTCGCCGACGGCGCCGCCTATGACCCGGTGGCCGAGAGGTGGCGGCGCATCCCGACCTGGACCGGGCGGCTGATCGGCGCCAAGGTGTGGACGGGCAAGGAGCTGGTGGTTTGGGGCGGCACCGTCCCGACCGGCGGCTCCAGCCGGTCAGTGGAGATCAAGAGCGCCGACGACGGCCAGCGGTACACGCCCTAGCCGTTGACATGTGACCATATGGTCACCTATTCTCGTCCTCGTGGACGAGGTGTTCAGAGCGCTCGCCGACCCGACCCGCCGAGCCCTGCTCGACGAGTTGTTCCGGTCCGACGGCCAGTCCCTGCACGCCCTCGAGGAACGGTTCTCCATGACCCGCTTCGGCGTCATGAAGCACCTGAAGCTGCTCGAGGAAGCGGGCCTGGTCGTCACCCGGAAGCAGGGCCGCGAGAAGTTGCACTACCTGAACCCCGTCCCCATCCGGCTCGTCCACGACCGGTGGGTGAGCAAGTACGCCGAGCCCTGGGTCGCCGGACTCAGCGACCTCAAGCACAGACTGGAGAGCACGATGGAGAAGGTCTTCGAGATCTACATCCGCACCACCCCCGAGCGCCTCTGGGAGGCCATCACCGACAGCGACATCCGGGGCCACTTCCACTTCGGCAACCGGGTGACGTCGGACTGGACGCCCGGCGGCCGCTTCGAGCTGGCCAACGGCGACTACCTGCTGGGCGAGGGCGAGAACCTCGAGGTCGACCCGCCCCGCCGGCTGGTGCAGACCATGACGTGCCTCTGGAGCGACGAGGTGAAGGCCGAGGGCACAACCCGGGTGACCTGGGAGATCGAGCCCGTGGGCGATGACTCCTGCCGCCTGCTCGTGACCCACGACCAGATGCGCGAGGGTGCCAACCCCGAGATCTACGGCGGCTGGCCCCAGATCCTGTCCGGCCTGAAGACATGGCTGGAGACCGGCGACGTGCTGACCACGCCCGGATCCCTCATGTACGGCTAATCGCCGGAGCGGGCCTCCACCTGGGCCCGGAGGCGCTCGAGCCGCCGGTCCCAGCGGGCGCCGGCGTCGAGCATCCAGGAGACGGCCTCGGCCAGCGGCTCGGGCGTGGCCCGGTAGCGCACCTCCCGGCCGTCGCGCTGGGCGTCGACTAGGCCGGCGTCGCCCAGGGCCTGGAGGTGGTGGACGACGGCCTGGCGGGTCATCGGCATGTCCCTGGCCAGGTCGGTGGCCGTGTGCGGGCCGTCGCGGACCAGGCGAGAGACCAGCCCCCGCCGGGTCGGGTCGGAAAGGGCGGAGAAGACGGCGTCGAGGGCGTCCCCGGTCACCTGCAGGAGACGGCGGCCCGTACCAGGCAGCAGCCCAGCAGCAGGAAGCGCACGCCCCAACGGACCTCGGCCTGGGCAGCGGCGGACGCCGAACCCGAGGCGACCGTCTCGGTGACCACGATCCGGGTGCCGGTCGGCGTCTCCTCCAGGTCGAGCTCGACGGTCGACGCCGGCCCGCTGCCGTCCTCGGGCCACCAGCACAGGGCCAGCCGGCGGGCGGGCTGCACGTCGTCGACCCGGGCCCGGCGTACCGCGCCGTCGGGCTCGACGATGAGCCCGCCGCCCCCCGGCCGCACGTCGAGCTCGACCACGTCCAACCAGTCGGCCAGCAGCGCCGGCTCGGTCATCGCTCGCCAGACGTCGTCCACCGAGGCGTCCAGTTCGACCGAGCGGGTGATGCGGGTTTCGTCCATGTGGGGGCCACCTTTCTCGTGCAAACCAAGTCTTGCACGAGCTACGATGTGCAAACAACCACTTGCACAAGGAGATGACCATGCTGGTGCCGACCGTGATCGAGCAGACGTCGAGAGGCGAGCGGGCCTTCGACATCTACTCCCGCCTGCTGGGCGAGCGCATCGTCTTCCTCGGCTCACCCATCGACGACAACGTGGCCAATTTGGTGATCGCCCAGCTGCTCCACCTCCAGTCCGACGACCCGGACAAGGACATCTCGCTCTACATCAACTCCCCCGGCGGCGACATGACCGCCCTATTCGCCATCCACGACACCATGCAGTTCCTCGGCCTCGACGTCGCCACCTACTGCGTGGGCCAGGCCGCGTCGGCCGCCGCGGTTCTGCTCGCCGCCGGCGCGCCGGGCAAGCGGTTCCTCCTGGCCAACAGTCGCGTCCTCCTTCACCAGCCCCACGGCGGCGCCCAGGGCCAGTCGAGCGACATGGAGATTGCGGTGCGGGAGATGGTCGAGATGCGCCGGCTGATGATCGCCATCCTGGCCGGCGCCACCGGCCAGACCGTCGAGCGCATCACCGCCGACATCGACCGCGACTACATCCTGCGCGGGGAGGCGGCGGTGGCCTACGGCGTCGTCGACCACGTGGTCGAGCCCAGCCGCCGGCGGCCGCTCCCGCGACCCGTGCTGCCGGCGGTCCTGGAGCCGGCGCCGGTCTAGCCGCGGGCGACGAAGTACTTCGCCTTCGGGTGGTGGCAGATGAGAGCCGAGGTGGTCTGCTCGGGGACGTACTGGAAGTCCTCGCTCACGGCCACGCCGATGCGGTCGGCCTCCAGCAGCTCAGCGACCTTGAGGTTGTCCTCCAGGTCCGGGCACGCCGGGTAGCCCCAGGAGTACCGCCCGCCCCGGTACCCCTGGCGGACGAGCATGTCGACCAGGCGGCCGTCCTCGTCGGCGAAGCCCCACTCCTCCCGGATGCGACGGTGCCAGTACTCGGCCAGCGCCTCGGCCATCTCGACGCCGAGCCCGTGCAGCAGCAGGTACTCGGTGTAGCGGTCCTCTGCGAACAGCTTGGCCGTGGCCTCCGACACCTTGGAACCCATGCTGGCGATCGTGAATGCGGCATAGTCGATCTCACCCGACTCCACGGGACGGAAGAAGTCGGCGATGCACCGGAACGGCTCGGTCTGCTCCCTGGGGAAGGAGAACCGCAGGTACTCCGAGGTCGCCGTCTCGTCCTTCCAGAGGACCAGGTCGTTCCCGTCGCCGTTGGCCGGGTAGTAGCCGTAGACGACCTGGGGCACGAGCAGGCCGGCGGCGGTGGCCTTGGCGAGTTCGTCGCGCAGGGTCGGCCGGATGCGGGTCTTGAAGTCGGCGTCGTTCTCGCCCTTATTGGGCCGGTACTGCCACTGATTGCGGAACAGGGCGGTCTCGTTGACGTAGCCGACCAGCTCGTCGAGGGCGACGCCCTTGACGACGCGTGACCCGAGGAACGGCGGCACGAACACCGGGTTGTCGGTCTCGACCGCCGGCGAGCGCGCCGGCAGCTCGACCGCCTCCGTCTCTTCCTTGACCACGACGCGCCCGAGCGGGACCCGCCCGAAGTCGGGGTCCTCCGCGCCGGAGCGCTTCAGCTCCATCAGCTTGTCCAACGTGTGCAGACCCTCGAACGCGTCCTTGCCGTAGAAGACCCGGCCCTCGTAGATCTCGCGAAGGTCGCGCTCGACGTAGCGCCGGGTCAGCGCCGCGCCACCGAGGATCACGGGCATCTCCCCGGCCAGGCCGCGGATGTTCAGCTCCTCCAGGTTCTCGCGCATGATCAGCGTGCTCTTCACCAGCAGCCCGCTCATGCCGATGGCGTCGGCCTTGACCTCCTGGGCCTTGGCCAGCATCTCGGCCAGGGCGACCTTGATGCCGAGGTTGTGCACCTCGTAGCCGTTGTTGGTGAGGATGATGTCGACCAGGTTCTTGCCGATGTCGTGGACGTCGCCCTTGACGGTGGCCAGCACGATGCGCCCCTTGCCGCCCTGGTCGGACTTCTCCATGTGGGGCTCCAGGTAGGCGACGGCGGCCTTCATGCACTCGGCCGACTGGAGCACGAACGGCAGCTGCATCTGGCCGGAGCCGAAGAGGTCGCCGACGACCTTCATGCCGGCCAGGAGGTCGTCGTTGACGATGGACAGCGCCGGCTTGGCCGCCAGTGCCTCGTCGAGGTCGGTGGTCAGCCCGTCGCGGTCGCCGTCGATGATGCGCTGCTTCAACCGCTCCTCGACCGGCCAGCCGCTGCGGTCCTCCTTCACCAGCGAGGCAGACGTCACGCCCTCGAACAGGCCGAGCAGCTCCTGGAGGGGGTCGTAGCCCTCGGTGCGGCGGTCGTAGATGAGGTCGAGGCAGACCTCCAACTGGCGCGGGGGGATCTTCGACAGCGGCATGATGCGCGCCGCATGGACGATGGCCGCGTCGAGGCCGGCCTCCACGCACTCGTGCAGGAACACCGAGTTCAGCACGTGGCGGGCGGCCGGCGTGAGGCCGAACGACACGTTCGACAGGCCGAGGATGGTGTGGACGCCGGGGAGCTCGGCCTTGATGCGCCGGATGCCCTCGATGGTCTCGATGCCGTCCCGCCGGCTCTCCTCCATGCCCGTCGACAGGGGCAGAGCCAGGGCGTCGAAGAGCAGGTCGCCCGGCTCCAGGCCGTAGCGGTCGACGGCCAGGTCGTGGATGGCCTTGGCCGCCCGCACCTTCCAGTCCGCCGTCCGGGCCTGGCCCTCCTGGTCGATGCACGTGGCCACGACGGCGGCCCCGTACTCGCGCGCCAGGGTGAGGAACCGGTCGAGGCGGGTGCCGGGGGCGTCGCCGTCCTCCAGGTTCACCGAGTTCAGGACCGCCTTGCCGCCGATCCACTGCAGGCCGGCCTCGATGACCTGGGGCTCGGTGGAGTCGAGCATCAGCGGGATGCTGGCCTGGGTGGCGAACCGGACGGCGATCTCGTCCATGTCCTCCACGCCGTTCTCGCCCGTGTAGTCGACGCAGACATCGAGGATGTGGGCGCCCTCCTTCACCTGGTCGCGGGCCATGGCCACACAGGTGTCCCAGTCGCTGGCCAGCATTGCATCACGGAACTTCTTGGACCCATTGGCGTTCGTGCGCTCCCCCACCACGAGGAACGACGTGTCCTGGTGGAACGGAACGGACGAGTAGATCGACGACGCGCCGGCCTCGTGCTTCGGGTCGCGGCGGGCGGGCTCGAGGTCCTTGCAGCGCTCGACGACGGCCTTGAGGTGCTCGGGCCCGGACCCGCAGCAGCCGCCGATCACGTTCACGCCCAGCTCGGTGACGAACCGGGCGTGGTGCTCGGCCAGCTGGTCGGGCGTGAGGTCGTAGTGCATCTTCCCGTCGACCACGGATGGGAGGCCGGCGTTGGGCAAGCAGGAGATCGGTACCCGGCAGTGCTGCGACAGGTGCCGGAGGTGTTCGTGCATCTCGGTGGGGCCGGTGGCGCAGTTGATGCCGATGACGTCTGGGCGCAGGGCGTCGAGAGCCACCAGTGCGGCGCCGATCTCGGTGCCGGGGAGCATGCGTCCGGTGAGCTCGATCGTCACCTGCACCTGGAGCGGCACCTGACGGCCGACGGCGGCCATGGCCCGCCGGCAGGCGATGATGGCAGCCTTCGCCTGTAGGAGGTCGAAGACGGTCTCGATGAGGAGGAGGTCGACGCCGCCCTCGAGCAGTCCTCTCGCCTGGACCTCGTAGGCGTCGCGGAACTCGCCGAACCGGATCTGACCGAGCGACGGGAACTTGGTGCCGGGGCCGATGGAGCCGGCGACCCAGCCTCCGTAACCACTCGCCACTTCTTTGGCGATCTGGGCCGCTTTGAGGTTCAGCTCGTGGGCGCGATCGGCGATCCCGTACTCGCCGAGGGTGTAAGACAGCGACCCGAACGAGTCGGTCTCCACCACCTCCGAGCCCACCTCGAAGAACGAGTTGTGGAGCTGGGCGATGGCGTCGGGCCGGGTGGCGACCAGCAGCTCGTTGCAGCCCTCGAACTCCGGGCCACCGAAGTCATCCGCGGTGAGCTCCATCCGCTGGAGATTGGTACCGGTTGCGCCGTCGAAGATGACGACCCGTTCACGGACGGCCTCCAGGTAGCTGTTCATGGCAACAAGGCTACCGGGGACGTCCTACGGACCCGCCCGGGATTCGCGAGCCGCAGTTAGCTTTGGCCCGATGGCGCGGTCCCGGTTCTCGTTCACCGCTGAGGTGTGGGAGCACGAGGGGCCGGCGGCGTGGCACTTCGTCAGCCTCCCGGAGGCCGTCGCCGACGAGATCGAGGCGACGTACGGCCACCAGGCAGGAGGTTTCGGCTCGCTGCGGGTCGAGGTGACGGTCGGCAGGACCCGCTGGTCGACGTCGATCTTCCCGGACCGCAAACGAGGGACCTACGTGCTGCCAGTGAAGAAGCAGGTCCGCATTGCCGAGCAGCTGGTGGCGGGGGCGCCGGCGACGGTCAGTCTCGTGGTCGTCGATAAATAGGGTTCGGATTCTCGCGCTCCGCGCGCCCAAATGCCAACGCGCCTTTCCACGAAATAGAGCTTGCGCCGGCCATCGAACATGTGTACGATTGGGAGCATGTTGGCGGACCTGGCG
>CAYZMG010000039.1:0-12409 GCA_964479465.1 uncultured Acidimicrobiales bacterium
CTCGACATCACGATGCCGATGATCAACAGCAGGGCGGCGAGGCCGATGCCGCCGAGACTGAACAGTAGGTCGAGGGTTCTGCGCTTCATGGGGGTGGCTCCCTTGTCGGAGGTGCATCGTTGCACCTGCTCTCTGGGATGAGTATCGACCTGAAGGCGCCTGCGCCGGCAGAGTCCAAAGTCACACGATCGTGGGGGCCCGAAGTCCCTTTACCGCCGGGCGATCGCTATAGCGGCGGCGATCGCCGTCGCCGCCTCACCCGACGTGTCGATCTCCGTGGCGGTGCTCCAGCCGCCGTCGCAGCTCGACAGCGCGCGCGTCACCTCCTCGGTGGCGTCGGAGGCGTCGGTGCCCGAGCGCCGGCGCACCCTTTCCAGAGCGACTTCGAGTGGAGCGACGCAACGCACCTCGACGAGGTCGGCGGAAGCAGCCGCGGCCACGTCGGCCGCGGCCTTGCGCCACCGGGGGTCGCGCCACGTGGCGTCGAGCACCATGGTGCGGCCGAGCTCGAGAGCAGTGCGGGCTCGGGTCAGGAGCTCGGCGTAGGTGGCGCCGGTCATCTCCGGCCGGTACAGGCCAGCCTCCAGCGGGGCGGGGGAGGGGTCGAGGGGATCGATGCCGGCGAGTGACTTCCGGATCTCGTCCGAGCGGAGCATCAGGGCGCCGAGCGGTGTGGCGATCCCTCGGGCGACTGTGGACTTGCCGGTCCCGGGGTTGCCCCCCACCAGGACCAGACGGACCCGAGCCTGGCGCAGGTGGTCGTGGGACAGCGCCAGCAAGCGGCCCGCGGCCGGGGCCGACGCCGCGTCGCCCTGCGACCAGCGCACGGCGGCAACTTTGGCCCGGACCTGGGCGCGGTAGGCGATGTGGTGGTGGGCGAGCGACGGGGGCCACCGGTCGCCCGACGCGTCCTGGTATCGGGCCAGGAACTCCGCCGCCAGGTCGGGCCGGCCCAAGCGCTCGAGGTCCATGGCCAGGAAGGCGACGTCGGCAAGGGCGTCACCGAAGCGCAGGCGGTCGTCGAACTCCAGGCAGTCGAGCACACGGGGTCCGTCGTCGAGGCAGAAGATGTCGCCGGCCAGGAGGTCGCCGTGACCGTCGCAGGCCCGGCCGTCTTCGATCCTCTGCTCGAAGAGCGGTCCCCGGCCGACGAGGTAGCGAAGGGCCAGGGTGAGCACCCCGTCCTCCGCCTCAGGATCGAGAACGGTGCCCCGAAACGGCGCCATCTCGTCGTGGTTGGTCTCCCAGCGCCGGCGGAGTGCGTCTCGACCGGCCGTCTCGTCGATGGTCGGCGAGCGGTCGGCGCCGGCGTGAAATCGGGCCAGCAGCTCGGCCAGGCCGGCGAGGTGCTCGCTGACGTCGACGCCGGCGGCGATCATCGAGGACAGGCGGCGATCCTCGGGCATCCGCCGCATCACCACCAGGTGATCGCACGGCTGCCCGTCCGGCCCCGAGATATCGGCGATGCCGAGGTAAACGTCGGGCGCCAGCCGGCGGTTGAGCGCTACCTCGCTGCGGCAGGCGTCGAGACGCGCCTCCCGGGTGCGAAAGTCGAGAAAGCCGAGGTCGACGGGCTTCTTCATCTTGTACGCCCGGTCGCCCACGAAGAAGACCACTCCACTGTGGGTCTCGGCCACCGCGGCCGGGAAGGGCCCGAGCGGCCCCGCGAGCGGGCTGGTAGGCCCTTCGGCGTCCATGACCCAAGCATGGGTTCCCGCCGCCCGGCAGCGCCAGGGTCCTCCGGCCCTAGCCGGCGCCGGCGCCCCGGCGCACCGTAGGAGGAGACCGCTCCGACTGCGGTCACGAACAACAGGAGGCAGACGATGCAGGTTTCCTTCGCCGGCAAGGGCGGGTCCGGCAAGACGACGATCTCGGCGACCGTCGCGCGGACGCTGGCCCGCAGGGGGCACACGGTCCGGGCGATCGACAGCGACTCCAACCCGAACATGGCCATCGCCCTGGGAATCCCGGCCCACGAGGCCATCGAGCTGGCGGTCCTTCCCAAGGAGATCGCCCGCCGCGACACCGACGCCGAGGGGAAACGGGTCACGGTCTTGTTGAAGGAACCGACCGACCTATTCGAGGAGTTCGGCGTTGACGCGCCAGACGGCATCCGGCTCCTGCTCGGCTCCCGGGTGGGCCATGCGGGCTCCGGCTGAAGCTGCTCATCCCATGCCACCGTGCGTGGCATCATCGGCGAGCTCAAGGCCGCCGAGGGCATCACCATCATCGACATGGAGGCCGGGCTTGAGCTCTTCGGCCGCGGCACCCCCGGAGCGTCGGACCTGCTGACCATCGTGATCGAGCCGTCCCTGTGGTCGATCCAGACGGCGACCCGGATCATCGACCTGGCCCGTGAGCTGGGCATCCCGAAGCTGATCGCGGTGGCGAACAAGATCCGCGAGGAGGCCGACGTCGAATGGATCCGCGAGACACTGCGGCCGCAGGGTGTCGAGGTCGTCGGCGTCGTCCCCTACGACACCGACGTCTCTCTCGCCGACCGCAAGATGCGCTCGTTGCTCGATGTCGCCCCGGAGTCGGCTGCCGCGTGCGCAATCGCCGAGATCGCCGGCGTCATTGCCCGCGAGGTCGGCGCTGATCCGGCCCCGGTTGAGGGAAGCGAGAACGGCAAGGCCAGCGATGACGGCTGCCCCTGGGTGGTCGACGCATACCGGTAGGGACGTGACCTTCGGCTGCCCGGGAAAGGTCGCTCGGCCCTCCCGGGCGCAGCCGTCAGGTCGTACGTTCGGATCAGGTGGAGGAACCACTTAAGGAGGCGAACAACAACATGAGTGGCACCCTCGACCAAGCCATCATCGAGCGGGCCGTCGCCTACCACGGGTCGTTGTGCCCGGGGCTGGCGGTCGGGATCCAGGCCGCTCGGCTGGCGCTCCGTGAGGTTGGCCGGGCCAGCGAGGAGAACACGGTCGTCGCCGTAGCCGAGACCGACATCTGCGCTGTCGACGCAATCCAGGCCATCGTCGGTACGACGATGGGCAACCGCAACCTCGTCATCCACGACTGGGGCAAGAACGCGTTCACGTTCTTCCGGGCCTCGGACAGCAAGGCGGTGCGCATCGCCGGCCGGCCGGCGTGGGCGTCGGACTACCAGGCGCTGCGGACTCGGGTGCGGTCCGGGCAGGCGGCGCCGGAGGAGGTGGCCCGCTTCGGCCAGGCCAACGCGGCCGAGGTCGAGCGCATCCTGGCCATGGCCCCCGAGGAGCTGTACGAGGTGCAGGAGGTGCACGCAGCGCCGCCGGTCACGTCCAAGGTCGACGGCTGGACCACGTGCGCGGCATGTGGGGAGGTCGTCATGGAGACCCGAACCCGAGCGCGCCAGGGCCAGACCTTGTGCGCACCCTGCTTCGAGCAGGCGCTGGCCGCCGGCCATCGGCACCGCCGCCGGCCCGAGTCGATGGCAGGCGTGTGATGGCCCATCGGATCGTCATCCTGGGCGCCGGCACCGGTGGCACCCTCACGGCCAACCGGCTGCGCCGGCTCTTCTCCGCCGAGGACGCCAGGATCACCGTCGTCGACCAGGACGACCGCCACGTGTACCAGCCGGGGCTGCTGTTCGTGCCCTTCGGGCTGACCCACCCCGAAGACATCGTCCGCCCCCGCGGCCGCCAGCTCCACGCCGGCATCGACTACCGGCGCTGCGCCGTCGGTTCGGTGGACACCGCCGCCAACCGGGTCACGCTCGACGACGGTGAGATGCTGGACTACGACGTCCTCGTCGTGGCGACAGGGGCGGTGCTGGTGCCCGAGGAGACCGAAGGCCTCACGGGCCCCGGATGGATGGAGCGGGTGTTCACCTTCTACTCCCCGGAGGGCGCCGCCGCCCTGGAGGCGGCCTTCGCCGGCTTCGACGGCGGGCGGATCGTGGTGAACATCGTCGACATGCCCATCAAGTGCCCCGTCGCCCCCCTGGAGTTCTGCTTCCTCGCCGACTGGTACTTCACGGAGCGAGGCATCCGCGACAAGGTGCAGCTGACCTACGTGACGCCGCTGGACGGGGCGTTCACCAAGCCGGTGTCCTCGGCGAAGTTGGCCGGCATGCTGGCCGAGAAGGGCGTCGAGCTGGTGACCGAGTTCAACACCGGCGAGGTCGATGGGGCCGGCGGGCGCCTCGTCGCCTACGACGGCCGGGAGGTTCCGTTCGACCTGGCCGTCGTCGTCCCGTTGCACGGCGGCGCCCCCTATGTCGGGCGTTCGCCTGGGCTCGGCGATGAGCTCAACTTCGTGCCCACCGATGACCACACCCTGCAGTCGAAGGCGGCGCCCAACGTCTTCGTCATCGGCGACGCCGCCAACGTGCCCGCCTCCAAGGCCGGCTCGGTGACCCACTTCGAGGGGGAGACCCTTGTCGAGAACGTGCGGCGGTTCCTTGGCGGCGAGCCGCTGGAGCCGGGCTTCGACGGTCACGCCAACTGCTTCATCGAGACCGGGTTCCACAAGGCGCTGCTCATCGACTTCAACTACGAGACTGAGCCGCTCGGTGGCCACTACCCAGGGCCGGTGGGCCTTCCGTTGCTGAAGGAGTCGCGGCTGAACCACCTCGGCAAGCTCATGTTCCAGTGGTTCTACTGGCACAGCCTTCTGCCCGGGCGGGACATCCCGGGCATCGGCGCCGCCATGCCCGGCGCCGGCAAGACAGCGGCGGCCAAGACCCAAGGAGACTCACAATGACCATCGCCACAATCGCCACGATCGACGTCGAGCTGAACAACGAAGGCTTCTTCGTCCACCCCGAGCAGTGGACGGAGGCCATGGTCGGAGAGCTCGCCCGCTACGAAGGGATCGAGGAGCTGACCGACGCCCACTGGACCGTCATCCGCTTCATGCGCGACGAGTACCTGACCAAGGGCAGCGGCCCGACGGTCCGGGTGCTGGGCAAGGCCTCCGGCGTGTCGATCAAGGAGCTCTACCAGCTGTTCCCGAAGGGCCCGGCGAGGGTCGCCGCCAAGATCGCCGGCATCCCCAAGCCGCGCGGCTGCATCTGATTCTCCCCTACAGTGAAAGGACGGTGCCGCCATGGGCGACGCCATCACCAAGGTGTCGATCATCATCTCCAAGGGCTCGCTCGACGGCGTGTACCCGGGGCTGATCATGGCCAACGGGGCCCGGGCGGAGGGCATCGAGGCCAACCTCTTCTTCACGTTCTTCGGCCTCGACGCCATCCACAAGGCTCGTAGTGAGCACATCAAGCTGGCCACCGTCGGCAACCCTGGCCTGCACTTCCCCACCATGGCCGGCGGGCTTCCCGGCGTCTCCAGCGTGATGACGCGCTACATGAACCACAAGATGGAGGAGCTCGACATCCCCTCCATCCCGGAGTTCATCGAGATGATCGCCGACACCGGCGCCGGCCTGTACGCGTGCAAGGCGTCGGTCGACCTGTTCGGCCTGGAGAAGAACGATTTCATCCCCCAGGTCCAGGACATCATCACCGTCGGCGAGTTCTACGAGGTTGCCGCCGGCGGCCAGATCATCTTCACCTGAGGTCCAAGACTGGGACCGTCGCTCCGGACCCGGGTGACGCTGTCTGTTATCAGCCGGCCAGCGTAAGGAGCAGCAGTGGGAAGGCACCGGCGAGCCACGTGGGCGGCGACTGGCACAGAAGCTCGGGACTCCTCACCTTCTGAGCGGAGCGCTCAGAAGGTGACGATCTTGTCGGCCTCCTCGATGAGGCGGGCGACGTCCGGCGGGCTGACCCATTGGCCCCCGATGGCGGCGAGCTGGTCCTCGGTCGCCCCACGGGCGACGGCGCAGCCTTTTCAGACGTACACGGGGACGGCGTGCTCCCGGGCCTTGGCGAACAGCTCGCGTAGAGGGGGCAGGCCGGCGCCCTCCGCCGCCTCGAGCAGCTCGGGGCGCAGGAACTCGGTCGAGTCGCCGGCGAGGACCAGCCCGACGTCGTGGCCCCTCTCGATCGAGCCGTTCACGGCCAGGTGGAACGGGATCGAGGCCCGGGTAGGGTCCGACGATCCGCTGGAAGCGATGTAGAGGACGTTCATGGCCTCAGCGTAGCGTGTGAGGGAATACCCTAGGGGGTATGTGGTTGAAGAGGACAGATGGACATACCTGAGCCCACCATCCAAGACATCCTGAACCGGCTGCGCCGGGTCGAGGGTCAGATCCGGGGCATCCAGCAGATGCTCGTGGACAAGCGCGAATGCCGCGACGTCGTGACCCAGATCTCGGCGGCCAGCAAGGCGCTGGACCAGGCCGGGTTCAAGCTGGTCGCGTCCGGGCTCGCGTACTGCGTGAACGACCCGGAGCGTGCGGCACAAGAGGGGTACGCCATCGAGGACGTGCAGAAGATGTTCATGAAGCTCGCTTGACCCCAGGAGGTCCGCCTTGCCCGGAGGCCTAGATACGGCGGAGATCGTCACCATCGAGACGCCGTCGCTCGGTGACCGGAGCTACCTGCTGATCTCGGGCGGGGCGGCCGCAGCCGTCGACCCGCAGCGCGACGTGGACCGGTTCGAGTCGGTCCTCCGGGACCGTGAACTCCGTCTCACGCATGTGTTCGAGACTCACGTGCACAACGACTACGTCACCGGCGGGCTGGAGCTCGCCCGGCGGGCCGGCGCCGAGTACGTCCTCGCCGCGGCTGACCCGGTCGCCTTCGACCGGACCGGGGCCCGGGACGGTGACGAGTTCGTGGTCGGGGCGGTGGTGGTGCGCGCCGTGCACACGCCCGGCCACACGCCCACGCACCTGTCCTACGTGGTACGCGAGCAGGGACAACCGGCCGCCGTCTTCACCGGCGGCTCCCTGCTGTACGGGACGGTCGGCCGGACCGACCTCATCGGCGAGGAGAGCACCGACGGCCTTACCCGGGCGCAGTTCCACTCGGTCCGGCGCCTGGCCCGGATCCTTCCGGGCAAGGTCGGTGTGCTGCCAACCCACGGGTTCGGGAGCTTCTGCTCCGCGCAATCCTCCAGTGGTGTCACCGCCAGCACCATCGACGAGGAGCGTCGGTCGAACCTGGCGCTGACGCTCGACGACGAGGACACCTTCGTCGAGCGGCTGCTCGGCGGGCTGACGGCGTACCCCCGCTACTACGCCCACATGGCTCCCCTCAACCGGAGCGGGCCGGCGCCGGTCGACCTGTCGCCCCCCGAGCCGGTCGATGCCGTGGAGATCCGCCGGCGGATCCATCTCGGCGAGTGGGTGGTCGACCTGCGGTCGCGCCAGGCGTTCGCTCGCGCCCACCTGGCCGGCACCCTGAACTTCGAGATGGGGGACTCTTTCGTGACCTACCTGGGCTGGACCGTGCAGTGGGGCGCACCGGTCACCCTCGTCGCCGACACGACGGAACAGGTCGTCGAGGCCCAGACGCAGCTGGCCCGCATCGGGATCGACCGGCCGGCCGGCGGCGCCGGCGGCGGCCTGGCGGCGTGGGGCGCCGGCGGCGACATCCGCAGCTACCGCCGGGCGACGTTCGCCGAGCTGGCGGATGCCGGCGGCGACGTCGCCGTGCTCGACGTGCGCCGTCCGGACGAGTGGGCCGAAAGCCGGATCGATGGCGCCGTCCACATCCCCCTGAACGAACTCGAGGCCCGGCTGGCCGAGGTTCCCGACGGCGAGGTCTGGGTCCACTGCGCCACCGGCTACCGGGCGGCGATCGCCGCCTCCCTGCTCGACCGGGCCAAGAGGAACGTTGTCGCTATCGACGACGACTGGGCCGCGGCGTCGAAGCACGAACCTCTCCGGGTGCGGGCCGATGCCCCGGTTGCGAGCCGCCGATGATCATGCGGGCGCTGGTGGCGTCGCCGCTGGGCTTCCTTGTCGGCGTGGCGCTCGGCGCCCTGGGTGGCGGCGGGTCCATCCTCGCCGTTCCCGTGCTCGTCTTCGTCGTCGGACTGTCGCCGTCCTCGGCCACGTCGACCTCGCTCGTGGTCGTCGGCGTCGCATCACTGGTCGGCGCCTACGAGCATTGGCGGAGCGGGCACGTGCGAGTGGCCACCGGGCTGGAGTTCGGGCTGGTGGGGATCGGCGGTTCGATCGCCGGGTCGATGCTCAATCGCCGGCTCGACGGCGACGTCCTGCTCCTGGCCTTCGCCGGCCTGACGCTGGTGGCGGCGTGGCGGATCTTCGCCGGCTGCCCGAGCTGCACGAAGGTCGACGCTCTCGCCGGCGAGGATGGCGGGGCCGGTGCCGGCACGGCCGTCAACACCCGTCGCCGGCGTCTCACCCTGACGCCGGCCTGGGTGGTGAAGGTCGCCCTCGCCGGCACCGCGGTCGGGTTCCTCACCGGCCTCTTCGGGGTCGGCGGTGGCTTCATCATCGTGCCGGTCCTGGCGTTGGCCATGGGGTTCCCCATGGCCTCCGCCGTCGGCACGTCCCTGCTCGTCATCGCCGTGAACGCGGCGGCCGCCCTCGCACCCCGCCTCAGCGGCGGCATCGAGTGGGGCACGACCGCCATCTTCGTGGTGGCGGCGACGGCCGGGGTCATGGCCGGCAAGCGGATCGGCGACCGCCTCGATCCCAAGAGCATGCAGCGCTGGTTCGCCGCCCTACTGGTGGGAGTCGCCCTCTACACCGGCACCCGCGCCCTCCTCGCCCTGTAGGACGACCTCAGCTCACGGCGGGGAAATGGTGTGCCGTCACCGCGTGGGGGTCGTCGCTGGCGTGGAAACAGGGGTCGACGTGGACCGCCGCCCCGCCAGCATCGGCAGCTGATGAAGGAGGGCGTGCTGGGCCTCCTCGGGATGGCGTGGGCGGCGACGATGCCCAGGTCACGCTCGACGGTGATGCGGGCCTCCACGTGGAGGCGGTGGCCGATCCAGCGGATCCGCAGCTCGCCCCACGTCCTCCACCCCGTCGATTTCGGCGGCGACGTCGTGGGCCTGGTCGACCAGCTCCGGCGACACCGCGTCCATCAGCCGTGCGCCGGCGCCCATCGCCGCCTGGCCGAGGACGGCGAAGATGGCCACTCCGATCAGGAGGCCGGCGACCGCGTCGGCCCTGTCCCATCCGAGGGCCACACCGACAGCGCCGACCAGGACGGCGAGGGAGGTGAACCCGTCGGCCCGGGCGTGCAGGCCGTCGGCCACCAGCGCCGCCGAGCCGATGCGCCGGCCGGCGTATGAGCATCACCCCCAGCCAGCCCAGTCCGCTCCGCGATGTGGGGACGAGCGCAGCGGGCTCCCGCTCGACGCGACGAAATATCCGCACCAGCAGCTCCGGAGGGTCGCCGAGAGCACGTAGCCGATGACGGAGCATTATCGGGCACGTCGTCCGCTCGAGTACGCCGGTTACTTCGCGCCTCCGAGGGCGCGACCGGGCGTTCGTCGCGGTGCCGTTCTGACACGGTTCGCAGCCGACGGGAAAGGTTCGCGAAGGCGCCCTGATCCGGCACGACTGGGATATCCGCGCGTTGGACCGAGCCGAGACGGGGTCCTCCCCGTGTCGCGACGATACTCATTATCCTCGCGTGTCGTGGCGGCAGGGTGGGGACGGCGACGGGCCAACTCGCGGAAGGCGAGTCGCCGTCCCGTTGCGACGCCGTGACGGCGTTCTTCCAGAGCAAGCAAGCTGCCGCGATCCTGAAGCACGCAGTCCTCGATACATACGTTGACCCGTTCACAATGAAGACGGGAAGCACCTCCGTCGACGGCCGAGTGGCCTTCGTGGATGGGTACGCCGGCGAAGGGCGCTACGCGGACGGGCGCGAAGGTTCCCCAGCACTCCTGATTCGGAAGGCGCGCGCTCTATCCGACAAGCGACAGCTTGAGTGTGTCTTCGTTGAGGCGGACCGTGAAGCCTACGAGAGGCTATGCGACGTAGTAGCGGTGGAAGGTCAAGACCTCACCATTGACACATTTCTCGGGCACGTCGAGGACCACCTCGACACTGTTATCAGCATGAAGACGGACGTTCCGCTGTTCGTATTCCTTGACCCATTCGGGTTGATGATCCCATTCACGGAGGTCGTGAGGCTATTCCGTCGGCCTGGAGGCCCTGGTGCGCCGGCAACCGAACTGCTAATCAACTTCTCAACGGTCGCGCTTCGTCGCATAGCTGGGCACCTTCACAGTCAGGCGGCGAATGCAGCAACGCTGGGTCGAATGGACGAGGTCTGCGGCGGCGACTGGTGGCGCGCTACTTGGTTAGCGCATGCCCCCGACAAATCCTCTTCAGTGGAGGATCGCGATGCTGCCGAGGAAGCCGTCGTAACCGGGTATGCCGACCGGCTCGGCAAGGCTGGGAGGACAGGCTGGTGGACGTTCGAGGTCCGGAACCGGCCCCATCACCGTCCCGCCTACCACTTGGTGTTCTTATCGCGCCACCGAGACGGACTCGAACTCTTCGGCGAGGCGCTTTCGCTCGGTCTCGAGAGGTGGCGTCGTGCCGTCTTCGAGGAGGAGGCAGCAGCATCCCTCTTCGCTGATGACTTGTTCAAGTCTGATGAGAAGGCCCTTGCAGCAGAATGGCAGAAGGAGATTGAAGGGAACCTACGTCGGCTGCTCAATACGCATCCGAAGTTTCGCATCTCGAAGAAGTATGCCGAGGTCTACGGCGACGCTCTGGGGAAGGCCCGCTCCAAGCACCTACGAGCTGCGTGGAAGCGACTTTACGAGGAAGGTGTCACCAAGACGGACTCAAAGGGCGACCTACTTCGAAAGACCATCGAACGCGCCTGAGATCCTGCCAATCGGTCCGTTGAACGACAAGCGGCATCCTTTGCCGTTGGCATCTCGCGGATTCGGATATCAGGGGGCCAGGCCGTCCAGTCGCCGCCGTGCGTCCGACCATGACCTTCCGCCGCAGACCACACAGTGCCGAGTTGCTTGACAAAGAGGTCTACGCTGCGGTCAGCGCATTGCTGCCGGATCGAACGTACCCATTCCAGTTTGAGCGGGCGGGCGTGCTTCCCACTCTCGCCGCCGACAATGACCCAGTCGATCCCGTCGAGATCGAGCGACGGTATCGGCCCTAGTAGGGGCTCGCAAGAGAGGAATCGGACCGCGGCCGGCACCGAAGCAAGATGCCGGGTGCGAAACGCGTATCGGGCGGTCTCGATTGAGACGCCCATCCAAACGTTGGTCGGCCACTGAATCTGAGGAGCCAGAGCAGCGAGCCGCTTCGATCGCTTTGTCAGCACCTGGTACGTGTGACGCGGCGTACGCCGCATCACGTCGAAAACCTTCTGGATGAAATCGAAAGGCACGTCCTCGTGAAACAGATCGCTCATGCTGTTGACGAAGATCAGCCGGGGTGCGCGCCACTTCAGGGGGGCGTCGAGCGCGTCCTCGTGAATCGCCAGCCCGAATCCGGGGCCGCTGGTGCGTTCCTCGCCGTCGCTTTGGTACTTTGCCTGACCCATCGCCTTGAGGCGGGCCGCCAGCGTGAGCGCGTAGCAGTTGTCACAGCCGGGTGAGATGCGGTTGCAACCCGTCGTGGGGTTCCACGTTGAGCCAGTCCACTGGATCCCGCTTCGATCTGCCATCTCCTCCAATGATCCTACGTGGCTACGACAGGAACCTCGCGTCATCGCAGAGGTGCATGTCGTATAGCTGACAGAGATGGACCGAGCGGGCCTGCCCTGACGGTGAAGGCCAACCGGTGCGGCGACGACGCGGGAGGCGACCACGGCGTCCATACCGGTTCGGCACCAATGCCGCGCGTAGTAACCGCCCCCCACGCCGGGGCGCAGGTTACGGCGGAACCGGCTTTTGCGCGGAGTGGGCAGCGGGCGTGTCAACGGCAGACGGTGCTCCTGGGTTGCGCCACGCGGTCCCTATTGTGTCGGTCGTGCCCGGAGACAGCGGTCGGACCGTAATCGTTGATACGAACTTCCTTGGGCGGTCGTTTCGAGCGAAGGTGTTTGATCGGCTTGTCGCCCGCCTCGGTTCACGTGGACACACCGTCATCGTGCCTGAAGTAGTCGTCTGGGAGTGGGCTCAGCACGCGCACGAGGCTCTCGCCGCTGCGCACAGTGAGTTGGCGCGCGCGAGGGCCATGACGGATGGCCTCAACATGCCCTTGCCTGAGTTCACGGTACCGACGGCGAAAGAACTTGCCGATCGCATTCGTTCGCATGTCACCGCGCTTGAACCTGCCGACATAGCGGACACTCATCCAGACCATGCAGTCGACGCCATCGCCCAACAGGTCTTGCAGATCGGCACTGGTAGCCGCTCCAAGGATGGTGTGAAAACCGGCGCCGCTGACGCGTTGATCGCCCATACTGTGGAAGGTCAGATTCTATTCGCCGAGCAATTGGTCGTCGCCACCGCGGACCGGAAACTTGCTCAGTTAGTTGGAGAGCTGGATGGGAACGTCGTCGTCGTTCGGGACCAGCGGGAGCTCTGGGTGTGGCACGGGCTCACCGCACCTCCAAGCGATCAGTTGATCTTGACCATCCACCAATTCCTCCAGAGAGAGCTCACCGCGG
>CAYZMG010000039.1:12419-36837 GCA_964479465.1 uncultured Acidimicrobiales bacterium
CGGAAGCAGTCGAGGGACGCACGTTCAGCCTCTTCGAGCACGGAGTGAATCTCGACGCTTCAATCTTCGAGGACGCCGACTTCCACACAGACGACGTACGAAAGACGGACGTTGAGGTTGAGTCGGTCGAGTCCGTCGACGTCCGTGGACTCGAAGTCGTTGAGGGTGACGATGGCCCTCGACTCGTTGTTGCCGAGGTGGACGTCCAAGCTCTCACCCTTGTCACGAACTGGTTCATCGGCGGCCCAGAGGCCCAACTTGTCGACGAGTCTGCGAATCTGATGATGAGTATCAGCGCGCCGATCACTGTTGAACTGGACCAAGAATGGAACCCGACCACCTTTGATGTAAACGACCGAGCGGAAGTCGAGTCAATAGAGTGGTGGGATTAGAGGCCACACGGGACCCTGACACTGACACTGCGTACAGGCACCGGGATCCGGTCTCCCGGGCCGGCAGCCCGCCGACTCCAGCCGCGGGATCCGTCTCTGACCGCCCGGGAACGGCACGACTGCTGCGCGCGGTAACGCTCGAGCGGTCGGGACCGCGACACACTCTCGTGCGGCGGTGAGGACGTCCCTTCGCAGGTTCGGGGATGGAAGTTCGACCGGATGCTGGCAGGCCCTTCGCCGTGCCAGCAGCGGCGACTGGGCCCGTCACGCCGCCGAGTACAGCCGCCACGAAGCCGACGGTGACCGCTGAGAGCACAAGCTGAGCGACTCCCGGCGTCGTCCACAGCTTCGGCAGTTATCCATACTCCCCCCCTATCTCGGTGACGGCGCGTCAACGACCGACTCTCTGGTGCCAGTAGCCAGGCTTGCGATGATGGTGGGAGACCGCCAGAACTCGGACTCGGTCATCGAGCACCAGGTATCCGACGTAGAAGCGGAAGCGCGAGACGGGCGCTCGCCGGATCTCGAGATTCGCGGGAGTGTCCTCGATGATCGAACCGGTTCGGGGCCACTCAGCGAGCAGGCTGAGGACCTCCTCGATCGCTTCCAAGAACTCGCTGCCGAGCCCTGGTCGCTGCTCGTCGAACCAGACGGCGGCGAAGTCGAGTTCCTCCTCCGCCTCAGCGGAGAACTCGACCGGGAATGTCACCGAGCGAGCTTGGAACGGATTCGCTCACGAACCTCGGGCCACGGTCGTCCCGGGTCCTCACCGGACAATGCACGCCGTGCACGCCGCTCGAGCTCCGCCGCCCACGCCGCACGGACGGCGTCGGGGTCGTCGTGCTCGTCACGATCGAGACTGGCCAGGAGGTCTGCAGCGAACTCGGCGCGGCGATCGGCGGGAAGGGTCAGCGCATCACGCAGGAGCGAGTCCGGATCGATCGCCATCGCCCAGAAGGGTACCGCCACCCGAGCGAGATCGCCGTTCGGCATGCGTGCGGAGACACCACATCTACACGCGCCGGAACTGGCCCCAGTCCGGGTCGGTGGGACATGCACTGACCGCGATGGTGACTCCCGCCCAGCTCCGGGGACCGGGCCCCCATAGTCCTGGCCGACCGCTCGGTAACGGCACGACTGCTGCGCGCGGTAACGCTCGAGCGGGCGGGACCGCGACACACTCTCGTGCGGCGGTGAGGACGTCCCTTCGCAGGTTCGGGGATGGAAGTTCGACCGGATGCTGGCAGGCCCTTCGCCGTGCCAGCAGCGGCGACTGGGCCCGTCACGCCGCCGAGTACAGCCGCCACGAAGCCGACGGTGACCGCTGAGAGCACAAGCTGAGCGACTCCCGGCGTCGTCCACAGCTTCGGCAGTTATCCATACTCCCCCCCTATCTCGGTGACGGCGCGTCAACGACCGACTCTCTGGTGCCAGTAGCCAGGCTTGCGATGATGGTGGGAGACCGCCAGAACTCGGACTCGGTCATCGAGCACCAGGTATCCGACGTAGAAGCGGAAGCGCGAGACGGGCGCTCGCCGGATCTCGAGATTCGCGGGAGTGTCCTCGATGATCGAACCGGTTCGGGGCCACTCAGCGAGCAGGCTGAGGACCTCCTCGATCGCTTCCAAGAACTCGCTGCCGAGCCCTGGTCGCTGCTCGTCGAACCAGACGGCGGCGAAGTCGAGTTCCTCCTCCGCCTCAGCGGAGAACTCGACCGGGAATGTCACCGAGCGAGCTTGGAACGGATTCGCTCACGAACCTCGGGCCACGGTCGTCCCGGGTCCTCACCGGACAATGCACGCCGTGCACGCCGCTCGAGCTCCGCCGCCCACGCCGCACGGACGGCGTCGGGGTCGTCGTGCTCGTCACGATCGAGACTGGCCAGGAGGTCTGCAGCGAACTCGGCGCGGCGATCGGCGGGAAGGGTCAGCGCATCACGCAGGAGCGAGTCCGGATCGATCGCCATCGCCCAGAAGGGTACCGCCACCCGAGCGAGATCGCCGTTCGGCATGCGTGCGGAGACACCACATCTACACGCGCCGGAACTGGCCCCAGTCCGGGTCGGTGGGACATGCACTGACCGCGATGGTGACTCCCGCCCAGCTCCGGGGATCGGGCCCCCATAGTCCTGGCCGACCGCTCGGTAACGGCACTGCTTCCGCGCCCGATAACCGCCGCGCTGGCGGGGCTGTCGCCGGGGACGGACTTGTGCGGCTCGACCGCCCGCTCCCGTCGGGAGTCGGAGCGCAGGGTCCTGGGCTGGCACCGACCCAGCGGGCCTTGCGTTCGCGCGCGCTATATCGGGCCACGCGGGGCTCCGGGCGCGGTCGCCCGTACCAACGATGGCGCTGCGAGCGGCCCGGCGGCGCCCCGTGCGCGTTCATCTCACCGCTCGGTGCGTCCGCGCCCGAGCAGGTCGCCGACTCGGTGGGCCGGGCGTCAGGAATGGGATACCACCCTCCCCAGTGGGGCGGGCTCAGGTTCCCGGGCGCCGTGCCTTCCCCGAGCCAGCCAGTATGCGTTGCACGGCGGCGACCAGCGGAGGCAGGTCCTCATCGACGGTCGCCTGGACGACGCCGTGGGCGGTGTCGAAGTAGCGATGAGCGAGTTGGTCCCGCATCCCGGCGACCTCGCGCCAAGCGATGTGGGGTTCGGTGGCGAGGATCTCGGCGCTGATGTCCTTGACCGCCTCACCGATCTCGATGAGGCGGGCCCGAACGGCGTCGAAGACGAGCCCGTCGTCGAGGCCGCCTCTTCCCAGGTTGGGACGAGATCGCGTCGGCTGACGCGAGGATGTCGGCCAGCCGCTCGTCGTCGCGGCGGCTCACAGGTCGATCGCCTCGGCGAGCACCTCGGCCCGGATCCGAGGCTTGAGGCTGTCGGCGGGCACCACGTCGACGCTTGTGCCGAGAAGGTCGGTGAGTTCGCGCTTCAGCCCGGCCAGACTAACGAGGCCGACGCCCTCGTCGAGATCGACCAGGAGATCGATATCGCTGTCGGTAGTGTCCTCGGCCCGGGCGACGCTGCCGAAGACGCGGACGTTGTGCGCGCCTCGCCCCGCAGCCGTGTCGACGATCGCCTTCCGGCGACGCCGCAGTCGCCGTCCAAGTGGCGTGTCAGGGAGGCCGAGCTGGCGGCCCGGAGCCGGGACAACGTCGAGTTCGAGTTCATGTCCGGTCGCCGTGACGAGGCGAGCGAGGGTACGCACTCCCGGTTCTCGCCGGCCGGACTCGTAGGCGCTGATCACCGACTGCGCTATGCCCGACCGGCGCGCGACATCCGTCTGGGAGAGCCGCGCGCGCTGGCGGGCCTCGCGGAGCACGTCGGCTGCGCCCTTCGTCACACGGCCATCCTATGACGGATTGTCTATTAGCACAATACGTGTTGGCAGCCTCGCTCAGCCCTTTGCCATGTCCGTCACCGACGCGGCGTCCCGCCGACCCGGCGATTCGGGGCCACCTCGGCCACACCTGATCGCCGAACCTTCTGGGACACCTTCGATCCCGTCGGCGGCAGCAGAACGCCGACTCGGTCGCGCGCCCGGTCTGTCGTTCGCCCGGTCCGCGCCACGACGGTGTTGAGCAGGTGCGATCGATGCCGATGAGAAGTGGCGCCAGCAGTCGTCTGAGTACGGTCCGGTGAACGCGCGGCGCGCCTCAAGGGAGAGCAACGAGATGAGACCACTTCGATACTCGATCAACGTCACGCTCGACGGCTGCTGCCATCACGAGGCAGGGCTCCCCCCGGACGAGGAGTCGATGCGCTACTGGACCGCTGAGATGGAACGAGCCGATGCCCTGCTCTTCGGCCGGGTGACCTACGAGATGATGGAGTCCGCGTGGCGGCAGCCGGCCACGGGCGGGTGGCCTGACTGGATGAATGAGTGGGAGATCCCGTTCGCGGAGACCATCGACCGGGCGAGGAAGTACGTCGTGTCGAGCACGCTGAACGAGGTCGATTGGAATGCCGAGCTCGTGCGAGGCGACTTGGGGCAAGCGGTTCAGCGGCTAAAGCAGGAGCCAGGCGAGGGCCTGTTGGTGGGGGGCGTGACGCTCCCCCTGGCGTTGGCAGATCTGGGACTCATCGACGAGTACGGGTTCCTTGTGCAGCCGGTCCTTGCCGGACACGGGCCGACGTTGCTCGCCGGTCTGCGCGAGCGCATCCAGCTCGAGCTGGTGGATCGCCATGAGTTCCGGTCGGGGGCCGTCGCCGTGCGATTCCGGCCCACGCGGGCTACGGCTTGACGTGGGTTGTCCTAGCGGTATCCACGAGTCGGCACGGAGGTACTGACGATGACCCAACTCTTGCGCGTCCACAACTTTTTCGTCTCCCGAGATGGCTTCGGCGCCGGCGAAGGCCAGAGTCTTGAGCGGCCCTTCGGCCACGCCGACCCCGTCGCCCTGGGCGCCTGGGCCTTCGCCACCGTCAGTTGGCCCAACCGCACCGAGCCCGGCGGGTCCCGGGGCCTCGACGACTACATGGTCCGCGACTACCACCGGAACATCGGCGCCGAGATCATGGGCCGCAACAAGTTCGGCCCCCAACGCGGCGCGTGGGAGGACCACGAGTGGAAGGGGTGGTGGGGCGACGTCCCGCCGTTCCACACGCCGGTATTCGTCCTCACGCACCACCTGCGGCCCTCGTTCACGCTCGCCGACACGACCTTCCACTTCATCGACGCCTCGCCAGCCGACGCACTCGCCCAGGCGAAGGCCGCCGCCGACGGCAAGGACGTGCGCTGCGGCGGCGGCGTCCACACCGTGCGCGAGTTCCTCGACGCCGACCTCATCGACACGCTGCACGTCGCGGTGGCGCCCCTCGACCTCGGCGGCGGCGAACGCCTCTGGGACTCGCCCGACGAGCTCCTCGGCCGGTATCACTGCGACCGCGTCCCCAGCCCCAGCGGCGTCACCCACCTCCTCTTCTGGCGCCGCTAACAGCGACACCGCTGGCGCGAGGTCGGGTCGGGCCCGCTCGAGCGCCAGATAACGACGCCAAGGCGCCGGCAACCGAATCCTTCATGCCAGGTCACATGCTCCTCGGGGAAGAACCGGCCTGAGCGCCGTCGTGAACACGACGGCACGGGCCAACTACGGCGCGTTCGGCCAGAGCGTCGCGGCGCGCGGCGGCGAGGTCTCCCGAACGATGCCTTGGGCGTCGGTGACCTCGAAGGTGGCGTCGGGGCGGAGCTTGGCGTGCCAGCCGGGTTGGTGGAGGAGGTGGTGGTGGCGGGAGCACAGCAGGACGAGGTTCGCCAAGTTGGTGGGGCCGTTCTCGGTCACCCAGACGACGTGGTGGCCCTCGCACCACACCGAGGGCCGGTCACAGTCCGGGAAGCGGCAGTGCTCGTCGCGGATGACCAGGGCGTTCCAGAGCGGGGCGGGGATGGTGCGGGTGGAGGTGCCGTAGTCGACGATGGCCGAGCGGCCGGACATCACCACCCGGTGCACGGCGCTGTCGCAGAACAGCCGGGAGACGGTGGGGCCGTCGAGGCCGGGGCCATCGACGACCTGGCCGCCCCGGCCGGCCAGGAGATCCTTTAGCTCGACGACCACGTTGACATGCGGGCGGTGACGCCCGCCGGCGAGGGCCTGCTGGTGGTCGAGGAAGAACCGGCAGATGTCGACGAGGGCGCTGGCCCGGCGGGTCGCCGGCCCGCCGGCGCCCTCGGACCGATCGGGCATGGCCACGCGCAGGGCGGTGGCCACCACCGAGCCGCCCTCGGCGTCGAGGGACCCGTTGAGCACCCAGCGGTCGTCGAGGGTCCGCGACAGGTACAGCGACCGCTCCGGCTCGGAGGGTTCCTTGGGCTCGGGACGGTTGAGCGCCAGCCAGTGGCCCATCGCCCGGCTCACGCCGATCACGTTGAGGGGCATCAGGAAGGGGAGCATCTCCGCCTCCTGGGCGGCGAAGATGGCCGTGGTCTCCTCGTCGAGGCGGGCGACGATGGCCTCCACCTGTCCACCGGAGAGAGAACCCTCGGCATAGGCCTGGGAGCACAGCGGCAGCGACCTCAGGCGCACGGCCAGGCTGCGCAGGCGCTGGGCCGACCGACGCGACATGACGGCCCGGCCTCGGAGCCAGCCCACGAACGACAGGGCGGCGTCGCCGGCCCAGATGCCGACCGCCTCCAGCTCCCCGGCGGCGGCGGCGATGCGCGCGTCCAGGCGGTCGCGCAAGGCCAGAGCCTCGATCACCGAGCCGTGCTCCCCCGGGATGTCGAGGGTATCGATCGCCTTTGCCAGCTCCGCCAACATGGGCACTATCGTGCGAGGATGTCGGCAAGCCGCCCGTCGTCGCCGCGGCTCACAGGTTGATCGCCTTGGCGAGCACCTCGGCCCGGATCCGAGGCTTGAGGCTCTCGCCGGCCGGACTCGTAGGCGCTGATCATCGACTGCGCTCTACCCGACCGGCGCGCGACATCTGTCTGGGAGAGCCGCGCTCGCTCGGGCCTCGCGGAGCACCTCCGCTGCGCCCTTCGTCACACGGCCATCCTCTGACGAATTGCCTATGAGAACAACCGCCGTCCACGGCTCGTTGCGAGCCGCCGAGGGTCAGCTTCTGGCGACTGGGCAGCCGCCCGCCAGCTTGCTGAGCAACTGGTTCGGGTCGTAGTAGTGCTCTACCTGGAGCAGGCGCAGATCGTCGTTCACCTTGGCTACGGTCACGCCGAACATCTCGATCGTCTCCCCGGTGGGCGCTACGCCCTTGTACTCGCCCGTGAACTTGCCCCAGTGGCGCCACTTGAAGGTGACCCCGGTGAGAACCTCGAGAACCTCCCAGAAGAACCCGGACGGGAGGGCGGTGTGGGATCCTTCCCTACTCTCCCCTTGCCCACAAGACCCTCTTTCCTGTTTTCGCACTCCGGCCCACGACTGAACGGGCTGGGCCTCAGAGTGTCTCAGGGGTCCCGTCGCGGGGCTCTAGGACGACCACAGGCGTCTCGGTCGACCGCCGCAGGGCATAGGCGTCGAGGCCGACATCGGTCTCGGCCCAGCGCCGCCACAGCCGGTCACGCTCTTCGCCGATGGCGGCGCGTGCGTGCACTCGGCGAGGGTGCTGGCGGGCCAGTCGAACGACGGCGTCCGGGTGGGCCTCCAGGTTGAGCCACCACGCAGGGTTGCCTTCGTCCCAGCCGTTCATCGCCAGGGTGACCAGGTTGGGCCCGTCTTCGACGTAACCGATGATGACGTTGCGCTCCACGCCCGACTTCCGACCGATGGTCGTGAGGCGCAGCGCGCCCCAACCGCGCTTGTTCGAGGTGGTCCACAGGAAGCGGCCGCCGCTGAGCCGGTAGAGCGCGCGATGGACTCGCCACGCCGTGTGGATGAACCACGGGGGCGGCAGTTTCGGTGGCCGGGTGGACGCTGCACTCATCTGTTTCCCTCCTGTCGGTCGCTCCTGACGATGTCCTGAAGTTGGGCCAGTTCAGGACGTATGGCCCTGATCAATCGGAACCAGCGCGTCTTACCTTAGGGATGACCTCACCGAGGAGGTGATGAACATGACAGCCGATGTGAAAGAGGAGCAGACCTGCACATGTGGCTGCGGAGCCACCTTAGAGACCGGTGACCTCGGTCCCGTCTGTACCTGCGGGTGCGAGGAGGAACAGAAGCCCCGGACGGTCGCCCAGGAGATTCACAACCTCCAGGTGCGCCAAGCGGACATCGACCGCCGGCTTCATGAGCTGATCGAAGCTGGGCTTCGTCAACCGGCGGCCTAGTGGCATCCGTCTGAGATCGCGGCGACACCAACCCTTCGCGGGCGGCGCGAAGGGATTGCGCGTACGGAGAAACAAACCCGCACCCTTTACCGACAGGAGCTACGAGCTATGACGACAGACACGGCCAACGCCCTCCCGGCGCTCGACCAGGCAACCATCGACTACGCCATCCGGTTCCACGGCCACCAGTGCGGCGGGCTGGCCATCGGAATCCAAGCCGCTCGCCTCGCGTTGCGCGAGGTGGGGGCGGCGGCGCCTGACGAGGAGATCGTCGCCGTCGTGGAGACGGACATGTGTGCCGTCGATGCCATCCAGGCCCTCACCGGTTGCACGTTCGGCAAGGGCAACCTCATCCATCGTGACTGGGGAAAGAACGCCTACACGTTCTTCCGCCGGTCGGACGGCAAGGCGGTTCGCATCGCGCCTCGCGACGGCTGGCACCGCTCCGAGGAGCTGGAGGCGTTGATGGCCATTTCCCGGGCCGAGCTCACCCCGGCCGAGCAGGCGCGGGCCGCGCAACTACGCAAGGAATGGGAACTGCAACTGCTCGCCACCGACCCCGAGGAGCTCTTCTCCGTGACGCCCGTGAACGAGCCGATTCCCCACCGGGCCCGTCTTCACGCCTCGGTGCACTGTGCCGACTGCGGGGAGCAGGCGATGGAGACCCGTGTCCGCAAGCTCGCTGGCCGCGACCTGTGCGTGCCCTGCTTCGAACGGGCCTTTGCCGCCATATAGGGGGGCCGTTCGGCCCTTCACGAACGGGACGCTGTTCCGCACCGTTGAGAGAAAGCGTCGCAGCGCCGGCCGCAGCAGAGCGGGGCTCCGGCGTCGCCACATGAGCGATTGGACGAACCGATATGAAACGTAATCGACCGAAGCACGCCCTCATCGTTGCCCTCCTCGTTTCCGGCTTCCTGCTCGGCGCCTGCGGCACGACCACCAAAAGCTCCGAACAGAGCAGCGGTGTTCGCCCGGACCGCGTCGAGGTCGTGCGCCTCGCCGGCAGCCAACTGGGCTACCCGTCGCCCTATGCCTACAACAAGGGCCCCGGCCTGGCCACGACGTTCCTGATGTTCGACAGCCTGTTGTGGAAGGACTCCACCGGGAAGCTGCTGCCCTGGCTGGCGACGGCGTGGGAGCAGTCGGCCGATGGCCGGGAGTGGACGTTCACCCTCCGCGACGGGGTGACGTGGCAGGACGGAACGCCCTTCACCGCTGACGACGTGGCCTTCACTTTCGACTACGTCACCAAGGGCCCGGCCAAGACGGCGCTCGGCGTGATCGGCGCGGTGCCGGTGACCGAAGCGGTGGCACTGGCGCCGAACAAGGTCGTGCTGAAGCTTGATCGGCCCTTCGCCCCATTCGAGGAGACGGTGGCCGGCCGGGTGCCGATCGTTCCCAAGCACGTGTGGTCGACCGTGACCGAGCCGGCCAAGTACCGCGACCCGCCGGCGCTGGTCGGCACCGGTCCCTACAAGCTGACCTCCTTCGACGAGGCGGCCGGGACCTACAAGTACGAGGCCAACGAGGCATACTGGCTGGGCGCGCCGTACGTGAAGCGGATCGAGTTCGTCCCCGCCCCGAATGAGCTCCTCGCCCTCCAACGGGGGGAGATTGACATCGCCAGTGTCGCGAGCACTCCCACGCAGGTGCTGGCCCCGCTGAAGGACAACGCGAAGTACGGCATTATCACCGCCCCCGGAGAGTCGAACACCGCGCTCCACTTCAACGTCACCAAGGGTGTTCCCTTCGACGACAAGCGGTTCCGCCAGGCGGTGGCATATGCGGTCGACCGCAACGACATGGTCAAGCGCATCCTGCTCGGAGACGGCGAGCCGGGCTTCATGGGCAACGTGGCCGCATCCAGCCCGTGGGCGGCCCCAGACCTGCCGGCCTACAACCGTGACGTCGCCAAGGCCAATGCCCTCCTCGACGAGATGGGCCTCAAAGACGCCAACGGCGACGGTGTCCGTGACCTGCCCACCGGCGAGGCATTCGCTCCCGAGCTCCTCATCACCGCCGCCTCGGCCAAGCCCGCCGAGCTGATCAAGGAGTACCTGCGCGACGCCGGCATCAACCTCCAGATCAAGAGCGTCGATGCTGCGGCCTCGGACTCGGCGATCTCGGAGTCCCGCTTCGAGATGGCGCTGGTCGGCTACGGGGCCCTTGGATCCGATCCTGACTGGCTGCGCCAGCGGCTCTCCTCCAAGCTCCCGTCCAAATCGTTCCTCCGCATCCAGGGCTGGAACAACCCGTCCTTCGAGGAGGCCGCGGCCAAGCAGCTGGTCACCATCGATCCGGCGGAGCGGCTGGAGCTGGTGCACCAGATGCAGCGGGCCGTCGCCGAGGACGTGCCGGTCATGTCCCTGTACCTGTCGACCCGGACCGCCATCTTCGACAAGACGGTCTTCGGCGACTGGTACTACACGCCGCAGGGCGTGTTCGGCCTC
Organism: uncultured Acidimicrobiales bacterium; assembly: GCA_964479465.1. Classification (GTDB taxonomy): domain Bacteria; phylum Actinomycetota; class Acidimicrobiia; order Acidimicrobiales; family AC-14; genus CADCTB01. The sequence continues at coordinate 22,985 of CAYZMG010000039.1, forward strand.
TACCCCCACTTCCTCAACAAGCACGCACTGGCCACCGGCAAGATCGCCGGCGTCTAGTCCTCACAGCCATGAGAAGGAGCGGGGCTTTCCGGCCCCGCTCCTTCGTCATGTTCCCCCAACGTTCTGCGGGAGGATGGAGTCATGGCAGTTCTCGAGGTGTTCGCCGACGTTCGGTGCCCGTTCACCCACGTCGGTCTGCGCCGGCTGGTCGAGCGACGGGAGGCCCTGGGCGCGAGCGTCACCCTGCACGTCCGAGCCTGGCCCCTCGAGCTGGTCAACGGCGTGCCGCTGAACGTCAACGTGATCGACGAGGAGATCCAGGCCCTTCGGGCTCAGGTGGTGCCCAGCCTGTTCGAAGGCTTTTCGCGTGCGACGTTCGCGGCGACGTCGTTGCCGGCGCTGGCCCTGACCATGGCCGCCTACGACCGCGACAGCACGACGGGCGAGGCGGTGGCGCTGGCGCTGCGGTGGGCCTTCTTCGAGGAGGGCCGTGACATCGCCGACCCCGAGGTGCTCGCCGGCGTCGCTCGTCGCTTCGACGTCGCGTGGTCGGAGGGCGATGCCGCACAGCGGGTCCTCGACGAGTGGCGCGACGGGATCAGCCGAGGGGTGATCGGCTCGCCCCACTTCTTCGTGGGCGGCGAGGGCTGGTTCTGTCCGGTGCTCGACATCAGCCACGCCGGCGGCTTCCGGGTCACCGAGAACGCGGCCGCCCTCGACTCGCTGCTGGAGCGGGCCGCCCTCAGCTGATCTCGCCGGTGCCTGCGAGGAGCGAGTACCAGACGGCGCTGGCCTTCGGTATGCGGCGCTGGGTGTCGAAGTCGACCCGGACGATCCCGAAGCGCTTGGCGTACCCCTCGGCCCATTCGAAGTTGTCGAGGAACGACCACACGAAGAAGCCCCGGAGGTCCACGCCGGCGGCGAGCGCCTCGTGCGCCACACGGACGTGGGCCCGCAGGTACTCGAGCCGGTCCTGGTCGTCGACGAAGCCGGTGGCGTCGGGCCGGTCGTCGAAGGCGGCGCCGCTCTCGTGGATGTAGATCGGCGGCGGGTCGTAGTCCTTGGTGAGCCGCAGCAGCGTCTCCAGCAGGCCCGCGGGCTCGATGGCCCATCCGCCGGCCGTCGTGGCCACACCGGGGTCCACGAGCTCCACATCGGGCGATCCGGGCCACATGGAGGCCGGGGGGCCGGCGGACGCGCCGGCGCCGAAGCGGGCGTGGTGGCGGCGGTAGTAGTTGACCCCGATGGCGTCGATGGGCCGCGAGATCACGGCCAGGTCGCCGTCGAGGATGTGGGCCAGGTCGCTGACCGTGGAGAAGTCGGCCAGCACGTCGTCGGGGTAGCGGCCCAGAAGCACGGCGTCGTACCAGAGCCGGTTGGCCACGCCGTCGACCCGGCGGGCGGCGTCGGCGTCGGCTTCCCCGTCGCCGGCGGCCACGACCGGGTAGGGGTTCACGGTGATCGCGATCTCGGCGTCGAGGGTGACGTTCGCCCGCAGGGCGTCGACGGCCAGCCCGTGGGCGAGGAGGAGGTGGTGGGCGGCGGCGACGGCGGCGCCGGCCTCGGACCGGCCGGGGGCGTGGATGCCGCTGGCGTAGCCCAGCATCGACACGCACCACGGCTCGCAGATCGTCGACCACCGCCGGACCCGGTCCCCCAGCGCCGCACCCATTCTCGCCGCATACTCGCCGAACCGGAGTGCGGTCTCCCTCGCCGGCCAACCGCCGGCGTCCTCCAGCGCCTGGGGCAGGTCCCAGTGGTAGAGCGTGACGACCGGCTCGACGCCGGCGGCGAGCAGGCGGTCGACCAGCGACCGGTAGAAGTCCAGGCCGCCCTCGCTCATGGGGCCGCGACCGCCGGCCTGCACGCGGGGCCAGGCGACGGAGAACCGGTAGGCGCCGACGCCCAGCTCGCCCAGGAGGGCCACGTCCTCGGCCATGCGCCGGCGGTGGTCGGCGGCCACCAGCCCGTCGTCACCGCCCCGCACCCGCCCGGGCTGGGCGCAGAACGTGTCCCAGATCGACGGCCCGCGCCCGTCGAGGTCGACGCCGCCCTCGATCTGGTAGGCGGAGGTGGCGACGCCCCAGAGGAACCCCGGCGGGAAGCCCGTCACGTATTCGATGGCTCGGGATGGAGTGACCGCCGGCGCTCGGAGAGGTGGTCGGCCACGCCGATGGCGGTGAACGGGAAGATCGGCGCCGGCAGCAACGCCAGCGCCGAGGCCATCCGCACCAGCACGAAGACGTAGACGACGGCGAAGACCACGGCCAGGGCCCGGGCCCGCCAGTTGTGGTCGACATCCGCCCGCAACGCCACCACCCCGCCGGCACCCACGCCGGCCACTATTCCCGTGACCGCGTCGGCCGCCAGGGCCGACACCACGGTCCCGATGACCAAGGCGAGCACCATGGCCTGGAAGACCGCGGCCGGTGCCCGGGGGTGCTCGGAGGTGAAGGCCAGGACGATGAAGACAAAGGGGATCACCGCCAGCCCGAAGGCCAGAGCGGCGGCGGGGTTCAGGGGGTCGGGCCCGTCGGATGCGGCGACCACCAGCCCGGCCAGCATCGACCAGTACGCCGGGACCAAGAGCAGGGTGGCCAGCGTGATGGCCCGCCACTTCTTCTGCGCCGGCAGCGGCTCCATCCCAGTCGGGACTTTCATCCCTTCACCGACCCCGCGGTCAGGCCCCGCACGAAGTAGCGCTGAAGGGAGAAGAAGACCGCCAGCGGCAGGGCCATGGACAGGAACGCGGCCGAGGTGAGCAGGTGCCAGTTCTCGCCCCGGGAGCCGACGAGGTCGGCCAGGGCGATCGTCAGCACCCGGTTCTCGCGACTGCCCCCGAGGAACACGTAGGCGATGAGGAGGTCGTTCCAGACCCAGAGGAACTGGAAGATGGCGAACGCGGCCAGGGCGGGCACCGACAAGGGAATGATCAGTCGCCAGAAGATGGTGAAGTGGTCGGCGCCGTCGATGCGCGCCGACTCGATGATCGACGACGGCAACGACCCGATGTAGTTCCGTAGGAGGTACACGGCGAGGGGCAGCCCGAAGCCCGTGTGGGCCAGCCACACCCCGAGGAACGTCCCACCCAGGTTGAGGTCGGGGATGAGGGTGATGCCACCGAGCGTCGCTCCGCCGGTGTACAGGCGCAGGATGGGGATGAGCGCCATCTGCAACGGGACCACCATGAGGCCGACGACGAGGACGAACATCACGTGGCGGCCCCGGAAGTCCATCCAGGAGAAGGCGTAGGCGGCGAAGGCGGCGACGGTGACCGGGATGACGGTGGAGGGGATGGCCACCGCCATGCTGTTGAGGAAGGCGTTGCCGAACCCGCCGTTGGACAAGGCGGTGCGGTAGTTCTCGAGCGTCCACTCCGCGCCGCGGAACGGATGCGCCAATGACGTCCACCACCCGGTGCTGTTGACCAGCTCCTCGGGCCGCAACGAGCTGATCAGCACGCCGAGGGTCGGGATCGTCCACAGGGCCACGACGGCGACGATCGTGATGCGGACGAACCAGCCGCCCTTCTTCCTGGCCTTGGCGTCGGGGGCCGGCGCCGGCACCGACTCAATGACAACTGTCATCGGATCGACTCCTGTTCCCGGAACCGGCGGACGTTCCAGATCATCACCGGGATGACGGCGAGGAACAGGACGACGGCGATCGCCGCACCGCGGCCGTTGTGGTCGCCGATGAAGAACCAGCGGATCATCCGCTCGGCGATGACCTCGGTGCCCTGGGCCTCGGCGTTGCCCATCACGAACACGATGTCGAAGACCTTCAGCGCGTTGATGACCATGTACGTGGTCACCACGACGACCGTCGGAAAGATGGTCGGGATGGTGATGTGGCGGAACACCCTCCACTCCGACGCGCCGTCGATGCGCGCCGCCTCGACGATCTCGTCGGGGATGGCCTTGATGGCTGCCGACAGCACGATCATGGCGAAGCCGGTCTGCATCCAGACCATGATCACCATGAGCATCAGGTTGTTCCACGGATTCTGCTGGAGCCAGGGGACCGGCTCCTGGCCGAGGCCCTGTTTGATGGCGTTCAGCAGGCCGATGTTCGTACCGAAGCCGTCGGGCCGGAAGCTGTACATGAAGCGCCACACCACCGCGGCGCCGACGAAGGAGATGGCCATGGGCAGGAAGATGAGCGACTTGGCCACGGCCTCGCCCCGGCGAAGGCGGTCGGCGAGAGTGGCGAAAACGATCCCGATCGTCACCGCCACCAGCGGGACGAGCACGATCCAGCCCGCGGTGTTGCGGATGGCTCGCAGCATGCTTTCGTCGGTGAAGACGAAGCGGAAGTTCTCGACGCCGACGAAGTCCTGGGACCGGGCGTCCTTGAAGCTGATGAGGATGGTGTTGATGACCGGGTAGATGAGGAAGACGCTGAGGATGACCAGCGCCGGCCCCACGAAGACGTACGGGCGGGCGCTCTCCCGGAACCGGGCGGGCAGCCACTCCACCACCCGGTTCATCGACCAGAAGAGGAAGAACACGCCGAGGACGCCGACGACCAGGGCGACGCCGACGACGAGGAACCGGTTGGCGCCCTCTTGGCGCAGGAAGTCGAGCGTGGCCCACAGGATGAGCGCAGTCAGTATGGGGAACACGACCGCGCCGACCAGGCGCAGCAGCATCCTGCTGAACATCGGTGACGGCTTGGGTGGAGGAAGATCGGGCGCCAGGACAGGCCCGGCCGGCGGCGATTTCACCGACGAGCTCATCCTGGCGTCCTCTCCGATCTACCGAGTAACTGCTACGGCGCCGGCCAGCTCTTGTCGATGTCGCTGAGGACACCGGCGAGGGAGCTGCGGCCGCCCTGCACGTACTTCACCATGCCGGTCCAGAAGCTTCCCGACCCCACCGCGGAGGGCATGAGGTCGGAGGCGTCGAACCGGGCTTTGTTTGCCGCCAGCGCCTCCGTCAGCACCTTCGACGCATCGGCGAGCTGCTTGTTGGCGTAGCAGTTGGCGCCGACGTTGACGTTGGGCGAGATGCGGGACGTGTCGGTGCTCTTGCCCTGGGCGCACTGGACCTCGGTGCCCGAGAATCGGGTGAGGAAGTCGCGCACCGCCGGCGTGTCCTTGAAGACCACCGACAGCTCGCCGGCGAAGAGCGCAGCCTCGCCGGGCTGGGTCATCTTCGGGAAGGGGAACCAGTCGTAGTCGGTGCCGGCCACGGCCGTCTCCGGGAAGAACGAGGCGATGAAGTTGGCCTGGCGGTTGAAGAAGCACCGCGGCGGGTTGGTGAACATCGGGGCCACGGCGTCGCCGAAGTTGATCGACGTGGTGTTGGACGCCCCGCCCAGCACATAGCCCTGGGTGAAGAGGATGCGGCCGAACTCCTCGCCGGCCTTGACCACGGCAGGGTCGTTGAACGGGATCTGGTGGGTCACCCACTTGTCGTAGGTGTCGGGCCCCGCCGTCCGGAGCATGATGTCCTCCATCCAGTCGGTGGCCGGCCAGCCGGTGGCGGTGCCGCTCTCGAAGCCGACACACCACGGGCTCGCCCCGTCCCGCACGATCTGGTCGCTCAGCGCGATCAGCTCGGTGAACGTGGTCGGGACCTTGTACCCCTTGGCGTCGAAAGCCTTCTTCGGGTACCAGATCATGCTCTTGAGGTTGATGTTGGTCGGCAGGCCGTAGTGCTTGCCGTTGTAGGCGCCCAGCTCCATGAAGTACTTGCCGAACGTCTTCTCCAGGTCGGCGGCGTTGAAGCCCAGGTCCTCCAGGGCCAGGATCTTGCCCTGCTTGGCCAGTTCGACCACCGTGCCCGGCTGCGGGTACATGGCGATCTCCGGCGGGTTTCCGCCCTCGACGCGGATCTTGATCTGCTCCTCGAACTGCGACGAGCCCTCGATGGTGGCCTTGTACTTGACCTTGGAGTTGATGAGGTCGTCGGTCACCCTCTGGAGAGCGGTGACCTCCTCGGGCTCCATGGCGTTGAAGACGGTCACCGTGCCGGTGGCGTCAGGGTTGGTCTGGCCGCCGGCGTTGTCGTCGCCATCACTCCCGCACGCGGCGAGAAGGGTGAGGGCGACGACCGGAAAGATGAATGCCCGAACTACTTTCATCCGTTTCTCCTCTTTGAGTTTCGGGTTCTCCGTTCGGTCAGGTGGCGGGCGCTTCGTACACGCCCGAGCCATCGTCGGGGTCGAAGAAATGCAGGCGCGCCGTGTCAACGACGAGCTCGATGCGGTCGCCCTTCTGGACGTGGGTGCGGGGGTTGAGCCGGGCGATCACGCTCGCCTCCCCGCGGGCCGCGGTCTTCTCGACCTTTTCCAGTACCTCCTTTCCGACGTCCACGGCCAGCTCGCGGACGTCTTCGCCGACCGCCGGCGGCGCGGCGACGGTGAAGTGGATGACGACGTCGGAACCCAGGGCCTCCCGGAGCTCGACGGTCGCCGGTAGGCGCCGGTCGGCTGGTGCGTCGGCGACGAGGGCGGCGTCCTCCATGTCCTCCGGCCGGATGCCTACGACGACCTTGCGGCCGTCGTAGCCGGCCAGCGCCGGTCGCTCCGCGAGCACCTCCGGTGGGACGGGGAGCCGGAGGTCGCCCAGCTGGACGACGAGCTCGCCGTTCGCCCGGGCCAGCGACGCCTCCATGAGGTTCATGGCCGGCGAGCCGATGAAGCCGGCGACGAAGATGTTGCGGGGCCGCTCGTAGAGCCGTTGCGGGTTGTCGACCTGCTGGAGCATCCCCTTGCGGATGACGGCGACGCGGTCGCCCATCGTCATCGCCTCGATCTGGTCGTGGGTGACGTAGATCGTGGTGACGTCGAGCTCGTGCTGGAGGCGGGCGATCTCCGCCCGCATCTGCACCCGCAGCTTGGCGTCGAGGTTGGAGAGCGGCTCGTCCATGAGGAAGGCCTGGGGCTTGCGGACGATGGCCCGGCCCATGGCCACCCGTTGGCGCTGCCCGCCCGAGAGCGCCCGCGGCTTGCGGTCGAGAAGCTCGTCGAGGCCGAGGATGCGAGCTGCGTCCCGCACCCGCTTGTCGATCTCCGGCTTTGGCACCTTCTGGAGCTTGAGGCCGAAAGCCATGTTGTCGTAGACGGTCATGTGCGGGTACAGCGCATAGTTCTGAAAGACCATGGCGATGTCGCGCTCTTTGGGGGGAACGTCGTTTACGACGCGATCGCCGATTCGGACCTCGCCCTTGGTGATCGCTTCCAGGCCGGCGACCATGCGCAATGCGGTGGTCTTGCCGCACCCGGACGGGCCGACGAGCACCATGAACTCGCCGTCCTCGATCCCCAGGTCGAGAGAGCGTACGGCCTCGGTCCCGTCGGCGTAGACCTTCCAGACGTCCTCTAGGACGATCTGGGCCATAGCGTGCCGTTCTCTCGACGCATGTTCGTACTCGCAACTGTGCGCCCGTCCTCGATGGTCGTCAAGGTCTAATGGCACTGTTTCCGTCGTCCATGGCTGGGAAAAGTAAGCCGCCGAACCGTGCCATTCTGGAGAGGTGTTGGGCGTGACCGCGCGCGGCCGTTTGGTCGTAGCGTTCGGTGCTTTCGGCGTCTGGTGGGGTGGATGGGGCGCCTTGCTTCCCGCCGTGCAGCGTTCGGCCGATGTCGACGACGGCCGGCTCGGGATCGCCCTCCTGCTGGTCGGAGTTGGCGCCTTGGGCTCCATGCGGGTGACCGGTATCTGGTCGACCGGTTCGGTGGGGTGGTGCTGCCGATGTCGGTGCTGGGCCTGGCGTTCGCCGGGATCGGGCCGGCGTTCGTCGAGGGCGTCGCCGTGTTGGCGGCCTCGATGGCCCTGCTCGGGGTGGCCAGTGGCGCGTACGATGTCGCAGTCAACGCCGAGGCCAGCCGCCTCGAGCGGAACCTCGGAGCCTCGCCGGGGCTGGCGTCGGTCGGGTCCGCGGTTTCGGCGCGTCGGCCGGACTAGGCCGGGTGCTGGTGCACCGGCGGGCCGTGCTCGGCCGCGAAGCGGGACTGGTGGCGCTCGGGGCCGTCGTGGCTGCCGCGGCCAGCGTCGCCGCCGCCCTTGTCCCGGTCACCGCGCTGGTCATCGTCGCCGTCGCCTTCGCCGGCCTGGGCACCGCGGCGGGCGCCCCCCTCCTCCTCAGCCTCGCCGGCCGGACCGTTGCGGTGAAGCAGGCCGGCGCCGCCATCGGCACGGTGACGACCGTCGGCTACCTGGGCTTCGTGGTGGCGCCGGCGGCGGTCGGCGGCCTGGCCGGCATGACCACCCTGCCGGTGGCCCTCGCCGCGGTCGCCCTCGTCGCCTTGGCTCTCGCCGGCGGCACCGCGGCGCTGCCCCGGGGCCGGCGTCGGGCCGAAGGTCCCGGATCGTCGGGGGCGAAGGTCACCTCTAGGTCGAGACCTGGTTTCGCCGGCAACGGTGGCCCCTAGGCTGACGACGAGCCACTCGTCGGAGCAACGGAGGCGCGGATCGATGGACCAGACCTGGGCATGCATGGACGGCAACGAGGCCACCGCCCGGGTGGCATACGCAGCCAGCGAGGTCATCGCCATCTACCCGATCACGCCGGCCTCTCCGATGGCCGAGCACTGCGACGACTGGTCGGCGGCGGAGAAGCCCAACCTGTGGGGAGTCGTCCCCGACGTGGTCGAGATGCAGTCCGAGGCCGGCGCCGCCGGCGCCCTGCACGGCGCCCTCCAGAAGGGGGCCCTATCGACCACGTTCACCGCCTCGCAGGGGCTGCTGCTTATGGTGCCGAACATGTTCAAGATCGCCGGCGAGCTCACGCCGGCGGTGATCCACGTGGCCGCCCGCACCATCGCCACCCACGCCCTGTCGATCTTCGGCGACCACAGCGACGTGATGCACGTCCGGGCCACCGGCTGGGCCATGCTCGCCGCCGGCTCGGTGCAGGAGGCCCACGACTTCGCCCTGGTGTCCCACGCGGCCACCCTCCGGGCCCGGATCCCGTTCCTCCACTTCTTCGACGGGTTCCGGACCTCCCACGAGGTCGACAAGATCGAACTGCTCGACGACGACGACCTCCGCGCCCTCATCCGCGACGACGACGTGCTGGAGCACCGCGCCCGCGGCCTTTCGCCCGACGCGCCGGTGGTGCGGGGGACGGCCCAGAACCCCGACGTCTTCTTCCAGGGCCGGGAGGCGGCCAACCCCTACTACCTCGCGCTTCCCGGCATCGTGCGCGAAGTGATGGACGAGCTGGCGGAGCGCACGGGCCGGCGCTATGACCTGGTGCAGTACCACGGCGCCCTCGACGCCGAGCGGGTGATCATCGTCATGGGCTCGGGTTCCGGCGCCGTCGAGGAGGCGGTCGACACCCTCGTCGCCGCCGGCGAGCGGGTGGGCATGCTCCGGGTCCGCCTGTTCAACCCCTTCCCGGCCGAGCAGCTCATCGCCGCCCTTCCGCCGACCGTGCGTTCCATCGCCGTGCTCGACCGCACCAAGGAGCCGGGGGCGGTGGGCGAGCCCCTCTACCTGAGCGTGCTCGCCGCCATCGCCGAGGCCATGGACGTCGTCGCCCCGCCGTTCGAGCGGGCGCCGAAGGTGATCGGCGGGCGCTACGGGTTGTCGTCCAAGGAGTTCACGCCGGCGATGGCCAAGTCGATCTTCGACGAGCTGGCGTCCCCGGCGCCCAAGCGGCACTTCACCGTCGGCATCTACGACGACGTGACCCGCCTGAGCCTCTCGGTCGACGCCGGCTTCCGCTACCCGCGGCCCTCCGGCGAGGTCCAGGCCGTGTTCTTCGGCCTCGGGTCCGATGGCACGGTCGGCGCCAACAAGGCGTCGGTCAAGATCATCGGCGAGAACACCGGGCTCTGGTCGCAAGGTTATTTCGTCTACGACTCCAAGAAGTCGGGCTCGGTGACCGTGTCGCACTTGCGCTTCGGGCCGGCGCCGATCCGCTCGACGTACCTCATCACCGACGCCGATTTCGTCGCCTGCCACCAGTTCGGCCTGCTCGAGAAGATGAAGGTGCTCGACGTCGCCCGGCCCGGCGCCACCGTCCTGCTGAACGCCCCGTACGGGCCGGAGACGCTGTGGGACCACCTGCCCCTGGAGGTCCAGCAGCAGCTTGTCGACAAGCAGATCGACCTGTGGGTGATCGACGCCCTCGCCGTCGCCCGTGAGGCGGAGATGGGCAACCGCATCAACACCGTGATGCAGCCGTGCTTCTTCAAGCTGTCGGGTGTGCTGCCGGCGGAGGAGGCCATCGCTCACATCAAGGCGTCGGTGGAGAAGACCTATGCGCGCCGGGGCCAGACCATCGTCGACCGGAACTTCGCCGCCATCGACAGCTCGCTCCAGCGGCTGGTCCACGTGCCCCTGGGAAAGGTCGGGAGCGGGCGGCGCATGGCCGCCACCATCCCCGACGACGCCCCGGAGTTCGTGAAGCGGGTGACCAGCCTCCTCATGGCCGGCGCCGGCGACCTCCTGCCGGTGAGCGCCCTCCCCGTCGACGGCACCTTCCCGACGGGTACGACCAAGTACGAGAAGCGGGCCATCGCCCAGGAAATCCCGATCTGGGATCCCGACATCTGCATCGACTGCGGCAAGTGCGCCATCGTCTGCCCGCACACCACGATCAGGATGAAGGTGTTCGCTCCCGATGTGGTCGACGGCGCGCCGGCGGAGTTCCTGAGCAAGGACTTCCGCTCCAAGGACCTGCCCGGCCACCGCCTCTCCATCCAGGTGGCTCCCGACGACTGCACCGGGTGCGGCGTGTGCGTCGACGTCTGCCCGGCCAAGAGCAAGACGGACATCAGCCACAAGGCCATCAACATGGAGCCCGTCGAGGACCACCGTGACCTCGAGCGCGAACGATGGGACTACTTCCAGTCCATCCCGCAGCTCGACCGTAGCCTCCTGCCCCATGACTCGGTGAACGGGTCCCAGGTCCTGGAGCCGCTGTTCGAGTTCTCCGGTGCCTGCGCCGGCTGCGGGGAGACCCCCTACTTGAAGCTCGTCAGCCAGCTCTTCGGCGATCGCATGATCGTGGCCAACGCCACCGGGTGCACGTCGATCTACGGCGCCAACCTGCCGACCACGCCGTGGACGGTGAACGCCGCCGGCCGGGGGCCGGCCTGGAACAACTCCCTCTTCGAGGACAACGCCGAGTTCGGCCTGGGGATGCGCCTCGCCCTCGACACCCTCTCCTCCCATGCTCGCGGCCTCCTGACCCGAATGGCGCCGGCGCTGGGCGCCGATCTCGTCGATGGGCTGCTGGCGCCGGCGGACGACGAGCCGGCGATCGAGGCCCAGCGCCGGCTTCTCGAGCGCCTGCGGACCGAACTTGCCGGGGTGGACTCGCCGGAGGCCCGCCAGCTCCTGGCCCTCGCCGGCAACCTCGTCCGCCAGGGCGTCTGGATCATCGGCGGCGACGGCTGGGCCTACGACATCGGCTTCGGCGGGCTCGACCACGTGCTCTCGTCGGGTCGCAACGTGAACATCCTCGTGCTCGACACCGAGGTGTACTCCAACACCGGCGGGCAGGCGTCCAAGGCCACCCCTCGGGGCGCGGTGGCCAAGTTCGCCGCCGCCGGCAAGGGAACGGGCAAGAAAGACTTGGGCGCCATCGCCCGGGCCTACGGCAACGTCTACGTCGCCCAGGTGGCTATGGGCGCCAACGACCTGCAGACCACCAAGGCCATGTTGGAGGCCGACGCCTGGCCCGGCCCGTCCCTCGTCATCGCCTACAGCACCTGCATCGCCCACGGCATCGACATGTCCAAGTCGATGACCCACCAGAAGGACGCGGTCAAGAGCGGGTACTGGCCCCTCTACCGGTTCCAGCCCAACGAGCTGGAGGACGGCCGCCCCTTCAAGCTGGACTCGCACAAGCCGTCGATCCCGGTGAAGGACTTCGTGGCCACCGAGACCCGCTTTGCCGTCCTGGAGCGCACCCACCCGGAGCGGGCGGCCGAGCTGGCCGAGCTGGCCCAGGCCGACGCGGATGAACGTTGGCGCTATTACGAGCAGCTGGCCGGCGTGCTGCGGACGGTGCCCCATCTGTCGCCACCGGTGGTGCCGTCGCCCGACGTGCAGCCCGAGGTCGACAGCGACGCCGGAGACCTCTCATGAGCGCGCCGGCCGTCGACCTGACCACCCGCTATCTCGGCCTCGACCTGCGCTCGCCGCTCGTCGCCTCTGCCTCGCCCCTCAACGGCGAGGTCAGTACCGCCCGCCTCGTCGAGGAGGGCGGGGCGGCGGCCATCGTCATGCCCTCGCTCTTCGAGGAGGAGATCCTCCACGAGGAGGTCCAGCTCAACCGGGCCCTGGAGGCCGGCACCGAGGGCTTCGCCGAGTCCCTCGACTACTTTCCCGCCGTCCCCGACCTGGCCGATGCCGGCGACCGCTACATCACTGCCCTCGAGCGGATCAAGGCCCAGGCGTCGGTGCCGGTCATCGCCAGTCTCAACGCCACGACCAAGGGCGGCTGGGTCCGCTACGCCCGGCGCATGCAGGATGCCGGCGCCGATGCCCTCGAGCTAAACCTCTACCACCTGGCCGCGGATCCGACCATGTCGGCCACCGACATGGAAAACCGTGACCTGGAGCTGATCGCCGCCGTGCGCCTGGCGATCTCGATCCCCCTGGCGGTCAAGCTCAGCCCCTATTACTCGGCCATGGCCAACTTCGCCCGCCGCGTCATCGACGTGGGGGCGGACGGCCTGGTCCTCTTCAACCGCTTCTACCAGCCCGACATCGACCTGGAGAACCTCGACGTCGTCGTCCGGCTGGAGCTGAGCCAGCCGTCGGAGCTGCGGCTGCCCCTGCGGTGGATCGCCATCCTGCGGCCGCAGCTCGGCCGCTCCGTGTCGATCGGAGCGACCTCGGGCATCCGGGGGGCGACCGACGTGGTCAAGGCGCTGATGGTCGGTGCCGACGTGGCCATGATGACCTCGGCCGTCCTCCGCAACGGTCCGGCGCACTTCGCCGCGGTGGAGGCCGACCTGCGGGTCTGGATGGAGCGCCACGAGTACACCTCGGTCGACCAGATCCGCGGCAGCGCCAGCCAGGGTCACACCGACGACCCCTCCGCCTTCGAGCGGGCCAACTACATGAAGACCCTTCACTCCTGGTCCGCTCCCAACGCGCTCTCGCCCAGCTCGCCGCCGGCATGAGCACGCCCCCCACCCACTGGGACAGCGACGTCGTTCTCGCCGACGGCGGCACGGTCCGGGTCCGCCCGATCGCGCCGGCCGACGGGCCGGCGTTGGTGGCGTTCCACTCGGGACTGTCCGAGGACGCCGTCTACCACCGCTACTTCGCGGCCAAGCCGGTGCTGAGCGAGTCCGACGTCGTCCACCTCACCACCGTCGATCACGCCGAGCGGGTGGCGTTGGTGGCCGAGCTGGGCGACGAGCTCCTGGCTGTGGCCCGCTACGAACGGCTGCCGAGGCCGCCGACCGACGCCGAGGTGGCGTTCGTCGTCAGCGACCGCCACCAGGGCCGGGGGATCGGCACCGTCCTGCTGGAGCACCTGGCGTCGGCGGCCCGGGAGCAGGGGATCACCCGCTTCGTCGCCGAGACGCTGGCCGATAACGGCCGGATGCTCGACGTCTTCCGCAACGCCGGCTTCGACGAGCAAACCAAGATGGGCGACGGCGTCGTCAAGGTGACGCTGACCATCGAGCCGAGCGAGCGTTCGCTGGCGGCCATGGAGCAGCGGGAGCACCTGGCCGAGGCGCAGTCGGTGGCCCGGCTGCTCACGCCCCGGTCGGTGGCGGTCATCGGCGCCAGCCGCAAGCCGACGACGATCGGCAACCAGGTGTTCCGCAACCTCCTCGCCGGCGGCTTCGTCGGGCCCGTGTACCCGGTCAACCCCGGGGCCGAGCACGTGGCCAGCGTCAAGGCATACCCGGGCGCCGACCTCTGGCACTTG
>CAYZMG010000040.1:0-36222 GCA_964479465.1 uncultured Acidimicrobiales bacterium
CCTTCCACGACGTGCCGTCGCCCTCCAGGTAGGAGACCAGGGCGGCGTCGATGTACCCCTTCTCCAGGCACCAGATGAGGATGGCCGACACCAGCCCGCCGTCCTGGCCGAGCTCGTGGACCTTGGGGTCGGCGGCCCGGGCCAGGATGATGTCCTTGGACACGCCCTCGACCTCGTCGATGGTGCGGGACCGCCCGAAGAGGTGGGTGTCGATCTCGGTCTCCCAGCTGCGGAAGCGGGGGCAGGCCCGGGTGCAGGATGTGCACCCCTTCTCCCCGTGGATGCAGTTGTCGGGGCCGAGCTCCTCCTCGAGGTGAAACGGCCTGTAGACGCCTTCCTCGTCCTTGTAGCCGAGCACGTCGTGCGGGCAGGCCACGACGCAGCCGGCGCAACCAGTGCAGAGGCCGGAGGTGACCACCTCGTCGTAAAGGTGCTTCCACTGGAGGACGTCCCGGGGCATCCGGCCCACTCTAGGGGCGCTCAGGCAGCTAGAAGTCGCCTCACGACCTCGTCCGGGCGGTGCCACAGGTCGTGCTCCTTGATCCGCACCACCGTGTAGCCGGCGCCGGCCAGGGCGGGCATCGCCTGCGGCATCGGCCGCCTCGTCGAGCATCGAGCTGTGATGCAGGTCGCGCGCCGGCCAGGTCGAAGATCGTCCGAGCCGGGCTGGTCACCGGTATCCGCTCGAACAGGCGGACGTGGATCTCGGGCACGTGCGTCCGGCGGACCGTCGCCAACGCCGACCGCCCGGTGACGCGGCTGATGTGCATCATGCCGGTCGCAAACCCCGGGAGCCCGCTCCGCCAGCGCCCGCATTGCTCGGTCAAGACTCACGTGCGTAGTACATCAGAAGGGTGTGACAGTTACTCCGCGTACCAGAACGCGCTGTTTTTGACGCTCTGCGGGACGCGGAACGGAGGGGTACGGTCGCCGCCATGCCCGAGCTGGCCGAGGTGGACGCCTACCGACGGTTGGCGGCGCGCGCTCTGGGCCGGCGGGTGGCGGAGGTGCTGGCTCCCGACGCCTGGTACCTGCGGGGCGGGCTCGACGCGGCCACGCTGAGCGACGCGCTGGTCGGCCGGCGCTTCGTGGACGCCCGCCGGCTGGGGAAGCTCCTGCTTCTCGACACCGATAAGAGCGGGCCGGTGCTGGGCCTGCGGTTCGGGATGAGTGGGCGGCTGCTGGTCGACGGCACCGCCGGCGTGGAGGAGCTGCTCTACACCTCGAACGCCGACCTGGAGAAGTGGGACCGCTTCGGCGTGCGCTTCGTCGACGGCGGCGACATGCGGGTACGCGACCCCCGCCGGCTCGGGGGTGTGGAGCTGGCGCCGGAGGAGGAGCTGCTGGGCCCCGATGCCCTCACCATCAAGACCGACGACCTGGTGGCGGCGCTGGGCCGGAGCAAGGCGCCGCTCAAGGCCCGGCTCCTCGACCAGGCCCGGATGGCCGGCGTGGGCAACCTGGCCGCCGATGAGATCCTCTGGCGCGCCGGCCTCGACCCCGGCCGGCCGGCGGGCACGCTGTCGGCGACCGAGGTCGAGCGTCTACGCGAGCACCTCGTGACCACGTTGGCGGCCCTCATCCTCCAGGGCGGCTCCCACACGGGCGAGCTCCAACCCGAGCGCCACGCCGGCGGCATGTGCCCGAGGGACGGCACGCCGCTGGTGCGGCGGACCGTCGGCGGGCGGACGACCTGGAGCTGCCCGAAGCACCAGCGGTGACGGCTTACGGCGGGTCTGCTCCCTGGAGGTCCATCCGGCGGAGCACGACGTCCTGGGTGTTCGTCAGGTCGTCGGCCTCGCGGGTGTCGCTCCACACGACGTAGGCGGCGGTGTCGGTGGAGGACACGCCGGGCGGGTAATGGTTGCCCAGCTCCTTCAGCGCACCGGCCGGCCCCGAGTACCCCTTGTTGCGGTCGATCGGCGCCTCGTTCACCTGGCGGGAGAAAAAGTTCTCGCCCCCGTCGATCGAGTAGCTCCAGTACACGTCGTCGAACGCCTGGCGGTCCGGCGCCGGTGACGTGTGGTAGTAGACGATGTCGATCCGGCCGTTGGGCGCCACGGAGATCGAGGGCGACCGGCGGGAGCCGGTGGCCGCCGGGTCGGGAGCGAGCAGCACCGACCGCTCCCCCCAGCTCACCCCTTTGTCGAGCGACTTGCGAAAGAAGATCTGGAACCGTCCGGTGCGGGTGTCGGCCCACGTGGTGTAGAGAGCCCCGGTGAGCGGGTCGGCGACGAGCTTGGCCGAGTCGTACTGCACCCCGATCTGGAGCTGGCGGTCGAGCAGGCTCTGGGTCCACGTCGTGCCGCCGTCGGCGGACTTGGCCAGGAAGAGCTCCACCGGCCCGTCGCTGTACCGGCGCTGGTAGGTCATGTAGACGGTGCCGTCCTTGTCCATCGCCGGCTGCGAGGAGTTCTGGCCCGCGGGCGGGTCATTGACCACCACGGGATCGGAGAAGGTCTGGCCGCCGTCGTCCGAGCGCGAGAACAGGACGCCGTCACACTGGGTGCCAGCGGGCACGCCAGGGTGGCAGGTCCACACCGAGAGCAGCAGGGTGTCGGCGCCCGAGGTGCCGGGGACCACGGACATCAACGGCCGGCCCAGGCCGATTTCTGGACCGGTAGGGCGGATGGCGACCTTCGCCGGCGCGAAGCTGGCGCCGCCGTCGGTCGAGGTCGCCACGAGCACGCTCTCGCGGCCGAAGTCGTCGGCGTGGGCCGAGCCGAACACGCTGTACACCCGGTTTCCGCTCCCCCGGCCGACGCTGCCGCTGGCCACGTGCCCGCCCGACGGCCCGTTGATGCGGCAGCCGGTGAACCCGGGCGGGAGGTCGTAAATGCCGTCGGTCCACTCCTTGCCGCCGTCGAAGGTGGTGTGGAACGCGCAATAGCCCCGCAGCACGTTGGTGTCGGCGATGACCACGTGGTTCGGGTCGGCCGGGTTGGCGAGCACGTAGGCCCCCTCGAAGCCCCGGGCGGGGGCGAGGTCCGACGACGCCCGGCACGGCGGGAACTGGCACAGCGTGCTGGTGGTCACGGTCTTTTTCGTGTCTCGGGTGGCGAAGGCGATCCCGCCGACGATGAGAACGACGAATCCGAGCACCATGAGGACGACGGGGCGACGAAGGAAGCTCACCGGGTGCATCCTACGAAGTCGACTGTCCGCACGGTGGTGGTCGTCCTTTTCGGACCGAAATCGCCGCAGATACGCCGTTTTCATCTTATCTAGCCCGCACATGCGGAGTACGGTGGCAACCGAATGGCGACGTTCCGCATGGGCCAGGCCGCCCAACTGCTCGGCGTCAGCACCGACACGGTGCGCCGCTGGGCCGACGCCGGCCGCCTGCCGACCACCCGCACCGAGGGCGGGCGGCGGGTGGTGGCGGGCACCGACCTGGCCGAGCTGGCCCGCTCGCTGGCCGCCGAACCCGACGCCGGCGCCATCGTCTCCGCCTCCGCCCGCAACCGCTTCACCGGCATCGTCACCCGGGTGGTGAAGGACACCGTGATGGCCCAGGTCGAGCTTCAGGCCGGCCCCCACCGGGTGGTGGCGCTGCTGAGCCGGGAGGCCGTCGACGAGCTGGGGCTGGCGCCCGGCGTGCTGGCGGTGGCGGCCATCAAGGCCACCAACGTGGTGGTCGAGCTGCCGGCGCAGCCGTGAGACGACTGGCCGTCGCCCTGGCCCTGCTGCTGGCGCCGGCGGCGTGCGGGACCGGCGTCACCGTCGCCGCCGCGGCGTCGCTCACCGACGCCTTCGAGGCCCTGGGCGGGGCGACGTTCAGCTTCGCCGGCTCCCAGCAGCTCGCGGCCCAGGTGGAGGCCCGGGCGCCGGTCGACGTGGTGGCCACCGCCGATGTCGACGCCATGGACCGGTTGGTGCGGGCCGGCCTGGTCGAGGCGCCGGCGACCTTCGCCCGCAACCGCCTGGCCATCGCCGTGGCGACCGGCAACCCGTCGCGCATCGGGGGCCTTGCGGACCTCGGCCGGGCCGGGCTCAAGGTGGTGCTGGCCGACCCGGCCGTGCCCGCCGGCCGGTACGCCCGACTGGTCCTCGACCGCGCCGGCGTGGTGGTGCGGCCGGTGTCGCTGGAGCTCGACGTCAAGGCGGTGGCCCGCACGGTGGCCGCCGGCGAGGCCGACGCCGGCATCGTCTACGTGACCGACGTGCCCGCCGCGGCGCGGGTCGACATCCCCGACGCCGCCAATGTGGTCGCCACCTACCCGGTCGCCGTGGTCAGGGCGACGGGCGACCGGGCCGGCGCCCAGGCGTTCGTCGACCGCCTCCTCGGCCCCGCCGGCCGCTCGGCGCTGGCGGCGCAGGGGTTCGAGCTGCCGTGAAGCGGGTCGCCGTGCTGGCCGGCGCCGGCGTGGCCCTCCTGGTGCTGCCCCTCGCCGGCCTGCTCCAGCGGGCGCCGTGGTCGACCATCGGCGCGGAGCTGGCGGCGCCGGAGGCGCGGGAGGCGCTGCGGCTGTCGCTGGTGTGCTCGGCGGGGGCGCTGGCCGTCTCCGTCGCCCTCGGGCTGCCGCTGGCCTGGGTCCTCGCCCGGGGCGAGTTCCCCGGCCGCTCCCTGCTGCGGGCGCTGGTGACGCTGCCCATGGTCCTGCCCCCGGTGGTGGGCGGGGTCGGCCTGCTGGCGGTGTTCGGCCGGCGGGGGCTGGTCGGCGCCCACCTCGGCTCGCTCCCGGGCTTCCCGCTCCCCTTCACCACCGCCGGCGTGGTGCTGGCCCAGTCGTTCGTCGCCATGCCGTTCCTCGTGGTCGCGGCCGAGGCCGGGCTGCGCCAGCTCGACCGGCGCTACGAGGACGCCGCTGCCACCCTGGGCGCCCGGCCGTGGCACCGGTTCCGGACGGTCACCGTGCCGCTGATCGCCCCGTCGCTGCTCGCCGGCGCCGCCCTGGCCTGGGCCAGGGCACTCGGAGAGTTCGGCGCCACCGTCACCTTCGCCGGCAGCCTGCCGGGCCGCACCCGCACGCTGCCCACCGCCATCTACGCCGGCCTCCAGACCCGGCCCGAGAGCGCGATCGCCCTGTCGGTGGTCCTCCTGGCCGTTTCCCTCACCGTGCTCCTGGGACTGCGGGGACGGTGGCTGGGGCGCTGACCGCCGAGGTCGGTGTGCGCCTGGGCGCCCTCGACCTCGACGTCGCCCTCCGCGCCGGCCCGGACGAGGTCGTCGCCGTCGTCGGCCCGAACGGGGCCGGGAAGACCACGCTGCTGCGGGTGCTCGCCGGCCTGGTCCGCCCCCACCGGGGCCGGGTCACCTTGGGCGACCTGGTGCTCGACGGCCTGGCGCCGGAGCAGCGGCCGGTGGCGGTGGTCTTCCAGGATGCGCTGCTGTTCCCCCACCTGAGCGCGCTGGACAACGTGGCCTACGGCCTGCGGGCGCGGGGCACGAACCGGGGCGACGCCCGCCGGCGGGCCGGCGAGTGGCTGGAGCGGGTCGGGCTCGACGCCGGCCAGGCCGCCAGCCGGCCCGCCGCCCTCTCCGGTGGCCAGGCCCAGCGGGTGGCGCTGGCCCGGGCCCTGGCCACGGAGCCGGCGCTGCTCCTTCTCGACGAGCCGCTCTCCGCGGTCGACGTCGGCGCGAAAACCCAGCTCAGACGGGTCCTTCGCCAGCAACTGGCCGCCACGCCGGCCGTCCGGCTCGTCGTGACCCACGACCCGGTGGACGCCATGGCCCTGGCCGACCGCCTCGTCGTGCTGGAGGGCGGCCGGGTCACCCAGGAGGGCTCGCTGCACGAGGTCACGACCCGGCCGCGCTCGGCGTGGGTCGCCCAGCTCGCCGGCCTCAACCTGTTCCGGGGGCGGGTCGACGCCGGCCGGCTCCTGCTCGACGACGGCTCGGCCATCACCGTCGCCACCGAGGTCCGCGGCCCCGCCTTCGCCCTCGTCCACCCCCGGGCCGTGACCCTGCACCGCTCCCATCCGGAGGGCAGCGCCCGCAACGCCTGGGCCGGCGAGGCCGCCGGCCTCCACCTGGAGGGCGACCGGGTGCGGGTCCAGGTGGAGGGGTCGCCGCCGATCGTCGCCGAGGTCACGCCGGCGGCCGCCGCCGAGCTGCGCCTGGCCGAGGGCGGCCCGGTGTGGATCTCCCTGAAGGCCACCGAGGTCGACGTCTACCCTGCCTGACATGATCGTGCGCGACGCCCTGTTCATCGGCGGCTCCTGGGTGCGCCCCCACGCCGGCGACGGCGAGATCGAGGTCGGCAACGCCGCCACCGAAGAGGTTCTGGGGACGGTGCCCGACGGCGGGCCGGCCGACGTCGATGCTGCAGTGGCCGCCGCCCGCGGCGCGTTCGACGAGTGGTCGCGGGCGTCGGTGGACGAGCGGGCCAAGGCCGTGGAGCGCCTGGGCGAGGCACTCAGCGCCCGGGTGCCCGAGATCGGCACGCTCGTGGCCCAGGAGGTCGGCATGCCGATCTCGATGTCGACGGTCATCCAGGGCGCCCTGCCGGCGATGGTCATGGGCTCCTACGGACCCATCCTGCGCGAGGCGGTGCTGGAGGAGCGGATCGGCAGCTCTGTGGTGGTGCGGGAGGCGGCCGGCGTGGTGGCCGCCATCACCCCCTGGAACTACCCGCTGCACCAGGCGGTCGCGAAGGTGGCGCCGGCGCTGGCCGCCGGCTGCACGGTGGTGCTCAAGCCCAGCGAGGTGGCGCCGCTCTCCGCGTTCCTATTGGCGGAGGCGGCCGAGGAGGTCGGGCTGCCCGCCGGCGTGCTCAACGTGGTGACCGGCCGGGGCCGGGCCGCCGGCGAGGCGCTCGTCGGCCACCCCGACATCGACGTGGTCTCCTTCACCGGCTCCACCGCCGCCGGCCGGCGGGTGGCGGCGCTGGCGGCCGGGACGGTCAAGCGGGTGACGCTGGAGCTGGGCGGCAAGAACGCCGGCATCGTTCTCGACGACGCCGACCTGGCCGACGCCGTGAACGCCGCCGTGCGCCAGTGCATGCTCAACTCGGGCCAGACGTGCATCGCCTGGAGCCGGCTGCTCGTACCCCGGGAGCTGCACGACCGGGCCGCCGAGCTGGCCGCCGACGTGGTGGCGTCGTACGTGCTGGGCGACCCGCTGGATTACTCGACGACCCTCGGCCCGGTCGCGACCGGCAGCCACCGCCAGCGGGTGCGGGCGGCCATCGCCGGCGGCATCGACGAGGGCGCCACGCTGGTGGCCGGGGGGCCGGCCCAGCCCGCCGGCATCGACAGGGGCTGGTTCGTGAGCCCGACGATCCTCGCCGGCGTGGACGCCGGGATGGCGGTGTCGCAGCAGGAGGTGTTCGGGCCGGTCCTGGCCGTGATGCCCTACGACGGCGAGGACGACGCCGTCCGCCTGGCCAACGACACCATCTACGGGCTGTCCGCCGGCGTCTTCTCCGGCGACCGGGAGCGGGCGCTGGGGGTGGCCCGCCGGCTGCGGGCCGGCATGGTCGACGTCAACGGCGGCGGCTTCAACCTGCTGGCGCCGTTCGGGGGCTTCAAGCAGTCCGGGTACGGCCGCGAGCTCGGCCGCCACGGTCTCGAGCCCTACCTCGAGACCAAGTCTCTCCAGCTGCCATGACCGTGTTGGAGCGGACGGTGCGGCCGATGCTGCCGGTCGACCTGCGGCTCACGCTCTTCCCACTGCGGCGGGGGCGGCTCGACCCCTCGGTGCGCTTCGAGCCCGCTGGCGTCTGGCGAGCCACCCGCACGCCGGCCGGGCCGGCCACCACCCACATCCGGGTGTCGGCCGCCGCCGGCACGGCGACGATGCGGGCCTGGGGGCCGGGCGCGGAGTGGGCGCTGGAGGCTTTCCCCGCCCTGATCGGCGCCGGCGACGACGAGGCCGGCTTCCACGCCGGCGCCGGCCTGATCGGCGAGCTGCACCACCGCCTGCGGGGCCTGCGCATCGGCCGGACCGGCGCGGTGATGGAGGCCCTGGTCCCCAGCATCCTGGAGCAGAAGGTCGTCGGGCTGGAGGCCCGGCGCTCCTACGCCCGGCTCGTGCGGAGCCTCGGGGAGCCGGCGCCGGGGACGGAAGATCTCTTCGTGCCGCCGCCGGCAAAGACTCTTGCCACGACGCCGTCGTGGGTGTTTCACCAGGCAAATGTGGAGCGCAAGCGGGCCGACACCATCCGCCGGGCCTGCTCCTACGCCGCCCGCTTGGAGGAGACAGTCGCCATGGCTCCCGCGGACGCCCGCCGGCGCCTCACCGCCCTGCCCGGCATCGGCGCGTGGACGGCCGCCGAGGTGGCCATGGTCGCCCTGGGCGACGCCGACGCCGTCAGCGTGGGCGACTACCACCTGCCCAACCAGGTGTCGTGGGCTCTCGCCGGCGAGCCCCGGGGCGACGACGCCCGCATGCTGGAGCTGCTCGAGCCGTGGCGGGGTCACCGGGGCCGGGTCCTTCGCCTCATCGGCGCCGGCGCCGGCGCCGCCCCCCGCTACGGCCCGAGGATGCCGCTTCGAGTGATTGCCGGCCAGTAGCTCACGGTCCGGTCGAATGCCAGGACGCGCCCGCTCCCGCCGACCTGGCGGGCCAGGGCGATCGACACCGCGCCGGGCCCGCAACCGATGTCGGCCACGACCGCGCCCTCGACCACGCCGGCGGCCGTCCACTGCGCACGCTCGTGCTCCAGCGCCCGCGCCGCCATCATCTCGTAGCGGGTCAGTTCAGCGTCGCTCAACCTCAGGGAGTACTCGACCACCGCGCATGGTAGGGGTACTCAGAACCGGATGAGGACGTACCCGGTCATCACGATGTCGAAGAGCACGCAGAAGGGCGGGTACCAGCCGCGGACGGGGGTGGTCACGGCCCGGGGATGGTGCACGAGATCCCAGACGCCATGGGCGGCGTAGCCGGCGGCGAGCACCACCGGGGACTCGACCCACAGGGCGACGGCGGCGACGAGCATGAACGCGCCGGCGACGGTGAATTCCAGGAGCAGCTCGGACACGCTGCCGCTGGCCACACCGAAGCCGAGATAGACACCCCCGACGAATCCCAGCAGCACGGCGATGAACTGGAAGGCCTCCGAGTCGCCGAGGAACAGGGCGATGGGGGCGATCATGACCAGCGCCAGCCCGACGCCGACGGCGGCGCCCGTCGGCCCGTTGAGGTCCAGCGCCACCCTGCCGTCGTGTTCGTGCGTCAACATACAGGCAGTATGTATGTCAGGCGACGCCGGCGTCAACGGCTTCTCAGGCCTCCAAGGAGGCGCTCGATGACGCCGGCCACCTGATCCCGAGCGGCCGCCTGGTCGGGGGCGCGGGCGACGTAGAGCGCCCCCTCGTTCAACGCCCCGAGGAGCAGATGGGCGAGGGGGACCACCGGCTGGTCGTCGATCACCCCGGCCACGATGGACCAGTTCAGTCCCGTCACCAGGGTTCCGAGGCTGTGCTGCGCACCGAGCTCCCGCCACGCCTCCCAGCCGAGCACCGACGGGGCATCGAGAAGGGCGATGCGCCGCGTCGCCGGGTCGAGGCAGGCGTCGAGGAAGGCGGCACAGCCGTCGACCAGGCCGGCCCACGGCTCGCCGGGGCCCATGGCCGCTGCCGTCAGCCGCTCGTTGATCGTCGCCTCCACTTCGGCGACCACGGCTCGGAAGAGGTCCTCCTTGTTCTTGAAGTGGTAGTAGAGCGCGCCCCTCGTCACCCCGGCCTCGGCGACGATCTCCTCGGTGGAGGTGCCGGCGAAACCCTTGGCCGCGAACAGGCGGCGGCCGACGGCGACCAGCTGCGAGCGGGTCACCGTCGCCTGGCGGGACTTCTGCGTCTCGCTCATACCGGAAGAGCCTGCTCCAGGACGTCGGCGAATGCTGCCGCCCAGTCGGCGTAGCCGAGGAGACCCGGATGAAAGCGGTCCTCGGCGTACTTGCCGTGCCAGGGCGGGCCGGTGCGGGCCCACACGTCGGCCACGACCAGGCCGGCGACCGGCGCCTCGGCGCGGATGACCCGGTTCACCGTCTCCGTCCGCTCCGGTCCCAGGCCCTGGGGGAGGGTGGCGAGGATCGCCCGTGCCGGCAGCCGGGCGATGATCGCCCGCAGTCGGCTCTCGAGCTCCGGCACCGGCACCCGGCGGAGGATGTCGTTGGCCCCGATGGCGCAGGTCACCAGGGCGGCCGGCGGGCCCAGCGCTTCGAGCGCCGGCAGCTGGCGGTCCAGCACGTCGTCGGTGCGAGCGCCGGACTTGGAAAGGTTGACCACCCGCCAGGGGTGCTCCGACCCGTCATCAAGGGCCCGCCGGAGCTGGCCCACGTAGCCCTCGTCCCAGGACGGCGCGCCGATGCCCTGCGCCGTCGAATCGCCGAGCACGACCCACAGGGGGCCGGCGCCGGCCAGAGCGGCGCCGTTGGCCCTCTCCCACTCCGCCGAGTAGTGGGCGACCTGGGCGTGGACCTTGCGCACGCCGGGGAGGACCCCCCTCGCCACCCGTCCCAGGATCGACATCCTTCTCGTAACGTACCGGGGGAATGCCCCGATCCGAGCGCTGTTGGTTGAACACGTGACTACTTCGCCGAACATCGACGTCCGCCGTGCCGGCGACCGCTTCCACACCCGCCTGCCGTGGCTGGACTCGCACCACTCGTTCAGCTTCTCCCGCCACTACGACCCGGCCAACACCGGTCACGGCCTCCTCCTGGTCAACAACGACGACATCGTGCGGGCCGGCACCGGCTTCACCACCCATCCCCACCAGGACATGGAGATCGTGACCTGGGTCCTGGCCGGGGAGCTGGAACACAAGGACTCCACCGGCCACAAGGGCCTGCTCTACCCCGGTCTGGCCCAGCGCATGAGCGCCGGCCGGGGCATCTGGCACTCGGAGATGAACCCCCGAGGGGATTCCGACGTTCACTTCGTGCAGATGTGGGTGCTGCCCGACACCGAGCGGGTGGACCCCGGCTACGAGCAGCTCGACATCAACGGCGAGCTGGGCCAGGGTGGCCTGGTCCCGATCGCGTCAGGGCGGGGCCACGACGCCGCCATCTCGATCCGCCAGGAGAGCGCAGTCCTGTGGGGTGGCCGCCTGCTTCCGGGCGAGACGGTCGCCGTTCCTGATGCGCTCCGGGCCCACGTCTTCGTCGCCCGGGGCGCGCTCGACTTCGCCGGCGTGGGTCAGCTCGGAGCAGGTGACGCGGTTCGTTTGACTGAGGCCGGCGCCCCGCTGCTGACCGCCGGCGCCGAGGGCGCCGAGGTCCTGATCTGGGAGCTCGGCGCATGAGCTTGCTCGTCGGGACGGCTGCCGGCCTGCACCGGGTGGACGACGGGAACACCGAGCTCGCCGGCCGGGAGGTCAACGCCCTGGCCGGCGACCTGGCCCTGGTCGAGGCGCGCGCCGTGTGGCGGGCCGGCGAGTGGCTGGGCGAACCGGTGGACGGCCCGCTCGGCACCTGCGTCCTGCCCGTCGATGGTGGCGCCCTCGTCGGGACGATCGAGGGCCACCTCGTGCGGCTGCCCGCCGGCGAGCCGGTGGCGTCCTTCGACAGTGCTCCCGGCCGCGACGCCTGGTACACGCCCTGGGGTGCGCCCGCCGACGTGCGCTCCATGGCCGCAGGCCCCGACGGCACCATCTACGTCAACGTCCACGTCGGCGGCATCGTCCGCTCCGGCGACGGCGGCTCCACGTGGGAGCCCACCCTCGACATCGACCTCGACGTGCACCAGGTGATCGTCGCCGGCGACGGCACCGTGCTGGCGGCCACCGCCCGGGGCCTGGCCATGAGCACCGACCTGGGCGACACTTGGGCCGTCGTCGACGAGGGCCTGGCCGCCACCTACGCCCGGGCCGTCGCCGTGGCCGGCGACACCGTGCTCATGTCGGTGTCCACCGGCCCCGACGGCCACCGGGCCGCCGTCTACCGCCGGCCCCTCCACGGCGGCGGGCCCTTCCGGCGCACATCGATCGGCCTGCCGGGGACCCTCCCCGGCAACGTCGACACCTTCTGCCTGGCCGCCGACGGCGACCTCGCCGCCCTGGGCACCTTCGCCGGCCGGGTCTATCTCTCTACCGACGCCGGCGGCTCCTGGGCGACGGTGGCCGCCGGCCCGCCCGTCAACTGCCTCAGCTTCACCTGATTGGTAGATCCGGCGCGCTCTGACGCGCCGGATCTACCAATCGTCATCAGTCGGGGAGCTCTACGGGCACCACCGGCACGGTCTGGACCTTGCCGCGGCGGAACACGTCGACCCCGACCTGGCGGCCGATGCGCTCGCCGGTCATCAGGCGCTGGAGGTCGCCGACGTTGGTGACCCCGTTGCCGTCGACGCCGAGGAGAAGGTCTTCGGGACGCAGCCCGCCCCGGTCGGCCGGGCTACCGGCGACCACGGTCAGGATCTCGATGCCCCGCTCCCTCCCAGTGGCCGCGGCGGCCTTGGGGGGCAGCGGCCGCGAGCCGCCGGCGATGCCGAGATAGGCGCGCCGCACCCGCCCGTCGGTCATGAGGGCGGTGACGATGCCCCGCGTGGTGGCGTTGATCGGCACCGCGAGGCCCAGTCCCTGGCCCACGCCGGGCCCCACGACGGCGGTGTTGACGCCGACGACCTGGCCGGCGCCGTTGGCCAGCGCCCCGCCGGAGTTGCCGGGATGGAGGGCGGCGTCGGTCTGGATCACGTTCTCCACCATGCGCCCCGACCGGCTGGCGGCGGCGGCGAACGACCGGCCCAGTGCGCTGACCACGCCGGCGCTCACCGAGCCGGCGAAGCCCAGCGGGTTGCCGATGGCGACGACGAGCTGGCCGACGCGCAGGCGGTCGGCGTCGCCCAGCTCGGCGATGTGGAGCTGGCCGCCGGCGGTGGTGCGGATGACGGCCAGGTCCGACAGCGGGTCGGAGCCCACGACGCTGAACTCGGCCTCGGCCCCGTCGGCGAAGACGGCCACGCCGCCGGACGAGCGCTCGACGACGTGGGCGGACGTGAGGAGGAACCCGTCCGCGGTGATGGCCACCGCCGAGCCCGAGCCCTGGGGCTGGCGCCCGCCGGGCACCCGGACCATGACCTTGAGGCTGGCGACCGAAGGGATCAGCCGCTCGGCCACGGCCATGACCGTCCGGGAGTAGGCGTCGAGCGGCGTTTCCTCCTGAACGGCCGCCACGTCGTCCTCGACTGCCACCTTCACGCCGTCCCCTCCTCGCGGGCGCCGCCGGCGGCGAAGGTCACGCTGACCGACAGCTCCTCGGCCCCCCGCACGACACTGAGGGCGAGGGCCTCGCCGGCGCCCAGGCCGTCGACCGCCTGGTAGAGGTCGTCGATGGTGGTGACAGAGGAGCCGCCGGCGGTGACGATGAGGTCGCCCCGGCGCAAGCCGGCGTTGGCCGCCGGGCTGGCATCCTCCACCTCCTGGATCAGCACGCCGTCACGGTCGGGCAGGCCGGCGGCTCGGCGGATGTGGCGAGCGGCGCGGCCCGGAACCAGGCCGACACCGAGGTGCGGTCGGGCCGGCGACTCGCCCCGGCTCAGGGCGTCCACCCGCCGGCGCAGGTCCTCATCGGCGGGAAGGGCGGCGTAGAAGCCCTCGCCCAGGCGGTTGGTGTTCAGGCCGACGAGGCGGCCCGAGGCGTCGACCAGCGGCCCACCGGAGGAGCCCTTCACCATCGGCGCCGTGTGCTCGACCGTCCCTGTCACCCGCCGGCCCCGCGGCCCCCGGAACGTGCGGCCGACCGAGGCCACCGAGCCCAGCGTCACCCGCAGGCCCCGCCCGCCGGGGTTGGCCAGGGCGAACACCGAGGCGCCCACCCGGGCCGGCGCCTCGGCCCACGCGACCGGCGTGACATCCGACGTGTCGACGGCGATGGTGGCCACGTCGCCGTCGATGTCGTGTCCCGACACCTGGCCCTGCACCGTCCGCCCGTCGGAGAAGATCAGCGTCACTCCCGGGTCGCTCACATTGTGGGCGTTGGTCAGCACCACGCCGTCGGCCACGACCACGCCCGAGCCCAGGCCCCAGCCGGCGCCGATGCCGACGACCGCCGGCCCCACCCGGTCCGCCACGGCACCCGTTGCGTTCTCCAGCTCCTCCAGCACACCCATACGTCTCTCCTCCGGGACAGTGACTTGTTGATTGCAAGTTACTAGTCGCAACCGAGTTCGGCAACCAGGGCAGAATGGGCACCATGGCCGAGCCGTCACCCCTCGAGGAAGCCGTGGCCCGGGTCGGCGACCGGTGGGCGCTGCTCATCGTCTCGGCCCTCCTCGACGGTCCCCGGCGGTTCAACGACCTCCAGGCCGACGTCGCCGGCATCGCCCCCAACGTGCTGAGCCAGCGCCTGCGCACCCTGGAGGCCCACGGCGTGGTCGTCGCCAGCCCCTATTCCGAGCGCCCGCCCCGGTTCGTCTACCAGCTCACCGCCGCCGGCGCCGAGCTGGCCGGCGCCCTCCGGCTGCTGGCCCAGTGGGGCGCCGGCCAGTCGCCCGACGCCGTCGAGCCCCTGCGCCACCCGACCTGCGGCACCCCGTTCGAGGCCCGCTGGTACTGCCCGACCTGCGGCCAGGTCGAGGGCGACACCACCACGGCGGAGGACGACGTCCGCTTCATGTAGGAAACTCTGCCCATGCGGGTGACGTTCTGCGGCGTGCGGGGGTCGACGTGCGCGCCGGGCATGGACTTCGTGCGCTACGGCGGGCACACGTCATGCGTGGCCCTGGCCCACGACGGCGAGCCGCCCACGCTGGTGCTCGACGCCGGCACCGGCTTGCGCAACCTCACACCGCATCTCGACCGCCAGCCGTTCCGGGGCACGATCCTGCTCGGCCACCTCCACTGGGACCACACCCACGGCATCCCGTTCTTCGCCGCCGGCAACCTCCCGGGCAGCGAGGTCACCGTCGTCATGCCGGCCCAGGGCGATCCCGAGCAGGTGCTGGAACGGGCCTTCTCCCCTCCCCACTTCCCGGTGACCCCCACCCAGCTTCAGGGCCGCTGGAAGATCACATCGCACGAGCCCGGTGCCTCCGAGATCGAGGGCTTCTCGGTCCTCGCCGCCGAGATACCCCACAAGGGCGGGCGGACATTCGGCTACCGGGTGACCGACGGCGGCGGCACCCTGGCCTACCTGTCCGACCACAGCCCGATCGCCGCCGGCGCGGGCCCCGATGGCCTCGGCACCTACCACGAGAGCGCGCTGGCCCTGGCCCGCAACGTCGATGTGCTGATCCATGACGCCCAGCACACCGCGGCCGAGTTCGCGGAGCGCGCCTTCCTCGGCCACGCGGCCGTCGAGTACGCGGTCGGGCTGGCGCAGGCGGCCGGCGCCCTTACGCTCGTCCTCTTCCACCATGACCCCGCCCGCACCGACGACGAGATCGACGCCCTGGTCGTGGCCCACGCCGGCGGCACGGTGGAGGTCATCGGCGCCGCCGAGGGCCTGACGATCGACTTGTAGGGCTACTCGGATCGCAGGACCGACGCCACCGGCGTGCGGCCCGCGGCCAGGGCCGGGGCGGCGGCGACCAGGTTGGCGAGCACCACGAGGGCGCCGGCCAGGCCGGCGAGGGCGAGCACGGGCACCGAGGGGCGGGCGACCACGGGCAGGCGCTCGGCGAAGACGATCCACAGCCACCGGCCCGAGGCCACCCCGAGCGGCACCCCGACGAGCAGACCGATGCCTACGATCAGGGACGACTGCCACACGACCGTGGCCGAGATCTGCCGGCGGGTGAACCCCAGGGACTTGAGAATCGACAGGTCGCGCCGGCGCCGGCCCACCCCCGAGGCCAGGGCCAGGCCCAGCGACACGACGGCGGCCACCACCAAGACCCCGCCGAGCAGCGCCGGCGTGCCGCCCATGGACTCGTAGTGCACGATCTGGGCCGGGCGCTGGACCGGCAGCACCTGGGCCGACCCGGGGAACCGGCCGACGCGGGCGAGGCTCTCCTCCAGGCGGGCCCGCGTGGCCTCCCGGTCGGCGCCGGCGGCGAAGCGGACGAACAGCGCCTTCGGCCCCTCGCTCACAGCGTCCCACCCGGGGACCTCGTCGTAGATCATGAGAGCGCCGTCGCCGAGGGACGTGTAAGCGCCGAGGATGGGGCCCACGGTGGGGAACACGGCCACGCCGACGACCCGGAGCGCCCGCTCACCCTCCTCGGAGGCCATGACGACGGTGTCGCCGACCCCCTTGCCCAAAGCGTCCAGGATCCCGTCCCCGAGGACGATCTCTCCCGGTTCCCGCACCGCCCGTCCGGAGACGAGCGGCGGGGTGACCGCGGCGCCGGCGGCGAGGCCGAGGACGGGCACGCGGTTTTCATCCAGCTCGATCGACTGGAAGTAGGCCCCCGACCACCCGCTGACGTCGCGGTCGGTGTCGAGGATGGCGGCCGCCGCGCCGACATCGATCTCGCCGTACCCGGACTCGTCGAGGACCGTAAGGTCCCAGTCCCATCCGTACTGCGCCGGGCGGTCGACGAGAGACCGGAGGCTGGTGCCGAACACCAGCGAAGCGACCAGGGCCACGACGGCCACGATCGCGCCCCCGAGCGCGGCCCGGGCCGGGACGGAGGTGCGCCCCTCGCCGGGCTCCAAGGCCAGGCGCATGCCGGCGACCGCCGGCAGCGGGAAGCCGGCGGCGGCGACCAGGCCGGTCAGCGTCGACCGGCGGGGCACCTCCAGGCGGGCCCGCTCCTGGCGCCGGTGGGGCAGCTGGCGGAGGGCGGCGGCGGCACCGACGGCGAGCAGGAGCACGGCCAGGGCGGCGGCGCCCAGCACCAGCACCGTCCAGTCGAAATCGATCCCGGGGTCGGCCTCGACCCGCCGCAGCGGCCCGATCGGCGCCAGGGGCGACAGGGCCACCGCCACCGCCACCGCGCCGGCGACGCCCGTACCGACCGCCACCGCCACTCCCGGCAGGAGCAGGGTGGCGAGCTCCCGTGGGCCGGCGCCCATGGCCCGGATCGTCGCCAGGTCCTCGCGGTCGGACCGCAGGAGGCGCACCAGCGCCTGGCCCACGAGGAGGAGGCAGGCGACGAAGGCCATGGCGCCGAAGGCACCGAGGGCGACGGCGAGGGGCCGGACCGCCTCCTGGGTCCGGGCGACGACGACCGACCGCTCCCGGAACGACGTGCCCCCCTCGATGCCCAGCGTGGCGAGGTAGTCGCGCTTGAAGCGCTCGACCCCGCCCTCCCCGCCGTCGAGGGTGACGCCGGTCCATCCGTAGCTCACCCACCGGGCGTTCCGCTCGGTGAACGCTGGCGTGAGCAGGGCACGGCCGATCCGGTCGGTGTCGTCCTGCACCACCTCGTCCGGGAACAGGCCGATGCCGACGACGGTGAGGTCGACGCGGTCCACCGCCGGCGGGGGCGAATCGCTGAAGACGGCGTCCTCCTGGGCCGGGTCGAAGACGCCGAGCGGGACACGGTCGCCGAGGCCGATCCCCAATCCGGCCAGGTGCTCGTTCACCGCCACTTCGTCCACGCGAGCGGGATCGGGCATCCGCCCCCGGGTGACCTCGAACCGGTCCCTGGTGAAGTACAGCCCGTCGAGGCTCCCGACCACCTCGACGGGCGCGTCGACGGTGGTGAGGTCGGGCCGGCCTGCGCTGTCCACCATGCCGGCGATGAACGACCAGTACGTGGCCGTGCCGGTAACCCCGGGCAGCCGTCGGGCCGCTTGCGGATCCTCGGAGTGGAAGAACTGCACGTCGAGCGCCCGGCCCGCCTCCCGGAACCGGGGGTAGGCCGAGGCGGTCCGCCGGGCGCCGGCGAGCGAGGCGAGGCTCAGGCCGCCGAGCAGAGCGAGGAGGACGGCGACGCCGACGTAGGCGCGGGCCCGGGACCGAAGCGTCGTCCCGAACCAGAATCGCAGGACATTCACCGGCGCGCCTCCAGACGCTTCAGGACCGACCTGGCGGCCCACCATCCACACATGCCGTGCACGCCGGCCCCCGGCGGGGTCGACGCCGAGCACAGGTAGGCGTCGAGCCCCGCGATGGGCAGGCGGTAGGGGTCGAGGGCCAAGCGGGGCCGGGCCACCAGCTGGAGGCCGCCGTGGGAGCCGCCGGCCACGTCACCGCCCACGTTATTGGCGTTGTGGCGCTCCAGGTCGGCGGGAAACATGGTGTGGCGGGCCAGCACCAGGTCACGGAAGCCCGGTGCGAACCGCTCGAGCTGGTCCTCGATGGCCGCCGTCATGTCGAGCGTCGACCCGTGGGGCACGTGGCAGTAGGCCCAGAACGTGTGCTTGCCCGCCGGCGCCCGCGTCGGGTCGAAGCGGCTGGGCTGGGAGGTGAGCAGGAACGGCCGCTCGGGGTGCCGGCCCCGGGCGACGTCGCGCTCGGCCGCCACCACCTCCTCGAGCGTCCCGCCGACGTGGACCGAGCCCGCCCGCCCGCACTCCTCGGCCGTCCACGGCACCGGGCCGTCCAGGGCGTAGTCGATCTTGAACGACCCAGGCCCGTAGCGGAACCTGGCGAGCCGCCGGCGGGCCCGGGCGTGGAGCCGGTCGCCGGCGACGGCGACCACCTGCTGGGGCATGAGGTCGAACAGCACGGCGCCGGCCGGCGGGAGGTCGGCGAGGGAGACGACCCGCCGGCCGGTCTCGAGCTCGCCCCCCAGCGACCGGAAGTAGGAGACGAGGGCGTCGGCGACCTTCTGCGACCCGCCCTTGGCCGCCGGCCAGCCCACGGCGTGGCCGGAGGCGGCGAAGGTCAGACCGAACGACGAGGTCAGGGGCGACCCGAGGTCGAGGATGGCGTGGGCGGCCAGGCCGGCGAACAGGCCGCGCGCCGCGTCGCCGTCGAACAGCCGCGCCGCCAGCGTCCTCGCCGGCCAGGCCGCCCGCAAACCGAAGCGGGCCATGGTCACCGGATGCCGCGGCACCCGCAGCATCGGCCCGAGGATCGAGTCGGTCAGCCCGTCCCACTCCCGGACCAGCGGACCGACCACCCGCCGCCAGGCGCCGGCGTCGGGGCCGAGGCCCTCGGCGGTGGCGTCGAGGGACCGCTCCAGCACCGCCGCGCTCCCGTCGGGCAGCGGGTGGGTCGCCGGCGCCTCGGGGTGGACCCACTCCAGCCCGTGGTCGGCCAGGGGCAGGCCGGCGAAGGCCGGCGAGGCGGCGCCGAGGGGATGGATGGCGGCGCAGACATCGTGGACGAACCCGGGCAGGGTCAGCTCCTCGGAGCGGCAGCCCCCGCCGGCGCTGCCCTCGGCCTCGAGCACGAGGACCGAGCGCCCGGCCCGGGCCAGGGTGATCGCCGCCGACAGGCCGTTGGGACCGGCACCGACCACCACCGCGTCGGGCCTGTTCACTCCTCTTCACGCCGGTGGCCCCGGCTCACCTCCGCCAGGGCGGCGGTGTCGATCTGATCGGCCGCGGCCCGGGCCGCCTTCACCGGGGTGACCGCCCGCAGTGTCGCCGTACGCGTCCCTCCCTCCAGCACCGCCCGCTCGCCGAGGATGGCGCCGGGCCCCACCTCGGCCAGCTTCTCCCCGTCCACCACGACGTCGAGGACCCCGTCGAGCAGCAGGAAGATCGAGTCGCCGGGATCGCCCTGTTCGACCAGGGTCTCCCCCGCAGCCAGGGCGAGGATGTCGGGCTTGGCCCCCGCCCGCATGATCCGGGCCGACAGCTCGCGCTCGAGCGCGGTCTCGGCCACGGTGACCAGCGCCGGCGAGTCCTCGTCGCCCCACGGGCTGTGGCGCCCGAACGCGGTGCGGTACCACTGCTCGAAGTCGATCATGCCGGTCTTGGCCGCCAGCGCCCCGGTGTGGTCGTAGATCCAGTGGCGAGGGAAGGGGCTGGCGCCCGGTACCTCCCACTCCGAGGAGCCGTCGGCGCGGATGGTGAGGGCCAGGGTCGCCCAGGCCAGGGGGGCGGCGACCTGCACGAACGGCGGCCGCCGCACCGTCCTCGGCGCCGGCACCCCGGTGCGGCCGCCGGCGGTCTGGACGAAGCGCACCGCGGCCTCCGACACCTCGGGCTCGGGTTGCAGGTCGGGGAAGGCGACGGCCTGGAACACCACGGCTCGGGGGCCCATCCGCACGGTGGTCGAGCCGATCTGCCCGCCGCCGGAGCGGCCCCAATCCACCACCTTGCCGTCCTCCACCTCGATCCATGCCGCCAGCTGGTTGGCGAACCGGAACCGGTCGGCCCGCCGCAGCTCATCCAGGTCGCCGAGCACATCCGGCGGCGGGGAATCGTAGTGGGCCATGCCCATGTCGAAGGGCAAGCGGGTCATCCCCGTGACCGCCTCCGAGGGGATCCACGACAGCGACGTGACCGACGACTCGATGCGCACCGGTGCCTCCTTCCAGCCTCCTTCCGGAGCGTAGGGCGGCGCCGGCCCCCGCCCAAGGGTGGTGGCTTGCATTCGAGGG
Organism: uncultured Acidimicrobiales bacterium; assembly: GCA_964479465.1. Lineage (GTDB taxonomy): Bacteria > Actinomycetota > Acidimicrobiia > Acidimicrobiales > AC-14 > CADCTB01. Next base: position 20,275 of record CAYZMG010000040.1, read on the forward strand.
GTGGGGGTGCCACCCCCAGAGCGGGAGGGCTACCCCCTTGTGGTCGGCCGCGCAATCAGGCCAAATGTCACCGTGGCCGATCGCCAGATCACGGTGTTCCTCGCCGATGACAACCTCATCGTGCGGGAGGGGGTCCGGGCCCTCATCGGGCTGGAGCCCGACCTCACCGTGGTGGGGGCGGCGGCCGACTACGACGGGCTGGTCGCCGGCGCCGAGGCGGCCGCGCCCCAGGTGGTGGTGACCGACATCCGCATGCCGCCCACTTTCCAGCAGGAGGGGATCGACGCGGCCAAGGAGGTGCGGAAGCGCCACCCGGGCACCGGCGTCGTCGTCCTCTCCCAGTACGACGACCCCGAGTACGCCATCGCTCTGCTGCGGGATGGCTCCGCCGGCTACGCCTACCTGCTCAAGGACCGCCTGGCCGACGGCGACCAGCTGGCTCGCGCCATCCGTGAGGTCGCCACCGGCGGGTCGCTGCTCGACCCGTCCATCGTCGAGGCACTGGTCAACCCGGTCGCCTCCCACACCGACCTCACCCCGGCCGAGGAGCAACTCCTGCAGCACGTCGCCGAAGGCCGGCCCATGAAGGCCATCGCCGTGTCACAGGGGACAACCGCGGAGGATGTCGCCGACGAGGTGGAGCAGCTGTTCCTCAAGCTGGCCCAGGCCGCCAGCACGGGCGCCAGCAGCTCGCTCCGCCGGCTGCGCATGCTCCACCAGGCGATCGTCCAGCGTGAGGAGCAGGGCGAGTCACTGAGCCGGCTCCTCCCGGGCGGCGTGGCCGAGAAGCTCCGGAGCGAGGGCCGGCGCATCGGTGAGACCGAGATGCTCGACGTCACCGTGCTCATGTCCGACATCCGCGGCTACTCGACGATCGCCGAGCACGCCGACCCGTCGGTGCTCGCCGGCCAGCTCAACGAGCACCGGGCCGAGATGAACCGCGCCGTGCTGTCGGCCGGCGGCACCGTCATGCAGTTCGTGGGCGACGCGGTGATGGCCGTCTTCGGCGCACCCCTGGCCCAGGAGGACCACGCGCTGCACGCGACCGAGGCGGCATGGGCCATGCACGCGGCCCAGGGAGCGGTGAACGAGCGCTGGCGGGCCCAGGGCCGGCCCGAGTTCGGGCTGGGCATCGGGCTGTCGAGCGGCCGCGTGGCCGCCGCCCTGCTCGGGTCCGAGGAGCGGCTGGAGTACAGCCTGGTCGGCGACGCGGTGAACCTGGCCCAACGCCTCCAGCAGTGGGCGGAGGCGGGGCAGACCGTGGTGAGCGAACCGACCGCCAACGCCCTGGGCGGCCGGTCGCGCCTCGAGCCGCTGCCCCCCGCCCACGTCAAGGGCCGGGACGCGACCGTCCACTCCTACCGGCTCGTCAAAGACGGCGCGTAAGTGACCGTCGCGCTGATCCTGGCCCGAGCCGGGTTCCGCCGTCGACGCGCCCTGGTCGGGCTCTCGGTCCTGCTGGCCATCGGCGTCGGGGTGGCCCTCGCCGCGCTGGAGGCGGCGCACCGCACCGAGAACGCCTACCCCTCCTACCTGCGCCGGGCCGAAGTAGGCGAGCTCGTCGTGAATCCCAGCCTCGTCACCGATCGCGTCGAGGAAATAATTGCCACCACCCCAGGCGTGAGGTCCTACACCAGCCACTCGATGCTCGCCGCCACGCCCGACCGGGGTGAACCTCGATCGCAGCGGGAGCTCGACAGCGGGTTGAGCACGGCGTTCGTCTCCACCGACGGGCGTTTCACGCAGCAGGACCGCCCCACAGTGCACGAGGGCCGCATGGTCCGCGGCGGCGCCGAGGCCTTCGTGAGCGTCGAGACGGCCGCCGAGCTCGGTCTCGGCGTCGGCGACCCGCTCCCGCTGGCGTTCTGGAGGCCGAACTACGAGCTCCAGACCGGTCGCGACCCGCTACGCATCGTGCATCCGATCGGGCGCACCGAGGTGACCGTCGTCGGGACCGGGGTGTTCGCCGACGAGGTGCTGGCCGACGAGCTCTACCCGCGCCAGCGAATCCTGGTGACTCCCGACGTCGGGTCGGCCTTCGACTGCCGGCCACGTCACCCCGCGGCCGGCGACGGGAGGTCGCTGGCGGAGCTGGCCGAGGAGCTCCTGCCGCCCCGCTGCGCGCTGGCCTACCGGTACTTCTCCCTTCGCATCGACGGGGGCGACGATGGCGTCGGGCCGGTCGCCGCAGCACTGGCCGAGCGCTTCGCCGAGGAAAGGGGGAACCTCCCGGAAGCACTCCGCGGGGATGCGACGGGCTTCTTCCTCATCCCGGCGGTGACCGCGGAGGAGCGACGGCGCGTCCAGCAGTCGCTCGAGCCGGCGGTGAGGGCGCTTCAGCTGTTCGGGCTGGGTGCAGGAGGTTCCACGCTCGTGGTGGCCCTGATGGCTGCGGCGCGCATCGCCCGGCGTGACGAGCGTGACGTCCGGACGTGGCTCCAGCTCGGGGCGGGACGAGCTCAGCGCCTCGCTGGAGTCGCCCTCCCGCTGGCCGCCGCCGCAGCCGCCGGCCTGACCGGGGCGTTGGCCCTCGGCTGGCTGGGATCCGGCATCGGCCCGGTGGCCAGCGCCCGCGCCGTCGAACCCGCCGGTCGCCTCGGCTTGTCCGGCGCCGTCGCCGTGGCCACGACAGCCGCCGCCGCCGTCGTCCTCGCCGCCGGCATCGTGCTCGCCACGGCGAGGACGGTCGGCGCGCGGCTGGAGCCGGCACCGGCGCGCCCGGCGCCGGGGCCGACGGCGGCCCTCCTCCGCATGACCAGCCCGTCGCTCTCCGCCGGGGTGCGGGCCGCGATCCAGGGCACCGGCGCTCGAACGTTGCTGGCCGCGTCGGCCACGGCCGTCGGGGCGGTGCTGGCCACCGCGGTGTTCACCAGCAGCCTCACCGCCTTCGTGAACCGCCCGGAGCGGTTCGGCTGGCCCTACGACGCCGCCGTCATCGTGGGGTTCGGCTACGGCGGGGCCGACCCGGCTGCCATCGCCGCCACGCTCGACCGTCCCGAGGTCGAGGCCTGGGGAATGGCCTCCCTGGCCGCCGACTCCACCATCGACGGCCAGCCGGTGCCCCTGATCGCCGGCCGCAGGGGGTTCGAGGTCCTGCGCCTGCCCCTGATCGACGTCGCTCTGCCCGCCGCCGACGACGAGATTGCCCTCGGCGCCCTGACGGCCGGCGCTCTCGGGCTCGAGGTCGGCGACAAGGCCCTCGTCACCACCCCCTACGGCGAACGGGAAGCCACGGTGCGGGGACTGGTGGTGCTGCCCTCCCTCGGCCCGTTCGAAGCCGCTCGGGCAACGCTCGGAACGGGTGCGCTGCTGTCCGCGCCCTTCTTCGAGAGCATCATGCGCGAGGGCGCACAGGAGGAGGGGGCCGATCTGGAGGCGTTCCTCGACGGGATCACCTCGTTCGTGGCCGTCGACCTCGCCGCCGGCGTCGACAGCCGCGACTTCCTCGCCGCCATCTCGGCCGAGCTGGCGGCCTGGGACGTCAACGGGTACGAGCCATTCGCCTACCCCGACCCGGTGCGGCCGGCCCCGGTCGCCGACGTGGCGGCCATGCGGGCAGTGCCCGTCGCGTTGGCCGGCGTCCTGGCCGTGGCCATGGCCGTGGGGCTCGGGCTCGGCATCGCCACCGCCACCCGAGCCCGGCGCCGGGAGCTCGCCGTGCTCCGTGCCCTGGGCTGCACGGGGCGCCAGCTCGGCGCCTCGGTGCACTGGCACGCCGTCACCGTCGTCGGGGTGGGGGTCGTGGTGGGGCTCCCGCTCGGCGTGGCCCTCGGCCGCCTCTCCTACCGGGCGTTCGCCACCGGCCTCGGCTTCTTCCCCGAGCCGGACGTGTCGGTGGTGTGGACCTTGGCCATCGTCGCCGGCGCCGCGGGGACTGGCCTCCTGGCTTCTGCCGCGCCGGCCCTCCGAGCCGCTCGGTCGGCCACCGCGGACGCGCTGCGTCAAGAGTGACGGCTGTGCGGATCACGCTGGGGGTACCTGTATCACCGGCCGTCCTCGTGCCTACGCCCTTTCCCCGGAGACGGCGTTCTGGCTCAATGGGACCTAGTCGACAGAGAAGGGGACGACGGCCATGAGTTCGACGAGCGGGACACCGACGACGCTGGAGGTGACCGGTGTCCGCAAGACCTACGAGTCGGAGGGGGCGCCGGTCCGGGCGCTGCGGGGCATCACCATGTCCATGGCCACCCGGGAGTTCGTCGCCGTCATGGGCCCCTCGGGCTGCGGGAAGTCCACCCTCCTCAACCTGGTGGCGGGCCTGGACACCCCGAGCGAGGGGGAGATCGTCCTCTCCGGCGTCCCCCTCCACGGCAAGGACGAGAACGAGCTGGCCCGCATCCGGCGGGCCCACATCGGGATCGTCTTCCAGTTCTTCAACCTGCTGGAAGGCATGAGCGCACTGGAGAACGTCACCCTGCCGGCGATCATCGCCGGCAGCCCCCGCAAGCAGGCAGAGACCCGCGCTCGCGACCTGCTCGACCTCCTGGGCCTGGCGGATAAGGCCCGCAGCGCCCCAGGCGTGCTGTCGGGCGGCCAGCGCCAGCGCCTGGCCATCGCCCGGGCCCTGGCCAACAAGCCGACCCTGCTCCTGGCCGACGAGCCCACCGGTGCCCTGGACACCGCCGGCGGCCTGGAGGTACTGGAGCTCTTCCGCCGGCTCCACGCCGACGGCCAGGCCATCATGCTGGTCACCCACGACGACGACGTCGCCGCAGCCGCCGACCGCATCGTCCGCATGCGTGACGGACGCCTGGAGGGCGACGACGAGGGCAACGCAGCCGTCGCAGGCGCCGGCGACGGCGACGGCACGCTGCAGACTGCTTTCGGAACCCCGACTGACTGACCGGCACCCGAACGTGGCCACCGCCTTGAACCCGACGATCGAGGCCGGCGATGACGTGGCCCTGCCCGAGGCGAGCCGCTCCCGCACCGCCCGGCTGCGCCCGGCGCTGGCTCCTGTCGCCATGGGCCTGGCCATGGCGGGTGTGGTGCTGGCTCGCGACACCGGCCACCTGAAGACCTCCCTGCTCTACGCGGCGACCGTGCTGGCCTGGGCCGCGGCCGGCGCCGTCATCAACGCCCGCCGCCCCGGCGAGCGCCAGGGGCGGCTGATCCTTCAGGCCTCGATCCTCGGGGCGGTCGCCGCGTTCGCCGCCGCCGTCGTGTGGGTCGACGCCGGGGGCCGTTCCCTCCCGGCAGTTCTTGTCGACGTCGCCCTCCTCGCCCGCCCGCTGGCTCTCGCCCTGCTCCCCGCCGCCGGCATGCACGTCCTGCTGGCCCTCCCCGACGGCTCCTGCGCCATCAGCCGTCGGGTGGTGGTCGCCGGCTACGTGGCCGGCGCCGCCACCGGGCTGGCGCTGTGGGTCCAGCGGCCGTCGCTGCCGCTGTGGCCGGTGGCGGTCATCGCCGTCGTGGCCGGCGCGGTCGGGCTGGCCGGCTCCAACCGCCGCTACCGGCGGGCGGCCGGCGTCGAGCGTCAGCGCATGCAGTGGTTCGGCTGGGCCGTCGCCGTCGGCGTCGAGATGACGTTGGTCGCCGTCGCCGTCCGCATCCTGTCGGGCTGGCCCGACGACGCCGGCGCCATCGCGACGGCCGCCACCCTGCCGGTCCCCCTCGCCCTCGCCCTCGGCAGCTCGAGGCGTCTCATCGCCCGGGTCGACGCCCTGCTGGCCCACACCGTGTCGCTCGCCGGCCTCAGCGGCGTGGTGGTCGGCGTGTACATGGTCATCGTCCTTGGCCTGGGCCGAGCCCCGACCGACAGCGAGCGCCCGTTGCTCGGGCTGTCGATGCTGGCTGCGGCCGTGGCCGCCCTGCTCTACTTGCCGGCCCGGGAGCGGCTGGCGCAGTTCTCGAACCGGCTCGTCTACGGCGAGCGCGAGGCGCCCGACCAGGTCCTGAAGACCTTCGGCAGCCGGCTGTCGCGAGCCATCCCCCTCGACGAGCTGCTCCTCCAGGTGGCGGAGTCGCTGCGCAAGACCCTGTCGCTGGCCAGCGCCGAGATATGGACGGGCTCGGAGGGCCGGCTCGACCGCACCGTCTCCGTCCCCGATACCCCGGTGACCCGGCTGGTGCTGGCCCCCGATGAAGAGGCCGTCGTCACCCGAGCCGGCGTCTCGGGGCCGGCGTGGGTCAAGGTGTGGATGGCCGGCCTGCTCCGGGGCCGGGAGGACTGCCTGCTCCGGGTGGCGCCGATCACCCACTCCGGTCACCTGCTCGGCCTGATCGTGGCCGTCCGCCCGCCCAACGGCGACACCTTCAAGGAGGAGGAGGAGCGCATCCTCACCGAGCTGGCCCGCCAGGTCGGCCTGGCCCTCCACAACGTCCAGCTCGACTCCGCCCTCCAGTCCACCCTCGACGAGGTCCGCCGCCAGGCCGAGGAGCTCCAGGCGTCCCGGGCCCGCATCGTTGCCGCATCCGACGCCGCCCGCCGCCAGATAGAGCGCAACCTCCACGACGGGGCCCAGCAGCACCTGGTCGCCCTGGCCGTGAACCTGCGCCTGGCCCGCCAGATCGCCGAGCGCGACGTCGACACGGCGAAGGAGATGCTCGAGCAGCTCAGCCACGACCTGCAGGACGCGGTCCAGGAGCTGCGCAGCCTGGCCCACGGGATCTACCCGCCCCTGCTGGTCGACCGGGGCCTGCCCGAGGCGCTGTCGGCCGCCGGCGGGCGCTCGGCCCTGCCCACCGAAGTGGTCGTCGAAGGGATCGGCCGCTACACGCCCGAGATCGAGGCTGCGGTGTACTTCTGCTGCCTGGAGGCCATGCAGAACGCTGGCAAGCACGCCGGCGACAGTTCCACGATCACCGTGCGGGTGTGGGAGGACGCCGGCGCCCTGTTCTTCGAGGTGGCCGACGACGGCGCCGGCTTCGACCCCTCGACCCGCTCGGCGCCCGGCGCCGGCTTCGTCAACATGGGCGACCGGGTGGGCGCCATCGGCGGCACGTTCGGCGTGCAGTCGGCGCCCGGCCGGGGCACGCGGATCTCGGGGCGCATCCCCGTGCCGGCGACGAGTGAGGCTCCGGCGCCATGAGAGCGGCGATCGCCATGTGGGCCGGCAACGAGATCGGCCGGCGTTGGCGGGCCCTCGTGGCCCTGGGCGTGCTGGCCGGCCTCGTCGGCGGCCTGGCCCTGGCCGCCGTGGCCGGCGCCCGGCGCACGTCGACCGCATACGAGCGCTACCGGGAGGCCACCGGCCGCTCGGATGCGATCGTGTTCGCCACCCTCCTCGGGATCTTCGACGCCGACTACGGCCCGGTGCGCAGCCTCCCCGAGGTCGAGGACGCCGGCGAGTTCGCCCTCACCACCGCCGAGCTCGAGGGCATCCCCGGGTCAAGTCCCCTGGCGCCGAACGACGACCGCCTCTACCGCACCATCAACCGCCCCCTTCTCGTCGCCGGGCGGCTCCCGGAACCCGGCCGGGTCGACGAGATGTTCGTGAACCGCCGGGCCGCGAAGGAACTCGGCGTGCATGTCGGCTCGCGGCTGACAATCGTCTCGTCGACGTCGACGGAGATCGGCGGGCCGATGGACGGCCCGACGGTACAGGCCACCGTCGTCGGCATCGGCGACTCGAACATCGACATCGGGTTCATGGCCGGGGGCCCCAGCTGGACACCGAGCGCCGCCCTGATGGCGGACCATCCGGAGATCCCGCGGGCCACCAACCTGGTGGTCCGGCTGCGCCCCGGCACGGACGTGGCCGCGTTCAGCCGGCGGGCCGCCGACGCCATGGGACTGCCGAACCTTCCCGTCCGCGACCTGACCGAGGACACCAAGCGGGTCACCCGGGGAACGGACCTGGAACGCACAGCCCTGCTCATCTTCGCGGTGGCGGTGGCCCTCGCCGGGCTGGTGCTCGCCGGCCAAACGGTCGCCCGCACGGTCTACTCACTGGCCGAGCCCTCCGCCGCCCTCCGGGCGCTCGGCTTCACCCGCCACGGCCTCCTCGCCGGCCTCTTGCTGCCGCTGGCGCTCACCGCTGTGATCGCCGCACCAATCACGCTGGCCGCCGCCATCGTGCTCTCCCAGTGGTTCCCGGTCGGTCTGGCCGGGCAGCTGGAGCCCCACGGGGGCCTCCACGCCGACTGGCTGGTCCTCCTCCCCGGCGCCGCCCTGGTCGCCGCCGCCACCATCGGTGGAGCGGCCATCTCTGCGCTGCGGGCGACGGCTGCTTCGCGCCGGCGCACGACGATCGGAACGGGATTCCCCCTGACGCGGGCCCTGCGCCGGGTGGTGGCACTGCCCGCGGTGATCGGGGCGGGCTTGGCGCTCGAGCGCGGTGAAGGCACCCGCGCCCTTCCTGTACGGCCGGCGCTGGCCAGCGGCATCACCGCGGTCCTCGGCGTCGTTGGGGCGTTCGGGCTGCTCGTCGGCATTGACGACGCCCTGGCCCGGCCCGAGCGCTCCGGCCAGTTCTGGGACGCCAGCCTGTCGTCCTCCGAAGGCGTGGCGGTGACCGACATGATCACCGCCTTGGAGGACGACGAGCAGGTCAGCGGCCTCTCCGTCCTGCGCACGGTCGACCTCGAGGTCGACGGTGTCACCGTTCCGGTCTACGCGTTGGAGGCCGCGAAGGGCGGCCGGTCGTTCACCGTCCTGGAGGGTCGCCCACCGGTCGGTGATGAGGGGGCGGTTCTCGCGCCGGCGACGGCTCGGGCCGTGGGCCGGGGGGTCGGCGACGTCCTCTCGATCGCCGGCCGCGAGGTCAACGTGGTGGGGCTCGGTCTGCTGCCCCAGACGCCCCACTTCTCCTTCGATCAGGGCATGTGGACGACGGCCGAGGGCTTCGAGGCACTGGCCGCTGCCGCCCCCGAGGGTTCACTCACCGAGGCGGTCCTCGTCGAGTTCGCGCCCGGCGTTGCCACCGACGCTGCCGTCCCCGGCATCAACGAACGGCTCCCTGGCGTTGAGATCGAACGCCAAGAACTGCCCCAGGACGTGTCATACCTCAAGAACGTCCGCACGCTGCCGAAGGCGCTGGCCGGGTTCCTCGTGCTCCTCGGGGTCGGGGCCCTCGGCCACGTCCTGGCCACCGCCGTGCGCCGGCGCCGTCATGACCTGGCCGTGCTCCGGGCGCTCGGCTTCCGGCCGCTGCAGGTCGCCGCATGCGTGAGCTGGCAGGCGGTAACGGTCTCGATCGTCGCCCTGGTGTTCGGGATCCCGCTGGGTATCGCCACCGGGCGCTGGTCGTGGCGGTGGGTGGCGGACTCCACGCCACTGCTGTACGTGCCGCCGGTCGCCGCCGCCGTCGTGGTGATGTCCATCCCCGCCGCCCTGCTGCTGGCCAACGCCGTCGCCGCCCTGCCCGCCCGCCGGGCGGCCCGGCTGCGTCCCGCCGAGGTCTTGCGGGCAGAGTAAAGGCGGAGCGAGGGCCGCTACGGCGCCTCCGGCATGGCCAGCCCGCCGGCCCTCCGCCCGAACCACACGTCCTCGAGGACCTGGGGGGCGAACTCCTCCTTGTTGACGTACGCCGCAGCGCCCGACGTGGCGGCGTCGGCGGGCAGATCGGCGGCCTGGTACGTCGACAGCAGGACCACCACGACGCCGGGGGACGTCCCGGTGATCCGGCGGGTGGCCTCGATGCCGCTGATCCCGCCCATGTTGATGTCCATCAGGACCAACTGGGGCGCCAGCGCCCCGGCCAGGTCGACCGCCTCCTCACCGGACTCGGCCTCGCCGACGATCTCGAAGCCGCCCGTCACCCGGACGACCGCCGCGGCGGCACGGCGGAAGGGCGCCTGATCGTCCACGATCAGGACCGATACGGCCGCATCGTCCATCTCGGGGTCATCCTTGCATGGGCGCCCGGTCCATCGACAGGGTGCCAACCCCCCCCCGGGTGGGTGCGGTCAACCACCCCGGTCGGCGAGGAACAACAGCACGGCCTTGACCCGCCGGCTCACGTCGCGCTCCTCGGAGAGGCCGAGCTTGGAGAACAGCGAGTTGATGTGCTTCTCGACCGCCCGCTCGGAGAGCACGAGGGCGGCGGCAATGGCGGCGTTGTTCTTGCCCTGCGCCATTTCGGAGAGCACCTCGGACTCCCGAACGGTCAGCTCGCGCAGCGGCGAAGGTGTGCGGGAGCGGGCCGCGACCAGGGCGTCGATCACCTTGGGGTCGATCACCGAGCCGCCACGGGCCACCTCGCGTATGGCGGCCAGGAGCTGGTCGATGTCCGAGACTCGCTCCTTCAGGAGGTAGCCCCGGCCGCGGGACCCGTTCTCGAGGAACTGGAGGGCGTACTCGGGGTCGGCATACTGGCTGAGCACCACCACGCCGGCGTCGGGGAGGACCGTGCGCAGGTGTGCCGCAGCACGGATTCCCTCGTTGGTGCCCGTCGGCGGCATCCGGATGTCGGTGAGCACGACGTCGGGCCGGTGGGCCTCGATGGCCGCGAGCAGCGAGTCGAAGTCCTCGCACACCTCGGCCAGCTCAAGCTCGGGCTGGGCTTCGATCAACCGGCTCATGCCCTCCCGGAGCAGGTAGTTGTCCTCGGCGAGCACAAGCCTGATGGGCACGGCTGGCACCCTACTCAAGGGGGTGTTGCCACCCGCAAGGACACCGGCTACCACCATCGCCGTCTCGGTCGGATCGCCGTACCTTCTTCGCAAGCCACGGTGGGGAGCCGGGCCAGAACTGAAAGGAACGAGATGACGACAAAGACCCCGCGCCGCTTTGCGGGCGGCGCTATTGCGGCGATGGCCATGCTCGCCGCCGCGTGCGGTGGCGGAGACGGCATCAAGACGGTGACTGCCGCCGATTACAGCTTCCAGAACCTGCCCGAGGAAGTCGACGCCGGCACCGAGTTCAAGCTGACGAACTCCTCCACCAAGGAGCTGCACGAGATGATCGTCATCCGCATCCCCGACGAGGAGAAGCGGCCCGTCAGCCAGCTGGTCGCCCTTCCGGATTCTGAGCAGCAAGCCGTCTTCGGAAGCGGCGAGCCGGTCATGGTCCTCATCGCCCCCCCGGGCGGCGGCGACATGATCAAGGCCGTGGGCGACGGCAAGGTCACCCAGAAGGGTCGCTACGCGGTCCTCTGCTTCATCCCGACCGGCGTCGACCCGCAGGCGTACCTCGATGCCCCGCCCGGTGACGGCCCGCCGAACATCCCCGGCGCCGGCCCGCCCCACGTGACCCAGGGCATGTTCGGGGAGATCACGGTCAAGTAACCCCTCCGCAACCGGCTGCAGTTACCCGCGCATACGGTGGGTAACTGCAGCCAGAACGGTGGGGGACTCAGGCCGCGGGCTCCTCGACCGCCGGCTCCAGCGCCAGCGCCAGCAGGTCGGCGACGTCGCTGACCAGGTGGAACGTCATGCGCTCACGGACGGCCTCGGGCACGTCGTCGAGGTCGGCGCCGTTGCGCTCGGGCAGGAACACGGTGGTCAGCCCGGCCCGGTCGGCGGCCAGCACCTTCTGCTTCACGCCACCGATGGGGAGCACCCGGCCCTGGAGGGTGACCTCGCCGGTCATGCCCACGCTGGCCCGCACCGGCCGGCCCGACAGCAGGCTGGCCAGGGCGGTGACCATGGTCACGCCGGCCGAGGGCCCGTCCTTGGGGACGGCGCCGGCGGGCACGTGCAGGTGGTAGCGCTTGTCGGGGTCGACGTCGAGGTGGCCCCGCACGTAGGACAGCGCGATCTCGGCCGACTCCTTCATCACGTCGCCCAGCTGTCCCGTGAGGGTGAGCGCCGGCAAGCCGGACGCCGCCGGCAACGACGTGGCCTCGATGAACAGCACGTCGCCGCCCATCCCGGTGACGGCAAGACCGGTGGCGACACCTGGAACGGCGGTGCGGTCGGCGGCCTCGAAGAAGTATTTCGGCCGGCCCAGGTAGGTCCGGACGTCGTCACGGTCGACGGTGACCGGGGCGGTGAGCGTGGACGAAGCCAGCCGGGTGGCCACCTTGCGCAGGACCTTGCCGAGCTCGCGCTCGAGGTTCCGCACGCCGGCCTCCCGGGTGTAGTCGGTCACCACCAGGCGCAGGGCGTCGTCGGTACAGGTGACCTCCTCGGCCGACAGGCCGTTGCGCTCCAGCTGGCGCGCCAGCAGGTGGTCGCGGGCGATGGCCACCTTCTCGTCCTCGGTGTAGCCGTCCAGGGAAATGATCTCCATGCGGTCCAGGAGGGGGCCGGGGATGGTGTCGAACACGTTGGCCGTGGCGATGAACAGGACGTCGGACAGGTCGAGGTCGACCTCGAGGTAGTGGTCTTTGAACGTGTGGTTCTGCGCCGGGTCGAGCACCTCCAGCAGGGCCGAGGACGGGTCGCCCCGCCAGTCGCTGCCCAGCTTGTCGACCTCGTCGAGCATGAAGACGGGGTTCATGGTGCCGGCCTCGCGCAGGGCGCGGACGATGCGGCCGGCCTGGGCGCCGACGTAGGTGCGGCGGTGACCACGGATCTCGGCCTCGTCGCGCACGCCGCCCAGCGACACCCGGGCGAAGGAGCGCCCGAGGGCCCGGGCGACGGACTCGCCGAGGGACGTCTTGCCCACCCCGGGAGGGCCCACCAGGGCGATGATGGCGCCCGAGCCGCGACCGCTGACGGGCGACAGACCGCGCTCGGCCCGGAGCTTGCGGACGGCGAGGTATTCGATGATGCGGTCCTTCACGTCCTCCAGGCCGGTGTGGTCGGCATCCAGGATGGCGCGGGCGTCGGCGACGTCGAGGCTGTCGTCGGACTTCTTGCCCCACGGGATCTCGAAGACGGTGTCGAGCCAGGTCCGGATCCAGCCGTGTTCGGGGCTCTGCTCGCTGGTGCGCTCGAACCGGTCGAGCTCGCGCTCGACGGCGGCGCGGGTGGCCTCGGGCAGTGTGTCGAGCTTGGCGCGGTACTCGGCGACGACGCCCTCGCCGTCGCCGTCCTCGCCCAGCTCCTTGCGGATGGCGGCCATCTGCTGGCGGAGCAGGAATTCCCGCTGGGTCTTCTCCATGCCGTCGGCGACGTCGGTCTGGATGCGCTCCTTGAGCGTCAGGTCGGCCAGGGTGTCGCGGGCCCAGGCCAGGACCTTCTCGAGCCGGGCCTCCACGTCGACGGTCTCGAGCACCTCGAGCTTCTGCTCGAAGGACAGGTCGGGCGAGTAGCCGGCGGTGTCGGCCATGGTGCCGGGGTCGGTGATGCCGCGCAGGGCCTCGGCCAGGCCGCCGGCGCCGCGGTAGTCGAGGATGTTCTCGACGACGGCGCGGTACTCACGGGCCAGCTCCCGGGCTCGGGATGACGGCTCGACGTCGGTGCTGGCCGGTTCGGCCTGCACCCAGAGGGCGGACCCCGCCGGCGCCGGGACGCCGACGCCGACCGTGGCCCGGTGCAGGCCCCGCACCACGACGGCCCGCAGGCCGCTGGGTAGCTCGCCGGAGTCCTCCACCTTGGCGACGGTGCCGACCCGGGCGTAGCGCCCGTCGAGGCGGGGAACGAGGAGGATGCGACCTTCGGAAGACTCGGAGGCCTCGATGGCGGCCTTGGCTTCCTCGCTCTCGATGGCCATCGTGACCACCATGCCGGGAAGCACCACGCCGGTGGCGAGGGGTAGGAGGGGCAGGACCGAGGTACTGGCGCCGTTTGGGCGGATTGTGTCCATAGCGAGATCTAGAACAGATCCAGAACCGCTCCTGTTCCCGGTCCGGGAGCTACCGTCGGCGCCATGGCCGACACCGAGTACTCCCTGCGGGACAGAGTGGTGACGGCCGAGGACGTCGCCGGCATCCCGGCGGGCACCCCCGGGAGGGTGATCCAGGTGAGCGGGCTGTCGTGGATCCGCTACCGGGTCCGGTTCGACAACGGAGACGAGCGCAACCTCGTCGACGGTCGGTACCTGAAGCCGGCGCCGGCCAAGCGCTGACCCGAAAGACTGGATTTGCGGGGGACACCCCGCGCTAGGGTGACGCGGTTGCCCCCTGTGTCGTCGGGGGCGATCCCTTCTCCTAGACCGCGACTTTCCGCGGGAGGACGTAACCCATGCCCCTGACCCTGCTCTCGGTGCTGGCCCAGGTCGCACCCGCGGCGGCCGAGCCCGGAACGCTGCCCTGTGGACCGGCTGGCGAAGCCAGCTCGCTCTGTCTCAGCATCTACCGCTCGACCGGCAATGCCGTCCTGGCCCAGCTCTCCGACACCATCGTGGTCACGCCGGCCAAGATCGCCTTCATCTTCGTCGTGGCGTTCCTGGTCCGGCGGATCCTGAGCCGGCTGTTCGGACGGCTCATCAACGGCAAGGCCCGCCGGGTGGAGACCGTCGCCGCCCTGATCCGCAGCGCGGTGTCGGCCACGGTCTGGACGATCGCCGCCCTCATGGCCCTCTCCGAGCTGGGCCTCAACCTCGGCCCGCTCATCGCCGGCGCCGGCATCGTCGGTGTGGCGCTGGGATTCGGCGCCCAGAACCTGGTGCGCGACTTCCTCTCGGGGATCTTCATGCTCATCGAGGACCAGTACGGCGTCGGCGACATCATCGACGCCGGCCCCGCCACCGGCACCGTCGAGTCCATCGGCCTGCGCACCACCCGGATCCGTGACGTCAACGGAACCGTCTGGCACCTGCCCAATGGGCACATCGAGCGCGTCGGGAACAAGTCGCAGCTGTGGTCGCGAGCGCTCCTCGATATCGGCGTGAGCTACCAGACCGATATCGCCCACGCCACCGAAGTCATCACGCGAACGGCCCAGTCGATGTGCGACGACCCGGCCTATGCGGAATCCATCCTGTCGGAGCCAGAGGTCTGGGGGGTCGAGGATCTCGGCATGGACGGCATCACCATCCGTCTCGTCCTGAAGACGGCACCCAACGACCAGTTCAAGGTGACCCGCCAGCTTCGGGCCCGCATCAAGGGCGCTTTCGACGACGCCGGCATCGAGATCCCCTTCGCCCAGCGCACCATCTGGCACCGGAACGGAGACGTGCCGGTTGGCGCGCTTCCCCACGCCGGCGGCGAGTAGCGCTATCGCCGGTCGGCCGGCTCCGTCATGTGCACGGGGCGCAGCATGAGGTCGAAGGCCGTCCAGATGGCCTTCGACCAGGGATAGAAAATCATCGGGGCGGCGACGGCGCCGATGACCCCGCCCACGACGAAGGGCGCGATGCTGGCGTTCGGGTCGCCGGCTAGGCGCACGATGAGCGGCACGACAGCCAGCAGGATGACCATGCCCTGGGCGACGGCGAGGTTGATGACGTAGGCGCCGAGGAAGAACCCCTCCTCCCGCTCGAACACGTACCCGCAGCCGGGGCACCGTTCCTTCATTCGGAACCACCCGGTGAAGAGCCTGCCGGCGCCGCACAGCGCGCAACGCTTCATCAGGGCGCGCCCGAGCATCCGGGCCCGACTCGGAGGAGGTCGGTCAAGGGCCATGCTCCTGCGAGGGTACGCCTCGGCCGCCGTTAGATTGTCTTGGGTGCCCACGCTCGCCGCCTATTCCCACCTCAGCCTGTCGGTAACCGACCTGGACCGGAGCACCGCATGGTACTGCGAGGTGCTCGGCTTCGAGGTCGTCGCCAACGTGGAGGGTGAAGGATTCCTTCGCAACCGGCTCCGCCAGCCCGACGCCGGCATCACGCTCACCCTCACCGCCCACGAGGCGGGCTCCGGCGACGCGTTCGACGAGCGCCGGACGGGCATGGATCACGTGTCCTTCGTGGTGCCATCCATCGACGACATCCACGACTTCAAGCAGTGTTTCCAGGATCTCGGGGTGGAGCACTCCGACGTCAAGCCCACCGCCGGCGGCGCCGGCGGGATGATCACCTTCCGCGACCCCGACAACATCCAGCTCGAGGTCTTCGCCGCCGGTTAGTCCTGATCCCGGCGCACCAAACGGTCGGCAATCTCGCCTGCGCTTTCTGGCTGGAACATCGAAAATACCCTGGCGAATCGAACGTGTGTTTGGTACAATGGACTCGGTGGAAGAGTGCAACCGGGAGCCGGTGTCGAGCGAGCTGGAAGCAGAGATCGCTCTGACGTGCGG
>CAYZMG010000041.1:0-34561 GCA_964479465.1 uncultured Acidimicrobiales bacterium
ATGCGGAAATCCTCCAGGATCTGGCCGAGGAAGAGCACCCGGACATCGAGGCGGCGCTGGACGACGAGATCGGCGACGAACTTTTATCCCTCATGTTCATCGCCTGCCACCCGATGCTGTCGCGCGACGCCCGCGCCGCACTGACACTGCGCCTGATCGGCGGCCTGACGACCGACGAGATCGCGCGCGCCTTCCTGAGCAGCGAGCCGACCATCGCGCAACGCATCGTCCGCGCCAAGAAGACACTCGGCGCCTCCGGCGAGGCGTTCGAGATCCCGCGCGGGCCGGAGCGCGCGGCGCGCCTCGCCTCCGTCCTCGAAGTCATCTACCTGATCTTCAACGAGGGCTACACCGCCACCGCCGGCGACGCCCTTGTGCGCTCCGACCTCTGCGCCGAGGCCATCCGCCTGGCCCGCCTGCTGGCCGGTCTCATGCCCGACGAGCCCGAGGTCATCGGCCTCCTGGCCCTGCTGCTGCTCACTGAGTCACGCCGGGCGGCCCGCACCGCCGCCGACGGCTCGCTCGTCCTGCTCGCCGACCAGGATCGCTCCCTGTGGGACGGCGCTCTCATCGCCGAGGGCCACGACCTGGTCAGGGCCTGCCTGCGCCGCAACCAGCCGGGGCCCTACCAACTCCAGGCCGCGGTCAACGCCGTGCACAGCGACGCCACCACCGAGACAGGCACCGACTGGGCCCAGATCCTCCAGCTCTACGACCAACTGCTCGCCATCGCCCCCACTCCCGTCGTGGCCCTCAACCGGGCCGTGGCGGTCGCCGAGGTCGAAGGGCCGGGGCCGGCGCTGGCCGCCGTCGACCCGCTCGACCTTCCGGGCTACCACCTGTTTCACGCCACCCGGGCCGACCTGCTCCGCCGGCTCGGCCGGGACGAGGAGGCGGCTGCCGCCTACGACGAGGCGCTGGCCCTGGTCACCAACGCAGCCGAGCGCCGGTTCCTGGAGGAGCGCCGGCGGACCGTCACTTCGGGTCGATCCTAAGGACCGGGATGCCGCTGGCGAAGTCCTTGCACATGATCTCGCTCTCCACGATGGCGATCCGGTACCTGCCCCCGGGCTTGAAGATCACACCCGAGTCGCTGACGCCACATTTGCCGTCCTCGGCGAGACGCACCTGGACCAGATCACCGCGTAGGGAAAAGGGCAGCTCGACGTCGAGGAGGGTCTGGGTCGGCGTGAGGGGAACGTTCCGGCCGTTCACGATCAGCACGACCGCCTGCGGGTGTTCGTTCACCAGATCGGCGGTGAACGGGGCAGGAACGGTCGTGGAGGTGGTGGGGGCGGTCGTGGGGGTCGGCACGGTCGTTGTCGTCGCCGGCGGCGGGAGGGTCGTCGTCGTGGTCGCCGGCCGGCGGGTGGTCGTGGTGCTGCCGGCGATGGCGTTGAGCACGTCGACCGCCGCCTTCGGCAGGGTCGTGGTCGTGGCCACGGTGCTCTGCGGCGTCGAGGATTCGACGGGGAGCGTCACCGTCACCGTCGAGGTCACGTCGACGTTGCCGGACTGGCCGCCGGCGGCACTCACCACGGCTCGGCCAGGTCGGTCGCCGTCGGCCACGAGGACGCCGGCGGCCACCACGCCCACGAGCACGAGGCAGGCGGCACCCCAGGCCAGCCAGCGCATGCTGCGCTGCGCCTCTGGTCTTGCCTGGTCCAACGTCCCCCTTTCGACTGCGCGTAGAAACCACCCGCTATCAGATACCTATCGGCAGGTCAGTTCCGGAACTTGAGCGATTCGTAGCGAAAAAGTGCCTCGGCCCGCTCGGCGGCGTGGTCGACGATGCGCTCCGGGTAGCCAGCGGGCACGCCGCCGGGCTGCTTCCAGGGCTCATGGACGGCGCCGCCCGCCACCGACGCCAACTCCGGCACCCACCGGCGCACGTAATCACCGGCCGGGTCGTGCACCTTGGCTTGGGTGACGGGGTTGAAGACCCGGAAATAGGGGGCGGGGTCGGTGCCGGTGCCGGCGACCCACTGCCAGCCGTGGTTGTTCGACGCCAGGTCGCCGTCGACCAGCCGCTCCATGAACCACCGGGCGCCCCGGGTCCAGTCGATGTGAAGGTCCTTGACGAGGAAGCTGGCCACGACCATCCGCACCCGGTTGTGCACCCACGCCTCCCCGAGCAGCTGGCGCATGCCGGCGTCGACGAGCGGGAAGCCCGTGCGCCCCTCCGTCCAGGCCCGGAACCGCTCGTCGGCCGCCTTGCCGGCGTCCAGCGGCATCTCCGCCATGGCCGGCCGAAGGGCGTGGCGGGCCGACTCCGGGTGGTGCCACAGCACGTCGGCGTAGAACTCCCGCCACGCCAGCTCGCTTCGCAGCTTCTCGTGAGACTTCGAGCGGCCGAGCCGGACCAGGACGGTGCGGGGATGGATGCAGCCGTACTTGAGGTACGGCGACAGGCGGCTGGTGGCGTCGTCGGCCGGGCGGTCCCTGCGCTCGGCGTAGTCGTCGACCGGGCCGGCGAGGAAAGCCTCCAGCCGGGCCAGCGCCGCCGCCTCGCCGGCCGGCGGGAGCGCGGCGTCGACGGGAGGGTCGTCGGGGATGCCGTCAGTTGGAAGACCTGCGTGCCACGAGACGGCCACCTCGGGCACCGGCTGGCCCCAACCATGGGCCTGCCAGGCCCGGGAGAAGGGACTGAACACCTTGTACGGGGCGCCGTCCTTGGAGAGGACCTCGCCCGGATTCACGGCATAGGGGGATCCGACGAGCGCCAGTGCTCGCTCCTCGTCTCCCAGGGCGTCGGCGACCCGGTCGTCCCTGGTGCTTCCGTAGGGCCCGCCGTCCCATGAGGCGTAGACCCGGCGGGCGCCGGCCTCGACCGCCACCGCCGGCACGACGTCGACCGGGTCGCCGGCGCGCACCACCAGCCGGCCGCCCATCGACTCCTCCAGCGCCCGCAGGCTCCGGAGCAGGAACGCCGTGCGGGGCGCTCCCGCCGGGCCGAGTAGCGCCGGGTCCAGCACGAACAGCCCGACGACAGGGCCGGCGCCGGCAGCCTCTGTGAGCGCAGGATGATCGCCGAGCCGCAGGTCCCGCCGGAACCACAGGACAGCCGCCAACGGTCAGTCGTCGAGCTTGAGGGCGGAGACGAAGGCCTCCTGGGGCACCTCGACCCGGCCGATCGACTTCATCCGCTTCTTGCCCTCCTTCTGCTTGTCCAGCAGCTTGTGCTTGCGGGTGATGTCACCGCCGTAGCACTTGGCGATGACGTCCTTCCGCATGGCTTTCACCGTCGTCCTGGCGATGATTCGGCTCCCGAGGGCCGCTTGGATGGGAACGTCGTACTGCTGGCGGGGGATCAGCTCCTTGAGCTTCTCGGTCATCTTGCGGCCGTACTCGTCGGCCTTGGACCGGTGGAGGATGGCACTGAAGGCGTCGGCGGGCACCCCGTTGAGGAGGATGTCGACCTTCACCAGCTCGCTGCGCTCGTAGCCGGACAGCTCGTAGTCGAGGCTGGCGTAGCCCTTGGTCCGGCTCTTCAGCTGGTCGAAGAAGTCGATGACCACCTCGGCCAGGGGGATGCGGTAGATCAGCTCGACCCGCTCGGGCGACAGGTACTCGAGCTTCTGCAGCTCGCCCCGGCGGTTCTGGCACAGCTCCATGACCGTGCCGGTGTAGGACGACGGGAGGAGGAGGGTGGCAACGAAGATGGGCTCCTCGATGAAGTCGACCTGGTTCGGCGGCGGCATCTCGGAGGGGTTGTCGACCTCGACGACCTTGCCGTTGGTCAGATGGGCCAGGTACTCGACCGACGGTGCGGTGGCGATGAGGGCCAGGCCGAACTCCCGCTCGAGGCGCTCCCGGACGATCTCCATGTGCAGCAGGCCGAGGAAGCCGCAGCGGAAGCCGAAGCCGAGGACCCCGGAGCTCTCGGGCTGGTAGGTGTAGGAGGAGTCGTTCAGCCGCAGCTTCTCCAGAGCGTCGCGCAGGGCGGCGAAGTCGTCGCCCTCCACCGGGTACAGGCCGCAGAAGACCATGGGCTTGGGGTCCTCGTAGCCGTGGAGGGCATCCTCCGCCGGCCTCGCCGCCGTGGTCACGGTCTCGCCCGAGCGGGCCTCCCCCACGTCCTTGACGCCGGCGATGAGGTAGCCGACCTCACCGGGGCCCAGGTCGGCCAGCGGGACAGGAACGGGCGTGCGGGCGCCGATCTCGTCGGCCTCGTGGCTGGCGCCGGCCTGCATGAACCGCAGCTTGGCGCCCGTCGTGATCCGTCCGTCCATGACTCTGATGGCGCTGATGACTCCCCGGTACTGGTCGTAGTAGCTGTCGAAGATCAGGGCCCGGAGGGGGGCGTCGAGGTCGCCCTTGGGGGCGGGGATGCGCTCCATGGCCGCGTCGAGCAGCTCGGGCACTCCCTCGCCGGTCTTGCCGCTGATGCGCAGGACGGTGGACGCGTCGATCCCGAGGACCTTCTCGATCTCCCCCGCCACCCGCTCGGGCTCGGCCCAGGCCAGGTCGATCTTGTTGACCGCGGCGACGATCTCCAGGTCGTGCTCCATGGCCTGGTAGCAGGTGGCCAGGGTCTGAGCCTCGATGCCCTGGGTGGCGTCGACCAGCAGGATCGCCCCCTCGCAGGCGGCCAGCGACCGGGAAACCTCGTAGCCGAAGTCGACGTGGCCAGGGGTGTCGATGAGGTGGATGACGAAGTCCTTCCAGCTCAGCCGGACGTTCTGGGCCTTGATCGTGATGCCCCGCTCCCGCTCCAGGTCCATGGAGTCCAGGTACTGGGCCCGCATGTCCCGGGCGTCGACCGCCCCGGTCAGCTCGAGGATGCGGTCCGACAGTGTCGTCTTCCCGTGGTCGATGTGGCTGATGATGGAGAGGTTGCGGATGCGCGACGGGTCGATCATGGCTGTAGTCATTGTCGCAGCAGCGACGAGGCAGCAACGTCTCAGCGGAGGCGTAGGCTGAGACCCATGGCAAACCCGGCCACATCGGGCTACACAGCCGAGGACCTCGACTGGCTTCGCGACGCTTTCGGCGTCGCCCACCTGGAACTCGACCCGTGGGGAAGCCCGATCGTGTCACCTGGCGACGACGAGCACGAAGGAATCGCTTCGGCGCTAGCGCGCCAGGCCTTTGCGCAACTCACCCACGTGGTGTCGATCAACGGGTACCCGTGGACCGTCCCGGGGGGGACCGGGTACCTGATGGTGCCTGACCTGCTCGTGTTGCGCCCCGGCTGGCAGCGGGCCGACGATCTCCACTTCGACCCTCCTCCCCTACTGGTGGTCGAGATCGCCTCCCTCTCCACTCGAGGCGTCGACCGCAGCCGGAAGCTGGCCGACTACCGGCTCGGTGGTGCAGAGAAGTACCTGCTGGTCGACCGGCCCTCGACGTTCGAGCTGCATGACTTCGCCGCCGGCACCGTCGTCAAGGCCGCCGGCGCCATCGACCTGGTCGTCGGCGGTCAGCCGCTGCGGTTCTCCCTCCCCGCCTAGCGGGGGTTTCCCCCCGCCGGCGGTGGTGGGGCAGCAGGATGGTCGGCCGGCCCCCGTCTCCCTACGGTTGACCCATGGTCGCCGCCCTCCTCCGACCCTGGCGTGACGCCAGGACGTGGCGGGAGCTGGCGCACCTCTGCCTCGACCTGCCGATCGGGACGGTGACCTTCGTCGTGATCGTGACGCTCCTGGCCACATCGCTCGGGCTCGCAGTCGTCGCGCCGCTCGCGGTCCCCGTGGTCTGGCTGCTCTTCACCGCCGCCGGGTGGCTCGGGCGGCTGGAGCGGAGCCGGCTGGCCGCCCTCCTTCAGCTCGGCCTCGCCGACCCCTACCCGCCGCCGGCGGCGGGAAGCTGGTGGGGCCGGTTCGTAGAGCGGCTGAAGTCGCCGGCCCGGTTGAAGGAGATCGTCTACCTGCTCGTGATGTTCCCGCTCGGGTGCGTGACCTGCGCCGTGGCCGCGGGTGTCATCTCCGGCGGGCTGGCCCTCGTGGCGCTGCCGGCCTACGTCCGGTCGCTGCCGGAGGGCGCGAGCTTCGGACTGTTCGACGTGGGCGGCGCGGTGGCCGCCTTGCCGCTGGCGATCGTGGGGCTGTCGTTGCTGGCCTCCGCGCCCTGGGTCGTCCGGGCCCTGGCGTCGCTCGACCGCTGGGTGGCGACGTCGTTGCTGCAACCCAAGGCCAGCGTGGCCCAGCTGTCGGCCCGTCTCACCAGGGTGGAGGCCAGCCGGGCCGCCGCCGTCGACGCCGGCGAGGCCGAGCGCCGGCGCATCGAGCGCGACCTGCACGACGGCGCCCAGCAGCGGCTCGTCGCCCTGGCCATGGACCTCGGCCAGGCCCGCGAGAAGCTCGACTCCGACCCCGTGGAGGCGGCCCGCCTGGTCGCCGAGGCCCACGAGGAGGCCAAGCGCGCCCTCACCGACCTCCGTGACCTCGTCCGCGGCATCCATCCGGCCATCCTCGAGGACCGCGGACTCGACGCCGCCCTATCCGCCGTGGTGTCCCGCTTCCCCGTGCCCGTCAACCTCAGCGTGGACCTGCCCACCCGGCCGCCGGCGGCGGTCGAGAGCACGGCGTACTTCGTGGTGTCCGAGGCCCTGGTCAACGTGGCCCGTCACAGCCGGGCCACCCGGGCGACAGTGTCGATCGCCGGCTCCGGGCAACGGCTGGTGATCGAGGTCACCGACAACGGCGTGGGCGGCGCCGACCCCGACCGTGGCACCGGCTTGGCCGGCCTGGGCGAGCGGGTGGAGGCGGTGGGCGGCTGGCTGCGGGTCATCAGCCCCACCGGTGGGCCGACGACGATCCTCGCGGAGCTGTCATGCGCATAGTCATCGCCGAGGACAGCGTGCTGCTCCGGGCCGGGATCACCCGCCTGCTCGCCGACGCCGGCTTCGACGTGGTCGCCGCCGTCGGCGACGCCACCTCACTCGTCGACGTCGTGGGCCGGCTCCACCCGGACCTGGCCGTGGTCGACGTCCGCATGCCGCCCACCCTCACCGACGACGGCCTGCGGGCCGCCCTCACCATCCGGGAACGCCAGCCGGCGGTCGCCATCCTCGTCCTCTCCCAGTACGTCGAGGAGCGCTACGCCGCCGACCTGCTGGCCGGCGACACCGCCGGCATCGGCTACCTGCTCAAGGACCGGGTGGCCGACGTGGCCGACTTCACCGACGCCGTCCGCCGGGTGGGGGCCGGCGGCACCGCGCTCGACGCCGAGGTCGTGGCCCAGCTGCTGGCCCGGACCCGCCGGCGCGACCCGCTCGAGCGCCTGACGGCCCGGGAGCGCGAGGTGCTGGGCCTCATGGCCGAGGGCCGGACCAACGCCGCCATCGCCAAGGCGCTCGTCGTCGGCGCCGGCGCGGTGGAGAAGCACGTCAACTCGATCTTCACCAAGCTCGACCTGCCCGCCACCGGTGACGACAACCGGCGGGTCCTGGCCGTGCTCCGGTGGCTGGAAGGAGACGGATGAGCCGCAGGACGTGGCTGGTGATCGGCGCCATCGCCGCCGCCCTGACTCTGGTGTTCGGGACGTTCCAGGTGGTCAGCCTTCTGGCCCGGTCCACCGACGAGACGACGACCACGTTCCAGGCCGTCCGCCGCGTCGTCGTCGACAACGACGCCGGCAGCATCCGCCTCCGGCCCAGCCCCGACGCCACGCTCCGCATCGACCGCAAGGAGACGCGGGGCCTGACCAGGCCGTCCTACTCCGAGCGCAGGGAGGGCGACCGGCTCGTCGTCGAGGCCGACTGCGGCCGTCCCCTCGGCTGGTGCCGGGTGGAGCTCGAGGTGGAGGTGCCGGCCGGCGTCGATGTCGATGCCCGCGGGGGCGGCGGGAGCTTCCGGGCCGACGGCCTCGACGCCGGCCTGCGCGTGCAGAGATCCGGCGGCAGCATCACCGTCGTCGGCAGCGGTCCGGTCCTCGACATCGCTTCCTCGGGCGGATCGGTCAGCGTGGAGGCGGCGAGGGCCGGCGACGTCAAGGTCCGCTCCAGCGGCGGCAGCGTCCGGGTGCGATCCACCGTCGCCCCCGACACCGTCGACATCCGCTCGAGCGGCGGCAGCGTGACCGTCGAGCTGCCCGACGGCCCCATCCCCTACCGGGTGGACGCCACCTCCAGCGGCGGCTCCGCCCGCACCCAGGTGCGGACCGACCCCACGTCGACCCGCCGCATCACCGCCCACTCCAGCGGCGGCAGCGTCACCGTTCGTTACCTGTCACCCACGTAGCCGAACCCGGCTCAACAACCGCAGGAGGTTCCCAAATGCTCTCTTCCGTCGCGCGCTCGTGCTTCCGCCGCAAGTGGCGCACGCTCGGAGTCTGGCTCTTCGTGCTCGTCGCCATCAGCGCTCTCGGCTCCAGCTTCGCCGGCAAGTGGTCGTCACAGGGCAGCCTGCCGGGGACCGATTCCCAGGCCGCCCAGGACATCCTGGCCCGGGAGTTCCCCGCTCGCAGCGGCGAGTCGGGGGCCATCGTCATCGGCGACGTCTCCCGTGACCGGGGTCGGGTCGATGCTCTCCTCGCGTCGGTGGCGACCGTGCCCGGCGTGGCCAGGGTCGGAACGCTGGAGGTGGCGCCCGACGGCCGGATCGCCCAGGCCGAGGTCACCTTCGCCGGCGGCCAGGAGGAGGCGGCGATCCTCGAGTCCGTCGCCGGCATCAAGCGCCTGGTCGACCCGGTGCGTGACGCCGGCGTGGCAATCGAGCTCTCCGGCGGCTGGTTCGCGGAGGGCGAGATGCCCGCCAGCGAGCTGTTCGGGCTCCTCGCCGCGGCGCTGATCCTGGTCGTCGCCTTCGGCTCCGTCGTCGCTGCCGGTGTGCCCATCCTGACCGCGGTGGTCGGCGTGGGCATCGCCATGGCCGGCGTCAGCCTGTGGGCCAACGTGCTCGACACGGCATCGTTCACGCCCCAGGTGGCGGCCATGATCGGCATCGGCGTGGGTATCGACTACGCCCTGTTCATCCTCACCCGGTACCGGGCCGCTGTCGGGCGGGGGGCGGCGCGGGAGGACGCAGTGGCCGAGGCCATGGGCACCGCCGGCCGGGCCGTCGTCTTCGCCGGCTGCACCGTCGTCATCTCCCTGCTCGGCATGCTCGTCATGGGCCTTTCGTTCCTGCATGGCCTGGCGGTGGGGACGTCGTGCGCGGTGCTGGTCGCGGTGCTGGCCGCCGTCACCCTGGTCCCGGCCCTGCTCGGTATCGTCGGCCGGCGCATCGACAGCCTCCACATCGGCCGCCGGCGGTCGCCCTCCGCCGCCGGCGGCCTGTGGGCCCGGTGGGCCCGCTTCGTCCAGCGCCGGCCGGCGGCCGTGGCCGGCGCCGGTCTGGTTGTCCTCCTGCTGGCGGCGGCGCCGGCGTTCGCCATGCAGCTCGGCTTCGCGGATGAGGGCAACGGGCCCACGACCTCCACGACGCGCCAGGCCCACGACCTGCTGGAGGCGGGCTTCGGCGCCGGCTCCACCGGCCCCATCGCCGTGGTCATGGACACCAGCGCTCCGGGCGCGGCCGGCGCCGTCGACATGGTGCTCGGCGAGCTTCGGAAGCAGGCCGGCGTGGCGTCGGTTTCGCCCGGCTTCTCTTCGGATTCCGTGCATGCGGCGATCGCCCAGCTCGTCCCGGTGACCGGCCCGCAGGACGACGCCACCGTCGACCTCCTGCGCCGGCTCCGCTCCGACGTCGTGCCGCTCGCCACCGCCAACACCGGCCTGGAGGTGCGCCTCGGCGGCCAGACCGCCGGCGGGATCGACTTCGCCGAGGTGATCGGCCGGCGGCTGCCGTGGTTCATCGGCTCGGTGCTGGCCCTGTCGTTCCTGCTCCTGCTGGGCGTCTTCCGGTCGGTGCTGGTGCCCCTGAAGGCGGTACTGATGAACCTGCTCTCGATCGGCGCCGCCTACGGCGTGCTGGTGATGGTGTTCCAGTGGGGGTGGGCCGGCGAGCTGCTCGGCGTCAGCGGCCACGCCCCCATCGAACCGTGGGCGCCGATGATGCTCTTCGCCATCGTGTTCGGCCTGTCGATGGACTACGAGGTGTTCCTGCTCAGCGCGGTGCGGGAGGCCTACGATCGCACCGGCGACAACGCCGAGGCCGTGGTCGAGGGCCTGACGTCGACGGCCCGGGTCATCACCGCCGCCGCGGCCATCATGGTCAGCGTCTTCGGCACGTTCGTCCTCTCCGACGTGCGGGAGCTGAAGCTCATCGGCCTGGGCCTTGCGGTGGCCGTCGCCGTCGACGCCACCCTGGTCCGCATCGTGCTGGTCCCGGCCACCATGGAGCTCCTGGGCCAGGCCAACTGGTGGCTCCCCCGCTGGCTCGACCGGATCATCCCCCGCATCAGGGTCGAGTCGTCGCCGGTCTGGGGCGATGACCTCGCCGATCTCGAACGGTCCGGTCAGAGTGTCGGGTCGTCGCCGCGCTGAGGGAGCTCGACGAGATCCGAAAGGAGCGACGCAGCGGCCCGGGCCAGGTCGCCGCGTCGCACGATGAGATCGACGGTGAGGTTGTCGCTCCCCGCCGCCGTGCGGGCCCACGGCGGCCGCAGCTCCAGAGCGAAGCTGGCCCGGACGTGCACCGCATTGGGATCGCCGGCCACCGGGCCGGCGATCACGGTGAGGTTGGGCTCGGTGAAGGTCATTGGCGCCGCGGAGGCCTCCCGGGCCGCGGCATGGACGAGCCAGGACACCAGGCGCTTGGCCTCCCACGTCGTGAGGCACGGGTCGTCGACCGCCCAGCTGCCTTCCGGCGACAGGACCCGCACCGAGACCAGCAGCCAGTTGGAATCCCAGGGGTCGCGCGCCTCGTCGGGGAACTGGTAGCCGGCGATCGCCAGCTCGAGCTCGTTGCCCTCGGCGCCGTGCAACAGCATGGGCTGGTAGCGTGTCCCTCCGGCATGGCCAATATCAAGAGTCAGATCAAGCGCAACAAGACCAACGAGAAGCGCCGGCTGCGCAATAAGGCAGTCCGCTCCGAGATCAAGACGCGGGTGAAGCTCGCCCTCAACGCCGCCGACTCCCCCGAGGAGGCCACCGCCGCCCTGCAGACCGCCATCAAGCGGATCGACAAGGCCGCGGCCAAGGGCATCATCCACAAGAACCAGGCTGCGAACCGCAAGTCGAAGCTGGTGCGCCGGATCGCCCGGCAGACGGCGGCCTCCTAGCTCGCGGCGCAACCAGCGCGCTGAGGCGGACTTCCGCCGCTGGCCGCTGACGCCGCCGCAGGCGGCCACTCTCGGCTGGCGGCCAAGAAGAACGGCGGAGGGTGATCCCGGCTTCGCCGGGTCGCCCGGAGCACCTTGAAGCTCGGATCGCAAGCTCTGCTTGCGATCCGATTCCTACCGGCGGGCCGACCGGCCCACCGTGCTCAGGCGGGCGACCAGCACTTCCAGCACCACTTCCGCCGGCCAATCGACCGCGCCCTTGAGCGCCAGATCGGCCTCGGCCAGCAGGTGGATGGCCCGGGCCAGCGGCTCGTGACCCAGCCGGCGCACCTGGAGCAGGGCCTTCTTTGCAGGGAACGTCGACCCTGTCATGCCCAGCAGGGCAGCGGCCGCCGCCTCGTCGGCCACGCCGGCGCCGTCGAGGCGCAGCATCCGGGCGAAGTGGCTGTGGAGGGTGGCGAGGATCACGAGCGGGTGCCGGCCACCGGGGCCGATCAGGCGGCGGAGCACGGTGACGGCCGCCGCCGTCTCGCCTCGGTCGATGGCGTCGGTGAGCTCCCACGGGGCCACCGATCCGACCCCGCCCAGCAGAGGCGCCACCTCGTCGGGGCCCAGCCGGGCGCCCTGCCCGTGGGCTGAGGCCAGCATTTCCAGCAGTGAGCCGAGGCGGTCGACGTCGTCGCCCAGGTGCTCACCCACCATCGCCGCGGCCCGGGCGTCGAGGCGGACGGGGCCCTCCTTGAGCCGGGCCGCCAGCCACGTCGCCCGCCCGCGGCCACCGGGTACGCCGGCGTCGACCACGTGGCCGGCCTTGCGGACCGCATCAACCAGCGGCCGCGCCACCTGGCCCCCGCCGGCCACCAGCACCAGCGACGTCGTTTCCAACGGGTCGGCCAGGTAGGCCACCAGTGGCTCGACGTCGTGGGTGGCGAACCGCCCGACGTCGCGTGCCACGACCACCCGCCGGGCGCCCAAGAACGGCGGCGTCTGGGCTGCGTCTACCAGCGCACCGACGGTGTATTCGTCGCCGGTCAGCTCCTCAGGCATGAGGCCGGCGTCGCCCTCGGCCAGCTCGGCCACCAGGTGCTTCACGGCGTCGGCCAGCAGGCCCGGCTGGTCGCCCCGCACCAGGTAGACGGGAAGGGCTGGCATCAGCGGGCTTCCATCACGGCGGCCAGAACGTCGCACACCCGGCGGGAGCCTCGCACGTCGGTGGTCCGTACGATCCGGGCGCCCCTGATGACGCCGGCCGCAGTGGCCGCAGCCGGGAAGTCGGCAGCGGTCACGTCAACGAACAAGGTGTCACGCACGATCCGGTCCGGCGGGAAGCCGGCAGCCTCGGCGTCGCCAGCGGCCCCGGCGGGGACGAGGACGGCGGCGCCGGCCGCGGCGCACAGCGCCAGCTCACCGGCGGTGGGATCGGTCAGGCGAACGAGGCCGGCGCCGGCGGAGAGCGCCCGGCCGAGGCCGCCCTCGTCGGCGGTGGTGTAGACGGGGGCCGGCGCCGGCCCCTCGTCGACCTCGATCACGTCCGCACCCTGAGCGACCATCTCCGCCGCGGCCCCCCCGACGCCGATCACCACCGAGCGGGTGGTGAGGTCGTAGCTGCGGGAGCCGAGGGTGAGGCGCATGCCGCGCCGACGCTACGTCGTGGCCATCCTCGCCGCCGTCTCCGAGGGGCGCGACACGCATCCCTATTGTGGTCAGTGTGAGACCGAACCGCTGGTTGTCCATGGCCGCCCTTGCTCTTGCCCTCGCCGCGTGCGGTGGGGGCGATGACGACGACGGCAGCGCGGCCCAGACGACGGTGACGACGGCGCCGCCGGCGGTCGCCGCCGACATGATCGCCGCCGACGGCTCGCCGGCCGGGCGGGTGACGTTCACCGAGGCGGGAAGCCGCGTCACGGTCGAGGCCCGCCTCACCAACCTGCCGCCCGGCTTCCACGGCTTCCACATCCACGCCACCGGCACGTGCGAGCGCGGCACGCCGGCCTTCACCTCTGCCGGCGGTCACATGGTCCTCGGCGAGCAGTCCCATCCCTCCCACGCCGGCGACCAGCCCGTCGTGCTGGTGATGACCGACCGCTCCGCCGATATCCGCTTCACCACCGACCGGTACACGCTGGCCGACCTCCAGACGGCGGGGGGCCGAGCCGTCATCGTCCACGCACTTCCCGACAACTACGCCAACGTGCCCACCCGCTACGTGCGCCAGCCCGACGCCACGACGCTGTCCACCGGCGACGCCGGCGACCGCATCGCGTGCGGCGTCGTGGGCGGCGGCGGGTCGACGGCGACGACCACCGCGCCGGCCGGCGGGGTGACGACCACCACGGTGGCGCCGGCGTCGACCACCACGACCCGTGTCGGGTCGACGACCACCGCCCGGGCCGCGGCGACGCTCGACTGCCAGACCATCGGCTTCACGCCCAACAGTGAGGACGCGGCCAGCAGCGTGAAGGCCACCGGGCTGTCGTGCGCCGAGGCCGAGGCGTTCGTCCGCGTCGCCGGCCGCCAGACCAGCTCCGGCGGCCCGGCCCAGGTCACCGTCGAGGGCTACAGCTGCGTGCGGGTCCGCAGCGTCCAGGAGCCCCTCCCCCAGGCGTTCTACGAGTGCACGAGCGGGACCAGGAAGGTGACGTTCACCCGCTCGTGACCCAATGACCGGCCTCTTCGAGCTGGGCCTCGACACCTTCGGCGACGTCACCCTCGACACCGGCGGCCAGCCGCTCCCCCACGCCCAGGTCATCCGCAACGTCATCGACGAGGCCGTTCTCGCCGACGAGCTGGGAATCGATTGCATCGGGCTGGGCGAGCACCACCGCCCTGACTTCGCCATCTCGGCACCCGACGTGGTGCTGGCCGCCATCGCCAGCCGCACATCTCGCATCCACCTCGGGTCGGCCGTGACCGTGCTGAGCTCCGACGACCCCATTCGGGTGTTCCAGCGCTTCTCCACCCTCAACGCCCTCTCGAACGGCCGGGCGGAGGTGATCCTCGGCCGGGGCTCGTTCATCGAATCGTTTCCCCTCTTCGGGTTCTCCCTCGAGGACTACGAGACACTCTTCGAGGAGAAGCTCGACCTCTTCGCCGCCCTGCTGCGCCAAGAGGCCGTCACCTGGTCGGGCACAACCCGGCCGCCCCTGGAGGCACAGCGCGTGTACCCGCCGGTCGAGTCGCCCCCCCTGCGGACGTGGGTGGGCGTCGGCGGCAGCCCGGAGTCGGTGGTGCGGGCGGCGCGCCACGGCCTGCCGCTGACCCTCGCCATCATCGGCGGCGAGCCGGCTCGCTTCCGACCCCTCGTCGACCTGTACCACCGGGCCCTCGGTCAGTTCGGCCAGCCCACCCAGCCGGTCAGCGCCCATTGCCCCGGCCACGTCGCCGCCACCGATGAACAAGCCCGCGAGGAGCTGTGGCCCCACTACTCCGCCATGCACACCCGCATCGGCCGCGAGCGGGGCTGGCCGGCGATGACCCGGGCGCAGTTCGACCTCTCGGCCGGGCCCCGGGGCGCCCTGTTCGTCGGGTCGCCGGCCACCGTGGCCGCCAAGATCGTCACCGTGGCCCGGGGGCTCGGCCTGGCCCGCTTCGACATGAAGTACAGCGCCGGCCACCTGCCGCACGAGCTGATGATGAACAGCATCGAGCGCTACGGCCGCGAGGTGGCGCCGGCGGTCCGCAGAGAGCTGTCACCCGGCTGAGCCCGGCGTGCGTCTGTAGGGGGGACAGAACAGGACGAGGAGGGGCCGATGAGCAGGAGCGCAGTGCGAACGATGACGCTGGTCGCCGGGGCGGCGTGGCTGGTGGTCGCCGGCGCGGGGATCGTCGACGGCTTCGTCGACTACGGCGACGACTGGGCGGCGCCGTACACCGTCTTTGCCCTGGCCCTGGCGGTGGGCGCCGCGCTCAGCCTCGTCGTCGGGGCCCAGGCCACCCAGGACTGCGCCCGGCCCCGGCTGCGGCTGGCCGCGCTGGCCGTCTGTGCGATCGGTGCGGTCCTGTCGTTCGTGGGCGCATGGGCGCTCCCGCTGTGGATGACCATCCTGGGCGCCGGGTTCGCCCTGCTGGCGGCCGCCGCCGATCCGGCCCAGCGCCGGCCCCTGGCCCTGCTGGCGGCCGGCCAGCTCGCGGGCATCGCCGTGCTCATCGTGGGCATCACCGCCGAGGTGGGCCGGATGGACAGGCACGGCGACTACCCGCTCGCCGGCGGGATCGCCATTCTCGTCGTCGCCGCGACGGCGATCGTCGCCCTCCTGAGCCTGACCTTCGACCGCCGGACTGTGACGGCGACGCCCGCAGGCGCGTGAGATCGCCCTGGAAGTCCCTGAAGCCGCTCGAGGCCAGACACGAGTACGTGGTCCTGGCGTCGAGCATCCCTCCCCTGCGCAGGTCGTCGACCATGCGGTTGTTCCGAGGTGCGAGCGCGGTCCGCAAGCAGCTCGAGGGGACCGACGGCCTCGTCGGTTTCTCGCTGCTCGCCCGACCCCTGCGCAAGCAGTACGCCACGCTTTCCATCTGGGTGGACGATGCCGCGCTCACCGCGTTCGCCGGCGGCCAGCCCCACCAGCGGCTCGCGGACGACCTGTCGCCGGAGATGGGTCCGACTCGTTTCGTCCGATGGACGATGACCGGTTCGGAAGGGCGACCGACCTGGGCTGAGGCGTTCCGCCGCCTGAGCTGAGAATGCTCGGTCGCGACCGCCGGCCCGACGCGCCTACGGTGGTGGCATGACCACTCGGACGCGGGCCTGGCGAGCGGCCGCGCCCCTGGCCGTGGTTCTCGGCCTCGCGCTGGGCGGATGCGCGGGCGGGGGCGACGGGCCGGACAAGGCCGATGCCCCGGCGACGGGCACGCCGGCGGCGACCGAGGGCTCGGTGGCGACGACACCCGGCGTCACGCCGGGCGCGCCCGGCCAGCCTGGAGCCGGCGGAGCGGCGGTTGCCGCCGGCGGATCGGCGACAGGGACTGCGGGCGCCACCGGGGGGTCGGCCGCGGCGACCGGCGGCGCGCCGGGGAGCCCGGGTACCGGGATCGCCGGCAGCGGCGAGCCGGCGACGGGTAGCGGAGCGCAGGCCCCGGCCGGTGGATCGGCGGCGGCGACGGGCGGGACAGTGTCCGACCCCGCCGCCCCCGCCGCCGGCTCGGGCACCCCATCCTCCGGTGGCTCGTCCTCCGGCGGATCGACCTCGCCGTCGTCCGGTGGCGGCAGCCCGAGCGCCACGCCGGAGCAGTGCGCGGCGCTGAACCAGGCGCTGGCCTTCATCGACCACCCGGACCTGCGGGCCCTCAAGGCCGAGACCGGCTGCTGACGCTCCTCTGACGCCCTCTACCGGGGCGGATGCTTCGTGATGTACTCGTCGGCCAGCGCCGGCGGCGCCGATGCCAGCCAGGCGTCGAGGATCGACTCCCGCACCGCCTTCTTGGTCGCCACTCGGAGCTGGATCAGCACTGCGGCGTACCCGTCGAAGTGCGGGATGGTGAAGAACCCCTTCGCCTGCTCGGCCAGCACCGCCTCCTTCTCCCCGAGGTCGGCCACGCGCACCGCGAGTATCGGACCGTCGGGCGGGGTGGCGGCTCCGAAGCGCTTGATGTCCGCCTTGCTGAACGCACGCACCCAGGCAAATGTGGTCTTGGCGACCGACCACGACTTGTTCCCGTAGCGCTCCCCCTCGGTGACTTCGGGGAGTTCCAACGCCAGCTGCGCCACCTCCTCCACGCTCACCATCCCGGCACCGTACCGCCGGCGCTCAGGCCGCGGGCGCTGCTCGAGGTCTGCTGTCGACCAGGCTACGCCAGGTGTGTCAGGCCGCGCACCTGATCGACCGAGCGGCGAACTGACTTCAGCGCCCGCTGGACCTTCGGCTCCTCCGTCCCGAGGGCATCGCGCAGGGCTTGCAGCACCGGCAGGAAGAGGGAGCCCGCGTCGCTGTGGGCCTGGCGGCCCGCATTGGTGAGCCGCAGCGCGTAGGAACGGCGGTCCTCGGCGTTCACGACCCGCTCGACATGGCCTCGCGCCTCCATCCGCTTCACGTAGCTCGACACCGTGGTGGCCGGCGCCGCCATCCATCTGGCCAGGGAACTGGGCGTGACGGCGTCGGCGGACATCAGGAGCGAGTAGACGGCGAACTCATCCGCGTCCAGCCCCGAGGGCCGCAGGGTCGAGTCCAGCAGGTCCGTCGTGGCCCGGGAGACGAGCCACACCCCGAACAGGACGTTGTCCAGGCCCGGATGGAGCTCGGCCTCGAACTGGCGCTTGACAGAATTACTACGATCTCGCACAATCACCAGTGTACTACGAAATCGTACTATCAAGGAGAAGCCCTCATGAACGCAACCACGACGACCATCGCCGGCGGGCGAGCCGGGGACTTCCTCACCGTCCGCCACCTCCGGGTCGAGGGCAGTGATCGGGAGATCGGCCGGGTGCTGGCCGAGGCGTCCAGGGCGGTGCACGGCGCCGCCAGCCAGCCCCGGCCCGTGCCCGACCCCACAGTGCAGCGCGCTCGCCGACGATGGTTCCTTGAGCGCTACCCCGCGATGGCGGAACGGGCTCGAGGCGTGGCGGAGGAGTTCGGGCTCGACGCTGACCGCGACGACGTGGCCCTCGACTGGCTGAGCACCTACGACATTCCCGCCGGCTGTTCCGTCGCGTTCTATCCCGGTGCCAGCACCAAGGACGGTCACGGGAAGCTGTCGCGGAACTTCGACTTTCCCACGGCGACGTTCACCCAGATCATCGGCCTCGGCACCATCGCCGGCGAACGGCCGCTCGCCTCGGACCCATGGGTCGTCGAGCTGTACCCCGATCAGGGGTACGCCTCGATCGTCGTCGGGATCATGGACGTCATGGGTGGCATGGACGGCATCAACGAGGCCGGCCTCACCGTCGCCCTCCTGGCCGACAACGAGACGCCCGACCCCGAGCCCACCGGCTCGCCCCGGGTGGGGCTCTCGGAGCAGCAGGTGGTGCGGTACCTGCTCGACACCTGTGCCACGGTCGAGGAGGCGAAAGAAGCCCTCCTCCTGGCCAAGCACTACTACTTCTTCACCCCCTGCCATTTCCTGGTCGCCGACCGCTCGGGAGCCGCGTTCGTGTGGGAACACTCGGCCCGGCGCAACCGGGAGGTAATCGTCGAGGCGGACCCCAGAACGGCGGGCGCTCTGGTGTGCACGAACCACCTGCTGCACCGGTGGCCCGACCCGGCGGAGCTCCCGGAGGACCGAGGCCCGGGTGGAACTGCAGCGCTGACCTACGACCGCTGGCGCTCATTGGCGAGCGCGACCGCCGGCGGGGCGCTCGTCGACGAAAAGGACATTCGCCAGCACTTCGCGGCGGTGAGCTTCACCGCCCCGGTGGAGCAGGCTCGCACCTTCTGGCATGCGCTCTACGACGTCACCGACGCCTCGGCGGAGTTTTCGTTCTACCTGCACGATCAGGACGGCCGGAGCATCTACACACCGCCGATTCGCGTCAGGCTCGGGCGTCGATGACCGGGCGACGCTGGTCACCGCGCCGGCACTCGTTGCCGCTGCTCGGTGTCGGCGCATTCCTGTTGACTGGGGTGGGCTTGTCGGGCGTCGGTGACGCGCCCGCTCCCCACCAGTCCGCCGACTCCGTGACTGTCCATTTCCAGGCCGTCGCCGATGCCGTCTTGGCTGCGGCGCCGGCCGGCATGCTCGGCGCCGTAGCCCTCGGCGCCTTCATGGTGGCGCTGGCCAGCCGGCTCCACCATGCGGGCGAGGTCCTGGCGGCGGCCCTGGTTGTCACCGGCGGCGCTCTGGCCGCCGGGTACCTGCTCTTCGTCCACGTCGTCTACTCCTCGTTGGCCTACTCGGTGGCCGGGATGTCGCCCGAAGTGGCCAAGGGGCTGTTCGTGGCGACGATCGTCGCCACGGCCGTCTACGGGCTCGGGGCCGCGTTGGCAGTCGGCGGCGCGGCCTACGGGGCGGCTCGAGCCGGGCTCCTGGCCCGATGGTGGACCCTGGTCAGCGCCGGCGGCGCGGCGATGGCGGCCGTGGCCCTTGTCTCCTACGCGGACTCCGGGTACTTCTCACCCGACGTGCAACAGCAGGTGGTGGCGGGTGTCCTCCAGCTGTGGCTCCTCCTGACCTCCGCGGCGCTCGTCTCCACGGCGCCGGCTCGACGCGCAATGGGTCGCCGGCCTGCCTTGTAGTTCAGCTCGTTGGCTCGGCCGGCGGGGCGCGAGTGACGAGAACCGCGAGGCGTCGGTCGTCGTCGTCGAGCGTGAGAACGAGTCCGCCCGCCGTCACCGCGCTGCCCGGTGGCGGCACCACCACCTCCCCCGGCAGGCGGTGATCGGCCGGCGCCAGCACGAGGCGGGGCGGGAAGCGGCTGAGCAGGGCGCGTACGTCGGTGGCTGCCGCGGCGCCGGGGCGGGTGACGACCAGCACGTCGAGGGCCCGGACGTCGGCCTTGTGCAGGCTCGAGAGCAGGGCCTCGGGCGAGGCCCGGAGGTCATCGACGACGAGGACGCTGGCGCCGGCCGACCGCCACAGGCGGGCGCCGGGGACGACGTTGCGCCCGTCGACCGGCGCCGGCCGCAGTACGGCGACCGCCGGCGCCAGGGCCACCGCCGCCACGGCCAGCCCGCTTACCAGCACCCAACCCGACCGGCCCCAACGGTGGGCGATGAGGCCGAGGCCGACGGCCACGGCCAGAGCGACGACGTGTGCCATCCGCAGTTGGCCGAGCGGCGCCGCCGCCCCCCAGCGGGCTACGCCGGCGATCCACCGGATCATGAGCCCGGTCGGTAGGTGGATCAAGCGGGCGATCGTCTCCCCGGTCCAGCCGGCGACGAGACCGGCGGCCATCCCCCACATCATGAGCGGGGCAGCGACCGGCGCCCCCAGCAGGTTCGCCGGCAGGGAGGCGACCGGCAGCCCGCCGAACACCGGCACGAGGATCGGCGTGACCCCCACCTGGGCGGCGAGCGTGACCGCCAGCGCGCTGGCCAATGGTCGCGGTCCGGGCAGTCGAGCCGCCAGCCGGGCACTGAACAGGGCGATGCCGGCGCAGGCGCCCACCGAAAGCAGGAAGGCGAGGGAGTGGACCAGCAGCGGGTCGATGAGCACCAGGCCGGTCACGGCCAGGCTCAGGACGCGCAGGGTGGAGGCGGGCCGGCCCATGGCGCCGGCCAGAAGGGTAAGGGCGGCCATGGCGACGGCCCGGAGGACTGACGGCTCCCATCGGGTGAGGATCCCGAACAGCACGAGCGCGGCCAGGCCGCCGGCCAGACGCCCGCCGAGGCGCAAGCGGCCCAAGAAGGGTCCGAGCAGGGCCAGGACGAAGGCGACGTTCGCTCCGGACACGACGAGCAGGTGCGACAGGCCGGAGGCTCGGAAGTCGTCGGTGACCTCGGGCCGCTGGTCGCGGTCGTCGCCCAGGACGAAGCCGGAGAACAGCGCCCGCGAGCGGGGATCGAGCACCGATGCGCCCCGCAGGAGGGTACGACGCAAGCCGTTGGCCAGCCGGCTCGGAACGTCGCCGGTCGACGCCAACGACGCCCCGGTGACGGACATCCGGGCGCCGATGTGGCGGCGGGCCAGCCGTTGGCGGGCGTCGGGCGGCACCGGCGACAGCTGGCCTCGAAGCTGCACCCTCTCGCCCGAGAGTCGGTCGCGAAGCGCTCGGGCCGCCGAGCCCCGAGCCCACGCCTCCACCCGTTTGCCGCCGATGCGGACGTCGGCCCGCAGGGCGCCGGCCACCTCCGCCGGGTCGCCGACCAGGGTGGCGACCCCCGACCACTGGCCCAGCGCCGGCGGGTGGAGGCCGGCCCAGGACCGCGCCCCGAGGGCGGAAGCGGCCAGTGCCACGGCCACCATGAGGAGTACCGGCCGGCGCAGGCCCAGAGCGACGGCGACCAGCACCAGCACCGGCAGCAGCGGCAGGGGTCTTGCCGCCCACGCGCCGGCGCATGCCGCCAACGCCAGAGCGACGGTGGCCCGGTCGCCCATCAGACCTTGACCAGCGGCCGCAGCGCTTCGAGCTTGGCCGGGCCGATGCCCGGCACCTCGAGCAGCTCCGTCACAGACCGGAACCGGCCGTGGTTCGCCCGGTACGTGAGGATGGCCTTGCTGGTCGCCGGCCCCACACCGGGCAGGGCATCGAGTTGCTCGGCGGTGGCGGTGTTCAGGTCGACCGGCCCTGCGGGCGCGCCCCCGGCCGTCGAACCCCCGGCGGCGGCCAGTGACGGCGAGGCCGGCGGCGGCGCCTCGCCCTTCCTGGGCACGTAGATCCGCTCCCCGTCGGACAGGCGGGCGGCGAGATTGAGCTGCTCGACGTCGGCCTCGGACGCAGTGCCGCCGGCGGCGATCACCGCGTCGGCCACCCGCCCGCCGGCCGGCACCGCGTACACGCCCGGACTGGCGACCTGCCCGGCCACGTGGACGGTGACCGTGACCGGCGGGGTGGCCGGCGCGCCGGGCACTGAAGCCGCCGGCCCCTCCGGCGCCGGCGCCCCGTCGACCGGCGCCGATCCCGGCTCGGCCTGCGGCAGGGTCAGCTTGGGCGCGGGCGATGCCGCGCCCAGGAACGAGAGCCCGATGACCAGCAGCACGCCCACGGCGAGCAGGGCGCCGGCGCCGGCGGCGACCGGCCGGAACCAGGGCTGGTTGCGGAACTGGGACAGCCGGTCGGACAACGAAACGACCGGCACGGGTTGCAGCAGATCGGCCATCGGGCGCGAACCCCCACGGAGAAGGACCGTCGAGGGGAAAGCGCCAGGGCCCGAGCGGCCCCCTGAGCGGGGCGGCGGGCGAGCTCTCTCAGGGTAGAGGCTGGGAGCCCCCGTCGCCAGGGTCGGCCGCGAATCGCTCGGCCGCGGCCTCGGCCTCGACCTCCAGGGGGATCAGGCGGTAGGCGGCCTGGTGCCCGAACCCCACCCGGCGCCAGCGGCAGTAGGCGCCGAGGTACTGGCGCAGGAACTCGACCACGCCCAGCTCACGCCACTGCCGGACGTGCTCGGCCTCGTGCCGCAGCAACCGGGCGTCGCCTGCGTAGCGCCGGCGCACCGACACCACCGAGCCCAGCGTGATCGCCGCCGACCCGGGCGGGACGGGCCCACCGACGAGCAACCAGTGGTCACCGTGGCGCTGCAGCCGCATTCCGCGTACCTGAGAGCGCCGAAACGTGCCGTTGGGGGACACGGAACGGCTGTTCAGTACAGCCGGGACGCCAGCGCCCGCCGGTACTGCGGGGTGCGGGGATCCTCGGAGCCGAGCATCTCCAGCAGGTCGACGTATTCCCGGCGGGCCTCTTCGTCGTCCTTGACCCGCTCGAGCAGGCCCTCCAGCCGCCCGGTGACATCGTCGCCGGCGGCGTCGCCCACCCGGGCCAGGGCCGCCACCCGCCGGGTCTCCGCCGACTCCGGGACCCGGGTCAGCAGCGCCAGCGCCTCCTCGCCCTCACCTCGCTCGGCGAGCAGCTCGGCCAAGAACACCACAGCCCGAGGATGGTCGTGCTCAAGCTCGAGCGCGGCCCGCAGGGAAATCTCGTCGCCGCGAGCCGCCAGCCGGTCGGCCTCGGACTCCGGCGGCGCCAGCTTGGCCACGAACTCCCGCACCGAGGGCTCGGGGAGGGCCCCGATGAACGAGTCGACCACCTTGCCCTCCGAGATGGCGAACACGGCGGGGATGGACTGCACCTGGAACGCGGCCGCCACCTGCGGGTTGCTGTCGATGTCGACCTTGACCAGCGCGACCTGGCCGCCGGTCTCGCCGATCACCCGCTCCAGGATGGGACCGAGCGTCCGGCACGGCCCGCACCATTCGGCCCATAGGTCGACCACGACGGGGATCTCCTGGGAGCGGTCGAGTACATCGGACTGGAACGTGGCATCGGTGACGTCGGTCATCAGAGGTAGTCAACCACGACCCCCCGGCTACCGTGAGAGACATGTACGAGCTGCGGTCCCGGCCCGAGCTGGACAGCCCGGTGCTGGTCATGGCGCCGGACGGCTGGATCGACGCCGGCCTCGGAGGCGCCGGCGCCGTGGGGGCGATGCTCACCGCGCTGGACACGGAGGTGGTGGCGTCCTTCGACGTCGACCGCCTGCTCGATCACCGCTCCCGCCGGCCCATCTCCCACATGCTCGACGGCGTCTACACCGACCTGGAGTGGCCGAGCCTGGACCTCCTATCCGCCCGCGACGCCGACGGCCGGAGCGTGCTGATCCTCTCCGGCCCCGAGCCCGACCACGAGTGGCGGTCCTTCGCCGACGCCATCGGCGAGCTGGCCGTGATGTTCGGGGTCCGGCTGGCCGTGGGCCTCGGCGCCTTCCCGGCCGGCGTCCCCCACACCCGCACAAGCCGGCTGGCGGCGACGGCCAGCAACGCCGAACTGGCCAACCAGCTGGGCGTCGTCTCGGGCGAGGTTCGGGTGCCGGCCGGCATTGTGGCCGCCATCGAGCGCCGGCTCGGCCAGATCGACATCCCCACCATCGCCATCTGGGCCCGCGTCCCCCACTACGCGTCGGCGATGCCCTACCCGCCGGCCAGCCTCCAGCTGTTGGAGGGACTGACCAGGGTGGCTGGCATCCGGGTGGAGTCACCGGAGCTGGCCGAGGCCGCCGCCGCCACCCTCCAGCACCTGGACGAGGCGACCGCCAACAGCATCCAGCACACCGCCCTGGTCCGCCAGCTCGAGGCCCAGGTCGACGCCGATCCCGCCGAGAGCGGCGCCGAGGGCGGCCCCGAGGCCGCCGGCCAGGCCGAGGCCACCGAGGCCGGGTGGGGCATCCTGCCGACCGGCGACGAGCTGGCCGCCGAGGTCGAGCGCTTTCTCAAGGGCGAGCAGAACTGAGGCGGCCGAGCGCCGCGAGGCCGATCTTCAGGACAGCAAGCGAGGCACCACGAACTCCAGCTCGGCTCGCATCTGGCGGACTCGCTCCTCGATGACCATCGACCCGTGGCCGGCGTCGAACCGGTAGATCTCCACCGTGCCGCCCCGGGCTTGCAACGCCTCGACGTAGTTCATGACCTGCCGGATCGGGCAGCGGCTGTCGTTATCGCCGGCGATGATCAGCACCGGCGCCGTCACCCGGTCGACGTAGGTCAGCGGTGAGCGCTCGACGTACAGGTCGCCCACCTCCTCGGGGTCACCGCCGAAGAGCGTGCGGTCGAAGGCCTGGAGCGCCGGCGCCTCGTCGCGGAAGGCGGTCACGTAGTCGGCGACCGGGACCGCAGCGGTTGCCGCCACCCATCGCTCGGGATGGAGGCCGAGCGCCAGCAGGGTGATGTAGCCGCCCCACGAGCCGCCGGCCACCGCAGCCCGGGAGGGGTCGACCGTCCCCTCGGCCACCAGGGCGTCGAGGCCGGCGACGACGTCGGTCACCTCGGGGAAACCGGGGTTGCCGATGAGGGCGTCGCGGAAAGCCGTGCCGTAGCCGGTCGAGCCCCGGTAGTTGACCATCGCCACCGCCACCCCGTGGTCGACGAAGGCTTGGACGTCGGGCATGAACGTGTCCGAGTAGGCCCAGGTTGGCCCGCCGTGGACGAGCATGATCACCGGGTGGGGGCCGGCGCCGTCGGGGGTGGCGACGAAGCCGTGAATGCGCTGGCCGCCCGGGTTGGTGAACGACCACGACCGGTAGGGGCGGCCCGCCGGCGCCCGCTCCCCCGGCGGGGCCAGCACCTCCTCGCCGGCCAGGGTTCGGACGGTGGCCGGCGCCGCCCCGCTGGACAGCCGGAACCAGACCTCGCCGTCGGGCCGCACGCCGGCGCCGGAGATGGTGCCCTCCGGATGGTGGATCTCCTCGAGCGCGCCGGAGTCGAGGTACAGGCGGTGGAGGCGGCTGCGGCCTTCGTGCTCGTGGATCAACAGCAGGGAGCCGGCGTCGGGCCACCAGTCCTCGATCTCGGTGTCACCGGGCAGGTCGAGGGCATAGTCCCGGCGCCGGCCGGTGGTCAGGTCCCAGATGGCCGGGCGCTGCAATCCCTCGCGCTCCTGACTGAGGGCGAGCCGCTGGTCGGCGGCCACCGGCGACCAGCCGGCGACGCCCAGGCCCAGGCCGGGCCCGTCCCACTGGTCGCCCCGGCCGGCGCCGGTGCGGGCGTCGACCACCCGCACAGCCAGGTGCATGGTGTCGCCGTGCTCGGCGTGGGCCAGGGCCAGCAAGCTCCCGTCACGGGACAGGCCGGCGACGTCGACCAGCTCGGCGTGGTGGTGGATGAGCCGGGCCGGGGCGTCGCCCTCGGCGACATAGACGGAGAAGCCGTCGTCCGTGGCGGTGCCGGCGACGACAAGGCCGTCGCCGAGGCAGAGCCCGGACGACCAGGCGTCGGCCACCCCCGGGAGGAGGGATTGTGGTTCGCCACCCTCGAACGCCACGACCCGCCAGTGCCCGACCTCGTCACCGGTGACGTCGTGGAACCACACCACGCCGGCCCCGTCCGGCATGGCCGCTCCACCGATCACGCCGATCGGGTCGTCGGTGATCTGCCGGCGCTGGCCCGTCGCCCGGTCCCACGCGTAGACCTGCCACGCCCCGCTCTCGTTCGACGAAAGGACCAGCCGCTCGGGCGCGTGGCGGGCCCAGTGCGGAAAGGTGACCGACGCGGCCCGGAACCGCTGCTCCCAGAGCTCGGTCATGGACGTCAACCTAGGCTGTCGCCGTGACCACCCACCAGGTGACCTATCGCGGACCGTCGACCTTCGCCGTGCGCGCCGCCGCCCTGCTCGCCGATGCCACCGGCCTGGAGCTGACGTCGGCCAACCGGAGCGACGATCCCGCCGATGACTCGGTGGCGATCGAGCTCACCATCGAAGGTACCGACGAGGCGGTGGCGGCGGCCGTCGATGCGGTACGAGAGGAGCTGCCCGCCGGCGCCACCCTCGGCTAGCGGACAATGTTCACCAGCTTGGGCGGGCGGGCGATCACCTTCCGCGGTTCGCCACCGTCGAGGGCGGCCTGCACCTTGGGTGACGCCAGCGCCAGCCGCTCCATCTCGGCCTCGTCGATGCCGACGTCGACCTCCATTCGGTCCCGCACCTTGCCGTTGACCTGCACGATCATGGTCTCGGTCAAGGCGGAAGCCAGGGCCGGGTCGAACGTGGGCCACGCCTGGGTGTGGATGTGCTCGCCGGGGTGCCGGCGCTCCCACAGCTCGGCGGTGACGTGGGGCGTCATG
The DNA here is from genome assembly GCA_964479465.1 of uncultured Acidimicrobiales bacterium. GTDB lineage: Bacteria > Actinomycetota > Acidimicrobiia > Acidimicrobiales > AC-14 > CADCTB01. The sequence goes on from CAYZMG010000041.1 coordinate 26,251, forward strand.
GGTGCCAGGACGAGCAGGAGCTTGTCGACAGCGTCGTCAACCGGCGCTCCGGCCTGGACGTGCTTGTTGAGCAGGTTGGTGAACTCCATGGCCGCAGCCACCACGGTGTTGTACGACCACCGGTCGTAGTCCTCGGAGACCCTGGCCACCAGGGCGTGGGTGGCCCGCTCCAGGTCGCCGGCCGGCGCCTGGGCGCCGGCGACCGAGGCCACCTCGCCGGTGGCCAGGCGCCAGACCCGGTTGAGGAACCGGCCACAGCCGTCGATGACCTCATCGGTCTGCTCGCTCCAGTCGACGTCGTCGGCCGGCGGGCCCACGAACAGGTGGAACAGGCGCAGGGCGTCGGCGCCGACGGTGTCGAAGTACTTGGCCGGCGCCACCAGGTTGCCTTTGGACTTCGACATCTTCGACCCGCCCATCCGGATCATCCCCTGGGTGAACAGCCGGCCGAACGGCTCCCGCAGCTCCTTGGGGGCCACTCCCAGATCCGACAGGGCCTTGGTGAAGAACCGGGCGTACATCAGGTGGAGGATGGCGTGCTCGATGCCGCCGATGTACTGGTCGACGGGCATCCAGTGAGCGGCGACGGCCGGATCGAAGGGCGCCTCGTCGTTGTGGGGATCGGTGAAGCGGAGGAAGTACCAGGACGAGTCGACGAAAGTGTCCATGGTGTCGGTCTCCCGCGTGGCGGGCTGGCCGCACGTGGGGCACACCGTCCGCAGGAAGCCCTCGTGGAAGCGCAGCGGCGACTCCCCCGTCGGCCGGAACTCCACATCGTCGGGCGCCAGCACCGGGAGCTGGTCGGCGGGCACCGGCACCGCCCCGTGCTCGGGGCAGTAGACGACCGGGATCGGGCAGCCCCAGAAGCGCTGGCGGGAGAGCAGCCAGTCGCGCAGGCGGAAGTTGATCTTCCGCTCGCCGATGCCCTGCTCCTCCAGATAGTCAATGGCCTTGGCGATGGCGTCGGCCTTCGCCAGCCCGTTCAGCCACTCGCTGTTGATGGCGACGCCGTCGCCCGTGTACGCCTTGCCGTCCCAACCCTCGGGCCGCTGCACCGTTTCGATGATGGGCAGGTCGTAGGCCTCGGCGAAGTCCCAGTCCCGCTGGTCCTCGCCGGGCACGGCCATGATCGCCCCGGTGCCGTAACCCATGAGGACGTAGTCGGCCAGGTAGATCGGCACGTCCTGACCGTTGAAGGGGTTGACGGCGTAGGCCCCGGTGAAGACGCCGCGCTTGTTGACCGGACCCTCGGCCGACTGGCGCTCGACCTCGGAGTGGGTGGACACCTCGGACACGAAGGCCTCGACCGCTTGGCGCCGGTCGTCAGTCGTCAGCTCGGGCACCAGCGGGTGCTCGGGGGCGAGGACCACGTAGGTCATACCGAAGGAGGTGTCGGGGCGGGTGGTGAAGACCCGGATGCGCTCCTCTGAGCCCGATACCTGAAGGTCGAACTCGGCCCCCTCGGACCGGCCGATCCAGTTGCGCTGCATGACCTTGACCCGCTCGGGCCAGTCCAGCGTCTCGAGGTCGTCGAGCAGCTGGTCGGCGTAATCGGTGATCTTGAAGAACCACTGCTCGAGGTTGCGCTTGACGACCACGTCGCCCGAACGGTCACAGGTGCCGTCGGCCAGGACCTGCTCGTTGGCCAGCACGGTCTGGCACCCCGGGCACCAGTTGACCGGCGCCTGCTTGCGGTAGGCCAGGCCGGCCTCGAGGAAGCGCAAAAAGATCCACTGGGTCCAGCGGATGTACTCGGGGTCATGGCTGCGGACCTCCCGCCGCCAGTCGTAAACCGCACCCAGCCGCTCGATGGACTCCTTGAGCTCGCCGATGCGGGCGTCGGTGAACGGCCGCGGGTGGACCCCGGTCTTGATCGCCGCGTTCTCCGCCGGCAGGCCGAAGGAGTCGAACCCCATCGGGCTGAGGACGGCGTAGCCATGCATCGTCCGGTGACGCACGATGAGGTCGCCGAAGGTGTAGTTGCGGACATGGCCCTGGTGGGCCGCTCCGCTGGGGTACGGGTACATGCAGAGGGAGTAGAACGGCGGGCGCGGATCGTCAGCCTCGACCTGGTAGGTGCCCTCGTCCCGCCACCGGGCCTGCCACTTCTGCTCTACCTGCTGGACGTCATAGGCCTCGGCCATGCCGGGGACTGTAACGGGGCCGGGGGGCCTCCCGGCGGTGGTAAGTTCTTCGGGCGCGGGGCTGTAGCTCAGCTGGCAGAGCACTTGCATGGCATGCAAGGGGTCAGGGGTTCAAATCCCCTCAGCTCCACTAGGAACCCGCAGGTCAGACGGGGAGTCAGATAGTTTCTAAGCCCTCGGCACTGGCAACGTAGCCAGATTCAGCGTAGCCTTCCGCTCACTGGCTACGTCGGAGGTCGGCGGATGGGGCAGCGGCCCACCGTGCGATGGAATGAACGAGCAGGGCGGTGGATGGCGTGGGTGCGCTTCCCCGACGGCTCGCGGCGCAAAATCGAGCGGGTCAACAAGGCCGACGCGCAGGCCGACCTTGATGAGCTTCTGGCCCTGCGGGCCCAGTCCCTTGACCCGGGCCCTCGGCGGGCTCGGCAGGCAACCTTCAACGAAGTGATCGACGCATGGTTCGCAGACGGCTGCCCGAACTCCTCGGCCACCAAGCGATCCCGCCATGCCCGGACCAAGTCGCCGAACACCGTGACCAACGCCCGCCATCTCCTCGACACCAGCGTGCGCCCCGTCATCGGCAAGCTGTGGGTGGATCGCACCTCCACGGATCGTCTCGAATCGCTCTTCGCGAACATGGCCGAACGCGGCTATTCGACCAGCACGATCGACCGCAACTGGAACTACCTCAACCAGGCCCTCCAGCACAGCCTTCGCCGGCGTACGATCAAGACAAATCCGGCCGCAGATGTGCTCCTGCCGGAGAAACGTGCGGCGAAGCAGCGCAAGAGCTTCACCATCGAGCAGGCCCAGCGCTTGCTCGTTGACGCCATCCCGGCCGACGCCCGGCCCGCCATGTGGCTCACCGGCCTGATGTGCGGCCTTCGGCCCGGGGAGCTGGCGGGGCTTCGCTGGTGCTTTGTCGACATTGACTCGGAGTCTCCGAGCATTCGCGTCATCGAACGAGCCCTGGAGGTCGACGACAGCTACTCCGGCCAGGTCGAGCCGAAGACGCCGCGGAGCCGGCGTACCATCGGGCTTCATCCCCTCCTCGTCGCTGCGCTGCACCGCCACCGAGAGGAGATGCGGATGCTCCGTCTGTACGACGAGGAGGGCTTCGTCTTCCGTAGCCGTAACGGCACGCCGATGACCCTCTCCAATCTCAGGCGGGCATTTCGCCAGCTGTGCGACCGGGCCGGTCTCGGGCGTGACTGGACGACGTACGAGCTCCGACACTCCTTTGTCTCGCTGGTCGCCGACCAGCTCGACGACCTCGTGAAGGTGGCCGGCCTTGCCGGGCACGTCGATACCCGCACGACCCAGGGATACCGGCACGCTGTCCGTCCCTCACTGCCACACGCTATCGGCGCATGGGACCGCCTCCTGAGCCGGGCGGATCACACACCCGCCAATCGAGCGTCGACCTCGTCCTGACCCCTTTTTGGGTTATCGGGGGTCAGGACTGAGGAGGCCCGTCGTACACGGATGGCTGACACTTCGTACACGGTCAACATACCCAGTCCGCGGCCCGCCACCTGAGCGTCGTCGCCCCGCCCGACTGTCCCCCCGGCCGCCTCCACCGGGCCTACAACGCTCCTAACCTGCTCGACGCCATCGCCGTCGTCGAGGAGCTGCGGGCCGCCCTTGATGTCCCGCTGGAGCTGGTGCTAGGTGCCCGGATGGCCCCGATCACCTGGGAGGCCGATGGCGGTGGCGGCGTGCAGGTGCTCGCGCCACAGGGCGGTGTCGGCCGCCTTGGTCCCACCCGCGGTGTCGATCATGTGCACGAGGTTGGCCAGCAGCACGTGGTCATGCGGGCTGGGGTCGCCGGCCCGGGACGTGGCGTGGCGGGTGACGGCGTAGACCAGGCCCTCGGTGGGCGTGGGGGTGGCCTCGCGTCCCCGCCGCCCGCCCATGCGCCGGGGCAGGTCCTCCAGGTAGGCCAGGGTGGCGTCTCGCTCGGCGTCCATGATCGAGTGCATGTCCTCGGCCCGGCCGATGACGCCCAGCTCGGCCACGGACTTGTGGGCACCGATGACCAGCTCCAGGCCGGGTCGTTTCGCATTCACCAGGCGCTCGCCGGTGCTGGGGTCCACCGCTCCGCCCGGGCCGTAGAGGGCCTCATAGGTGGCGTCGGTGACGGCGGCGCCCAGGCCCAGGGCGGCCGCTCCCCCGCCGCCCCACACCAGCGGCGTCTCGCCCCGGCTGGCGTAGTAGGCCAGGGCCGCCCCGGGGTGGTCGTCGTCGCGACCCAGGACGGTGCAGCGGTGGTAGTCGACCGACTCCGCCCCCATCATCCGCATCCACGCCACCGGACAACCCCTCCGGCAACCCCCGGAGGGGTTGCAATCGTGTTCAATTCGATTTGCCTTGCCTCAGTCATAGTCGACTTTGCGTCTGACGTAAAGGGGCTTTCTCGAGTGTTCGGAAGTCGTTCATTGTTCAGAACAGGCTAGGTCATATCAATCCGTATTCAGACGTTCGGACTGGTCCTGGCTGGTGCCGGATGATGCTTTTCGTCGTCGCGTGGACTTCTGCTCGGTTGGACGGTGGCGTTCATCGGCGTCGATACGGCTGACGGCTGCGAGGGCTCGTCGTCCGCTGAGTCGTGCATGACTGGTCGGCGTGAAGGCGTGTGCGTTGATCCGGCTGACATCCGCGGCTCCTTTCTGTTTCCGAAAGGGAGTGGCGCTATCCTTTCTTAACCTGATCGGTTTGGAAAGGTTGCCATGGAGCGGGGGACGACGGTGGCGACGACGTGGCAGGGCCGACGGGTCGACGCGTTCCTCCCGGCGCCTCTGCCGCGAGCGCTGGAGCTACCTGAACGTGTCGTGCGGGCGACGGAGCGGGCGGCGGCGTCGCTGCAGCGGGTCGATGACCGGCTCGCGCACCGCTTCGAGCCTCTGGCCCGGCTGCTGCTGCGAGCCGAGGGTGTGGCCTCGTCCTACATCGAAGGGGTGCGGGCCCCCGCCGAGCTGGTCGCCGTGGCCGAGGCCGACGCCGGGGCAGTCGACGCCACCTCGGCGTGGGTCGCCGACAACCTGGCCGTCGTGGACGCCTCGCTCGTGCATGCCCGTTCCAGCGCCCGCCTCACGACGGAGGACCTCCACGGCTGGCACGCCCGACTCATGGCTCACGGCGCCCTACCCGACGACCTCGTCGGGCACTACCGGCGGGTGCAGAATTGGATCGGCGGGGCCACGCCCCGACAGGCCGCGTATGTGCCTCCGCCGGCCGAGCACGTGAGCCGGCTGATGCGCGATCTCCTGCGGTCGATCAACTCCGCCAAGTTCGACCCCGTCACCCTGGCCGCGGTTGCGCACGCCCAGTTCGAGGCCATTCACCCCTATGGCGATGGCAACGGCCGGCTGGGGCGCGTGCTCATCGGTTGGGTCCTGGCCCGTCGCGCCGGTGTGGCGGTGCCGCCACCGGTGAGCGTGGTCATCGCCCGTGACACCGGCGGGTACCTGTCAGGTCTGACCCGCTGGCGCCAGGGCGACGTCGCCGGCTGGGTGGGGTGGGTGGCAGAAGCCGTCAGCCGTTCCGCCGATCAGGTCGGCGAGCTGGTCGCCACCGCCGAGGACCTGCGCCGGCGCTGGGACGGGCAACTTCGCGGCGTCCGGGCCGACGCCGCAGCCCGGCGGCTCCTCGACCTGCTCCCCCAACACCTGGTGATGACTGCGCCGATGGTCGCCGATCTCCTCGGCGTCTCCGCGCCCACGGCGCGCGCCGCAATCGAGGCCTTGGCGGCGAGGGACATCGTCCAGCCGCTCGAGCTTCGGACCACCAGGCCCGGGCGGCCGGCGCAGTGGTGGATGGCCGGCGAGCTCGTCTCCGCCGTCGGGCGCTGGTCCCGCTGAGGCGGCGTCAGCTCAGCCCGCGAACGGCAGGCCGCCTCGGCGGGCTTGCGCCGACCGGTCGAGCGCGTGGGGCGCGGAATGTCCTGGGCCGGCGGACTGGTCTCGGCATCGGCGTTCTTGGGCCGGCGGCGCGGGCTCGGGGGAGGGATCGCGGTCACGCGGATGTTGTAGTGCTGTTCGAACTGGGTCAGCGGCACCCGGAGCGAGCCGCCGACCCGCTTCACGGGCAGCCCCTCGTTGTTGGTGTTGAGCCAGAGCTGAGCCTGTTCGTAGGCCGTCGTGCGACCGATCCGTAGGACTCGTCCCGCCTCTTCGACAGCCAGGAGGTCGGGTACCTCTGCCGTTGCCATGGCCTACCTCACCGTTGATTGATCAAGGGCTGGAAGTATACGTTGTCCACAAGTAAGACACAACGGCACGATTGATCATTCTGTCTGTGGGTTCAGGTAGTGTCGGCTGATGCCGCGACGTCGGAAGCCGTCCCCGGGGCTGTGGACGGCCAATCAGATCGTGGCTTTCAATGTGGGCAAGGCCCGGCTGCTGCGAGGCTGGACTCAGGAGGAGGCAGCCAAGGCCCTGGCCCCCTACCTCGGCACGCTGCTGTCGACCGCCAGCTTCTCGGCCATCGAGCGCTCGGTGGACACCGGCCGAGTCCGGGAATTCAACGCCGACGAACTGCTGGCGTTCGCTCGTGGCTTCCGGGTGCCAGTGACCTGGTTCTTCACCCCACCGAGCTTCTGGGAGGGCGTGGGCGTCTCCACCCCCGACGCCGGCGAGGACGGCCTGGAACCGCTGGTCATGCTCCATGCGGTGCTCGGCACGCCCGAGACGCTCGCCGACTACAAGGAGTACCTCCTCAGCTGGCCCGACCCCCGCAGCCGGATGCGAATCCACCCCGACGGGACCATGGAAAACCTCGGGCGGCTGTCCGAGGACGTCCATCCGATGCTCGATGATCTGCTCCGGCTCCGGGCCCAGAAGCAACTACGGGACCGCTTCGGCGACGTCGACCAGGCCCGTGACGTCCTGAGAGCACTTACAGCGTTACTCGACGAGCTGGACGATCCGACGTTTGACGAACCGGCCGACTAGCGGTCCGACGGGGCAGCGACGTCCACGGCACGCCGCGATCCGCTCCGCCGGTGGAGTCAGGCTGCAGTGGTGATATCGAAGTGGCGGGTGGCGACTTCGACGTCACCGGACAGCATGGATTCGAAGAGCGCGTCCAGCTTCTCGGCCACCTCCCAAGCGAGGTAGCGCTCTGCGCAGGCGGGGCACTCTTCCATCGGGACTCCGAGGACAACTGCAACGCGACCTGACCGCTCGGCCATCTTCGCCCGCAGCACCGCAACCCGTTCGCCCTGATCGCACCTATCGCACCGCATCATCGACGCCGGCGGAAGTCAGCGGACCAGCGCGCCGGCTCAGGCTCGTACACGGTCACGACTCGGTCCTCCTGATGCACCTCGTCCACGATAATCACCACGTGAAGCGGACGTTGCCACGCCAGCGTCAGCACGAGTTCCTTCAACCCCTCCGACACGACCGTCTCCTCAATGACCTCGGCGGCCTCGCACGCGGCCGAGAACTCGCTGAACAGGCAATCGATGAGCCGAAGCTTGTCGAACGCATGCTCCGATAGGACCCGGCGCGCCTGCCAGGTCTTCGGGCGAGGTTTGATCGCACCCACCAACGCAGCCTTGCACTCCGTCCGCTGCCTACCCTGCTGCAGTGGGGTTGGGGGCAACGTTCGCCATACAGCGGTGGAACTCTCGTCCGATCACCTCACCTAAGATGAGTCCCGTGGCGAGCTCGAAACGATAGTGAACGTAGCCAGAAACGTAGCCACCCGGCCGTCACCACCGGTGGCCGCGCACAGCGGGTCAGCGCGTCACGGTTCGGGACAGGCCGGCACTCCAGGGACCCCTGGATGCTTGCTGACCAGCGCTTTCGCGACGGATTGGTCGTCAGGCGGTGACCAGACGTCGGTACGGCGTAGCACACGACGAACATCACCCAGAGTGCGTGGCATGCAAGGGGTCAGGGGTTCAAATCCCCTCAGCTCCACTCCTCACCCGCCGGCGGCGGGACGCAGGGAACGGCGGCAGCGGCGGTGATCGGCACCAGCACTGGCGCCGACGTTCTCGGCACCGGCGTGTCGGGGCCGGAAATGGAAGTGGCCCCCTCGCCCAAAGGCGAGGGGGCCACTTGTCTTCACGGTGCCGCCGCCCAGCAGGCGGACCGATCCGTCTTAGCTGCGAGCCTTGGCCGCCTCGGGTGCGGAGCTCTTGCGGCCGGCGAACAGCG
>CAYZMG010000042.1:0-16080 GCA_964479465.1 uncultured Acidimicrobiales bacterium
GCCGGCGGGGCTGCAGCCGGCGGGCGCTGGATGCTCGGAGGCGGCGGCAGGCGGCGGGGCGGGGGCGGCATGGGCGAGCCCGGTTCGGGCTGCTCGCTGGCCGGGCGACTCGTGATCAGCCGGTGCTCGGGGTCGGCGGGGCGCTCGTAGGGCACCTCCGCGCGCGGCGGCGCGGTCGGGCCATCCCCTGCGCCGGCGCCGGGATCTGACGCCTCGACGGGGCCAGCCCCGGGAGCGGGCGCGGGCTCGGTCTTCTTGGCGCCCCGCCCGCGGCCGGCTGGCTCCGGCGGCGAGACGTCGCGGCGGAGCCCTTCACGGTCGGCCTTGCGGCGGACGCGGTCGGCCTGGGCGTCCTCGATGCTCGAGGAGTGGCTCTTGACCCCGATGCCGAGCGCGATGCAGAGATCGAGCGTCTCTTTGTTGGTGAGCCCCAATTCCCGGCCCAGCTCGTAGACCCTGATCCTCTGTGCCAACTGGCGATTCCGTCCTTTCCCGGCTCCCACCGGTCACTGCAGAGTTTGCGTTTTTCCGCCGGCGTCCACGGCGGCGACGCCGGGTCAGCTATCTAGTCTCCCACGCGGGGGGAGGGTGGTCTTCAGGTCGTCCACAGCCTGGCTGCGAACCGAGGTCCGCAGGGCCCGCTCAAAGGCCTTGCGACGCTCCGCTGCCTCGATGCACGCCGGCGAGCCGGCACACAGCCACGCCCCCCGGCCCGGCAGGGTGCGGCTCGCGGCCAAGCCGCCTCCGGGCACGGCCACCACCCGCACCAGCTCCTCCGGCGATGCCACCCGCCGGCAGCCGACGCAGGTCCGCGCCGGGGCTATGCGGGGGTCTCCTCGGATGGCGTGTCGGCGGGAACGGCGTCGGCCTTCTCGCCCTCCGGCGGGCCGCTGCCGGGCGCCGCACCATCCGACCCCTCGACAGCAGCTTTCTCGCCTCCCGGCTCGGTGTTGGCCTGCTCGCCTCCCGGCTCGGTGCTGGCCTGCTCGCCTCCCGGCTCGGTGTTGGCCTGCTCGCCTCCCGGCTCGGCAGGCGTCGAGTACTCCTGGGCCGACAGGGCCTCGCCGCCTTCGGCCGGCTGCCACACCATCTCCCCGGCGTCGTTGGTGACCCACTCGCCCTCGGCCCACTCCTCGCCGGCGTAGCCCGCCTCCTCCTCGGCCAGCTGGCTCTCGCTCTTGATGTCGACCCGCCAGCCGGTGAGCCGGGCGGCCAGGCGGGCGTTCTGGCCCTCCTTGCCGATGGCCAGCGACAGCTGGTAGTCGGGGACGATCACCTCGGCCGTGCCGGTGTCCTCGTCGATACGGACTTCCTTGACCTTGGCCGGCGACAGCGCCTTCATCACGAACTCCGAGGGGTCCTCCGAGAAGGGGACGATGTCGACCTTCTCGCCCCGCAGCTCGTTGACCACCATGCGCACGCGGGCACCCCGGGCGCCCACGCAGGCGCCTACCGGGTCGACGTTGTGGTCGTTGGACCACACCGCGATCTTGGTGCGGTGGCCGGGCTCCCGGGCCACGGCCTTGAGCTCGACGACGCCGTCGGCGATCTCGGGCACCTCCAGCACGAAGAGCTGCTTGATGAGGCCGGGGTGGGTGCGGCTGACCACGATCTGGGGTCCCTTGGTGGTCTTGCGCACCTCGACGATGTAGGCCTTCAGCCGGGCGCCGTGCTCGTAGCGCTCGTAGGGCACCTGCTCGGCCTGGGGTAGCAGGGCCTCGACCCGGCCGAGATCGAGCAGGGTGTAGCGCTGGTCGTTCTGCTGGATGATCCCGGTGACTATGTCGCCCTCGCGCCCGGCGTACTCCTCGTACTTCATCTCCCGCTCCGCCTCGCGGATGCGCTGAAGGATGACCTGCTTGGCCGTCTGGGCCGCGATGCGGCCGAAGTCGTCGGGGGTGTCCTCCCACTCGCGCACGACGTTGCCGTCCTCGTCGAGCTCCTGGGCGTAGACGTGCATCTCCCCGGTGTCGGGGTCGATGGTGACGAAGGCCTCCTCGGCGGCCTTGGGCATGCGCTTGTAGGCGGAGACCAGGGCGTTGGCCAGAGCCTCGAGGAGGGTGTCGACGGACACGCCCTTCTCCCGCTCGATGACCTGGAGGGCCTCCATGAGCTCGAAATTTGCTGCTGCAGTCATGACGCTCGTCCGATCTTCTTCTTCGGCTTGGTCTGAACCGGCCACACGAACACGGTGCGGGCTTTGTCGATGTCGGCGTAGGCCAACCGCCGGCCGCCAACTACCACTCCTTCGTCGTCGGCGGCCTCGAGGGCACCGCTGAGCCGGCGCTCGCCCTCGGTGCCCGGGCGAAGCTTGACCGCCACCTCGGTGCCCACGAACCGCCGGAAGTGCTCGGGCGTGCGCAGCGGCCGCTCGACTCCGGGGCTGGAAACCTCCAAGGTGGTCTGGGCCCCGAGCAGGTCGTGGCCGTCGAGCAGGGTGTTCACCAAGCGAGTGGCCACGGTCACCGCCTCGAGGTCGATGCCTTCAGACCGATCGCGATGCTTGTCTGAGCCGACCAGCAGGTCGACTGTCACCGCGAGGACGGGGCCCTTGCGCTCAACGTCGACCACTTCGAAGCCCGCATCCGAGAGGGGCTGCTCGACCACGGCCCGGACGCGCTCGGTCCCGTTCTGGTCGGTCACTCCTCTCTCCTCCTTTGCTTGGCAAACGAAAAGCGTGGGCACTGCCCACGCTCAGTCACCACCCGATGTCGACGACAGATATCGCAGACAGCATAGCGCCAGACCGCCCCCTGGTCGGGGCACCTCCGGGGCCTGGGGGGCCCCGGAGGCGGCCGAGAAGAACGGCTGAGCCCTACGGGTTGAACACGCAGGGCGGCGTGCCTGTAGCGCCCTGGTTGCCATGCCACTGGTTCGTGCCACAGTCCGGCTGGCCGTCGCGCAGGTCGAGCACCGTGTTGCCGAAGGAGACATTGCGCAGCATCTGGTTGCCCGCCGGCGACGGGAAGCTCCCGGCCGCGGCCCGGATGAAGATGCCGTTGCCCCGGTTGGAACGGACGTGGTTGGCCTCGATCACGTTGTTGTTGCCGCCGGCGAAGACGGTGATGCCGTCGCGGGCGTTCCCGAACACCTGGTTGGACCTGATCTGGTTCCGGCTGCCGCCGGCGAACACTTGGATACCGTCGAGGCCGCTGTTGGCCACAAGGTTGTTGGTCACCACGTTGTCGCTTGAGGAATTGAAGCCGGCGTTCTCGAGGCGGATGCCGGAGGTCTGGAACGACTGGGTGTTGTCGGTGACCTGGTTGCTGTCGATGACGTTGAAGTTGGATCGGATGAGGCCGATGCCGTCGTAGGGGCCGTTGTTGCGCACCTGATTGTTGGTGATGCGGTTCGAGCTGCTGCTGAACACGGCGATCCCGTCGCCGAAGTCGGTGGTGAAACTGCCCCGGTTGTCGAGGATCCGCATGGCGGTCACGGTGTTCGCCGACCCTCCCTGGATGGCCACGCCGGCGTCGAACTGCGTCACCGTGCCGTTCTTCACGGTCACGCCGGTGCGACTGGACATGCCGATCCCCGGCCCTTCACCAGTCGTCGGGTTGCCGGAGATGGTGAACCCGTTCAGATCAAGGGTGATGTTGTCGGCTCCGATGGTGATCCCGGTGGCGCAGGGCCCGACGTTGCCGTCGAGGACGGTGCTGACGAGGATCGTCTGGCCACAGGTCACGTGGGCGGCGTGAGCGGGGCCGGCCACGCCCACGACGCCAAGGGAGACAAGGAAGAGGGAGGCCGCGGAGGCCAGGATTCGCCGAGCAGTCACCGTACGCGCCTTTCGTCGAGAGTCAGAATCCTCTCATGCCGGCGGGTGGCCCCTTCAATAACCGCGCTCAGCACCTAGATGCACCCCGTAACTAGTTCCCTGGAAGGCAGAGGTCCCAGGTAGACGGCATGCTGTGACGCCATGGACCAGCCCACGCCCCGCGACGAGCTGGTCGCCAACGTCCGGGGCCTGGGCCTGGTCGTCCGCTCGGCGCCGGGGCTGGCGATGACCCTCCTGGCCATGACCATCGTGTCCGGTGCGGCGCCGGCCGTCGCCGTCGCCGGCACGGGGAAGTTCCTCTACACGCTTCCGGACGCCATCCGGTTGGGGGCCGACTCGGGCCCGGGCCGGGAGGTGCGGGAGGCGCTCCTGCTCATCGCCGGAGCCGTCCTCCTGAGCCAGCTCATCGGCCCCGTCCAGCAGGCGGTGCTCTTCGGCCTCCAGCGCAAGTTCGAGGCCTACCTGTCCCGCCGGCTGATGGCGGCGACGGTGGCCCTCCCCGGCCTGGCCTACTTCGAGGATCCCGAGTTCCGCGACGAGCTGGCCGTGGCCCACTGGATCGGCTTCGGGCCGGTGCACACCCTCCAGTTCCTGGTCCAGGTGTTCCAGCAGGGTGCCCAGCTGGTGGCCATGGCCGCAGTGGCCGCCACCTACGCCGGCTGGGTGCCGGTGGTGGTCCTCCTGGCCGCCCTCCCGGGTGGGATGGCGTCGTGGCGGTTCGAGTCCATCACCGGCCTGGCCCGCTGGCGCCGGTCCGAGGACACCCGCCGGGCCGACTACTACCGCAACCTGGCCGTCACCCGCGAGCCCGGAAAAGAGCTGCGGATCTTCTCCCTTCCCGAGTGGAGCCGGGCCCGCCAGGCCCGCCACTGGATGGCCGGCGTCAAGGAGATGCTGGCCCTGCGTCGCACCGGCCTGGTGTGGGTGCTCTGGCTGCACGCCGTCGCCGTCCTCGGCGTGGCCGGCGCCTACGTGGTGATGCTGCAGAGCACGATCGACGGCCGTACCGACGTCGGGACCTTCACCGCCGCGTCGATCGCCGCCGCCGGCCTCTCGACCTCGGTGGTGGCGATGCTCCGGGAGGCGTCCCGGGCCCGGCGCAGCAGCTTCTACATGCCCTCGGCCATGCGGGTGCTCGGCCTGGTCACCGCAGATCCCCGCCTCGACCTCGCCGGCACCAAACCGGCCCGGGCCCCGGTGCGCCTCGACCCCGCTCTGGGGGCCGCTCGGGCCGCCGGTATCCGCTTCGAGGGCGTGTCCTTCACCTACCCGGGAACCGACAGGCTGGTCCTCGACCGCCTGGACCTCGACATCGCCGCCGGCACCTCGATCGCCGTGGTGGGCGAGAACGGCGCCGGCAAGACCACCCTGATCAAGCTGCTCTGCCGGTTCTACGACCCCACCGAGGGCCGGATCACCATCGACGGCACCGACATCCGCGAGCTCGACCTCGACGACTACCGCACCCGGCTGGCGGTCATCTTCCAGGACTTCGTCCACTACAACCTGCCGGCGCGCGACAACGTGGGCTTCGGGTCCCTGGCCCGGTCCGGGGATGAGTCGGCGCTGCGCGAGGCCGCATCCCGGGTCGGAATCCTCTCCCAGATTGAGACCCTCCCTGACGGCTGGGACACCGTCCTGGCCCGGGAGTTCGGCGGGGTGGACCTCTCCGGCGGCGAGTGGCAGCGGGTGGCGCTGGCCCGGGCCATGATGGCCCAGGCCGGGCGTGACTCCGACCTCCTGGTGCTCGACGAGCCGACCGCCAGCCTCGACGTCCGCATCGAGAACGAGCTTTACGGCCACTTCGCCGAGCTCAGCCGGGGCAAGACCACCCTGCTGGTGTCGCACCGGTTCTCCACGGTCCGCATGGCGGGGCGCATCGTCCTCCTCGCCGGCGGGCGGGTGGTGGAGGACGGCAGCCACGAGGCCTTGATCGCCGCCGGCGGCCGCTACGCCGAGCTGTATGAGGTCCAGGCCTCGCACTATCGCCTGACTGGGACGCTGGAATGAGCGGCCCGGGAGGCCGCTCCAGAAGACGAGCACTCGGGCGCCGGATGGCGGCCGAGTGAGCGGCGGCACGTTCTCCCGGGTCGTCCGGGTCTACCGGGTCATCCTGGGCCTGGCCTTCGGCGCGGCCAAGGGCAAGGCCGTCGCCCTCTTCGTCACCGCCGGCATCTTCGGCATGTCCGGGGCGGTGATCGGCCTCGTCACCAAGCTGGTCGTGGACGCCCTGTCGGGCGGGGACCCGGGGCGGGCCCTGGTGATCGGCGTCGGGTACCTGGTCCTCTACGGCGTCGCCGCCCTCATGGAAGACGTGTCGTCCCTGCTCCAGTCCGACCTGGGCGAACGCACCAGCCAGGCGGTGGAGCAGAAGCTGATGGAGGTGTCGTCGTCGGCCGCCGGCCTGGAGCACCTCGAGCGCCCCGAGTACGCCGACAAGGTGAAGCTGGTCAAGGACCGTAGCTTCATCCCCTACTTCGCCTTCACCAACCTGAACGGGATGGCTTCGATCGTCTTCGGGCTCACCGCCGCCGTGGTGCTGCTGGCCTTCGTCCACCCGCTGCTCATCCTGCTGCCGGTGGTCGTCGCCCCGGGCGTGGCCATCCAGTTCCACAACTACCGGAAGCACTTCAAGCGCCACGACCGGACCGCCCCCGACGAGCGCCTGGCCAAGCACTACCTGGAGCTGGCCACCGAGCCGGCGTCGGCCAAGGAGGTCCGCCTCTTCGGCCTCGGCCCCGAGCTCATCGAGCGTCACCGCCGGCTCACCGACGAATACAACGGGATGCTCTTTCACGACCAGCTCCGGCGGGCGTGGGCCGGGGTGGCCGCCGGCGGGATGTACGGCGCCGGCCTGGCCGGCGCCATCGGCTTCGTCGGCTGGCTGGCCCTTGAGGGCCGGGCCACCCTGGGCGACGTGGCCCTGGTGGTCCAGGTGGCCCGCATGGCCGTGGGCCAGGTCCAGGGGGCCGCCCGGCAGGCCGCCTGGCTGGCCGAGCTGTCCTTCGTGGGCGAGCGCTACCTCTGGCTCCTCGACTACCGCCCCACCGTCGTCGTCAAGCCCCTGGAGGAGGCGGCGCCGGCGCCGGAAACCATCAAGGCCGGCATTGCCTTCGAGGGGGTCTCCTTCACCTATCCGGGCACCGAGGAGCAGGTGCTCACCGACGTCTCCCTGTTCGTCCCCGCCCACACCACCGTCGCCGTTGTGGGCGAGAACGGCGCCGGAA
This sequence comes from uncultured Acidimicrobiales bacterium, assembly GCA_964479465.1. Lineage (GTDB taxonomy): Bacteria > Actinomycetota > Acidimicrobiia > Acidimicrobiales > AC-14 > CADCTB01. Next base: position 7,006 of record CAYZMG010000042.1, read on the forward strand.
AGACCAGCCTGGTCAAGCTGCTGTGCCGGTTCTACGACCCGACCGCCGGCCGCATCACCGTCGACGGCGTCGACCTCCGCGACATGGATCTGGACGGCTGGCGGGAGCGCACCGGCGCCGCCTTCCAGGACTTCGTGCATTTCCAGCTGGTGGCCAGCGAGGCCGTCGGCGTCGGCGACCTACCCGCCATCGACGACCTGGAGCGCGTCGGCGCCTCGGCCCGCCAGGCCGGCGCAGACCGGGTGATCGAGAGGTTGCCGGGCGGGCTGTCGACCCAGCTCGGGCGCTGGTTCGAGGGCGGCGTGGACCTTTCCGAGGGCGAGTGGCAGCGGGTGGCCCTGGCCCGGGGCCTCATGCGGCCGGCGCCGGCGCTGCTCGTCCTCGACGAGCCCACCGCCAGCCTCGACCCCCGCGCCGAGCACGAGGTCTTCGCCACCTTCGCCTCGATGGCCCGCCGGAGCGCAGAGAGCAGCCCGATCACCGTCCTGGTCTCCCACCGTTTCTCGACGGTGCGGATGGCCGACATGATCGTCGTCCTCCACGACGGCGGCATCGAGGAGGTCGGCTCCCACGACGAGCTGCTCGCCGCCGACGGCCGCTACGCCCAGCTCTTCCGCATGCAGGCGTCGCGCTACTAGAGAGCCGAATTATCAACGGACGCTCAAGTCGGGAGCGAAGTCGCCCGATGGTGCAAATGCATGGGGACCAGTGAGTCATTTGACCTAGTGCTGTCCGCGGCCCAGGCCGACGCCCCCTGGGCCTACGAGCGGCTCTACCGGTCGCTGTCGCCGTCGATCTGCGGGTACCTGCGCATCCAGGGGGCCGCCGATCCGGAGGATCTGACCAGCGAGGTGTTCCTGGGCGCTTTTCGGGGTCTCCGGTCGTTCGCCGGCGGCGAGGACCAGTTCCGCTCCTGGGTCTTCACCATCGCCCACCGCCGGCTCACCGACGAGCGCCGGGCCCGGAGCTGCCGGCCGGCGATCGCCGATGCTGTGCTCGGTGACTGGGCCGCCGGCGACGTGGAGGAGGAGGCGCTGCGCCGGCTCTCGGCCGAGCGGGTTCGGTCCCTGTGCGCCGGCCTGCCGCCCGACCAGGCCGACGTCCTCCTGCTCCGGCTGATCTCGGGCCTGACCGTCGAGGCGATCGCCGGCGTGCTCGCCAAGTCGCCGGGCGCAGTGAAGGCCCTTCAGCGGCGGGGCCTCTGCGCCCTGCGGAAAGTATTCGAGCGCGAGGGCGTACCCCTATGAGGCGGCGCTCCGATTTCTCCCACGAGATGCCCGGTGAACTTCCTCCGAATGACGCTCTGGCGCCGTTCGCCGAGGAGGTGCGCTTCGCCGTCAGTGGTCCACCACCGGTTCCGTCCATGGCCTTGGCGGCGGTCCTGACGGCGGGGTTCTCCGGGGTCTCTCTCACCGACCTTGCTTCACACGACAAAGGCGACCTGCTGGCGACAGCAGCGAGCAACGTCCACGGGCCTGCGCCGCAGGCGGCCGGACTACCGAACTGGAAAGAGGAGACAGACATGCCCGTCACAGGAGTTCTCGCAGCATTGCTGGCCAAGCTGGCCGGCGCCGGCACTGCGGCCAAGGGTGCCCTCGCCGGCATTACGGCCGTCACCACCATGGCCATGGCCGGGGGCGCCGCCGGCGTCCTGCCCGGACCGGCCCAGTCGCTCGTAGCGTCGGCCGTGAACGCGGCCACCCCGTTCGAGTTCCCCGGGGCGGACGACCCCACCGCCATCCTCGAAAGTGTCACCGGCAGCCTGCCCCAACTGCCCGTCTCCGTGCCCGCCCTCCCCGCCACGCCCTCGGCGTCGGCGAGCGCCGGCGCCCAGGCCGGGACGACCTCGGGGTCGGCCACGCCGTCGGCCTCGGGTTCAGCCTCGGCCAAGGCGGCCACGCCGGCCGTCACGCCGACGATCCCCGGGCTGCCCAGCCTGCCCAACCTGCCCCAGGTGAGTATCCCGCCGGCGGTCTCCGGCCTGGTCAACGGCCTGCCGGCGTGCGTCAAGAACCTGATCCCGGCCGGCGGCGGCACACCCGACCCGACCAAGCTCGCGGCCCAGATCCCCGGCTGCATCACCCAGGTCCTGGGTACCGCCAGCCTGCCGCCCCAGGTGGCCACGTGCGTGGCGTCGGTCCTGGGCACCGTTGGCGGTGCCAGCGGGATGAGCGCCGCGGCGGTGCCCAGCGTCGGTAGCCTCGACGTGTCCTCCTGCGTGCCGCTGGACACCTCCAAGTGCGTGAGCAACATGCTGAGCCTGCTGGCCACGCTGCCCAACCTGGCCGGAGGTGGCCTGCCCAACCTCGGGAGCGTGCCCGGCCTCACCAACGTCACCGGCTGCGTGCCCATGAACGTCCCGGCGTGCATCACGTCGATCTCGGCATCGGCGGGCACCGGCACCGCGCCCAAGCTCGACCTCTCCACCTGCATGCCGGCCGCGCTGCCGACCACCGGCCTCCCGGGCGTGGGCTCGCTGCCCGGCGTGGGCTCGCTGCCCGGCCTCGGAGGCGGCCTGCCAGGCCTCAGCGGCGCCCTGCCCTTCTTCGGCAGGTAAGCGCCCCCTTCGTCAGGCCCCTGCGGCGTATTCGGTCCGCCGCAGGGGCCGACGGTTCAGGCAGCAAGACGATCCGGGTTTGGTAGATCCGGGGCGTCAGGGCGGCTCGGAACTACCAAACCGCCGGCGGGCCAGGATGTTCAGGCGCACGTAGTCGACCGTCGAGTTCGGGATGCGCTCGCCCACCCGCCGGACGAACGCAGCCCGGTCGTCCTCCGGGACCCGTTCGAGGTGGTTACGCAGGATGACCGTCCTCAGGAAGGCCTCCATGGCCTCGCCGGGCTCGATGAACGTCGGCTCCTCGTGCAGCCACGTCTCGACATCGACGAACCCGGCCGCTTCCAAGCGGGCCCTGGTCTCCTCGGGCGTGGCGAAGTTCCACGGCCCCTGCCAGCCATCACCCAGCAGCTCGGCCGCCACCGCGTGCACCGACGCCACGTTGCCGGCGCCGCCGCACTGGGCCGCCAGCCGCCCTGCGGGGCGGAGCACCGCGGCCAGGTTGGCGAACAGGGCGTCGTGGTCTCCCACCCAGTGGAACGTGGCCGTGGAGAGCACGGCGTCGACCGGGCCGGCGAACGGGAGCGGGTGGCCCAGGTCGCACTCGACGAACGTCACCCGGTCGCCGAAACCCGCCAGGCGCCGGCGGGCCTCCACCAGCATCGACGGGGCGGCGTCGGCGGCGATGACCCGGCCGTGGGGAAGCCGCTCGAGGAGCTGCTCGGTGACCCGGCCGCTCCCGCAGCCGGCGTCGAGCACCGTCTCGTCGCCCTCGAGGGGTAGCCGGTCGAGCACTGCGCTCCCCCACCGGGTCATCGGATCCGCGATGCGGTCGTAGGTGGCGCCGTCCCAGTCCCGGGACTGCTCGGCTATTTCAGCTCCTTGCGGATCAGATCCACCCGCTGGCCGACGGCGTTCGGGTCGTCGCCCTGGGTGGCCAGCATGGCCACGCGGTCACGCTCGGCCTCCGCAACTGCCCCCACGTCGGCGGCGGCGATACGGGCCTCGGCCCCCTCGGCCACCAGGCGCTCGGCCTCCTCGACGAGGGCGGCCACCATGTCCTTCTCGGGGACGACCCGGATCATCTGGCCCTTCACGAACAGGTGGCCCTTGCCGTTGCCGGCGGCGATGCCCAGATCGGCGGTGCGAGCCTCACCGGGCCCGTTGACCACGCAGCCCATGACCGCCACCTGGATGGGCAGCTTGCGGTCGGCCAGGGCGGCCTCGGCCTCCTTGGCCACGGCGATGACGTCGATCTCCGCCCGCCCGCACGAGGGGCAGGCGATCAGGTCGACGGTCTTGCGCTCGCGCAGTCCGAGGGCCTCCAGGAGCTGACGCCCGGCCCGGGCCTCTTCCACCGGGTCGGCGGTGAGGGAGTAGCGGATGGTGTCGCCGATGCCCTCGGCCAGCAGGGTGGCGATGCCGGCGGTGGCCTTGATGAGGCCCGCCGGCGGGGGGCCGGCTTCGGTCACGCCCAGGTGCAGCGGGCGGTCGGTGACCTCTGACAGCTGGCGATAAGCCTCGATCATGAGCTTCACGTTGGAGGCCTTCACCGAGATCTTGACGTCGTGGAAGTCGACCTCTTCGAAGTAGGCCAGCTCCCGCTGGGCCGACTCGACGAGGGCTTCAGGGGTGGCCGAGCCGTACTTGGTGTACAGGTCGGGGTCGAGGGAGCCGGCGTTGACACCGATACGGATCGGGACGCCGCGAGCCTTGGCCTCTTCGGCCACCAGCTTGATCTGCGCCGGCTTGCGGATGTTGCCCGGGTTCAGCCGCAGGCAGGCCACGCCGGCGTCGAGAGCGGCCAGGGCCAGCTTGTACTGGAAGTGGATGTCGGCGACGATCGGCACCGGCGAGCGGGGCACGATGGCGGCCAGCCCCTCCGCCGCCTCCGGCTCGTTGCAGGTGCAGCGCACGATGTCGGCGCCGGCGGCGGCCAGGGCATAGATCTGGGCCAGGGTGCCGTCGACATCGGCCGTCTTGGTGATCGTCATCGACTGCACCGACACGGGCGCATCCCCACCGACGGCCACGGCGCTCGACGCCCCCCTGAGGGTGACCTGACGCGTGGGCCGGCGGGGATTCATGGTTCCAGTATGGGCGCCAGCGGCCCGGTGGCCGTAGTCGCCGCCGGAGGCGGCCCCTCCGGCTACCGCCGGCGAAAGACGACAAGGGGGCGCCGGCTCCGCCGGCGCCCCCCTTGTGCGTTGTCAACTCGCCGAGCAACCTCCGGTTGCGAGGCGATTACTGATACGGGTTCGAAACCGGGTTCACGATGTCGAGGTAGATCGACGTCACGCCGATCAGGACCAGGATCACGATGACGGCGGCGGCGACGGGAATCATCTTGCCCACATCGGCCTGGTAGCGCTTGCCGGCCTTGAGGCGGGACCGCAGGCGCTCGTAGGTGCCAATGGCCACGTGCCCGCCGTCGAGGGGCAGGAGCGGGACCAGATTGAAGACCCCGATGAAGATGTTCAGCAACACCAGCAGGTAGATCACGTTGAAGATGCCGCTCTCGGCCGCCTGCCCGGCGATGCGGGCGACACCGACCACCGACACGAAGCGCTCGTCCCCGCCGCCGGCGACAGCTGCGTCCTTGTTGTTGGCGTTGGTCAGCTGGCCGGCGTAGTCCCGCAGCGAGCCGGGGGCGAAGAAGGATCCCAGGGCCTTTATCGACCCAGTGGACAGGTGCCAGATGTCGGTCACGGCCCGGCTGGATGCGGCGATCGGGTTCAGGGTCTCGATGGCAGGCCGGGGGCCAACGCCGATGAAGCCACGGGTCGCACCGGCTTCGCCCTCGAGGGCGATGGGGGTGGCGGTCAGGTTGACCGGGGCGCCGTCACGCAAGACGACGAAGCTCAAGGGCCGGTTCGGGCTCACCCGGATGATCGGGGGCACCTGCTCCCAACTGTCGACCGTTCGTCCGTCCACCGAAACGATACGGTCGCCAACCTTGAACCCGGCATCGACGGCCGGGCTCGGACCGGTGTCGAGGCGGCTCAGGTTCCCGACCGTGAGGCTGGGCTTGTCGTAGTTGGGCACGCCGACCGCACTGAGCAGCACGACGAGAAGGACGAACGCCATGACGAAGTGGGTGGCCACGCCGGCCAGCGCCACCAGCATGCGCTTGGGATAGGAGCCCTGGCGGTAGGTGCGGGGCTCGTCCTCGGGCGCGATGTTGCGCTCGAGGTTGCTCATCCCGATGATCTTCACGTACCCGCCCAAGGGAATGGCTTTGATGCCGTACTCGGTCTCGCCCTTGCGGATCGACCACAGCCGGGGACCGAAGCCGAAGAAGAACTCGGTGGCCTTCATGCCCGACCATTTGGCCGCCACGAAGTGGGCCGCCTCGTGCAGCATGACCACGGCGGCGATGGCCAGGCAGAAGCCGACGACTGGGAAGGTGCCGGTCATCACGGAGAGGATGATGCCGCCGGTCATGATGGCGGCCAGCATTGCCAGCTTGCGCCTCTCGGCGCGATGCACATCAGGGTCGGGCATCACCGGCTCGTCATCCATGAGGGTTGGGCTGGTCTGGGTCAAGCTGCTGCGCTCCGTTCTACGACCCGCCTTGCTTGTTCCCGCGCTTGCCGGTCGGCTTCAAGAACAACGTCGATGCTCACCGGCTTCGTTCCATGATGCCGCACCAGGGTCTCTTTGCATACATCTGCGATGGATTTCCAAGAAATCCGCCCTTCCAGGAAGGCGGCCACGGCGACCTCGTTGGCGGCGTTGAGCCACGCCGGCGCCGTGCCCCCCTCCCGACCCGCCTCATACGCGAGGTCGAGACATGGGAAGGCGGCCCGATCGGGTGCCTCGAAGTCCAGGTGGCCCACCGTGGCCCAGTCCAGGGCGCCGAAGGCCACCTGACCCCGGTCGGGGTAGGCCAGGGCGTAGGAGATAGGCAGGCGCATGTCGGGCTGGGAGAGCTGGGCGACGGTGGACCCGTCGGTGAACTCGACCATGGAGTGGACGATCGACTGCGGGTGCACGACCACCTCGATGCGATCATAGGCGACCCCGAACAGCTCGTGGGCCTCGATCACCTCCAACCCCTTGTTCATCAGCGTGGATGAGTCCACGGTGATCTTCGGGCCCATGGCCCACGTCGGATGGGCCAGGGCGTCGGCCACCGTCACCGAGGCCAGGTCGCCGGCGGTCCGGCCCCGGAACGGGCCCCCGCTGGCGGTCAGCACGATGCGGGCCAGCCGGTCGAGGCCGCCCGTCCCGAGTGCGGCCAAGCACTGGTGGACGGCGGCGTGCTCCGAGTCGACCGGCAGGATCTCCGCCCCCGGCGTGGCCCGGGCCCGCTGGACGACCGGCCCGCCGGCGATCAGCGACTCCTTGTTGGCCAGGGCCAGACGCCGGCCCGCCTCCAGGGCAGCCAGGGTGACGGGCAGGCCGGCGAAGCCGACGACCCCGTTGACGACCACCTCCGCATCCCGGGCGATGGCCGCCAGGGCCTCGGGGCCGACCCACACCTCGGTTCCCTTGGGCACCCGGGCCTGCAGGTCGGCCGCCAGCGACGCCTCCGCGATGGCCACCCGCTCGGGGCGCACGGCGTGCGCCTGCTCCACCAGCAGGTCCACCGAGCGCCACGCACCCAGGGCGACGATGCGGTAGCGGCCGGGCTCGGCCGCTACCACCTCCAGTGTCTGGGTACCGATTGAGCCGGTGGACCCGACGACGCTGATTGTCCTCAAAAAGGCAGGTCGAGCAGGACGGAGAGGTAGTAGGTGGCCGGGATGACGAACAGCAGGGCGTCGATCCGGTCGAGGACGCCGCCGTGGCCCGGGAGCAGCTTGCCCATATCCTTCACGCCCAGGTCCCGCTTGATCATCGACTCGCAGAGGTCGCCCAGGGGGGCAGCGATGGCGACGACGACACCGAGCCAGAAGGCCTCTCCGGCGCCCCAGGGGCCGATCCGGCTGACGACCAACAAGGCGATGAATACCGACGCCAGCACCCCACCCACCAGACCTTCGAAGGTCTTGTTGGGCGACAGTTCCGGAGCCAGCGGGGTTTTGCCCCAGTACTTGCCGACGAGGTAGGCGCCGATGTCGTGGGCTGCGGTGCAGATCACCGCGCCAAGCAGGATGCCGACGCCAAGCTCGTTCGGGATGGCGAGCAACAGGGCGGCGAAGCTGCCCAGGAACCCCACGTACACGAATGCGAACAGCGTCACCGCGATGTTCATGGTCGGCTTGGCGTGCACCACGCCGGCCAGGTACCAGAGGAAGCTGAAGATCACCATCAGGGTGAGCACCAGCGGGAAGGCGGCGAGGCCGTAGTTGTATGCGGCCAGCACCATGGACCCGCAGCCGACCAGGCCCAGCAGGGTGGCCGGCTGGTAGCCGCGGGTGCGCAGGGCCTGGAACATCTCGGCGCCGGCCATGGTGACCGCAGCCAGCACCAGTAGGACCAGCGCTGTCGAGCCGATGGCGGCGGCGGCCAGCAGCACGCCGGCGGCGATGACGCCGGTCACGACCCGGGTGGACAGGTCGGTGGCACCTCCGCCGCCGCCACCGCCCCCGCCGCCGCCACCACCGGGGTCGCCCACTGGGCCCGCCGGAGGGCCGCCCGGCCCGGGAGGTCCCTGCCGGGGCCGGCGGGCGGGGGGACGGACCTCGGTGGCGGGGCCCCGGCCGCGGGCCGCGCCCGCAGGGGCCGGCACCGCAGGGGCAGGCGCCTCGTTGAAGGCGAACAGGTCGCCGTCATCGTCGACATCGGGCTGGTCGCGGAGGGCTCCCAGCCGGGCCTGGCGGTCGTCGAGGACAGTGTCGGAGAAGTCGGCTTCGTCCCAGTCCGCGGGCTGGTCACGCCACCGGGGGCCGGTGGAGAGCGCCGACCAGGCACTGAGCTCGTCGTCGCCGGCGGCGGGCGCGGCAGCCGGCGGCGGGGCGTCGCCCAGAATGCGGGGCACCTCGCCCGTCGGCGGATCGGTCCAGTGGGGAAGCGACATCGGGGGTGGGCTCTCGGCCGCTGCGGGGGGGGTCGGAGGTCGCTGCCGCGGTTCGCTACCGGTCTCAGGTTCCTCGAAGAACTCCCATGAACCACCCTCTCCTTCGCCCACCGGCCTCCTTCCACTGCGGGGGCCGGTCAGCCGGTCCCAGTCCGATTGTTGCGATGGCGGCCCCGACGATGCCGCCCCGACGCTACGCCCCGCCCCGCCCGGGGGCGCGATGTTGCCCCCCAGCCCGGACGCCACGGCCCACTCGCCGGACAGGGGGTCGGAGGTCAGTGGGCGGTCAGGCGTGATCTCGCGCAGCTCGGCGGACGGCGGCGGCCGCGGCGCCGGGCTGGCGGGGTCGCCGGAGGCCTCCGCCTCGGCCTTCGCCGCGGCGGCAACCAGCTCCTCGAAGCGGCCGGGGGGCGCAGTAGCAACGACCGGCGGGTCCCAGAACGCGCTGGGGTCATCCGCACCCAGGGGCTGGGACTCGAACGCGGCGGCCCAGGAGGGCTCGGCCGCCCGCGCCGGCGGCTCGGGGGGCGCCGGCGGCGGTTCGGGGACGACGACG
>CAYZMG010000042.1:16090-34473 GCA_964479465.1 uncultured Acidimicrobiales bacterium
CGGCTTCTGCACCGCCGAGGGGTCGGTGCCCGGGAAGCGCAGCGGGGGATGGGGCCCGGAGGGGGCCTCGGGCACGTCGCCGTAGCGGGGGGCGTCGTCGGGCACCCGGGCGGAAACCTGGCCGGACTCGATAGCGGCCGCCGCCTCCTCGGCACCGATGATCCGGACTCCCTCCGCCGCCGGCCGGGGCCCACGGGCGATCCCCGACCAGGCGGGGCCGGGGTCGGTGGAGAGCTCGTCCTTCGCCGCCTTCGTCCGATCGTCGGTCGGGAATTCGTCCAAATGTGGACCCTCCTGGGTGCTTCTAGACGGGCAGAGCCTAGAGTCGGGCGGTTCCTAGACTTCGAGCAGCTCCTGCTCCTTGCGCCCCAGCATCTTGTCGATCTCGGCCACGTACTCGTGGGTCAACTTCTCCAGCTCCTTCTCGGCCCGGTCGAGCTCGTCGACGGAGATCTCGCCTTCCTTCTCGAATGCCTCCAGCTCGTGGCGGGCCGCCCGCCGCAGGTTTCGTATCGCGATCCGGCCTTCCTCGGCCTTGTGCTTCACCACTTTCACCAGGTCCTTGCGGCGCTCCGTCGTCAGCTGTGGGAACACCAGGCGTATCACCTGGCCGTCATTGGATGGGGTGATACCCAGGTCCGAGTGCTGGATGGCCTTCTCGATGGCCTTCATGGAGTTCTTGTCGTACGGGGCCACGACCAGCACCCGCGGCTCCGGGACGTTGAACCCGGCCAGCTGCTGGAGCTGCACCTCGGTGCCGTAGTAGTCGACCTTGATCTTCTCGACCAGGGCCGGCGTGGCCCGGCCGGTCCGCACCGTCGAGAAGTCCGACTGGGTATGGGTGACGGCCTTGGCCATCTTCTCGGTGGTCTGCAGCAGGACGTCGTCGATCATGCCCTCGTCCCTCATGAGACAAGGGTACCGATCGGCTCGCCCTCCAGGGCGCGGCGGATGTTGCCCGCCCCCATGAGGTCGAAGACGACGATGGGCAGCTTGTTGTCCATGCAGAACGTGATGGCGGTGGAGTCCATGACCTTGAGGCCCCGGTTGAGGACCTCGATGTAGGCGACCTCGGCGAACTTCACCGCCTCCGGGTTCAGCAGCGGGTCGTCGTCATAGACCCCGTCCACCCCTGAATGGGTGCCCTTGAGGATGGCCGAGGCACCGATCTCGGCCGCCCGCAGGGCGGCGGTGGTGTCGGTGGTGAAGAACGGGTTGCCCGTGCCGCCGGCCAGGATGACCACCCGGCCGGTCTCCAGGTGGCGCTGGGCCCGCCGGCGGATGTACGGCTCGGCCACCTGGGCCATCTGCACCGCGGTCATGACCCGTGTGGGCTCGCCGATGTGCTCGAGGGCGTCCTGGAGGGCGAGGCCGTTGATGACCGTGGCCAGCATGCCCATGGTGTCGGCCTGGGCCCGGTCCATGCCGGCGCCGGCGCCGGCCATGCCCCTCCAGATGTTGCCGCCCCCGACCACGATGGCGATCTCGGTGCCGAGGTCACGGTGGACCTCGGCCACCTCGGCGGCGATGCGGGCGACGGTGGCTCCGTGGATCCCGAACCCGGTGACGGGGTCGGCGAACGCCTCCCCCGACAGCTTGAGAACGACCCGGTTCCAATTGCCGCGTTCGCCACGCAGGCTTGTCCCCCGCATGCCCGCCCTACCGGCCGATCACGACCTGGGCGAAACGGGTGAGCTTGGCGTCGCCCAGGAGCTTGGCGATGCTGACCTTGTTGTCCTTCACGAAGTCCTGCTCGAGCAGGACCTGCTCCTTGAAGAACCCGGTGAGGCGGCCCTCGATGATCTTGGGCAGGGCGGCTTCGGGCTTGCCCTCGTTGCGGCTGATCGACTCCAGCACCGCCCGCTCCTCGGCCACCCGCTCGGCGGGTACCTCGTCACGGGTGAGGAACTGGGGCTTGGTGAAGGCGATGTGGAGGCAGAGCTCCTTGGCCAGGTCGGCGTCGCCCCCCTGGAGCTCGACCATCACCGCGTTCACGCCCCAGCCCGACGGCTTGTGCACGTAGGTGTCGAGGACGGCCCCGTCGGCCGCCTCGAACCGGGCGACCTTGCCGACGGCGATGTTCTCCTTGAGGGTGATGCGCAGGTCGTCGATCTCGTCCTGGTGGGCGGCGATGGCGCCCTCGCCGTCGGCGACGACGGCGGCGGCCAGCTTCTCCAGCAGGCCGTTGAACTCTGCGGACTTGGCCACGAAGTCGGTCTCGGAGTTGAGCTCGACCATGGCGGCGACGTTGCCGTCCCGGGTTGCGGTCACCGCACCCTGGGTGTTGGCCCGGTCGGAGCGCTCGGCGGCCTTGCTCAGGCCCTTCTCCCGTAGCCACACCACGGACTTCTCGAAGTCGCCGTCGTTCTCCACCAGGGCCCTCTTGGCGTCCATCATGCCCACGCCCGTGGCCTTGCGGAGCCTCTGGACGTCGCCGGCACCGAAGTCGGCCATCAGGCGTCCCCGGGCACGGTGGAGGTGGCGTCGGTCGGGCCGGCGGTGGGCGCAGGGGCCTCCACCGGGGTCGCGGGCTCCGCGGCCGGCGCTTGCTCGGTGGGCGGCGCCTCGGCGGCGGCCGGCGGCGCAGCGGCCTCGGCGGTAAGGGATGCGGCGAGGCGGGCCTCTCGCTCCTGGGCTTGGAGGGCGGCCAAGCGCCGGGCCTCGGCCTGCTGCTGGGTGCGGCGGGCCTCGGCCTCGGGGTCCATCGCCACCGGCGCGGTGGGCGCCGGCCGGGATGCAGCGGCGGCCGCGGCCTTGTTGGCGTTGCGGCGCGAGGCGATGAACTTGCCCTCCTCGACCGCGTCGGAGATGACCCGGCACATCAGCGTGCCGGCCCGGATGGCGTCGTCGTTGCCGGGGATCACGTACTGGATGAGGTCGGGATCGCAGTTGGTGTCGACCACGGCCACGATCGGCATGTGGAGCTTGTTGGCCTCGGTGACGGCGATGTGCTCCTTCTTGGTGTCGATGATGAACACCGCGTCGGGCATGCGGGACAGGCCGCGGATGCCGCCCAGGTTGCGCTGGAGCTTCTCGAGCTCCCGGCTGAGGATGAGCGCCTCCTTCTTGGGCATGGCCTCGAAGTCGCCCGCCTCCTTCATGCGCTCGTACTCCTGCATCTTCTTCACCCGGGCGCTGATGGTCGTGAAGTTGGTGAGCATCCCGCCCAACCAACGCTCGTTCACGTACGGCATGCCGCACTTGTTGGCTGCATTGGCGATGGGGTCCTGCGTCTGCTTCTTGGTGCCGACGAACAGGATCGTGCCGCCGTCGGCGGCCATGTCGCGGACGAAGGTGTAGGCCGCCTCGATCCTGACCAGGGTCTGGTTCAGGTCGATGATGTAGATGCCGTTGCGCTCGCCGAAGATGAACCGCTTCATCTTGGGGTTCCAGCGCCGGGTCTGATGACCGAAGTGGACCCCGGCCTCCAGCAGTTGCTTCATGGTGACGACAGCCACGAGTGTGCTCCTTCTCCCAACGGTTGGGGACCTACGCCGCCACGCCCGGCGAGGGGCGACCGTGGGACAGCGGGCAGGAAGGGTGGATCCGCCCGGGAAGGGGGACGAACCACTCTATCGTTCCCCCGTGCGAGTCGATTTCTGGTTCCATCCCGGTTGCCCCTGGACGTGGGTCACGTCGCGCTGGCTGCTCGAGGTAGCACCCCAGCGTGACCTCGACATCCACTGGCGCAGCTTCAGCCTGACGCTGCTCAACGGCTGCGCCGATGTCCCGATGCAGTACCGGGACCGCGCCGAGGGGGCCCACGACGTCCTCCGGGTGGTCGAAGCCGCCCGCAGCGCCGGCGAGCCCCAGCCCGCCATCGGCGCCTTCTACACCGGCGCCGGCCGCGAGCTGTTCAGCGGCGCCTGGCCCCTCCACGTCCCCCAGACCCTGGCCGGCGCCGGCCTCGACCCCGCGTTGGCCGGGGCGTTCTCCGACCCGACCTGGGACCGGGCCATCGAGTCCTCGATGGAGGAGGCCGCCGACCTCTGCGGCACCACCGCCGCCTCCCCCACCATCGCCCTGGAGACCGCCCCTGGCCGGGCCTTCTTCGGCCCCGTGCTGTCCCATGCGCCGGCCGGCGCCGCCGCCGCCGACCTGTGGGACGCGTTCGTCACCATGGCGTCGGCCGGCGCCGTCTACGAGATCAAGCGCGACCGCCTGGAGGGCATCCAGCTGCCGGGGTGACCGTTCTGGCTGGACTTACCCGCGCATATGGGGGGTAAGCGCAGCAGGATCGAAGGAGGGCGCTCACCACAGCGGACCCGCCTCCACGGTGTTGATCGTCGCCTCCCGCACCGACGCCACCAGCCAGCCGCCCGGCCCGACGGCCAGCCCGCTGACCCGGCCCGCCGGCGCCTGGACCAGCTCGGTCTCCCGCTCCGGGCCGGCCAACAGGACACGGCCGTCGTCGAGCGGAAAGGCGTAGCTCCCCGCCGGCCCCTCCACCGGCCCGCCCCGCACGGCGGCGCCGTCGGTGGCCACCTGCCAACTGCGCCGGCCCGTGGCCGCGTCGAGCAGATCGAGGCCGCCCAGGCGGTGGGCGACGAGCACCGAGCGAGCGTCGACCGCGAGCGGTGGCACCTCGGGCGAGCCGGCGCCGTCGAGCGGTGTGCGCCACCGCTCCTCGCCGGAGGTGAGGGCGAAGGCATGGGCGGCCAGATCGCCGGCGACGGTGACGGCCAGACCGCCGGGGGTCACCGCCGGCGCGCTGATGCCCCCGCCAGGTAGTGGCACCGCCCACCGCTGGCGCCCGGTGGCCGCGTCGAGCGAGACCGCGCCGCCGCTGCGCCGGTCGACCCGGTCCCACGTCAGCACGACCGTGGCGCCGTCGGTGGCCGGCGGGCCGAGCGACGGCCCGGGCAGGGCCACGTTCCACGCGACCTTCCCGTCGGCGAGGCTGACGGCCAGGGCCGCCCCTTCCCAGGTGGTAGTGATCGCCAGCCCGCCGGCGATGACGGGCGTGTTGGCCCGCCCCTTCAACGGCGTGTCCCATATCATCGCCCCACCGCTGCGGCGGAACGCGGCAAGACCGTCGTCGGTCGCGGCCAAGACCACGTCGGCACCCAGGCGAGGGGCGACGTCGCGCAAGCCCAGGCGGTCGGCCTGCCACTGGCGCCGCCCCTGGGCGTCGAGCAGCACCAGGTGCTGGTGGCCGTAGGTGAAGGCGATCTCCCTGTCGTCGGCCGCCGGCATCCCGTTCCACGCCGGCGGCGGCGCCGTCCATACCCAGCCCTGACCTTCGGGCCGGGCGTCGCCGCCGGGTGCCGGGGCCGGGGAGGACTGGCCAGCCGGAAAGGGCGGGTTGGTGGCCGCATCCCCGTCGCCGGCGTCGGTTCGGCATGCGGCGCCGACAAGCAGGGCCAGGAGGCAGAGGATGCGGACGAGGCTAACGGGGCGGATCACTGTCGTACCTCCTGGGAACGGTCACCTTCGGGGTTTTCTTGTCGATGTACTTGTCGATGCGCTTGGCGGCGATGAAGGCGCCGCCGCCCAGCCCGGTCTCCGTGGCGTAGATGAGACCCGAGACAGCGGCGTCGGCCATGGCGTCGCCGAAGCTCTGGCACGTCGGCGCCATGCCGGCCAGGCCCAGGGCGACCTCACGCTGGGCCTGGGGCGAGCGCGGCAGCTCCCCGTGGTCGTCATGAAGCGTCGGTGCCGAAACGGTCACGTTGTGAGCGCCGGCCAGCAGCGTCTGTCCGGCGGGCACGAGGAGATCCTCTCGGGCGCCGATCGATGTCGCCTTGAGCCCGGCGGGCAGCGGTCTGCTGTTGAGCCGGCGCAGGAACTCCGAGTGCTCCGCCATCTGCTTCACCGATATGCCGGCGGGGTCGATCTGGTCGGGAAAGGCGGCGTGACCGGCCATGAGCAGGCGTTCACCCACGTCGGTGTGGCCGAGCATGGCCCCGGCGGTGGCCGCCGGCGCGCCGAGATGCGGCGTACCCAGGGTGACCAGCGAGTTCACCTGAGGTAGGCGGGGATCGTTCGGCTCGCCCTCGTCCGTGAGGGCGCTGCGGGCCACGAGCCCGCCCTGGGAATGAGCGACGATATCGATGGGCACACCCGGGTTCTCCGCCGCCAGCCGGGCCAGCAGATCCCGGAGTCGCCGCCCCGACTCGCGGATGTCGTTCGTGGTGTCGGCGACGCCGTACGGGCTCTCACGAATGGTCCCGCCCCGGTAGGAGAATCGGTGGACGTCGGCCTCGGCATAGCCGAGCGCGGCCGCGTCGAGTTGGTCGATGGCGCCGTTCTCGCTTGTGGACCCGAGGCCTGCGACGCGCACGAGGATGCGGCGGTCGGCGACCTTTGGCGCCGGCGCGGACTCCGGCGTGCAGGTGTGTCGGGCGTCCCACCAGGCCTTCGCTGCGCTGGCGAAGCGCGAAAGGTGGGCGCCGGGACGAGCATGGGTGGCGTAGTGGTAGGCGCCGGCCATCTGGTCGATGGCGTCCGCGACCGTGTTCTCGATGGCCTCGACGCCGGAGTCCCGTGCCCAGGCCAGCGCCGCCCCGCTGGCGGTGATGGCTCGGGACCCCCAACCCGCGAACATCCGTGCCAGGCCCTCCCGTTCCTTCGCCTCGCTCTGGGGCCGGCGCAGCTCCTCGGGCAGGAGGTGCACCTCGGGTGGCCCGCCCCCGAACAGCAGCGCGGGGTCGAGATAGGCCTCGCCGGCGCGTACCCCGAAGTGGAACCGGGCCTGCGCCGTGCCCACCGTCTGGCCCTGGGTGACCTTGTCGCCCCGCTTGACCGCAAGGAGCTGGAGGAAGGAGTAGCTGGTCCGCAGGCCGTCGTCATGGAGGACGACGACGTGCACCCCGTCGCCCACCGGCCCGGCGAAGACGACCTCGCCGGCGGCGGAGGCGACGACCGCCGTCCCCGGAGTCGTGGCGTACTCGAGGCCGCGGTTTCCCGAGGCCCAGTTGGGATCGGCCGGGCGGAACGGGTCGACGATCGGTGCGTCGACCGGTGGCCGGTAGGTGACGGCGGCCGGGGCGCCGGCCTGGGCGGGAGGAGGGGTCGCGCAGAGCGCGACGAGCGTGGCCAGCACCAAGGCCAACCGGCGCATGGAAACCCCCAGGGACGGGTGAACCGTTGGGGGGAAGGGGGCGCCGGCTGCTCGCTAGAGCGGGCTCAGCCGAAGTGCATCAGCACTCTACCCGGAGGGGTGAGACAGCGCCAGAGGCGCTGGAAGATTATCTGGGGGTGCTGACGGTGGGGTCGCCCAGCTTGGACCGCAGCTGGATGACGGCCTTGGTGTGGATCTGGCACACCCGGCTTTCGGTGATGCCGAGGATGCCGCCGATCTCGCCCAACGTCAGGCCCTCGTAGTAGTAGAGGGTGAGGACGATCTTCTCCCGCTCCGGGAGGCGGTTGAGGGCCTGGGCGAGGATCTGCTTGGTCTCCTCGACCTCGAAGGCGCCCACCGGGCCCAGGCCGGCGTCGGGGATGGTGTCGCCGAGGGTCACCGACTCACTGCGGTCGGCGCCCACCGACACCGTCTCCTCCAGGGCCACCAGGCCGAAGAAGGAGATCTGGGTGAAGACGTTCTGCAGCTCCTCCTCGGTGGTGCCGAGCTCGTCGGCCACCTCGGCGTCGGTGGGGGTGCGCAGGAGCTCGTGCTCCAGCTTGGTGTACACCTTCTCGACCGCCCGGGCCTTGGCCCGCAGCGAGCGGGGCACCCAGTCGATCGAGCGCAACTCGTCAATGATCGATCCCCGGATTCGGGACATGGCGTAGGTCTCGAACTTGAAGCCCCGCGCCGGCTCGAACTTGTTGATGGCATCGATGAGCCCGAACATGCCGTAGCTGACTAGGTCGGCCTGCTCGATGCTATTCGGCAGACCGGCGGACAGACGGCCGGCGACGTACTTCACCAGCGGCGAGTAGTGGACGACGAGGCGGTTGCGCTCATCCATCGAGCCCGTGGCCTTGAAGTCGTCCCAGAGCTTGGTGATGGCGTCCGATTGAGGTTCCACGCGCTCCTACGCTCTGGGGTGGGTTGCGTCGTAAACGGTACGCAACCGCTCCTTGCTGACATGAGTGTACAACTGGGTCGTCGCCAAGTCCGAGTGGCCCAGGAGCTCCTGCACGGCCCGCAGGTCGGCGCCGCCGTCGAGGAGGTGGGTGGCGAAGGTATGGCGGAGGGCGTGGGGATGGGTGGGCGACGCCGCCCGCCGGTCGAGGATGCGCCGAACGTCGCGGGGCGTCAGCCGGTGGCCCCGCCGGTTCACGAACAGCGCGTCGGCCGGCGTCTCGGTGGTCACCATCGCCCGCCGGCCGGTGGTCGCCCATGCCCCCACCGCCTCTACCGACGACTCGCTCATGGGGAGCTGGCGCTGCTTGGACCCCTTTCCCCAGACGAGCACCTGCCCCCGGGTCAGGTCGACATCGCGCAGCCGGAGCCCGCAGAGCTCCCCCACCCGCAACCCGCTGCCGTAGAGCAGCTCGACGACCGCACGGTCGCGCACGTCGGCCGGCTCGCCGGCCGGCGCCTCATCGCCCAGCAGGGTCTCAAGCTCCTCAGCCTTCAGGACGTGGGGCAGGCGGCCTTCTCCGCGTGGCGCAGTGAGGCGGCTTGACGGGTCGGCGGCCAGCACGCCCGTGCGGGTGAGCCAGGCGAAGTAGCGACGAAGGGCGGCGGCCTTGCGGGCTATCGAGCGCTTCGCCATCCGCCGGGTGCCGAGGAACGCCAGGTACCGGCGCAGGACGATGCGGTCGACGTCTGCCGGCCCATCGAGCCTGGCGCGCTCGGCCCAGACCACGAAGTCGCGCACGTCGCGGCGGTAGGCATCGACGGTGTTGGGCGACAGGGATGCGAGCGATCGCACGAATGCCTCCTGCTCCCAGGCCATGCCCATACGTTGGCAGGTCGGCGCGCCGCCTCACGTGATCCGCTCCCACCAGCCGGCCCGCTCGGCGACCCATCCACCAGACTGGAGCCGGGCCAGGGCGACGCTGACCTGGCCGGGGGTGCGACGGCTGCGCTCGCAGAGGTCGTCGAAGGTGGCCGGCTCCCAGCCCAGGGCCTCCAGGACGGGAGCCTCCTCGGGACCAGGCGCCGGCCGGAGGTCGGCCGGCGCCGAGGGGGCGCTGGAGAGCCCGAGGGCCACCAGGACGTCGAGCGCGTCACGCACGGGATGGCACCCGTCGGCCAGTAGACCGTTGGGATAGGACGACACCGGACTGCGGACGGATCCGGGAACCGCCATCACCGGCCGGTCGCGGGCCATGGCCGCCTCGACCGTGTGCCGGGAACCGCCCTTCTCCGCCGACTCGACCACGACGAGGACTTCGGCCAGAGCGGCGATCACCCGGTTGCGGACCGGGAACCGCCACGGCTCCGGCCTCGCTCCCAACGGCGCCTCGCTCATCAACAGGCCGCCGGCGGCGACCTGCTCCCACAGGGACCGGTGCGCCGGCGGGTAGATGACGTCGAGGCCGCTGCCGACGACCGCCACCGGCGGGGCCCCGCCGGCGGCCAGCGCACCCCGGTGGGCCGCGCCGTCGATGCCCAGGGCCAGCCCCGAGACGACCCGCACGCCGGCGGCGGCCAAGTCGCGCCCGAGCTCGTGGGCGACGTCGCGCCCGTAGCGGGTGCAGCGCCGGGTGCCGACGATCCCCACCCGCCGGCCCGCCAGCGCCGCCGGGTCACCGCGGCTGAACACGACCGCCGGCGCCTCCGGGTCGGCCTGAAGCTCGCTCGGGTATCCCGGCGAGCTGCGGAGCGCCACCGCCACGCCGGCCCGCACGTGGCGCTCCCACACCTCAGCCGGCACGACCCGCCGGGCCGCCACCTTCCAGAGCGCAGCCACGCCGGCCGCATCGGGCCGGCACGCCAGTGCCACCGCCGGCCGCGAGCAGCCGGCGCCGGCGGCAACCAGTGCCCAGCCCTCCTCCGGTGCCCAGGTGTCGAGCACCGCCCGCAGCCGGGCCGGGCCCATCGCCGGCAGGGCGGCGAGCGCCGCCGCCCACGCCTCCTGGGACAGGTCGCCGGACTTCATGCCGCCACCTCCGCCGGCGCCAGCTCCGCCCGCAGGCTGAGGGCCAGACAGACGTGCTCCTCGCCCACCGGCCCTGTCGCGCCGCCCAGGTCGGCGATCGTGCGGGCCACCCGTCGCACGCGGTGCACGCCGCGGGCGCTGAGCTGCCCGGCCCGCAACCGGTGCTCCAAGAGGAGGGAGGCGCCCCGGGCCAGCGGCGCCAGCTCGTTGAGCCGCGGCGCCGGCAGCTCGGCGTTGCACCGCACGCCCCGCTCGGCGGCCAGCGCCCTCGCCGCCGCAACCCGGTCCGCCACCGCTACCGTCGGCTCCCCCGGCGGACCGCTCAGCACCGACGCGGCGTCGGGCCGGCTGACCAGGACCCGCAGGTCGAAGCGGTCGAGCAGCGGACCGGAGAGCCGGCGGGTGTAGCGCTGGCGGGCGGACATCGGGCATGGGCAGGCCCGGCCGGCGCCCCCTTCGCCACACGGGCACGGGTTGGTTGCACCCACGAGCAGGAAGCGGGCCGGGAACGACACGCTGGCCCGGGCTCGGCACACCCGGACGACGCCTTCCTCCAACGGCTGGCGCAGAGCATCGAGTACCGACGCCGGGAACTCGCACATCTCGTCCATGAACAGGACGCCGCCGTGGCTCAAGGAGATCTCGCCGGGCCGCATGTACCCGGTGCCGCCACCGATCAGCGCCACCGACGACGCCCCGTGGTGCGGGGCGCGGAACGGCGGCCGCACGATCAGGCCGCCGACCGGCAGGGCCACCGCGGCCGCCGAGTGGATGCGGGTCGCCGTCAACGCGTCGTCACCCGCCAGGGGGGGCAGCAGCCCCGGGAGCCGGCGGGCGAGCATCGTCTTGCCTGCGCCGGGCGGTCCGGAAAGAAGGAGATGGTGCCCGCCGGCGGCGGCCACCTCTACCGCAGTGCGGCCGACGGCCTGACCCCGCACGTCGGCCAGGTCCGGCTCGGCCAGGGGCGCCGGCGCCGGTTCCGCCGCCGGCGGGTCGGGCCACGGAGCATCCCCCCGCAGCGCGGCCAGTAGCTCGGAGACCGAGCCGGCCACCCGGACCTTGTGCCGCCCGACGACCGATGCCTCGGCGAAGCAGTCGGGCGGAACCACGACCACCCTCGTCGACAACGACGCCACCAGCGGCACGATGCCCGGTACCCGCCTAATGGAACCGTCGAGCCCCAGTTCGCCGATGAACCCGCAGCCGGCGATCGACTCCGCCGGCAGCTCCTTCGACGCTACGAGGAGGCCGACGGCGATGGGCAGGTCGAGGCCGGCGCCGCCCTTGCGGACGCTCGAGGGGGCCAGGTTGACCGTCACCCGCTTCAAATGCCACTTCAGCCCGCTGGACAGCAGTGCGGCCCGCACCCGGTCGCGGGACTCCCTGCAGGCGGCGTCGGGCAGGCCCACGACGTTGAAGCCGGGCAGGCCATTGGACACGTGGACCTCCACGGCCACCGGCGTGCCCTCGACGCCCAGCAGGGTGGCGGACGGAACGGAGGCAATCAACGGGACTCCCCTCACCTGGAACAACCGAGGAGGAGGGCCGCAGCGCCGGCCGCTCGAGCGAGCAGATTGGAGACTACCCAGGGCCTGCGACAGAATCCCCGGTGTGGGCTTCAACCCGTTCCGCCAGCAGCGCCGCCGATCCACTGACTACGTCATGGTCGCCGCCGCCTTCGCCATCGTGGCCGTGCTCCTGATCTGGGCGGTCTACCCCCGATGAGCAGCCGTTCAGGGAAACGAATCGCCGTCGGTTCCGACCACGCCGGCTACCGCATGAAGACGGTCGTCGCCGCCCACCTGGCCGGCGCCGGCCACGAGGTGCTCGACATGGGCACCAATTCCGACGAGTCGGTGGACTATCCGCCGTTCTGCGCCGCCGCCGGCCGTGCGGTCGTCGACGGCCTGGCCGACTTCGGCATCGTCATCGGCGGGAGCGGCCAGGGCGAGCAGATCGCGGCCAACAAGGTCAACGGTGTGCGCGCCGCCCTCTGCCACGACGAGTGGATGGCCCGCATGGCCCGCATGCACAACAACGCCAACGTGCTGGCCTTCGGCGCACGGGTCCTGGCCGACGCCCGCGCCCTGGAGATCGTCGACCTCTTCCTCGCCACCGAGTTCGAGGGCGGCCGCCACCAGCCCCGCATCGAGCAGCTGGCCGCCATCGAGGCCGAGGAATGCGGGAACCAGAAGGACGCACCGCCGGTCTAACGGGAAGACTGGTCTCGGCGAACAGGAGGCGGAGACATGACGAGGCGAATGCTGGGCCTACTCATGAGTCCGCTCCGGGGAGACGCTCACCCTCGGCTTCGCCACCACCCTGCTGCCCAGAGAGGTGGTCTTCCACCGGGAGCACCAGCCCGGCGGCGGGACGGGGCTGGCGCCGACGAACCCCACGACGTTGGTGGCCGATCTGCCCGTCGGCTTGTACTACGTCAGCTTCCAGACGAAGTGGACCCAGGGCGAGGTCGGCTACAGCCTGAAGATCGACGTCCGGGCCCAGCCACGACCTCTCGCCCTCACCGGCTGAGGGTCAGAACGCGTCTTCGAAGACCTCGATCTCGCCGGCCAGCACCGAGGCCACGTCGAAGCGGATTTCGGTCGGCCGCAGCGGGGCGTCCTCCAGCCAGCGGGCGGCCAGGTGGCGCAGGCGAACCTGCTTCTCCCGGGTGATGGCCTCCACCGGCGCTCCGAAGGCGTCGGAAGACCGGGTCTTGACCTCGCAGAACACGAAGGTCCGCCCCCGCCGGACGATCAGATCCAGCTCGCCCGCCCGGCACCGCCAGTTCCGATCCACGATCTCGTAGCCGTGGTCGACGTACCACGCGGCGACCGCATCCTCACCCGTCGCCCCCAGCGCCCGGCGAGCCTGTGTCACCGCCCGTTCACCGAGCCGGTGGCGAGCATGTCACAGTCACGGATCGTTGCGGATCTTCTCGATGTTGACGTCCTTAAAGGTGACGATGCGCACCGAGGACACGAAGCGGGCGGGTCCGGGCCGGTAGATGTCCCACACCCACGCGTCCTTCAGCTCGAGCTCGAGATGGCTGCGCCCGCCGTTGGCTCCGTCGTCGTCGTGGAGCTGCATGTCGACAGTGTTGGCCAGGTAGAACCTGCGCTCGGTTTCGACCACGTACCCGAAGAGGGGCAGGACGTCGCGGTACTCCTTGTACAGCTGGAGCTCCATCTCCGTCTCATAGCGCTCCAGATCCTCTTCACTCATCGGGTCACCGCCTCCGGCGGTCGCCCCGCTTCGCAGGACGCTGTGTTTGTCTGGTCGCTCGCCTGCGGCTCGCTCATGCCTTCACTGTACGACCCTTCCGAGCGTCAGAGGAATGAGGTGTGCCCGAGCGGCCACACCCGGGCGAAGGCCCGCCCGACCACCGTGGACTTCGGCACCGGCCCGAAGATGCGGCTGTCGGCGGAGTTGGCCCGGTTGTCGCCCATCACCCAGACAGTGTCGGGTGGGACCACGACAGCGGTGAAGTCCGACGTCGTGGTTCCCGCCGGCAGGTAGGGCTCGACCAGCTCCCGGCCCTCGACCAGGACCCTGCCGCCGTGGGCCTCCACCCGCTCGCCCGGGAGGGCGATCACCCGCTTGATGTACTCGTCGGTCGACGGGGCGGCCAGGCCGATGGACTGCACGATGCTGCGCACGACACGCGCCGGGAGCGGGCTGTCGTCCTTGGGCTTGCCGCCGGGAGCGTCGAAGACGACGATGTCGCCCCTCCGGGGATCGTGCAGCCGGTAGGAGATCTTGGAGACGACAACCCGGTCGTCGATCTGGAGCTGGGGCAGCATCGAGCCCGACGGGATGAAGAACGCCTGGGCGACGAAGCTCTTGACCACCACGGCGATGACCAGGGCGGTCACCGCCAGCAAGGCGAGTTCCCGGACGACCAGGAGGACGGTCGACCGCTCCTCTTCGGGAGCGCTCGCCGAAGGCCCGCTCACCGGGCTTTCGCCCGGTGAATGTTCCTGGACCGGCTGTACTGGCGTTCGGCACTCAGCCCGGCCGGGCCGGTCACCTGACGGTGCGCTTCTCCTTGATCTTGGCCTTCTTCCCGATCCGGTCGCGCAGGTAGTAGAGCTTCGCACGGCGCACGTCGCCCAGCCGGTCGACCTCGATCTTGGCCATGATCGGCGAGTGCACGGGGAACGTGCGCTCCACGCCGACGCCGAAACTCACCTTGCGCACGGTGAAGGTCTCGCGCACGCCGGAGCCCTGCCGGCGGATCACGACGCCCTGGAAGACCTGGACGCGCTCTCGGTTGCCTTCCACCACCCGCACATGGACCTTGAGCGTGTCGCCCGGGCCGAATGGCGGGATGTCGTCGCGAAGGCTGTCGCGATCGACGAGATCGGTGGGGTTCATGGCGCGCTCGACTCCTGCGACGGGTCTTCCGGGGACGTCCCAGGGTACTCCGGCTGGCCCAGGTCCTCCAGCAGGCGCCGTTCCTCGTCGCTCATACCCCCTCTGGCCTCGATCAGATCGGGCCGCCGGGCCACCGTCCGGGCCAGCGACTGGGCCCGCCGCCACCGTGCGACCCGGCCGTGATCGCCCGACCGCAGAATCTCGGGCACGACCCAGCCCCGGAAGTCCGCGGGCCGGGTGTAGTGCGGCGCCTCGAGGAGACCGTCGACGAAGGACTCCTCCCCTGCGGATGCCTCGTTTCCCATCACCCCCGGCACCAGCCGGGTCACCGCCTCGATGATCACCAGCGCAGCCGCCTCCCCCCCGGCCAGCACGTAGTCGCCGATCGAGATCTCCCCGTCGACCAGATGGGCCCGCACCCGCTCGTCGACACCCTCGTAGCGGCCGCACAGCAGCGAGAACCCCTCGCCGGCCGCCAGCTCGGCGGCCATGGCCTGGTCGAAGCGCCGGCCGCCGGGGTCGAGGAGAAACAGCGGCCGGGGCGGCTGCACCGCTTCCACCGCTCGGAACACCGGCTCCGGCATCAGCACCATCCCCGCTCCCCCGCCGAAGGGCGAGTCGTCCACCGACCGGTGGCGGTCGGTGGTGTGGTGGCGGAGGTCGTGCAGCCGCAGATCGACGACACCCCGCTCGCGTGCCCGACCGAGGAGGCTGGCCGAGAGCGGGCCCTCCAGGATCTGGGGCAGCGCGGTGAACACAGAAATGTGCATTTGCATCATCTGTCTACAGGCAGACCGCACGCGAGCCGAGGACAATCGGTACATTCGAGGGCGAGGGGACCAACGTGCGGACACGGCTGACACTTCTGATTCCTGTGGTCGCGCTGGCGACCGCGCTGGCTGCTTGTGGCGACGACGGGCCCAGCAAGGCCGAGTTCACCACCCAGGCCGATGGCTCCTGCACCGCAGGCAACACCACCATCTCGACCACGGCAAAGCCGACCAACGCACCGGGGGTGGCGGCGGCGGCGGGCACGGCGACGTCGACCATCGACGCCCAAGTCGGGGCGCTGCGGGCCATGAAGACCCCGGGCGGCCTGGACAAGGCCCTGGCCTTGGGCGTCGTCAACGCCATCGCCGAGGTCGTCGGACCCACCAAGGCCCTTCAGGAGGCGGCGGGCAGGAGCGACGACGCGGCGATGGCCAGGGCCGCCGTCGACATGCAGGCCAAGGCCGACGCCGCATCGAGCTCGGCGCAGGCGTTCGGGATGTCGCAGTGCGGAATCCAGTTGAAGTTCGGCTTGGGCAACCTGTTCGACGGGGTCAAGCAGGTGGTCAAGGCCAGCTACGTCAGCAAGGCGGAGACGCTCTGCCGGGAGTCCATCGCGCGCAGTGAGACGGTCGCCGCCCCGGGAAACACTCTGGCATCCACCAGCCGCTACCTCGACGCCCAGCTCGTCATCTCCGACAGGCTCGCCGCCGACCTCAAAGCCATCACCGTCCCGCCCGGCGACGAGGCAGCCGTGGCCGACTTCGTCGCCGCCCTGGAGAACCTCAATACCAAGGGCAAGGAGGTCAGCAGCGCGGCCAAGGCCAACAACCCGAGGTTGGTGCTGGCCCTGGTCGACGAGGTCGACGTGGCGGGCACCGCCCTCAACGCCAAGCTCGACGCCTACGGCCTGACGACCTGCGGAACCGTCGGATCATGAGGCGTCTTCTCGCCGCCCTCGCCATGGCCGCCGGCCTGGCGGCGTGCGGCGGCGGAGGAGTCTCCAAAGCCGAGTTCCTGGCCAAGGCCGACGGGGCGTGCACCGCCGGCAACGGCCTGCTGGCCATCGCGGCCAAGCCGTCCAACCTGCCGGAGCTGAGCGTTGCCGCCGCCACGGTCGCCACGTCCGTCGACAGCCAGGCCGAGGCGCTGCGAAAGCTCAAGGCCCCGGGTGACGACAAGGCAGTCGTAACCGGCGTGATCGACGCCCTGGCGGGCGTGGGCGGGCAGGCCCGGATCCTCCAGGAGGCGGCGGGAAAGACCGACGACGCCGCCACCGCCCGGGCCGCGAACGAGCTTCGCGGCAAGGCCGACGACGCCGCCAACAAGGCCAAGGCCTACGGCCTGGCCTCCTGCGGGCAAGGCCTCCAAGCGCCGGTCGCCACCGTGCTCGAGGGCGGCCGGACGATCCTCAAGGCGGCCTTCGTCGCCCGGGCCGAGAGCCTGTGCACCGCAGCCAACCGCAGAGCCGACGCCCTGGCCAACCCCACGTCGTTGGCCGGCGTGGCCCGGTACCTCACCGCCTACCTGCCGATCGCCGAGAAGCTCTTCGCCGACATCAAGGCCCTGGCCGTGCCCCCCGGCGACGACAGCGCGGTGGCCGAGATGCTGACCGCCCAGGACCAGGCGCTGGCCAAGGAGAAGGAGGCGCACGCCGCCGCCCAGCGGGGCAACGCCGCCCAGTTCGACCGCCTCGAGGGCGAGGTCATCACCCTGATCACCGCAGCCAACGCCAAGTTCGACGCCTACGGCCTGCGGGCCTGCGGGACGCTCAGTTCGTTCTGATTTTGCTGGCGGCGGGCTCGCAGTGCCGAGGAGTCGCAGCGCCACGGAGGCAGGCCGTCGCGTGCCGGTGGGGGCCCCTGCCCCCTCGGCGAGCCGGAACCGGCGAGCCGGACGATGCGGCGGGGTGGACTGTGTCCACACGCGCGATAGGCCAGAGTGGATGGGGCATGGGCGTCGCCATCACCCTTCGGGGCCTCAGTCACACCTACCGCACCTCCGAGGGTCCCCTCACCGTGCTCGGCGGCCTCGACATCGACGTCGTCGATGGGGGGTACGCGGCCATCACCGGCCCCTCCGGCGCCGGCAAGACGACCCTGCTGTCCCTGCTCGGCGGCCTGGAGGCGCCTCAGAAGGGAAGGTTGGAGGTCGGGGGGCAGGACCTGACCGGCCTCAGCGGCGACGACCTGGCCGCCTACCGGCGGGCCACCGTGGGGTTCGTCTTCCAGCACTTCGGGCTGTTGGAGACCCTGACCGCGCTCCAGAACGTCGAGCTGGCCGGCACCCTCAACGGGACCAGCCCCGGCGAGCGCCGGCGCCGGGCCCTGGAGCTGCTCCACGCCGTCGGGCTGGCCGAGCGGGCCGGCCACCGGCCTTCACGTCTCTCCGGCGGCGAGCGCCAGCGGGTCGCGATCGCCCGGGCCCTCGTCAACGAGCCCCGGCTGTTGCTGGCCGACGAGCCCACCGGCAACCTCGACGACGACGCCTCGCTCATGGTGATCGACCTCCTCGAGAAGGTCCGCGCCGACCACTCCTGCACCCTGGTCATGGTCACCCACAACCGCGAGCTCGCCCGGCGGGCCGACCAGCGCATCCCGCTCGAGCAGGGCCACCGGACCTCCACATGAGGAGCCGGGTGTGAGATGGCGCGACGCCGCCTCCATGGCGGCCACCAGCATCCGCCGGCGCTTCGGGCGGTCGGTCCTCACCGTGGCCGCCGTCGCCCTGGCGGCCACCCTGTTGACCGCCCTCGTGACCATCGCCGGCACCGCCCGCACCAAGGTCCTCTCCGAACTGTCCAAGGGCGGACCGTTGTCAGGCATCACCGTGGCCGCGGCCGAGGCCGACCCGAGCCAGGTTGACACCGATGACCCCAAGCCAGGCCCGCCCAAGGACCTCGACGACCCCATCCGGGCCAAGATCACCGCCCTGCCCTCGGTGACGACGGTGCTTCCCATCGTCGCCTCGGTCGTGAACGTGATCGTCCCCGAGCCGCCGGCCAACGCCGAGGTGCTCACCCGCCTCCCGCCCTTCCCCTCCACCGTGGCGCCCAGCACGTCCTCCCCTCCGTTCAGCACCGTGCCGCGGGCCACGGTCCCGGGTCTGAAGAACCCCGACCCGTTCCCGGAGACGATCGTCGGGATCGACCTGGCACGGGCGTCGCTGATGCCGATCACCATCCTCAGCGGCCGCCTGCCCGTGCCCCACTCCCTCACCGAGGTGGCGGTCACCCAGGGC
>CAYZMG010000043.1:0-20255 GCA_964479465.1 uncultured Acidimicrobiales bacterium
AAGCAGCAGCTGCTGCACCGAAAACGGTCGTTACCTTCTTACGGAGGTTCATTGCAGGTTGCCCACCTTTTCTCGTTGAAGGGGTGCGTCGCACCCGTTTCGTATCTGTTCATAGTGCCAGAACCGAGAAATCGGTTCAATAGATACTCTCTCGCTCTACCCAAACTGCTAGTAGATGCAGTTAGTGTCTAGCTGCACTGCATTCCCTGTAACCAGGACTTTTGCAAGGTGGCTCTAGTCAGGTTCGAAGGAGACCCCGGCCATGAGCGGCTACGATAGGGCGGTGGCCGAGGGAGCATCGAGGGCGGTCCTCGTCACCGGCTGTTCGAGCGGCATCGGCCGGGCAACCGCCGGCCTCCTCGCTCGCTCGGGTTGGCCGGTCTACGCCACGGCTCGCCGGGTCGAAGCGCTGGCCGAACTCGAATCGCTCGGTTGCCGAGCCCTGAGCCTGGACGTGACCGACGAAGATTCGATGGGGGCCGCAGTCGAGGTCGTCGAGCGGGAGCACGGCGCGGTCGGGGTCCTCGTCAACAACGCCGGCTTCAGCCGGTCCGGCGCGATCGAGACCGTGCCCGTCGCCGATGCCCGCCGGCAGTTCGAGACCAACGTCTTCGGGCCATCCCGGCTGGCCCAGCTCGTCCTCCCCGCCATGCGAGCCCAGGGTTGGGGCAAGATCATCGTCCTCGGCTCCATGGGCGGACGGCTGACGTTTCCCGGCGGCGGGTGGTACCACGCCACCAAGTACGCCCTCGAGGCACTCAGCGACTCGCTGCGCTTCGAGGTGGCCGGGTTCGGAGTCGATGTCGTCCTCGTCGAGCCCGGCTTCATCCGCTCCGGCTTCTCCGAGGTGGCTGCCTCGAGCATGGAGACACCGACCCACACCACCGCCGCCGGCGACGATCCCTACCGCGAGTTCACCGCCGGCCTGATCGCATCGACCCGGAACGTCTATGACCGGGGACCTCTGTCCCGGCTGGCGGGGACGCCCGACGACGTCGCCGCCGTCGTCCTGGAGGCGATCAGCGCGGAGCGACCGAGGGCCCGATACCCCGTCACTGCCTCGGCCCGGCTCCTGCTGGCGGCGCGCATTCTGCTCCCGGACCGGGCCTGGGACCGCTTCCTGTCCCGCCAGTTCGTCCGCCCCGGAGATCGCCGTGGATGAGTACCTGGTCGGCGAGGACCTGGAGATCCGCCGGGTCCAGCCCTACCAGGCTCGCAAGGCGTACCTCTGTCCCGGCTGCAACCAGGACATCAGTGAGGGCCTCGGTCACCTGGTGGTGGTTCCCCGGGCCGCTCCGGAGCTGCGCCGGCACTGGCACCACCCTTGCTGGTCCCACCGCCGGACCCGCCGGCCCGGCCGGGGCTGACGACGGCGCGGGGCTTACCCGGCGTCGCGGTGGGCGAGGCCAGGGGCGAACGCCGGCAGGCAGACGGCGACATACTCCGCCCCATCCGGATCCGGTGTCGAGTACTGCACCCATTCGCCGGCGGCCACCACGACGGCCTGGCCGGCGGCGACGTCGAGGTCGCCGGAGGCGCTGGTGACCCGGAGCCGCCCCCGCAGCACCAGGGTGAACTCGTCGAACTGGGGGGTCTGGCCCGGTTCCACCCAGCCGGCGGGGGAGCGCATGTGGGCCACGCTCAGGGCCTCGTGGCCGCTGGCCAGCCGACCGATGTACTCGTCGATCAGCTTGGGCTTGTTGCCGGCGGCCTCGACGCGGACTGGAGCAGGAATGAGCGACGGCATCAGCGGGCCCTCCCGGCCAGGTCGTTGAGCGCGCCCACCGGCCCCACCACGATGAGCATGTCGCCGGCATGGAGAACGGTATCGGCGCGGGGCGGCACCACGCGAACGTACCTTCCCATATCCGGGCCCTGGCGCATCATGCACCGAGAAACACCCCTGGCACCTCTACACTGGACGGGTGTCCGTGGGCCTCACGCCGGCCAACCTGAAGTCGAACGACGCCTGCTGGTGCGGCAGCGGGCGGAAGTACAAGCGCTGCCACAAGGAGTCGCAGGCGCCCGTGCGCCCAGGCCGGCTCAGCCCGAGCCGAATCGTGCCCGACGGCATCGTGCGGCCCGACTATGCCGGCACCGGGACGCCGGGCGACTGGGTGGAGCCCATGGTGCGCCCACCCGAGGTGATTGAAGCGGTGCGGCGGGCCTCACGAG
The DNA here is from genome assembly GCA_964479465.1 of uncultured Acidimicrobiales bacterium. Taxonomy (GTDB): domain Bacteria; phylum Actinomycetota; class Acidimicrobiia; order Acidimicrobiales; family AC-14; genus CADCTB01. The sequence goes on from CAYZMG010000043.1 coordinate 2,176, forward strand.
CGGCGGCCGATATCCTTCAGATCGTTGGCGCCGCCGTGGCGCCAGGGGTCACCACCGACGCCCTCGACGCCATCGCCCACGACGAGTGCATCGCCCGAGGCGGCTACCCGAGCCCCCTGAACTACAACGGCTTCCCCAAGTCGCTGTGCACGTCGGTCAACGAGGTCATCTGCCACGGCATCCCCGACGACCGCGCCCTCGTCGACGGTGACATCGTCAACCTCGACGTCACCATCTACCTCGACGGCGTCCACGGCGACACCAACGCCACCTTCCTGGTCGGCGCGGTCGACGAGGAGTCCCGCCGGCTTGTCGCCGCCACCCACGAGTGCCTTCTGGAAGGCATCGCAGCCGTGCGTCCCGGCCGGCCGATCTCCGACATCGGCGCCGCCATCGAGGCCCGGGCCCACGCCGGCGGTTACGGCGTGGTGCGGGCCTTCGTCGGCCATGGCGTGGCCCGCAAGTTCCACGGCCCGCCCCACGTGCCCCACCATTTCGACCCGAATGCCACGACGGTCATGCAGCCGGGCATGACGTTCACCATCGAGCCGATGATCACCCTGGGCGCCTGGCGCCACGTGATGTGGGACGACGGCTGGACCGCGGTCACCGCCGACAAGCGCCGCACCGCCCAGTTCGAGCACACGCTGCTCGTCGCCGAGAGCGGGGCGGAGATCCTCACCCTCGCCGGTTAGCCCGTCCGGGCGTCGAGTCGCCGAAGACGCGGCGTTTCCCACAGTCGGACGTTTCGTCCCGGAAACTCCAGCACCGGACGTAAAATGCCGACAACACCGGTGCCGCCAGCATCAGGGGGAGGGCCGTGCACAAGCAGAGAGGTCTGGTGCCAGGGCAGACCCGTGAGGAAGCCCGGGCCAAGCTGAAGCCCGGGAACTTCCAGGGCACGCCGCCGCGGGGCAAGTCGCACGCCGCCGAGCTGGCGGCCATGAACGCCATGGATGAGAACTGGTTCGGTACCAGCCGGTTCAAGCGTCGGGCCCGGGTGGTGTCGAACGACGCGCTGACGTCGACGGGCACGTTCCTGTTGCGCCTCGAGGTGGTCGACGGTGAGCCGTTCGAGTTCGCCCCCGGACAGTTCGTCGGCATCGAGGCCCACTTCGAGGGGCGGGGCTACCGGCGCAGCCCCTACTGCATCCTCTCCGACCCCGCCGATGTCCCCTTCTTCGACCTCATGATCCGGGCCGTGCCCGACGGCCCGCTCTCCCTGTACCTCGCCGAGCTGGAAGCGGGGGACGAGGTGCTCTTCCGGGGCCCGACCGGCCGGCCGATGGCGCCGCGCTTCGACGACCGCGAGCTGGTGTTCCTGGCCACCGGAACGGGCGTGGCGCCCCTGATCGCCCTGGCCCGGCACCTGTTGGCCACCGGCTACCCGCATCCCATCTCGCTGTGGTGGGGGCTGCGCCTGGTCACCGACATCTGCCTCACCGACTCCCTCGACGCCCTCGCCGCCCAGTATGAGTCGTTCACCTACGACATCACGCTGTCGCAGCCGCCGGCGGGCTGGACGGGCCTCCGGGGCCGGCTGGGGGAGTCGGTACCGCCCCTGCTGCCCACCCTCGGGGGCAAGCGCTACTACCTGGTCGGCAACGGCGCCATGCTCGAGGAGATCGGACGGGCCCTCTCGGACCTCGGCGTCGTCCAGCAGCACATCTACAAGGAGCCCTACTTCGACCCGATCCACCAGCCGGACCGGGAGATCGTCGCCGCCATCCGCGAGCGGTTCGTGGCTACCGACCTGTTCTCCTCGTACGCGGCCCGGCGGGGCTCGGCGTTCGACGTCGACCGCGACATCGAGATGGCCCGCACCGGCAAGGCCGGTAACGGCGATCCCCTCGCCGTCTCCGACCTGTTCGACCTGCTGCCAGCGTTCCTGTCGCACCACCCGGACCAGGAGGATCCCAAGCCGACCCACGCCGAGCGCCCCTGGAACCGGCCGTACTAGCCGCGGGAGGGGGCAAGCCCTTCCCGACCTTCCCCCGGGGATGCCGGCGGCGGCCACTATGTCCCGATGGACGAGCACCGGAGGCCCGCGGCGCTCGGCGCCATGGCCCTCGGCGGGGCCCTGGGAACCGTTGCCCGCTATGGGGTGTCCCAGGTCGTCCACGCCGCTCCCGGCAGCTTTCCGTGGCCGACGTTCTGGACCAACCTTTCCGGTTCCTTTGCCCTGGGGCTGATCCTCGGCGTCGTGCTCCAGCGCTTCCCTCCGAGGCGGTACCTGCGCCCGTTCGTGGCCGTCGGGTTCATCGGGGCCTACACGACGTACTCGACCTTTGCCGTCGAGACCGTCCTGCTGGCGCGCGACGGCCACGCCTTGCTCGCCCTTGGGTATGCCGCCGTCAGCCTGGTCGCCGGGCTGCTGACCGCATGGAGCGGCATCTGGTCGGCGCGGCTCCTAGGAGCCCGCCGGTGAGCCTGCCGGCGTGGGTCGCCCTCATCGCCGCCGGCGCGGTCGGCGCCCCGGTGCGGTACCTCGTCGACGGCTTCGTGCGCGACCGCACCGGCGCCGACTTCCCGTGGGGCACGTTCGTCGTCAACGCCACCGGCTCCCTGCTGCTCGGCCTCCTGACCGGCCTCGGCCTCTACCACGCCTTCCCCGAGACTCCGAGGCTCGCGCTGGGCACCGGTTTCTGCGGCGCCTACACCACGTTCTCGACGTTCACCTTCGAGACGGTGCGGCTGCTGGAGGAAGGGGCGCTCAACGAGGCCTTCCGGTACGCCTTCGCCACGATGGTGGTGTGCGCCGGCGCCGCCGGTGCCGGCGTAGCTCTGGCCGCGCTCTGAGTGCCGGTCTTTCTACAATCGCCGGCATGGACGCCGAGGCGCCGAACCGGTGGCTGACCGAAGCCGGCGACCGGAGCCACACCTATGACCGCCGGTGGGAGGAGGCGGCCGCCGCCGGCCGCAACATCCACGGCGAGGCCGATCTCCTCCAGCGCCTCGGGCCGGCGTCGGTCCTCGACGCCGGCTGCGGGACGGGGCGGGTGGCGATCGAGTTGGCGGCCCGGGGCATCGACGTGGCCGGCGTCGACGTCGATGCGTCCATGCTGGCGCGGGCGCGGGAGAAGGCGCCCGGCCTCACCTGGGACCACGCCGACCTCGTCGACGTCGACCTGGGCCGCACCTTCGACGTGGTCGTCATGGCCGGCAACGTGATGATCTTCCTGGCGCCGGCCACCGAGGCGCGAGTGGTCGCCAACCTGGCCCGGCACGTGGCGCCAGGCGGGTCACTGGTGGCCGGGTTCTCCCTGGAGCCGGGCCGCCTCGACCTGGCGACCTATGACGCCCACGCCGGCGCCGCCGGCCTGGTCCTGGCCGAGCGCTGGGCGACCTGGGACCAGCAGCCGTTCGCCGGCGGCGACTATGCAGTTTCCGTCCACCGGTGTCCGGGTGCCGTCTCCGGCCATCGCCGGCCATCGCCGGCCGGATAGCTAGACGGAGCCCCGCTTCGACTTCTCCGCCTTCTTCGCCTTCTTGGCGGACCGCTTCTCCTGCAGGGTCTTGCCCTGCTTCTTCTCGTTGGCGCCCGGCTTGGACTTCTCTGCCATAGCTGGACATTACGCCGCCGGCGCCTCCACGGTGTGCTTCCGCGCCATCACCGGCCCGGCGACGGCCACGGGAGTGGCACGCCTCGACCTGACATAGTCCCCGGCATGAAACCCCTTGGCATTGAACCCGAGGTGCGGAGGTTGGCGTCCGGCGCGCCGTGGGAGCCCCTGATCGGCTACAGCCGGGTGGTGGTCGCCGGCCCGCTCGTCTTCGTCGCCGGCACCACAGGCACGGTCGACGGTCGCGTCGTTGGCGTAGGCGACGCCTACGCCCAGACGATCCAGGCCTTCCGCAACGTCGAGACCGCCCTGGCCTCGGCCGGCGCCGGCCTGGCTGACGTCGTGCAGACCCAGCTCTTCGTCACTGATATCGGGCGTTGGGAGGACGTCGGCCGGGCCCACCGGGATCTGTTCGGCGACATCCGGCCGGTGACGGCCATGGTCGGAGTGTCGGCCCTGATCGATCCGGAGATGCTGATCGAGGTGCAGGCCATCGCGTACATGCCAGGCGGCTGAGCGGCAATGCCGTCCGAGAGGGTCACGTTGCCGCCGGCCGTCGTGGCCGGCGTCGCCCCCACGTGGCAGGGCCTGCGCGAGGAGCTCGGGCTCGGCGGCGATTTCCCGCCCGAGGTCCTCGCCGAAGCAGAGGCCGCGGCGCGAGCGCCGAGGATGCCCGACCTGGACCGCACGGACTTGGCCCTGTTCACCCTCGACCCCGAGGGCAGTCGGGATCTCGACCAGGCCGTCGCCATCGAGCGCCGGCCCGGTGGCTACCGGGTTCACTACGCCATCGCCGATGTGGCCGCCTTCGTCACCGCCGGCGGTGCCCTCGATGCCGAGGCCCACCGGCGGGGCGTCACGTTGTACGCGCCCGACCGCAATGTGCCCTTGCACCCGGAGGTGCTGAGCGCCGGCGCCGGCAGCCTGGTGCCCGGGCAGGTCCGACCGGCCGTGCTGTGGACGTTCGACCTCGACGGCGACGGCGAGCTGGTGGCGACCGAGGTCCGCCGGGCCCGTGTCCGCTCCCGCCGGCAGCTGGCCTATCCCGACGCCCAGCACTCTCTCGACGCCGGCGCCGGCGGCGCCGAGCTGGCCCTGCTGGAGGAGGTCGGGCGCCGGCGCCAGGCCGTCGCCGCCGAGCGGGGAGCAGTGCACCTGCCGATGCCCGAGCAGGAGGTGGTCGACGGCTCCGACGGCCGGCCGCGCCTGGTGTTCCGGGCCCAGCTGCCGCTCGAGCGCTGGAACGCCGAGATCAGCCTGCTCACCGGCATGGCCGCCGCCGGCCTCATGTTGAAGGGCGGAGTCGGCCTGCTCCGCACGCTGCCGCCGCCGGAGGGCGCAGAGGTCGCGTCTGTGCGCCGCAGCGCCCTGGCACTGGGCCTGCCGTGGCCCGCCGGCCGGCCCTACGCCGAGGTGATCTCCGCGCTGGACCCTGCCGTGCCCGAGGCCGCCGCCCTGCTGACCTACGCCGGCCGGCTCCTGCGCGGCGCGGCGTACACCGCTTTCGACGGCGCCCCCCCGGAGCAGGAGACGCACAGCGCCGTCGCCGCGCCCTACGCCCACTGCACGGCACCGCTGCGCCGGCTCGCCGACCGCCACGCCGGCGAGATCTGCCTGGCCCTGGCCGCAGGCCGGGAGCCACCGCCATGGGCGCGTGAGGCGCTTCCCGCCTTGCCGGCGACGATGGCCGGCGCCACCCGCAGGGCCCAGGAGCTCGAGCGGGCGGTGGTCGACCTCGCCGAGGCTGTCGTCCTCGCACCTCGCCTGCACGAGACCTTCGACGCCGTGGTCGTCGAGAGCGGGGAGGTCCGCGGTGTGGTCCAGCTCCGGGAGCCGGCGGTGCGGGCGCGCTGCCAGGCCGGCGATCTCCCCCTCGGCCAGGAGCTGCGGGTCCGGCTCATGGAGGTGGATCTGGCCGCTCGCCGGGTGGTCTTCGTCCCGGAGTGATTTCGCGTAATCCGACGAAAGAGTGATCGCAGCCCCCAGCGGGCATCCATACTTGTGTATGGCGCGACGTAACGCAGACGGAGGCACGACGATTGTCATGCCCCGCCCCTCGCGGCTCCGGTACCTCGGGATGGCGGCCCTGGTCACCGTCGCCCTCTTCGCCGGCGCCGGCAAGCTGGGCAGCTTCCTGCCCTCGCTGCCGAACCCTTTCAAGTCCGAGACCGTCGATCGCACTCAGCCGGCGCTGCTCCAATCATTGGCGGATCTCAGCGAGTACCACGCCGCCACCGGCAACTTCCAGGTCATCGTCGATACCGAGAAGGACACCCGCTTCGTGCCGTCGTTCATCCGCGGGGAGCGCACGGTCTACGTGGCCGGCGGCTCTGTCGATGCCGTCGTCGACTTCTCCCAGCTCGACGAGCGGTCGATCCAGGTGTCACCCGACAGGACCTCGGTGAGCATCGTGCTGCCGGCGCCGGCGGTGGCGGATCCCACGGTCGACGCCGACCAGAGCCGCGTGGTGAGCCGTGACCGGGGCGTGCTGGACCGCATCGGCTCGGCCTTCTCCGACAATCCCTCCACCGAGCGGCCGCTGATCCTGGCCGCCGAGCAGAAGATGCGGGAGGCGGCGAACGCCAGCGACCTGCGGGCCAAGGCCGAAGCGAACACCCGCCGGATGCTCGAGGGCATGGTGCGAGCGCTGGGGTTCTCCAGCGTGAGCGTCACCTTCAGCCCGACGCCGGTCTGAGCGCCCGCACCGCCTCGATGTCGTCGGCCTCGGCCGGCGTCTTGTCGGGCCGGTAGCGCTTGACCCGGGCGAAGCGCAGGGACACCCCGCCGGGGTAGCGGTCGGAGTCCAAGACGCCGTCGAGGGCGATCTCCACCACCAGCTCGGGGCGGACGAACACGACAATGCCCTCCCGAGTCGTCTCCAGTGTGAGCAGCGTGTCCGTCTGCCAGGCCAACAACTCGTCGGTGAGGCCCTTGAACGTCTTGCCCACCATGAGGAAGGTCCCGTCAGGGCTGTCCTCCCCGCTCCCACGGCCGCTCGGGCCGCGGGCGCCGAGGTGGAGGTTCGACAGCCAGCCCCGGCGCCGGCCGTGGCCCCATTCGGCGCCGAGCACGACGAGATCGAGCGTCCGCACCGGCTTGACCTTGCGCCACGCCGAGCCCCGCCGGCCGGCCTCGTACCGGGAATGGGCCCCCTTGACCATCACGCCTTCGTGCCCGGCGGCCAGGGCGCCGGCGGCGAAGTCGGCGGCCGCATCAGGGTCGTCGGTGACGATCGAAGGGATGCGGAGGGGGCCGGCGACGGAGTCGAGCAGGCGGGACCGTTCCAGTAGAGGCTCGTCGAGGAGGTCCCGCCCGTCGAGGTGGAGCAGGTCGAAGAACCAGACCCCGAGGCTGGCGCCGGCGCCGTCGTGGCGCCCGAAGCGGCTCATTGTGTCCTGGAAAGCGTCCGGCCGCTCGCCGTCGCCGGCGCCGAGAACCTCGCCGTCGAGGACGACGCTCGTGACCGGAAGGGCGCGGACGGCGGCGACCACGCCGGGCAGCCGGACCGTGACGTCGTTGAGGTTGCGGGTGAAGAGCCGGACCTCGTCACCGTCGCGGTGGGCCTGCACCCGGGCGCCGTCGAGCTTCCACTCCACCGACGACAGCCCGCAGGCGCCGATCGCCTCCCGCACGCCGGCGGCCGTGGCCGCCAGCATGGGCTGGACCGGGCGGAGGACCTGCAGCCCGATGGCGCGCAGCCCGGCCTCGCCGGCTGTCACCGCCGTCTCCGCCACCCGGGACAGGTCGCCGTCGAGCATGACCGCCCGGCGTACGACGTCGACCTGAACGCCGACCGCCACCGCCAGGGCGTCGGTCACCAGCGCCTCCAAGGCGCCCTGGCGGAGGTCGCCGAGGAGCAGCCGGCGCAGGAAATCGGCTTCGGCCTCCGTGGCCCGCCCGAACAGCTCGGCCAGCGCCGCCGTGCGGGCCGCGCCGGACCCGGCGCCGGCCAGGCCGGCGAGCTCGGAGACCGTGTGGTCGACATCGGTGACCGTGAGGGTGGGGGAGGAGGCGGGGTCAGTGGCGACGGCGGAGATCGATGCCCAGCCCACCCCAACGCGGCCCTGGTGCAGCTGGCCGGCCAGGAAGGCCGCCGCCGGCCCCACCTCGCCGACGCCGGCCCGCCCCAGCGCCTCGGCCAAGGCCGCCAGCTTGATCTTGCGCGACCGGGTTGCCGCCACCCGGGCGGAGGCGGCGACCAGGTCGGCGAGCAGCATGGGCTGATCCTGCCAGCCCCCTGAGCGAACTGGCTGCACTGGCGGTCGTATACGCACGCCACTGCAGCCAGTTCGACGGGGGGCGTGCCACGATGCGGCCATGAAGATCGGGATCATCGGCTCGGGCAACATCGGCGGCACACTGGCCCGGCTCTTCGCGGGCGCCGGCCACGAGGTGGTGGTCTCCAACTCGCGCGGGCCGGAGTCCCTCGCCGGCCTTGTCGGCGAGATCGGGCCGGCAGCGACCGCCGCGACGCCGGCCGGCGCCGCCGAGGCCGGCGAGGTGGTCATCGTGGCCATCCCTTTCTTCCGGCACACCGAGCTGCCGGCTGGGGCGATGGCCGGGAAGATCGTCGTCGACGCCACCAACTACTACGCCGGGCGCGACGGCGGCCTTCCCGAGGTCGAGTCCGGCGCCGCCGGCTCCAGCGAACTGGTCGCGCAGGCGCTGGCCGGCGCCAAAGTCGTCAAGGCGTTCAACACCATCCACTTCCGCCACCTCGCCGGCGACGGCGTGCCCTCAGGGACTCCAGGCCGGCGGGCCATCCCCATCGCCGGCGACGACGCCGCGGCCAATGCCACGGTGGCCGCCTTCATCGATGAGATCGGTTTCGACGTCTACGACGCCGGCCCGCTGTCGGCCGGCCGGCGCTTCGACCCCGGGACGCCGCTCTTCAACGTGGCCCTGACCCGCGACGAGGTGGCCGCCGCGCTGGCCTGAGCGCAGGCAATGCAGTGCCGGGTGGTCGGATGGGCGGCCAGCCGTTCGCCACCGATCGGCCCGCCGCAGCCCTGGCAGGCACCGTAGGTGCCGGCGTCGATGGCCGCCAGAGCCAGGTCCAAGTCGGCCACATCGGCCTCGGCCCGGGCGAGCAGGTCGATGACCATCGCCCGCTCGAAGCCGACAGTGGAACCTTCCGGATCGTGCTCGTCGTCGGGCGGGGAGAGGGCGGCCGCCTCGACGATGGCGTCCCGGTCGCCACGGAGGCCGGCGGCGCGGGCAAGTGCCCGCCGCCGCTCGGCCTCAAGCGCGGCTTTGGGATCGGTCAGGCGACGTCCACGGTGGCCACGAGCTCTTCGCGGTCCATCGTCGAGCGGCCGGGGATCTCCTGTTCCGTGGCCAGCTCACGGAGCTGCTCGGTGGTCAGGTGCTCCTTGTCGGCGGCGGTGGGCGCGCCGAGCTGGGCCTTCCTCGACTCCAGCCGCACACCCAGGTCCTCGAGGTCGGCCTTGCCGAGCGCCTTGCGGACCTGGGGGAACATCTCCTGCTCCTCCTCCTCGGCGTGGTGCTCGACGCTCTCGATCAGCACCTTCATCTTGGCGGCCCATGCGTCGTCCTCGGGGGTGAGGCCCTTGACCTCCTCGATGAGCGTCTTGGCCACGTGGTGCTCCTCCACACCCTCGTCGACGGTGTCCTTGATCTCTTCGTTGGCACCTTTGATCTCCGGGTAGAAGATCTCCTCTTCGATGGTCGTGTGGACCTCGAGCTCCACGATGATCTTGGCTGCCAGCTCCATCATCGTGGCGGCGTCCTTCTCCTCCTCGGCCGCTTGGAAGCGGGCGAAAAGGCCCCGCACCCGGTTGTGGTCGGCGGTCAGCAGTGACAAAGCGTCCATGCAGCATTCTCCTTTTGCGATACAGCCCGAGAGGCGCATCGGCCCCGCTGTGTGCGCAGGACTTGCCCAAGGAGGCAACCGCTTATGTACGGCAGGGCGGGCGGAGTGTTACGGGCAGCTGCGAAGGGTTTCCGCGGTGAAGCAACGGTCCGTGCCGGCCCCGCCGTCGGCGAGATCGGTGCCGTTTCCGCCCACCAGGGCGTCGTCGCCCAGCTCACCGAACAAGGCGTCGGCACCGTCGCCGCCGACCAGTTGATCGATCCCCTCGCCACCGAGAAGCACGTCGGCCCCAGACCCGCCCGAAACCTGATCGTTGCCGGTTCCCGCGCAGACGATGTCATCCCCGTCGCCGGCCGAGATCCGATCGTTGCCGGCCAGCCCGAGGATCACGTCGCGTCCCGCCGTGCCCGCGATGTCGTCGTCGCCGGCCGTTCCGACGATCGTCGCGTTGAACCCGTAGCAGGTGCCACTCGCCGTGTAGAGCTCGGACGTGCCCGTGGCGCTGTTCCCGGCGACGAGAACCTTGCCGCAGTTACGGCCACAGACGTAGGGGTCGGCCACGTACGACGTCGGGCTGGCCGAGAGGACGACCGCCCGGTAGCTGTTGGACAGGGAGCTGCTCGACGCATGACTGTCGTTCATCAGCCCCTGAGCAGCCCAAGTGTTGCTGGCGGGGTCGTACTCGTCGGTGTTGCGGACGGCCGCTCCGGCCGCGACACCGGAGGCAACCAGCACCTTCCCGTTCGGCATGACCGTGTAGGCGTAGTTGAACCGGTTGCCCGTGGTGGTCAGCGGGGCGGCGAGGGTCCAGACATTGGTGCTCGGGTTGTAGATCTCCGTGGTCTGCGTCGCGGGGAAGCCGCCGACCACCATGACCCGCCCGTCCTGCAGGAGCATGGCGCCCTGGCGGGCTCGCGCCACGTTCAGGTTGCTCGTCGCCGTCCACGTGCCCGTCCCGGCGTTGTAGGTGTCGGCGTTGTTGCCGTTCCCGTTGTTTGTGAACCCGGCGGGGACGATCACCCGGCCGTCCTGGAGCAGGACCGAGCCGGTCGTGTGGCGGGCCTGGGTCATCGAGCCCGTGGGCGTCCAGGTGCCGGTGGCCGGGTCGTACAGCTCGGCCGTGTCCGAGCGGAAGGTGAAGTTGCAGGTCGCGGGCGGCGCGTCGGGGCACCAGCGTCCGCCGGCCACGAGCACCTGGCCGTTCGGCAGCAGCGTCGCCGTCGCCAAGGCTCGCCTCACGTTCATTGAGCCTGTCGGCGTCCAGGTGTTGGCGTTGGGGTTGTAGATCTCGGCGGTGTTCACCACCGGCTGGGCGTTGTCCCCGGTTCCTGTCGGGAGCCCGCCGAAGCCACCGGCCACCAGCACGCGACCGTCGGCGAGGAGGGTGGCGGTGTGCTGCCAGCGGTAGTCGTTCATCGGTCCGGTGGGTGTCCACTGCTCGGTGACCGGGTCGTACACCTCGGCAGTGTTGAACACCGTCCCCGCGGGCGAGGTCCGCCCCGCAGTGGCGAGAACCTTGCCGTTGGCCAGCAGGGTAAGGGTGTGGTCGAAGCGCGGCGTGCCGAGCGCCCCGGTGAGCTCCCACGATCCCTGAGGCGACGTCTGGGCCTGCGCCGGCGCGGTACCCATGGCGGGCAGGCCGAGGACCAGTGCGGCCAGGAAGGCGCGGACGAAGCGCCGTGCCCTGCCCGAATGTGAGACAGATGCCTTGACCATGGTGAAGCTCCTCCAGCCGAGTTCGGACCGCCGGATGGGAGTTTCGTTGACCAGGATGGTGGGCGCAAGGACCGCACGCCGATTCGTCTCCCTGGACCGGGGAGGGCGCGGGCCTACCGCACCAGGGGGCGGTACTTGATGCGGTGGGGCTGGTCGGCAGCGGCGCCCAGCTCCTTGTGGCGCCACACCTCGTAGTCGGCGAAGTTGCCCTCGAACCACCGCACCTGGCTGTCGCCTTCGAAGGCGAGGACGTGGGTGCAGATCCGGTCGAGGAACCACCTGTCGTGGCTGATGACCACGGCGCAGCCGGGGAAGGACTCCAGGCCGTCCTCCAGGGCCCGCAGGGTGTCGACGTCGAGGTCGTTGGTGGGCTCGTCGAGCAGTAGGACGTTGCCGCCCTCGCGCAGCATCTTGGCCAGGTGCACCCGATTGCGCTCACCACCGGACGCCAGGCCGACCGGCTTCTGCTGGTCGGAGCCGGTGAAGTTGAACGACGCCACGTACGCCCGGCCGTTCACCTCCCGGTTGCCGATCTTGAAGAACTCCTGGCCGCCGGTGATCTCCTCGTAGATCGTCTTCTCCGCATCCAGCGCGTCGCGGCTCTGGTCGACGTAGGCCAGCTCAACGGTGGGGCCGACCTTGATCGAGCCGGCGTCGGGCTGCTCCTGGCCGGTGATCATGCGGAACAGCGTCGTCTTGCCGGCGCCGTTGGGGCCGATGACGCCCACGATGCCGGCGGGCGGGAGTGAGAAGGAGAGGTTCTCGATCAGCAGGCGGTCGCCGTAGGCCTTGCTCAGGCCCGCGACCTCGATGACGAGGTCGCCCAGGCGGTTGCCGGGCGGGATGGCGATCTCCAGGCGCTTGGCCGCCGCTTCGGCCTCCCGGGCTTCGGCGAAGAGCTTGTCGTAGGCGTCGATACGGGCCTTGGACTTGGCGTGGCGAGCCTTGGCCCCCATGCGCACCCACTCCAGCTCCCGCTCGAGGGTCTTGGCCCGGGCGCTGTCGGCCTTCTGCTCCACGCGGAGCCGCTCCTGCTTCTGCTCCAGCCAGCCGGTGTAGTTGCCCTCAAAGGGCTGGCCCCGGCCGTTGGACAGCTCCAGGATCCAGCGGGCGACGTTGTCCAGGAAGTACCGGTCGTGGGTGATGGCCACCACCGTGCCCGGGTACTCCTGCAGCGACCGCTCCAGCCACGCCACCGACTCGGCGTCGAGGTGATTGGTGGGCTCGTCGAGCAGCAGCAGATCGGGCTTGGAGAGCAGCAGCCGGCAGAGGGCGACCCGCCGGCGCTCACCGCCGGAGAGGGTGTCGACGACGGCGTCGCCGGGCGGGAGGCGCAGCGCGTCCATGGCGATCTCGATCTGGCGCTCGAGGTCGTTGGCCCCCTTGGCCTCGATCTCGGCCTCCAGGCGGGCCTGCTCCTCGCCGATCTTGTCGTAGTCGGCGTCGGGGTCGGCGTAGCGGGCCAGGACCTCGTCGTAGCGGGTCAACAGGTCGGCGATGGCGCCCACGCCGTCCATCACGTTGCCCTTGACGTCCTTCGCCGGGTCGAGGTGCGGCTCCTGCTCCAGCAGGCCGACGGTGAAGCCAGGGGAGAGGCGGGCGTCGCCTGTGTAGCCGTCGTCGACGCCGGCCATGATCCGCAGCAGCGAGGACTTGCCGGACCCGTTCGGGCCGATCACGCCGATCTTGGCCCCCGGGTAGAAGGCCAGGGTCATCTCCTTGATGACCTCCTTGTCCGGAGGGTGGAAGCGGCTGACCTTCCGCATGGTGAAGATGAACTGGGCGGCGTTCGACATGGGTCTCGACCTTAAACCGTGCGCAGTCGCGGCACGGGTGGTAAACCGACACGGACCCGTGCCGGAAAGGAACGCGCCGCATGCCCGACGAACCCGCACGCCTGCTCCACGAGGACCCGGTGATCTTCCGGCGCCGGTGGTTCCTGCTCGGCGTCATGTGCCTCTCCCTGGTCATGGTCGTCATGTCCGTGGCCGGGCTCAACGTGGCCATCCCCAGCCTCCAGACCGACCTTCAGGCCACGGCCGCCGAGCTCCAGTGGATCATCGACGCCTACGCCCTGGTCTTCGCCGCCCTCCTGCTGCCGGCGGGAGCGCTGGGTGACCGTTTCGGGCGCAAGCGGGCCCTACTCCTCGGTCTGATCATCTTCGCCATCGGCTCGGTCGTGGGCGGCCTGGGCACCGACGCCCCCCAGATCATCGCCGGCCGGATCATCAACGGCATCGGCGCCGCCTTCGTCATGCCGGCCACGCTCTCCCTGCTGACCACCATCTTTCCGCCGGAGGAGCGGAGCAAGGCCATCGCCATGTGGGCCGGCTTCGCGGGCGCCGGCGGCGCCCTCGGGCCGATCGTGTCCGGCGCCCTCCTGGAGCGCTTCTGGTGGGGCTCGGCCTTCCTTGTCAACGTCCCGATCGTGCTGGCCGTCGTCTTCGCCGTCGCCGTCTACTCCCCGACCTCCAAGGACCCCGAGGCCACCCCGCTCGACCCGGTGGGCGCTCTTCTTTCCCTCCTCGGGCTGGGCGGGCTGGTCTTCGGGATCATCGAAGGCCCGGAGCGCGGCTGGAGCGACTCCTACGTGGTCGTCGCCTTCGTCGTCGCCGCCGTCACCCTCACCGCGTTCATCCTCTGGGAGAAGCGCAGTCCCCATCCGATGTTGCCGCTGACCTTCTTCCGCGACCGGCGCATGAGCGTCGGCAGCGGTGTGGTCACCATCGCCTTCTTCGTCATGTTCGGGCTCTTCTTCGGCTTCACCTTCTATCTCCAGTTCGTGCGGAACTACTCGCCGCTCAGCGCCGGCCTCGCCACCCTCCCGCTGGCCATCGCCCTCGTTGCCGTCGCCCCGAGGAGCGCAGCCATGTCCGCCCGGTTCGGCTCCGGCCCGGTGATGGGGATCGGGTTCTTGCTCGTGGCTGCCGGCTTCGGTGTGCTGGCGTTCATCGAGCCCTCGACGCCCTACCTGGTGCTGGTGCTCGGCCTCGTCCTGCTGGGCATGGGCATGAGCCTCACGGCCGCTCCCGCCACCGGCAGCATCATGAGCTCGGTGCCCCACGCCAAGGCCGGCGTGGGCTCGGCGGTGAACGACACGACGCGGGAGGTCGGCGGGGCCCTGGGCATCGCCGTGCTGGGCAGCATCTCCAACGCCGTCTACCGGTCGTCGATCGACCTGGAGGGGCTCACCCTGCCCCCGCCCATCCGGGAGGCCGCCGAGGAATCCGTCGGCGCAGCCACGATCCTGGGCCGCACCGTTCCGGGCGCCGGCGAGCTGGTCGGCCGGGCGGGGGAGGCGTACACCCACGCCTTCAACGTGACCAGCATGGTGGCCGCGGGGATGGCGCTGGCGGCCGCGGTCGTGGTGGTCAAGGTGTTCTCCCACCGCTCCGAGCTGGCGGCCGCCCACGACAACCCCTACACGGCGGCCCCTCCGGTCGCCGCCCCCGAGCTGGCGCCGGACGCGCTCCCATGATGGACCGGTAGGTCATTCGACCCCATTTCACAACGGAGCATCAAGTCGCTCTCGGCCCCCGCCGACCCTCGTCCCATGAGACGGAGAGTTGCGGAGCGACGCCACCGTCGCCTGATCGAGTTGGCCCGGTGGTTCGAGACCTTCTGGTGGTGCCGGTGCAGCTACAGCAACATCGCCGCCCTCCGCTGCGTCTATTGCGGCGCCCGGCCGCCCCGCCGCCTCCGCGCCGAGCTCGCCGCCCAGCCGACCCCCATCAAGGAGTTCGTTTCGGGCCGGTAGCGGTGCTGGCGTGATCAGCGCCGGCGCCGGCCTCGGCATGGCCGTTGTGGCGCTCGGCCTGGTTCTCACCCCGGGGCCCAACATGCTCTATCTCGTGTCGCGGTCCATCACCCAGGGCCGGCGGGCGGGCCTGGTGTCACTTCTCGGCGTGGCCGCCGGCTTCGCCGTGTACCTGGCTGCGGCCGTGGCCGGTATCGCCACGGTGTTCTCGGAGGTGCCGGCGGCCTACACCGTGCTGCGCCTCGCCGGCGCCGGCTACCTCCTGTGGCTGGCCTGGAAGACGCTGCGCTCGAGTGGGGGGTCGGTCTTCGCCCCGCAGGAGCTGCCGCCGGACGGTCCTGCCACTCCGCTCACGGGGCCGCTCGGGCCCGGCCGTCTGTTCGCGATGGGGTTCCTCACCAATTTGCTCAACCCCAAGATCGCCGTGCTCTACGTCTCCCTGCTCCCGCAGTTCATCGACCCTGACCGGGGGTCGGTGGCGCTCCAGAGCCTGACCCTCGGTGCCATCCAGGCCAGCATCGCCGTGAGCGGCAACGCCATCATCGTCCTGACCGCCGGCACCATCGCCATCTTCCTCGCCCGCCGCCCCGGCTGGCTGCGGGCCCAGCGCTACTTCATGGGCACGGTCCTGGGCGCTCTTGCCGTGCGGTTGCTGACCGAGCCGGCGCGCACTGCGCCTGCCGGCTGAGCCCGCGATGTTGTAGAGTCATTCTCATTCTCGTTTAGGAGCGTGAGATGCGAAGGGTTCCGGTTGCATTGGCTGCGATGGCACTCGCCCTCGGCGCCGCGTGCGGTGGCGGGGGAGCGGGCGACGGCCGGCCCCAGGTCGTCGCCGCCTTCTACCCGCTGTTCGAAGCGGCCCAGCGGGTCGGGGGAGATCTGGTCCAGGTCCGCAACCTCACGCCGGCGGGCAGCGAGCCCCACGACCTCGAGCTGAACTCCCGCCAGGTCGACCAGATCGAGGACGCCGCCGTGGTGGTCTTCCTGGGCCGGGGCTTCCAACCCGCGCTGGAGAAGGCGGCCGAGCGGGCCAAGGGCACCAAGGTCGACGTGCTGAGCGGCTTGAGCGACCTCCGCCCCGCCGGCGAAGGCGACGACAAGCTCGAGGTCGACCCTCACGTCTGGCTCGACCCCACGCTGCTCAAGGCGATCGTCGGCGAGGTGGTCGGCGCCTTGTCCACCGCCGACCCTGCGAACCGGGCGACCTATGAGGCCAACGCCGGCGCCTACAGCCGGGAGCTCGACGAGCTCGACGCCGCCTACAGCGCCGGCCTCGCCAGCTGTGACCGCCGGGTCCTCGTGACTGCCCACGCCGCTTTCGGGTACCTCGCGGCCCGCTACAACCTCACCGAGGAGGCCATCGCCGGCCTCGAGCCGGAGTCCGAACCAAGTCCTCAGCGCCTGGCCGATCTGGCCCGCACGGTGCGCGCCGAGGGGACGACGACGATCTTCTACGAGACCCTGGTATCGCCCAAGGTTGCGGAGTCCCTGGCCCGGGAGGCCGGCGTGCGCACGGCCGTCCTCGATCCCCTCGAAGGGCTCAGTGATTCCGACGCCAAGGCCGGCCGGACCTACATTTCAACGATGAAGGAGAACCTGGCCGCCATCCGGTCGGCACTCGGGTGTCGGTGACCCGGTGACCGACCCGCTCCTTCGGGTCGAGGGCGTCAGCTTCTCCTACGGCCGCCATCAGGTGCTCGACGGGGCGAGCATGCGGGTGGCTCCGGGGGAGTTCGTCGCCCTTGCCGGCTCCAACGGGTCGGGGAAGTCGACCCTGGTGCGGGTGGCCCTCGGGCTCACCGAGCCCCAGGGCGGCACGGTGCGCCTGTTCGGCGAGCCGCCGGCGCAGCTCAGGGACCGCTGGCGCGTCGGCTATGTGCCCCAGCGGCCGATCGTGGTGGACCAGCTGCCGGCGACGGTCCAGGAGGTTGTGGCCTCCGGATGCGTGGCCCGCCGCGGGTGGTTGCGGCGACCGCAGCGGGAGGACGCCGGCCGGGTCGACCGGGCGCTGGAAGTTGTCGCTCTGACCGATCTCCGCCGCACGCCGATCGTCGAGCTCAGCGGCGGCCAGCAGCAGCGGGCGTTCATCGCCCGGGCCCTGGCCTCAGAGCCCGAGCTGCTGGTCCTCGACGAGCCCATCGCCGGCGTCGACGCCGACTCCCAGGCCCGCTTCCGCGACGCCCTCGTCACCCGTTGCCACACCGACGGCGTGGCCGTGCTTTTGGTTTCCCACGAGCTCGGCGCGGTGGAGGCCGACCTCGACCGCGTCATCCTTCTTCGCGGCGGCTCGGTGGTCTTCGACGGCCCGCCGGAGGACCTTACCGCCGAGGGCGTGAGCCTGGGCGTCCACCATCACGACCTCCCCATGTGGCTCGAGCATCCGAGGTGACGCTTCCCCTCCCGTGGCCCTTCGACCGCGAGTACATGCAGCTTGCCCTGGCGTCGGGCCTGGCCGTGGGGGCGTGCGCCCCGCTCATCGGGACGTTCCTGGTCCAGAAGCGCCTCTCGCTCATGGGCGACGGCATCGGCCACATGGCCTTCGCCGGCGTCGCCGCCGGCCTGCTCATGGGCGTCAGCCCCCTGTGGACGGCGCTCGTGGTGGCCGTGGCCGGGGCGGTGACCATCGAGTGGCTCCGCCTGCGCCGGCGGGCCAGCGGCGACCTCGCCCTGGCCGTGTTCTTCTACACCGGCATCGCCGCCGGCGTGGTGCTCACCGGACTGGCCGGGTCGCTGAACTCGGGCGTACTGACGTACCTGTTCGGCTCCGTCCTCACCGTCAGCCCGACCGACACCATCAGCATCGTGGTGCTGGGGGCGCTGATCGTGGCCACCATGCTGGCCATCTGGCGGGCCCTCTTCGCCGTGGCCATGGACGAGGAGGCGGCCCGGGTGGCCGGGCTGCCGGTCGACGCCCTCAGCCTCGGCCTCGCCGCCCTTACCGCGGTCACGGTGGTCTCCGCCATGCGGGTGGTAGGGGTGCTCCTGGTGGCCGCCTTGATGGTGCTGCCCGTCGGCTCGGCGCAGCGCCTGGCCCGCTCGTTCGGAGCCACCCTGCGGTGGGCGGTGATCATCGGGATGGGCTCGGTGCTCGTGGGCCTGACCGTCGCTCGGGCCGCATCGCTGGCTCCCGGCGGCACCATCGTGCTGGTGGCGGCCGGCGCCTTCGTTGCGACGGCGGCGGTCGATGTCGGCCGGCGCCGGGGGCGGCCGG
>CAYZMG010000043.1:20265-28054 GCA_964479465.1 uncultured Acidimicrobiales bacterium
AGCGACAACGTCTCGGTCATCGACGGGGCGACGGACACCGTGGTGGACGCCGTCATCATCATCGACGACACCGGCACCATAGAAGCCTTCAACCCGGGGGCGGAAAAAATGTTCGGCTACCAGGCCCGGGAGGTCACCGGCCTGCTGGATGACGACCAGGGGTGAGGCCGGCGCCGGGGGCGGCCGGCGGCCTGATCGCATCGCAGGATTGAGGAGGGCCCGGTCGTGGCATCCTTGCGTATTCGGGCACGAAGGCCCGGAAGAACCGTTCGAAGAGATGCTGCTGCTCACCCTCCCGCCGGCGTAACTTGAACGCATACAGCGGGGACATCTGCAGAGAGACGTCGACCTCGGCGCCTTCGTCTTCGACGATCAAGTTGCGAAGGTCTGGCGATCAGCGCGGTCGGCGCCGTCAGCACCTTCATCGTCCTGCTCATCGTGGCTATCAGCAAGTTCACCCAGTCCGCCCATCCGGTGATCGGGTACCCGGTTCACGAGGACCCAGTACATCCCGAGGCACTCGACGGCCTTCTGGAAGTCGGCGAAGCCGACGGGCTTGGTGACGTAGCTGTTGATCCCGCTGGCGTAGGTCTCGATGATGTCGCGCTCTTCGGCGGAGGACGTGAGCGCCACAATCGGCACCCACCTGGTCGCCGGGTTCGCCCGGACGTGCCGGAGCACCTCCAGGCCGTCGAGCTTCGGGAGCTTCAGATCGAGGAGGACCATGCGGGGCGGGTCCGCGCCTCGGCGCGCCGCATACTTGCCTCGGGCGTAGACAAAATCGAATGCCTCGGCACCGTCCTTGACCCAGACGATGTTCTTCGCGACGCGCTTGAGTCCTCGCAGCGTGAGCTCAGCGTCGTCAGGATTGTCCTCGACCAAGAGAATGTCTACGGCCTTCGTATCCTCGACCGGGTTGGTGTCATTCATGCCGTTGGCTCCTCGCCCGATACTGAGCACGGCGCCAGCGTGAAGGAGAACGACGCTCCGTCGCCGAGCTGCCCTTCCGCCCATACCCTGCCGCCGTGCCGGGTGACGATTCGCTCCACGATGGCGAGTCCGATGCCCGTCCCCGGGAATTCCGGCCCGTGGAGGCGCTGGAAGACCCCGAAGAGCTTGTCCACGTGGGCGGAGTCGAAACCGGCGCCGTTGTCGCGTACGCGGTAGACGATTTCGCCGCCTGCCCGCACGGAGTCGATATGGACCTCACCGGCGGGAACCGACGCCGTGAACTTGAAGGCGTTGTCGAGCAGGTTGGCCCAGACCTGGCGGATGAGTGTCCGGTCGCCATGCGCCCGCTCCAGTCGGGCAACGGTCACGGACACGTCGCGACCAGGCTCAGCGCCACGGAGCTCGGTAACGACATCCTCGACGAGCGCATTCATGTCGATCGGCGCATGGTCGAAGTCACGACGGCCGATTCGGGAGAAGGCGAGGATGTCCTCGATCAGTTGGCCCATCTTCGCCGCGTTCCTGGAGACGACGCCCAGGAGCCGGGCCCCTTCGGGATTCAGGTGCCCCCCGTGCTCCTCCACGAGAATGGTCGAAAAGCCCTGAATGGCCCGCAATGGCGCCCGCAGATCATGCGACACGGAATAGCTGAAGGTCTCCAGCTCCTGGTTGGCGGCTGCCAGCGCCGCCACCCTGGCCTCGAGGGCGGCGTTGAGCTTGCACGTCTCGTCCTCGGCATTCTGTCTGCGGCGCATCGCCAGGCCGAGCAGGGTGGCCGCGAGCAGCCCTGCGGTGGCCAGCACGAAAAGGACGACGAGCGCAGCGCGCGCACCGGACTGCGAAGGCTTGAAGAGCACATCGGTGGGCATGACAGTGACGATTTGCCAGTCCGTTCCGGGGACGGGATTCGACGCGAAGACGTAGCTCGCCGTGTCGTCCTCGTACGTCCCGCTGCTGTCGCGCGCTACCGACTGCGCCAGGACGGGCTCGAGCTGGGCAAGAGGGGTGATCGTCGGAGCCAGCTGTCGGGAGGAAGCAACGAGGTTGCTCTCGCGATCCAAGAGATGGATGGCGCCGGTCTCCAACCCGACTGCCTGGCGTGTCAGTGCCGTGAGCGTCCCTTCCTGCACGGTGAAGACGCCCGTGAAGATCCGATTCCCACTGGGCGTGGTGAACGGGACGCCGATGCCGACCGCCGGCTTGTCAAGGGCGGGCGAGACGACGACCTGAGACAATGCGGACCGGTGCTCCGTAACCGCGACCCGGACGTGTTCGAGCCTGGCGGTGAAGTCCTGTCCGACCCGGGCCGGATCGTAGGGCAGTCCGACGATCAGCCGGCCGCCACCGTCGAAGAGACCGCCGGCGGCGTACCCGAGCCCGGAAACGACAACCTGCAGCTGTGCCGGCGTGACCTCAGGCGTCGAGAGGAGGTCCTCGGCTCTGGCTCGACCGAGCTGTTTCTGGTTGTCGAGGTAGGCGGCGATCAAGGTCGCCGCCATACCGGTCCGCAGCTCGAACTTGTCGACCAGCGCCGCTCGGTCGCTGGCGAGCACCCTTCCCAGGGCGAGCACGCACACCATCACAACCAGGCTCCACGCGAATAGAGGACGCCAGAGGTGCCGAAGCCAATCGCGCCAGAGCCGGCCCAAGGCCGCACGTCTGTGAATCACTGGGGCGGGGCGTCGCGGAGTCTCCGGTTGAGGTGGACGGATCCCCACGTGCATCCTGTTTCGAGCCCAACGAGGCGGCGGCCAGACACGAGCGGTCTTCGTTGGTCGAGGCTTGGTGAGGCCGTGCTCGGCCGGACACCGGGTTTCCACAGGACCAGGGTCGGGCCACAACCGGGTTCCAAACAGGGCCTTTCGGCCCTTCCTGCCAGAATCGACAACCCACTGCGCCTCGCCGCCGCCCCGGATCTCCACCGACGCGTCGGGTTACCGCCGCCGCGGAAAAGCTCTGCGTCGTCGACCGGCGACCGCTGAAATGGTCCTTTGGCCCTGTTTGCACCTCGGGTTGCGGTCGACAGTGATTGGCGTGAGCGGCAAATGTCAACCGAGTGCCAACTCGGGTTCCGAGACGATCAAGGTACACGCGGCAGCCGCTCGTGTGCTGCACCTCGAGGACGACGATGCAGATGCCGAGCTCGTGGCCCGCCATCTCGCAAAGGATGGATTCGAAGCGCGGATCGATCGGGTCGATACCGAGGCGGGCTTCCGGGCGTCCCTCGCAGCACTGCGCCCCGACCTCATTCTGGCTGACTTCCGCCTACCGTTCTTCGACGGCGCTGCCGCCCTGGCTGTGGCCCGGGTCGAAGCTCCCGAGGTGCCGTTTGTTTTCGTGTCGGGCACCATAGGAGATGAGCGCGCGATCGAGTCGCTCAAACAGGGCGCCGCCGATTACGTCCTGAAGGACAGGCTGGCGCGACTGGTTCCCGTCGTTCGGCGAGCCCTCCTCGACGCGGCGGCACGAAGCGAACGGGTACGCCTCGCGGCGGAGATCGCGGAGCGCATGAAGGAGCTGACGTGCCTCTACACCGTGACTCGGGAGGCGCTCGCAGACCTCCCGACCGAGGAGCTGGTGGAGCGGACCGTGATGGCCCTCGTGCCGGCCATGCAGTTTCCTGAGCTGGCGGTGACCTCGGTCGAGGTGGACGGAGAGCGCCTCTCCTCGGAAGCGGCCGACGACGCCGGGCACCCCTGCCTTTCCGCCCAGATCCGGGTCGGCGGCGCCGAGCGGGGCCGCGTGGAGGTCTACTACCGAGGAGATCGCCCTTTCCTGCTCCCCGAGGAGCAGAACCTGATCACCGCCGTGGCGGATTCGCTCGCCCTGTCGATCGAGCGCCGGGAGGCCCACGCCACGCTGCGAGAAGCGAACGATGCCCTGCGGGCGCTGTTCGATGCGTCCCCGGTGGCGCTCTTGACACTGGACACCGAGGCGCGGGTCACGATGTGGACCGACGCTGCCGAGCGGATGTTCGGCTGGACGGAAGAGGAGGTCCTCGGCCATCCGATGCCATTCGTCGATCCGGCCGATCCCAGCCACCTCGGCCTGATCGAGCAGCTTCTGAACGGCGTGCCTTGTCGCGGGGTCGAGCTGACGAGGGTGCGCAAGGACGGCAATGCGATTCACCTCATCCTCAACGCGGCGCCGGTTCGCGGCCCGGACGGCCGAATCACCGGGATCATCGCAATGGAGGTCGACATCACCGGGCGAAAACGGTCTGAGGAGGACCTCCGCCATAGCATCGAGACGCTGCGGACGACCGATCGGGCCCGGCGGGAAGCCCTGACTCTCCTTGACACTCTGCAAGCCACCGCGCCTGTGGGCCTCGGGTTCGTCGACCTTGAGTTGCAACCCGTCCGGATGAACGACAGGCTCCTAGAGATGGTCGGCCCGGCAGTGCGCGCGGGATCCGGCGCACCCGGTGCCGAGATCGTGCCGAGCCTGTGGGACCAGATCGCACCGGCGCTCCGCCAGGTGCGTGAGACTGGTGAGCCGGTCGTCAACGCGGAGGTCGAGGGTAAAACGTTGGCCGATCCCGACCGCACCCACTACTGGCTGGCGAGCTACTACCCGGTGCGCATCGAGAAGGACGTCATCGGAGTGGGCGTGGTGGTCGTGGACGTCACCGACCAGAGGCTTGCCGACGAAGCACGCGCCCACCTCGCGGCCATTGTCGAATCGTCCGATGACGCCATCCTCAGCGAGACGCTCGACGGCACCGTCCTCACCTGGAACGCCGGGGCGACCGCGCTGTACGGGTTCGACGAGTCGGAGATGGTAGGGCAACCGGTGGCGCGCCTCATCCCGCCCGGAGCGCAGGAGGAAGCGGTCGAAACGCTGGGCCGGGTGGCCCGGGGGGACAGCGTCCGCAACCTGGAGACGGTCCGGTTCCGCGAGGACGGCTCTACCGTGCCCGTGTCGCTCTCGGCCTCCCCCGTCCGCAGCGGCAACAGTGTGATAGCGGCGTCAGTCATCGCGCACGACATCACTGAGCGCAAGCGGCTCGAGGCTCAGGTGAGGGCGGCCTTAGAGCAGGCGCAAGCCGCATCGCGCTTGAAGTCGCGCTTCATTGCCAGCACCACGCACGAGATCATGACGCCGATCACCGTCGTGCGTGGCATACACGAGTTGCTCCTCGAAACTGACCTCGACGGGATGCAGCACCTCCTGGTGGACAAGGTCCGCGCCGCCGGCGCCAAGTTGGAAACCGTGATGAGGGACATGCTTGACTTCTCCGCCCTCGCCGAGGCCCGGATCGCGCTCGAGATCGGCGACTTCGCCGTCGGTCCGTTGGTGGCGGAGGTCGGCGACTCCGTGGCGGACGCGGCGGCCACCAAGGGCCTTGAGCTGATCTGCGGATGCGACACGGATGTGCCCGCGGTGATCCGGGGCGACAGGGAGCGGCTCCTGCAGGTGCTGTCGATTCTCGCGTCCAATGCGGTCAAGTTCACGGACCGCGGTCGTGTGTCGATCGACGCCCGCCGTTCTCAGGACGGCGACACCCTCGGCCTGCGGCTCACTGTCACTGACACCGGGGTGGGCATCGCCGCAGCCGACCAGCGGCGCGTCTTTCAGCCCTACTGGCAGGTCGACATGTCGGACACGCGCCGCCACGGCGGAACGGGCATCGGACTTGCCCTCGTAGCGGAGCTGGTCGATGCCATGGGCGGCACCTTCGGCGTGCAGAGCCGACCGGGAGCGGGAAGCATCTTCTGGGTGGAGATCCCGAGCGGGTTAGCCGACGGCACCGCGCCGCAACCGCTCGCTGCTGCGTAGCCGCCATTCGATTCCCTCATCCGGTAGCCGGCGAGGTCAGCGGCCTCTACCGTTCGCACAACCACGTTCCTCCTCGCCGAGACGCCGGTCAGGAGCAGGCGGGGCAGCGGCCGTCGAAGTCGAGACGGTGTCCGCTGATGTCGTAGCCCGTCTCCGCCGCCACTCGCCGGGCCGCATCCAACAGCGCCCGTTCCAACTGGGCCGACGCCGCGAAGTCGACCAGCGTCCCGCACGAGGTGCACTGCAGGTGGTGGTGGTGCCCGGACAGGTCCTCGGCCAGCTCGAAGCGACCGAGGTCGTCGACGCCGGGGAGGCGCCGGGCCACGCCGGCCTCGCACAGCACGGTGAGGTTCCGGTACGCCGAGGACTGGGGCATGCCCTTGGCGCCGGCCAGGATCTCGGTGATCGTCAGCGGGCGCTCGGCTTCGAGGAGCGCGTGGACCAGCGCCCGCCGGCTGGCCGTGTAGCGCTGGTCGAGGGCGGCGACCCGCTCGGCGGCTGCGCCGTGGAGTGACGCGTGGTTGGCGGCGCGCCGGTCGGCGAGGACGTCGCTCATCGGCGGTCTCCGTGGCCGGCGTGCACGACGGCATCGTGGACGATGTGGGCGATGTGGTCATCGGCGAGGGAGTAGGCGATCTCCCGTCCCCGACGCTCGGCCCGCACCACGTGGCCGGCCCGCAGCACCCGGAGATGCTGGGAGACGAGAGGCTGCGACACGCCCAGGGCGTCGACCAGCTCGTGGACGCAACGGGCGCCACCGTCGAGATTGCGGACGATGGCCAGGCGGTGGGGGCTGGCGAGGGCCCGCAGGAGGTCGGCGGCGTCCTCCAGGGGTGACTCGACGACGGCCGGCGCCGGCAACGTAGAGGGGACGGTGGCCGGCACCCGACCATTGTACAGATGCAAAGATCCGCATACGTCATCCTGTGCAGGACGCTCTCCGCCGGTCCGACGCCACGGCCACGCCGGCCGGCCACCCGACGGCGGCGACGGCGGCGGCCACCATCACCCCGGAGTCGTTGAGCAGCGAGCCCAGCACCGCGGCTGCGACCAGGGCGGTAGAGATGAAACGGAGCGCGTCAGCGCGCCCGGGGAACAGCCGGGTCACGCTGAAGACGACGGCGGCGATGGGAACCAGAAGGGCGATGGGCATGGCGACGGTCTTCAGCGCCAGAAGGGCCTTGCGGACCACCTCGTCGCCCAGGCCCGGGCCCCCGACGCTTTTGGCCAGGTGGGTCTGGGCGCCGGCGTCGCGGACGAGGTCGACGGCGGCGACGAGCATGACCGCCACGACGGCCAGGCCGGCGAGAGCTGCGACATGGCGGGCCCGCAGCCGTGCGTGCCGGGCGCCCAGGAGCAGCAGGCCGTACGCAGGGACGGCAAAGAGGACGCCGCCGACGTCTGACCCGAACCCGGGAGCGCCTCCGGCCACGGTTCCGAAAACGAGAGCGGCGCCGACCACGGGTAGGGCTCGCCGGCCCCAGCGGTCGATGGCCAGGCCGCCGGCGATCAGGAGTCCCGCCACCAGGAACCCGGAACCGATGTTGCCGACCCCGAAGAACCGGCCGGCGCCGATGGGGGAGTTGCCGAAGGGGGCGTCGACCTGGAGAGGGCCCGCGAAGAGGGCGTCAATGCCGACCACGGCCGCCGTCAGGGCCGCCAGGGCGCCGGCGCCGAGTGCCACGTCGCGCCGGGCCACGAGCGCGCCGGCGAAGCCGATGGCACCGGCCAGCAGGCCGCCGGCGACCACCCCGCCCCAGATCCCCGCCCGCCACCACGGCAGGAGCATCATGAGGAAGCTGGCCGGCGGTATGGCCATCAGCGCGGCGGCGACCAGCGGCCGGGCCCGCCGGCGCCGGACGGCGACGACTGCGCCGATCGCATGAAGGACCACGAACAGCGGCACGAACACCATCCGGGCCCGGTCGGCGGTCCACGACCGCTGGCCCCGCTCCATCAGGTCCATGCGGCCCGCGGCGCCGGCCGGCGTGACCGGCCCTCCGGTCACCGATGCCGGCACAGTTCGGCCGAGGAGGTGCAGGAACGTGGCGCTCACGTC
>CAYZMG010000043.1:28064-34405 GCA_964479465.1 uncultured Acidimicrobiales bacterium
CGTCGGGAAGGGTGGCCAGGTGGGCGCGCTGGGTCGAGGGCGACGCCAGGCCGGCGGTCCCAAGCCCGCACCGGTTCGAGGCAGCCAGCACGCCCAGGCTGCGGTTGGCTGCGGGGGTCGATCCGCTCACGACCAGGGTGCAGGCCCCGCTGAGCGGCTCGATGGTCGCCGGCAGCCGCCAGTGGGGGATGGCCACGAAAACGGCGTGGGGCTGCGCCTGGATGGCGCGCCGAACGCCGTCAGCAGTCCCGGGATAGATGGCGGGAACGGTGCCGGAGGCGGTCGCCGCCAGGGGTACCGCCTGCCAGTCGTCGGTCACCAGGGCCCATCGCCGGCCTCCGTCCTGCAGCGCCTCGCCGAGGGTCCCCAGGTTTCCGCCCTGGCGCAGGCCGGCGTCGTGGCTGCGCAGGGCGGTCCAGTCGAAGGGGCCGGCGCCGGCTGGCGCGGCGGACCGCCCGCCCTTCCCGAGGCTCAGGTAGGTGTCGCCGGCGCCGGACTGTCGAGGCGCACTGCGCATGGAGATATTGGCCTTGGCGTACCCGTCGAGGGCGAGGGGAGCGTTCGACCAGGTGAGGTCCCCGACGACGACGAGGGCCACCATGCCTACTTCCGCCCCGCCGGGGCTCTCGGTCACCTGTCGATGCCCGATGGCGCTCCGGGGGCTGGCCGCCGTCGTCACCGCGGCCAGCACTGCGACCATCAACCCCCACAGCAACGGCCGGCGCATGCTTGCAAATGATGACCGACCCCGCGCCGCGATACGCCGCGGCACGTGCCGGACGTACCACCGAGTCGGGACCTTCAGCCCTATCGTCGGCGGGGCGGCTCGGGCATCGTTGCAGGCATGGAGGTCGACCGCAGCGGTATGGAGGTTCTGTCACGAGAGGCGTCACTTCGACTCCTGGCCGGCGTCCCCGTGGGCCGCGTCGTCGTGAGCGAACACGCCCTCCCGGTCGCATTTCCGGTCAACTTCGCCCTCCTCGACGGTGACGTCGTCTTCCGTACCTCTACCGGCAGCAAGCTGGGGGCCGCGGTCCACAAGGCCGTCCTCGCCTTCGAGGCCGACAACATCGATCCCGACCGCTGTACGGGGTGGAGCGTGCTGGTCCAGGGCTGGGCTTCGCTCGTCACGAGGCCCGACGAGCTGGCCCGGGCCGAAGCCCTGGGACTGCACAGCTGGGCTCCCGGGACGCCCGGCCACTTCGTGCGAATCCACTCCGAGATGGTGTCCGGTCGACGGCTCCTGGGCGCTCAGGCGGGCACCTTTGCCGGCGCCGGCTGCGGGTAGAACCAGGGGATGGATCTCGACCGCAATGGAATGATGGTGCTCCCGCGCGGGCAGTGCCTCCGGCTCCTCCGGCGGACCAGGGTCGGTCGGGTGGTGGTGAACGTCGACGGCGTCCCGGCGGCCTTCCCGGTCAACTTCGCCCTTCTCGACGAGGACATCGTCTTCCGGACTGGACTGGGGACGAAGCTGTCTACTGCGCTGGATGGGGCGACGGTCGGCTTCGAGGTGGACAGGATCGACCCGGTCTTCGAAAGCGGGTGGAGCGTGCTGATCCAGGGGCCCTCGGCTGTGATGACCGACGACGACGACCTCCTCAAGGCCCGCCGCCTTCACCTCAGGACGTGGGCGCCGGGAGAGCGCCCCCACTTCGTACGGATCCGGTCAGAGTCGGTGTCGGGCCGGCGATTCCTCTCGCCCGCCCACTCCCTGGCCGAGACCTGGGACGAGGAGGACGAGGCGCGCACCTCGCCGATCATCGGCGGCTAGCTCCGGCGGTCGAATTTTCAGTCGGCGGCAGTCGCCTCGAGTTCGACGAGCAGTTCGGAAGACCGGAACTCTGGCCGATTTCGCTGCGGCGCTTGCCAGTACCTCGACGACCTGGCGGCACAAAACGCAGCGTCCCTCCGCGGTCAACGCCTCGGTGCTCACGGCCTCGTGGTGCTCGTCGTGGGCACCTGGCCCGCTCCCATCTGGCGGAGCATGTCGTCCCATGCCTTGGCGACCGCCTCCCGCTGCTCCGGCGGGACCGTTGCGAGGATCTCCTCGATCGAGCCGATGCGCTGGTGGACGTTGGTGACGCCCTGGCCGGGCTCGGGTTCGAGGGTGACTCCCGGTGGCAGGGGAGGGATGCCGAGCACCATGCCGTTGACGACGATCGTGCTGGTCGGGACGGGCGTCGACGTCGTAGGGGCGGGCTGGGTGCTGATCCTGGACTCAGACTCGGTGGAAGGTTCGTAGAACGCGGCGAACCAGACGGCCGCAAAGACGGCCACGCATAGAGCGAACCCCCATAAGCGGCGGCGGCTAGCGGGTGTCATGCGGGGCAGGTGTGGTTGGACCTCAGCTCGGCCGGGACGCTCGCTCGATGGGCGAGCAGGAGTGGTCCGGCGGGACTCCTCCTGCTTGGGGTTCAGGATGTCGGAGTAGTGGTCCTTGTGCCAGACGTCGGGGCACATGAACAGGAAGGTGTACGGCGCCGGGGCCAGTGGCAGCGAAGGGCTTGGACACTATCCGGCCGGACGTAGCTGGGGTACTTGTAGGTCGTCCCGTCGGAGGCCACAAACCGGCGGATAGTGCGCACGCTGCGGGGGATGGCGAAGTAGGCGCGACCGCCCTTGCGTGGGGAAGCTACGTCCGCCACCCGTGTCCACAGGTGGGGCAAACGTTCGGGCGTACCGCGGGTCAACTGTCAGCGGGCGTGCGCAGAGATGTGTCAGCGCCTGTGCGCAGACTAGGTGTCAGCGGGGAGGCGCTCGGTAGCATGATTCGTGCTACGTTACGTCGGTATGGCTCGATCACTGCACGTCCGCCTTGATGACGCCTCCGCAGCCGCTCTCGATGTCGTTCGCGCCGGCGGCATGAGCGACTCGGAGGCAGTCCGCACCGCACTGAGGGAGGCCGCGGCACGCCGGCGAGTCCGTTCTGCCCTTCGTGAGGAAGTGAGCGGTCTGGCGGCTGATGAAGGCGACCGTGAGGAGATGCGAATCATCCTCGAGCAGATGGCCGACCTTGCACCAGGACCGGTGGACTGAAGTGGTCCGTGGCGAGGTGTTCCACCTGCCGGCCCCAAGAGGTGCCGGTGGGCACGAGCAGCGCGGGGCCCGCTACGCGGTGATCGTGCAGGCCGACGAGTTCCTGGACCTCTCGACGACGCTCGTCGCGCCCACCTCGACCGGCGCGCGCTCGGCGACCTTCCGGCCCATGATCACACTCAACGGGCGCCAGACACGGGTCATTGTCGAACAGACGACCGTCGTCGACCCTCAACGACTGGGTCGATCTGTCGGGCGGCTCGACGCCAGCGAACTACGCGCGGTAGACGAGGCACTTGCGCTCATCCTCGGCATCTGACCCGAGCGCGAGGCTGGACACTTGATTGCGCCAGCCACTGACATGTTCTCTGCGTTCCCGCTGACATTGGGCTGCGCATGACACGGACTGCCATGACAGCTGAGGGGCGGGGCGGGGCCTAGTTGACATAACCTGCATTATGGGCGCTGAAGGCGTTCGACTCGCTCAGGAGATTCGGCCCGCTGTGCAGCGCAGCTCTTCTGGCAGCGGGAACGCAGGACTTGTGTCAGTGAATGCGCAAGAACGGTGTCAGTGGATGCGCATGGGAAACGCTTACACGACCTCGATCGCGCATCGAGGGCCTGGTGCCCGTGCCAGCCGGCTGTCGGCGGTGATGAGCGTGGCCTGCAGCGCCTCCGCAAGAGCGACATAGAACGCGTCCCACGTTCGCAGCGAACCCTTGAGCTCCCATACTCTGCCCAAGAGCGGCCGGTGCCCAAAACGTTCGCCCGGCCACTCTCGAAGGTCTTCGACCGCCTGGTCCGCCGCCGTCGCGTCGAGAAGGCCTCGTAGGTGATCCCGGCGGATGACGCTGGCCACTTCGACGTCGACGACTGACGGTGCCGCGTGTTCAGAATCGAGGGCGAGCCGGGCGCGGACGTCGTCGGCACGAACGGTATCGGCGACGACCTCGTAGAGGCAGCTCGCATCAACGATCAGCATCGGGCCACTGCCCACGAAGCTCATCCAGCGCTGCGACCACATCTGCACGATCGATGTGCGACGGTCGACGTCTCGTGCGGGCGAGCCACTCCTCCACGGTCGGACGCGCTGCGAGTCGGGTGGCCTCCCTTCGGAGCAACTCCGGCACAGTGAGGCCAGCTTCTGAGGCCCGCCGTCGAAGCGCCTCGTACACCTCATCGTCGAGGTCGCGCACCTGGATCGTCTTCGGCACGCCAAACCATATCATGCGCAGGCGCATGTCTACAAGCGCCCACGCATGGCATCGCTACTGTCAGTTGCCCTGCGCCGCCACTGTCAGTTCCCCTTCACTTCACAGCCCGCTGTGCAGTTGTGTCAGTAGTGCGCAAGCCTCGGACCGGGGATTCACGCGTCGACGGTTGCGAAGTCGACGCCAGCGGCGTCCATCACTCCAGCCCATGTCCGACCCTCGTTCCTCGGCGTGATGCGAACGGACGCACGATGGTGAACGGCGGCGCCGATGAGCTCAACGAGGAGCAGGTTCGTACCGTGCTCGATGGCAACATCGGGATCGTCGGCGCTCAGCTGCCGGCTCCGCTCGGCGAGCTCACCCGCGAGTTCGGCAAGCGCAGCGTCAACCTCCCCCGACTCCCCTCAAGGTTGAGCTCCCGATCGACGAGCGCTCGAAGCACCTCGCTGCGTGTGGAGCCCTCGGCCGCAGCTCTTGCGTCGAGAATGACGCCCAGGCTCGCCGGCACATCTCTCACCAGGCGGGCCCCGGTCGAGCCAGCTACGTGACGTCGCGACGCATGGTCCGGACCACGCCGGCGGCCAGCGGGACAGCCACCCAGAAGAGGACCGAGACCGCGATCTGGGGCACGTGGCCGCCCCATTCGTTCTCGAGCACCCAGGTGAACGTGGTGGACATGTCGACCCAGTCAGAGACCAGTTTTGATGCCGCGCCGAGCAGCACGAACGCGGTGGGAAGGGCGAAGGAGGCGGCGATGGCGGTCGCCGAGCTCTGCAGCAGCGCCCCGAGCGCCACGCCGGCGAGGACGCAGAGGAGCACGTAGAGCAGGTAGCCGGCGATGGCGCCGGCGCTCAGGTCCGCCTCCAACGCCCGCCCCGAGGCCGACGCCAGCACGAGGCCGCCGGCGGTGACCAGCCCGCCGAAGACGGCTGCGGCACCCGTCAAGGCCAGGGACGCTGCCAGCTTGGCGTTGAGGACGCGGATGCGCCTCGGTTCCTGGGTGAAGGTGGTGAAGGCGCTGCGCTGGCTCCATTCGCCGGTGAACATCAGGATTGCCACCACCGGCAAGAGGATCGACAGGGCCGAAGCGGCGAGGCCGAGGTAGGTCGCATGCGTCTGGTCGAAGCTCGTGGGAACGAGGACCGGCGCCAGCATCATCCCGACGGTCGACAGCGCCACGAGGGCAAGCAGCCAGCGAGCGGCGAGGGTGTCGGTGGCCTTGCCCCACTCCACCCGGACAAGCCGCGGGAAGGGGATGGGTCGGATGGTGTGGGGGGCGATGGTCATGGTCATGCTGCAGCCTCCTGGGCGGTAGCGGCCTTGGCGGCGGTGAGAGAGAAGAACAGTTGCTCCAGCCCGTCTGTCTCAGACCGACGCAGCTCGGTGAGCAGCACCTGGTGGTCGCGGGCGACGCCCGCCACGACCTCGGTCGTGACCCGACCACCAGAGGCGTCCACGGCGAGCACATCACCCGGGCCGGCGACGTAGTCGATCCGCGCCGCACAAAGTGCGGCGGCCAGCGCCTCGGGGTCGGGGCTGCGCACAAGGATGGTGGAGCTGGCCAGCAGCTCGTCCAGCCGACCGGCGGCCACCACCGCACCGTCGGAGATGACGACGAGGTGATCGGCGGTGGCCTGCACCTCATGCAGCAGGTGACTCGACAGCAGCACCGTGCCGCCCCGGTCGGCGAAGTCGCGCAGGAGCGTTCGCATCCAGGCGATGCCCTCGGGATCGAGCCCGTTCGCCGGTTCGTCGAGGATCAGCGCCTGCGGTTCACCGACGAGGGCCTGGGCGATGCCGAGGCGCTGGCGCATGCCGAGGGAGTAGGTCCCCACCCGCTTCGCCGCGGCATCGGCGATCCCGACGTGATGTGGAAGCGCCTCAGCGACGCCCTCTATCACAATGCCTATATGCGCGACCGGGGCGTCATCGCCGGCGTCGCGGAGCATCTCGTCGAGGGATGGCAGCGCCGGTCGGCCTGATCCGGCGGTCGATGTCCCGCCCTCGCAACACGGAGTGAGACATGACCGAGACCTCCCGTTCGCGCGCCGCCGTCCTTGTCGCCCTCGCCGCATTTGCGGCGCCCCCCGG
>CAYZMG010000044.1:0-34273 GCA_964479465.1 uncultured Acidimicrobiales bacterium
GGATGCGGCTGGAGTCGGGCTCGACGGCGCGAGAGCGGATGCCGATCGGCGCCATGGGGTCGAGGGGGTTGTCACGCCAGTTCTCGATACCGGGGTCGCCGGCGGGTACGACGGTACCCTGGGCGTCCTCCGGCAGCACGATGTCCCGTGACCCGCCAGCGGTGCGGCGGCGGATGGTCGGTGCGGCGTCGGAAGCCCGGCCCCTAGTGGACGGCATGGAAAGAACCCCCCGTTTTCCTCGATTGGTAAGTGTAGACTACACCTATCTGGTGCCGCCGTCAGGAAAGATTGGCGGACTCGGTGAGCTGCGATCAAGTGGCAGTCTCGTCGAAGCCGGGTCGTTCTTGTCGGCGCTGAATCTCTGGAGGCACTGATGTTTGTGGAGGCACAGTGGAAGAAGTGATGCATCCTCCGAAGTCTGAGGCCCTTCGCGCATTGTATTGGCGCAGCGAGATCCTTCAGGTCATGTTCTGGCTGAAGGGAGAAGGCTTCGGCGATCAGGTCGATGCCACGCTCCTGGAGCGCTTCCTCGGAGTCGACTCCCACATCGGCGTCCAGTACCTCGACCGGCTGGTCACCGAGGGCTACGTCGAGCGCATCGGTGACCGCTACGGGCTGTCCGAGGCCGGCGCCCGTGAGGGTGGCCTCGAGTTCGCCGCCTCCTTCGAGGAGCTCATGAAGCCGAGCCACGGCGAGTGCAGCGCCGACTGCTGGTGCCACAACTCACCCGACGAGGCAGAGGCATGCGCCCGCGACCGGGCCATGAAAGAGGAACTGCACGATCACCCGCACTGACCGATACTGCACATAGAGCCGCAGCACACATTCAGCACAGAACCGCGCCACACCGGCCGAGGAGGGGGCAAGGCATGAAGGGACGCAGCACCGAAGAGCCGCAGGGAGGGCTGCCGCGCAACTACCTGCGGGCCAGCCTCCTCCTGCTCATCGCCGAGACGCCGGCCCACGGCTACGACCTGCTGGAGCAGATCGCCCAGCTCGGCCTGCGCAACGTGGACCCGGGCGGCCTGTACCGCGCCCTTCGGGTGATGGAGCAGGACGGCCTCGTGGCTTCGTGGTGGGAGCACTCCACCGCCGGCCCCGCCCGCCGCAGCTACCGCCTGACCGACGAGGGCGTCGAGTGGCTGCACGCCTGGGCCGGCGCCCTGCGCGAAGGCCGTCGATTCCTGTCCGCTTACCTCGGCAGGTACGACAAGATTGTCGAGCAGACACCTGCGCCTGCAGAAAGCCTGGAGAGCCTTACCTGATGAATTCGCTTCGTGTCGCCGTGGCGGGCAAGGGAGGGGCGGGCAAGACCACCCTCTCCTCAACCCTGGCCCGCCTCTTCGCCCGTGAGGGCCACGACGTCATCGTCGTTGACGGCGACAGCAACCCCAACGTGGCCACCGCGCTCGGCATCGACCGGGAGCACGCCGAGGCCATCCAGCCCCTGCCCATGGGGCTGGTCTCCCGCAACCTGAAGGGCAACGCCGCCCTCAAGGAGCCGGTGATGGACATCGTGCGCCGCTTCGGCGGTGCCGCCCCCGACAACGTCCACGTCCTGAAGATGGCCATGCCCGCCCACGCCGATGAGGGCTGCCTGTGCTCGGCCCACGCCACCGTGAGCGCCCTGCTGGCCGACATCGAGGAGTTGGAGAACACCATCAGCATCCTCGACCTGGAGGCATCCCCCGAGCACCTCAGCCGGGGCACCACCCGCCACGTCGACGCCCTGCTGCTCGTCGTCGAGCCCTACTACCGGTCGTTCGAGACGGCCAAGCGCATGGCCGCCCTGGCCGCCGAGCTGCCCATCCCCGTGGTCGGCGTGGTGGCCAACAAGCTGCGCTCCCCCGACGACGCCTCGGCCATCGCCGAGTACTGCGCCCGCCACAGCCTCACCCTCCTGGGCGAGCTGCCGTGGAGCACCGAGGTTCTCGACGCCGACAAGGCCGAGATCCCGGTCATCGACTACGACCCCAGCGGCCCCGTCGTCGCCGCCGTGTCGAAGCTGCGCGAGAGGCTGTCGACGATCAAGGGCTGAGGGTTCTTTGTCGGCTGGTGTACCTCAGAGGTACCTGAGCCGACAAAGAAGCGCCGGGCTACATGAAGTTTCGCGTGTGCAGTTCGGCGAGCGCCGCGGCCTCGGTCGGCTCGAAGCCGAGCTTGGCCAGGCGCCGGCGCCGGCCCTCGTCCATGTCGGCCTCGAGGGCCTGCACCTGGGTGAAGCCCTCGGCGATGGCCGCCGGCGTGAAGGCGCCGGCGGCCAGCACCACGAGGGCGTCGAAGACCTCGGCGTTGAGGCCGGCGGTGGAGGCGAGGGCGTCGTGGCGCCGGCGGACGGCGGTGGCCAGGCGAACCCGCAGGCCGGCATCCGCGGCCAGCACCGCCTCCATGTGGGCCATGCCGAAGGCGACGTGGCGGGCTTCGTCGGCCAGGGCCAGGTGGGTGACCCGCCGGGTGACGGGGTCGGGGGCGTAGCGCTCCAGGAACGACAGCAGCGAAAGGAACGTCCCCTCCCCCAGCACCGAGAGGAGGAAGTGGGCCAGGGCGAAGTCGGGCTCCTCCAGCAGGGTGAGGAGCGACGCCTGCCCGCTGACGGTCGACAGCCCGAGCGGGGCACCCTTCAGCTCGGCCCGGCGGGTGAAAACCTCGACGTGGCGGGCCTCGTCGGCCACCTGCACGGCCAGCACCGCCTGCACCTCCCGGAAGTGGGGGTGGATCTGGCCGAGGAAGCGGGCCGGCACCACGAGGGCGGCGTTCTCGTTCTCGATCAGGTACGTCATGACCTGCACCACGGCGGCCTCCACCTCCTCCGGGAGGTCGAACGGCTCGTCCCAGTCGACGGCGGTGGCCGGGTCCCACTGGGACGCTGCCGCCTGGCGGTAGATGCCGGCGGCGGCGTCGGTCCACACCGCCGCCTTGGTGTCCAGGGCGAAGGGAAACTCCGGCCCCCCGGCCTCCACCAGAGCCCCGCGGGCGGCCAGGCCCCAGGCGGCCGGCGCCCGGTCGGCGACGTCGCCGCGGCCCCCGGCCACCTCGGCGCCGGCCCGGCGGGCGCCGGCGGCCGGCCCGCGCACCACGTACGGCCACTCGTACCCGTGGCCCTGGGCGCGGCACCACGCCCGGACGTGCACCGCCAGTTCGGGCGCCGAGCCCCGAACCTCCACCGCCTGCCCGACGGCGACGCCGGCCAGCGCCCGCTTCAGCAGCAGGTGCCCGCCCTGGTCGAGCCCCAACCCCTCAAGGGCGGCGACGTTCATGGGTGGTAGCCGTAGGCGGTGACATTGCCGGCGCCGTCATAGAAACCCACCTCCTCGACCGCTCGCTCGAGCTGGGCGTACCCGATAGTGCGCCCCGCCCGCCACTCCTTCAAGCCCTCCAGGTCGAGCAGCGGCCGGACCTCCGGATCGTCGTAGCTCATCCCCAGCAGCAGCTCCACGAACCGGTCGACGAGCTCGGCCGGCGCCCCGGCCCCGACGGTGAAGTTGCAGTGGTCGTAGGCCGGCGTCTGGGCGACGATCCGGGTGGACCCCGCCGGCAGGGTGCCCTCGACCCCGAACAGGAGGTGGTTGCCGTCGACCATGCACGCGGCGTCGGCCGTGCCGGCCATCAGCGCCCGGGCCGCGTCCCGCTCGCCGCCGACGTGGTCGCCGTGCTTGCCCACGCCGACGTCGTGGTGCTGCACGTCGATGTCGGCGACGCCCAGGGCTCGCAGGTGGGCCAAGGGGATGAGCGTGGCCTGGGGCGAGTCGATGGCCCCCACCGCCACGGTGCGGCCGTTCAGGTCGGCCGGCGTCTCGATGTCGGAGTCGGCCCGGACGACGACCACCGACGTGAGGTCGCAGTCGCTGTCGCGCATGGCGACGGCACGGACCTCCCCCATGCGGGCCGCCCGCACCCACGCCAGC
Organism: uncultured Acidimicrobiales bacterium; assembly: GCA_964479465.1. Taxonomy (GTDB): domain Bacteria; phylum Actinomycetota; class Acidimicrobiia; order Acidimicrobiales; family AC-14; genus CADCTB01. The sequence goes on from CAYZMG010000044.1 coordinate 3,906, forward strand.
GGGGAGTTCCAGGCCACGTCGATGTGGCCGGCCACGAGCGCCTCCACCTGGCGCTCGTAGTTCGAGTAGAGGACGTAGTCGAAGTCGAAGCCCCGGCCGGCGAACCACTCGCGGAAGCCGTCCCAGATGGTGACGACCTTGGCGTCGTAGGCGACGGCGCCCATGACCAGCGTGCCGGTTCGCATCAGAACAGCGGGAGGCCGCAGGCGATGCGGCCGATGAAGTCGTACAGGGTGTCGGTGGTGGGGGCCATCACCGAGGCGGCCCGGGCGTCGCGGAAGTTGCGCTCGACGCCGACCTCCTTGCGGAACGCAGCCCCGCCGCACACCCGCATGCCCAGGTCGGTGACGTCGATGGCGGTCTCACCGGCTAGGGCCTTGACCTCCAGCACGCGAAGGGTGGCGTCGGGCCGGCCCGTCTCTAGGGCGGTCAGGGTGTCGAGCAGGAGGGCCTCGGCCGCGTCGGTGCGGACCCGCATGCGGGCGACGTTGGCCCGGGCGACCGGGTTGTCGGCCACAGTCTGGTCGAGGTGCTCGAAGCGGGTGCCGGCGGCGTGGGTCGCAGCCTTGGCTGTGGCCGAGCTGGCCGTACCGATGGAAAAGCCGGCGTTCATGACCTGGAACCAGGGCAGGACCACGCCAAGCATGGCGTCGAACCCACCCCCGTCGGCGCCCAGCATGGCGGCCACCGGCACCTCCGCACCGGCGGCGCTCATCGGGCTGGAGCAGTTGCCCCGAAGGCCGAGGCCGTCGAAGGGAGCGCCGACCTTGAGCCCCGGTGTGTCCTTGGGCACCAGCCACAGGGTGCTCGGGCCCTCGGCATCGATGGGCTTGCTCGACCACACGTAGCCGTCGGCCTGGCCGGCGGAGGTCACCCAGCTCTTCTGGGCGTCAAGGGTCACGGTGGCGCCACTGGCTACGGCGCTCGACATCGGCGCCCAGAACATGCTGCGCGAACCGACTTCTGAGAAGGCCAGGGTGGTGACGTAGTCGCCGGCGGCGATCCGCTCCCGTACGTCGGTGGGCCCGAGCGCCTCGACGACGGCCGTACCGCAGTAGTGCATCATGACGACCATCGCCGTCGACCCGCAGTGCTCGGCCAGGGACTGGACGACTGCGGTGGCCGCTCGGTGGCCCTCGCCACCGCCACCGACCTCAGGGGCGCTGATCAGGCCGAGCAGGCCGGCCCGACCGAGGGCGTCGAGCGCCGCTCGGGGGTAGGCGCCGGTGCGGTCGATCTCGCCGGCGGCGGGGGCGACGACGTCGGCGAGGACAGGTGCGAGCGCGGCCATGTAGGCAGGCAGCGCGGGAGACATGTCGGACATGGGAGATCCTCCTGGGAGATGACGGGCGGGAGACCGCCCGGCGCAGGAGGGGTGGTCAGCCCGAGCGGCGCGAGGCGGTGCAGTGGTTCGCCCGACCGGGCGAACACACAGAACGTGCTCAGCGACTTCGCAAGCGACTGGCCTTTCTCGACACACCGAATGACAGCCAGCCACATTCTTTCACGCCACGCGTGAGAAAGCTCCCCGCCGCGCCTGCCTATAGATGTATATTGTATCTATCCGGTTTCCAGTTACTCTTCGGGGCAACCTCCCATGACTTCTTCGGCTCCGAAGTCCGAGCCGCTGCGCATCCTCTATTGGCGAAGCGAGATCCTCCGGGTCGTGTACTGGCTCTACGGCGAGGGCCTCGGCGATCTGGTGGACATGGATCTCATCCGTCAGTACCTCGGCCTTGGCCCCATGGAAGACCTCTCGACCTACGTGAACCTTCTCGTCGCCGACGGCTCGCTGGTGTGCGACGGCGAGTGGTACGCGCTGTCGGCGCGGGGCCTGACCGAGGGCGAGGCCCAGCTGGCGACCGCGTTCACCGACCTGATCCACCCGGTCCTCAACGAATGCAATGACGAGTGCTGGTGCCACACGTCTGCGGCGGAGGCCGAGGCGTGCGCACGCAGCCGCCGGCGGGTGGCACCGGCAACAGACCACGAGGCAGGAAAGGCTCACGCATGAGTAACCAGATGTCGTCCGACTCGAACGGCACCTTGCCCAGGCACTACCTCAAGCCGTGCCTGCTGCTGCTGCTGGCCGAGGGCCCATCCCACGGCTACGAGCTCCTCGAGCACGTCCGCCGCATGGGGATCAGGGGCGCCGAGCCGGGCGGCCTCTACCGCTACCTGCGAGCCATGGAGAAGGAGGAGATGGTGTCCTCCTGGTGGGAGCCGTCCCAGGCCGGCCCCGCCCGGCGGACCTACGTGCTCACCGAGGAGGGCCGCAGGGGCCTCAACGAGTCGGTCCAGAGCCTGCGCGACGTTCGGGAGATCCTCGTCACCCTCCTCGACCGGTACGACACCCTTTCCACCAAGGCGACAGCTTCCCGTCCCTGAAACCGCCTCCCAGGTGCGAGACTGGGACGGTCCGACTGCTATTTGGAGGTACTGCTGATGTGTCTCGGGATTCCCGGACAGGTCGTCGAGATCGTCGACCCCAAAGACCACCGGGCCATCGTCGACGTCGACGGTGTGCGCCGTGAGGTCAACGTCGGCCTGGTCATGGGCGACGCCGGCGGCCTGAAGGTCGGTGAGTGGGTCCTGATCCACGTCGGGTTCGCCATGACCAAGCTCGACGAGGAGGAGGCGGCCAGCACGATGGAGTTCATCAAGCAGCTGGGCAGCGTCTACGACGACGAGATCCGCGACTTCTCCCAGGAGGCGCCGCTGTGAAGTTCGTCGACGAGTACCGCGACCCGGTGGCGGCCCGGACCATTCTCGAGCACATCACCAAGCTCTCGGCCGGCGACCACTACAAGTTCATGGAGGTGTGCGGCGGTCACACCCACACCATCTACAAGCACGGCATCGAGAACGTGCTCCCGGAGACGGTCGAGCTGGTCCACGGCCCGGGCTGCCCGGTCTGCGTGATCCCGATGGGCCGGGTCGACGACGCCATCGCCGTGGCCGAGACCCCCGGCGTCATCTTCACCTCCTTCGGCGACATGATGCGGGTGCCGGGCGGCAACGGCAACCTGCTTGAGGCCAAGGCCCGTGGTGCCGATGTGCGCATGGTCTACTCCCCGCTCGACGCCCTGCGCATCGCCATCGCCAACCCCGACAAGCAGGTCGTGTTCTTCGCCGTCGGCTTCGAGACGACCGCTCCGTCGACCGCGGTAACGGTGATCAAGGCCATGCAGAAGGGCGTGACCAACTTCAGCCTGTTCTGCAACCACGTCACGATCGTGCCGCCGCTGAAGGCCATTCTCGAGTCCCCCGACCTGCGCCTCAACGGCTTCCTCGGCCCAGGCCACGTCTCGACCGTTATCGGCAACCGGCCCTACCGGTTCGTGCCCAAGCAGTATGGGCTGCCCCTGGTCACCGCCGGCTTCGAGCCCCTCGACATCCTCCAGGCCATCCTCATGCTGCTGCGCCAGATCGACGAGGGCCGCTGCGAGGTCGAGAACCAGTACACCCGGGCCGTGCCCGAGCACGGCAACGCCAAGGCCCTCGAGGTCATCAACACCGTCTTCGAGCTGCGCCCCCACTTCGAGTGGCGGGGCCTGGGCTTCATCTCCCAGTCGGCCCTGAAGCTGCGGGAGGAGTTCGCGGCCTGGGACGCCGAGCTGCGCTTCAGTGTGCCCGGCGTACGGGTGGCCGACCCCAAGGCCTGCCAGTGCGGCGAGGTTCTCAAGGGCGTCATCAAGCCCTGGGAGTGCAAGGTGTTCGGGACCGCCTGCACCCCGGAGACCCCGATCGGCACGTGCATGGTGTCCTCCGAGGGCGCCTGTGCCGCCTATTACAACTACGGCCGCTTCACCAAGCACCAGACGGTCCCGGTCCAGCTGACGTCGCCCAAGACGCCCGCCGCAGTATGAGCGAGGAGGGCGACCGGAGCGACTATTCGCACGAGGACGAGGTTCTCGAGCGGATCGAAGCCTGGCGCCGGCGCCGGCCCAAGCTGAAGGACGAGTACATCAACTCGGCCCATGGGGCCGGCGGCAAGGCCTCGGCGGCCCTGATCGATGCCGTCTTCCTGGAGGCGTTCCGCAACAAGACGCTGGAGTCGATGGCCGACGGGGCGGTCCTGGAGCTGCCCTCTGGTGACCGCGTGGCTTTCAGTACCGACGGCTTCGTGGTGAAGCCCCGGCGCTTCCCCGGGGGCTCGGTGGGCGACCTGGCCGTCAACGGCACGGTCAATGACCTGGCCATGATGGGCGCCGTCCCCCAGTGGATGTCGGCCGGCTTCATCATCGAGGACGGCTTCTCCATCGCCGAGCTGCGCGACATCGTGGCCGACATGGCCGCCGCCGCTATCAAGGCTGGCGTCACCATCGTCACCGGCGACACCAAGGTGGTCGACAAGGGCGCCTGCGACGGCGTCTACATCACCACCGCCGGCGTGGGCGTCATCCCGGCCGGCGTGCATTTGGACGCGAAGGCCGTCCGCCCCGGCGACAAGGTCATCGTCTCCGGCAAGATCGGCGACCACGGCGTGGCCGTGCTCATCGCCCGTGGCGACCTTGCCCTCGAGGCCGACATCCCCACCGACTCCGCCCCCCTCGGCGAGCTGGTCGAGCACCTGCTGGCCGCCGCGCCGAACACCCGTTTCCTACGCGACCCAACCCGGGGCGGCGTGGCCACCGTGCTCAACGAGTTGGCGCGGGAGGCCGAGGTGTCGGTCGTGATCCAGGAGAACACGCTCCCGATCCGCAACATCGTCAACGGGGCGTGCGAGATCCTGGGCATCGACCCCCTGTACGTGGCCAACGAGGGCAAGCTGGTGGCCGTCGTCCCCGCTGAGGAGGCCGACGCCGCCCTGGCGGCCATGAAGGCCCACCAGTACGGGGCCGACGCCGCCATCATCGGCGAGATCCGCGACGACCCGCCGGGCATCGTCATCATCAACACCTTCTTCGGGGGCAACAGGATCGTCGACATGCTCGTCGGCGACCCCCTCCCCCGAATCTGTTAGGACGCCGGCGGGCTCCGGCGTCATGACACAGCCGGCCCCCCTGGAGCGCCGGCGCCTCCGGGTCACCGGCACCGTGCAGGGCGTGGGGTTCCGGCCCTTCGTCTACCGGCTGGCCGCCGATCTCGGCCTGGCCGGGTGGGTGGGCAACGACAGCCTGGGTGTGATCCTCGAGGCCGAGGGGCCGGCCGACGCCCTTGACCGGCTGGCTGTGCGGCTCCGCGACGAGGCGCCGCCGCTGGCCCGGATCTCCTCGGTGGACGTGTCGGCGGTGGCGGTGACAGGTGCGACGGGGTTCACCGTCGTCGACAGCCGCGACGCCGGCTCGCCGGCGGTGGCAGTGCCCGTCGACGTGGCCACCTGCGACGACTGCCTGCGGGAGCTGGCCGACCCCGCCGACCGGCGTTTCGGCTACCCGTTCGTCAACTGCACCAACTGCGGGCCCCGGTACACGATCATCAGGTCGATTCCCTACGACCGGGCGTCGACGACCATGGCCGGCTTCGCCATGTGCGCCGACTGCCGGCGCGAGTACACCGACCCCGCCGACCGGCGCTTCCACGCCGAGCCCACGTGCTGCCCGGCGTGCGGGCCCCAACTGACGCTGCTCTCGCCGGAGGGCGGCGTACTGGCCAAGGCCGGCGAGGCGCTGACGACGGCGGTGGAGCTGTTGGCCGCCGGACGGATCCTGGCGGTGAAGGGCCTGGGCGGGTACCACCTGGCCTGCGATGCCACCTCCGGGGAGGCAGTCGCCGAATTGCGCCGGCGCAAGGCCCGCGACGACAAACCGTTCGCCCTGATGGTCGACCTGGCTGCGGCCCAAGACCTGTGTCACCTCTCCCCCGACGCCGAGGACGCCCTGGCCTCGCCCCGCCGGCCGATCGTGCTGGCACCTCGACGGGTAGGGTCGGCGCTCGCCGCCGGCACCGCCGCCGGCAGGCCGGTGGCCGAGGACATAGCGCCCAACCTGCCGGAGCTGGGGCTGATGCTGGCCTACACGCCGCTGCACTTCCAGCTGCTGGCCGGCGTCGACCGGCCCCTGGTGATGACCAGCGGCAACCTGTCCGACGAGCCCATCGCCCACGACGACACCGACGCCCTGGCACGCCTCGGCCCCATGGTCGACGCCATCCTCACCCACGATCGTCCGATCCACATCCGGTGTGATGACTCGGTCGTTCGAGCCGCCTCCCCCGAACTGGTGACACCCAGTGCGACAGACGACACTGCATGTCACCAGTTCGCCGGCAGGGCGCAGATGGTGCGCCGGTCACGGGGGTATGCCCCCGAGCCAATCGCGCTGCCCACGCCGGCGTGCCGCCACGTGCTGGCGGTCGGGGCGGAGTTGAAGAGCACGGTGGCGGTGGCCAAGGGCGACACCGTGGTGGCCAGCCACCACATCGGCGACCTTGAGCACCTGGCCGCCTACCGGTCATTCCTCCAGGCCGTCGACCACCTGTGTGGTCTCACCGGCGTTACACCGGCAGTCGTGGCCCACGACCTGCACCCCGAGTACCTGTCGAGCAAGTTCGCCGCCGACCTGGACCTGCCGGCGGTCGGCGTCCAGCACCATCACGCCCACATCGCCTCCTGCCTGGTCGAGCACGGCCGCACCGACCCGGTGCTGGGTATCGCGTTCGACGGCCTGGGCATGGGCACCGACGGCACCGCCTGGGGCGGCGAGCTGCTGGTGGCCGACCTCGACGGGTTCCGCCGGGTCGGCCACCTCCTCCCGGTGGCCCTGCCCGGCGGCGACCGGGCGGCCCGGGAGCCGTGGCGCATGGCCATCGCCTGGCTAGCCGAAACCCTCGGTCCCGAGGCGGCCGAGCGCTACGGGCGCACGGTCGACGACCGATGGAAGGCCGTCCTCGACCTGGCCCAGCGGCCCGACGTCCTGCGCACCTCCAGCGCCGGCCGCCTCTTCGACGCAGTGGCCGCCCTTCTGGGCCTGCGCACCCGGATCACCTACGAGGCTCAAGCGGCAATCGAGCTGGAGTCGGCCGCCGCCGGCCAGCCGCTCGACGGGCCCGGCGGCTACGAGCTCGACGTGGCCGGCGGCGTGCTCGACCCCACCCCGCTCATCACCCGGATCGTCACCGAGAGCGACCGGGGCGCGTCGCCGGCCGCCATCGCCGCCGGCTTCCACGCCGGCCTCGGCCGGGGCGTGGCCGGCGCCGCCGCCCAGGCCGCGTCCGACAACGGCCTCGACACCGTCGCCCTCAGCGGCGGCGTCTTCCAGAACGCCCGGCTCACCGCGGTGGTGGCCGGCGAACTGGAATTGGCCGGGCTCCGGGTACTCGTCCACCGCCTCATCCCGCCGAACGACGGCGGCGTGAGCATCGGCCAGGCCGCGATCGCCGCGTACCGGTCACGCTGAGTTCGTACCGGCCGAACCTCGCGGGATACGCTCACTACCTGTCCAACTCGGCGCGGGCATTTCCCCCTCCGCGCGCCGGCCTGAGAGGAGCAACACATCAACATCAAGAGTGGTTCGCACGCGATCGGTCCCGAGAACGGCAAGCTCATCATCAAGAGCTACAAGGACGGCATGGGGGCCAAGCTCGCGCATGACCTGATTCTGACGCCGACGCAGTGGAGCGGCACGATGAACGTCGACGCCGACAACCCTGCCGCTTCCAGCGCCAGCCTCACCATCGACGCCCGGTCGATCGAGATCGTCGAGGCTGTGGGCGGGATGAAGAGCCTGAGCGACAAGGACCGCCGCGACATCGCCAAGAACATCGACGACAAGGTGCTGGAGACGGGCAAGCACCCCCAGCTCACCTTCGAGTCCACCTCGGTCAGCGGGTCGGCGCCGAACTTCAACGTCGCCGGCAACATGACGATCAGGGGCACCACCCGGCCGGTGAACGTGGCCCTCAGCGTCAACGGCAGCCAGGTGGCGGCCAGGACGAGCATCTCCCAGAAGGACTTCGGCATCAAGCCGTTCTCCGCCATGATGGGCGCCATCAAGCTGCGCGACGACGTCGAGTTCGAGTTGACCGTCGACCTGCCATCGGCCTAGTCCACGGATAGCGGACCCGAAAACACGAAGGCCCGGCTGGCGAAGCGCCAGCCGGGCACGTCCGCAAAGTGCGGACCAGAAAACACGAAGGCCCGGCTGGCGAAGCGCCAGCCGGGCACGTCCGCAAAGTGCGGACCAGAAAACACGAAGGCCCGGCTGGCGAAGCGCCAGCCGGGCCTTCTCGTTGTATGACAGCTACCAGCCGCGCGTGCCGGGCAGCTTGTTGAAGACGCCGTGGAGGTGGTGGGACATGCTCCTCTTCTCCGAGGGGCGGGGGGTCTTCTCGTAGTCCCGGCGCAGGAGCCGGTAGTAGACCCGAGCGTCGGCGTCGAAGGCGTCGCCGTACACATACGAGCCACCCTCGGGGTCGGGGGTGATCTCGCCCTGGTTCTGCGCCCAGATTTGGGCCGCCTCTTCGGGCGTGGAGGCGTCGGGGTTATGGGCCCTCATGTACTCCAGCACGGGGGCGACGGCCTGCTCGAACTCCTCGGCCGCAACCCGGTCGCGTTCCTGCGCGGTCGTCTCGCCCGAGAACAACAGCACCCGCTGCAACAGCCCGCCCTTGGGCGCCGGGCCCTCCCGTGACGGCGGCGGTTCGGCAGGGATGTGGCGGTTCGGCAGCTGGAAGTCGTCAGCGCCGCCGGGCGGGGCGTAACTGGCGCCGACGTCGTAGGGAGTCGTGTTGCCGTAGGACCGGGGGAAGTTCGCGGGCACGGGGCCCTCGTAGTCGGACGGTGGATAGGAGATAAATGGCGTGGTGTCGACCGGTGGTCCCGGCGGCTGCGGCGGCTTGCGGGTGTCCACCACTGCAGTGCTCGGCGTGTGGACGGCGGCAGGCGCCGGCTCGGACTCGGCGGAGACGGGCTCGGGCATCTGCTCGCCGACGCTGTTGTCCGCCCCCTGCTTGCGTCCCTTCTTGATGAGTGTCGCCATGGGACTACGTGGCGGCGACGTAGCTGGTGGTGGTGTAGGCGGTGGCGAAGTCGGCGCCGGAGCGCTCTCCCCACGCCAGCAGCTGCTTGGCCGCCTGGTCGATAGCCGTGACGTCGTTCAGGATGATGCCGACGTACTTCGGCACCGGGTCGGTCTGGGCCACGATGGCCTTCACGCCGATGATCACGGTGCCCAGCGTGTAGCTCACGTGGTTCAGGGTGGCGGAAATGATGATCAGGTAGAGAGCGATGGCGGCCACGATGATGGCCACCCCCAACAGCGTCACGATCGTGGCAGCGCCCATCGTGTCCTTTCCGTTCGCAGGATGTGAGTGAGTTCGGGTCTGAGTGGATGCGTTACTGGGGCAGCAGCCGGGCGAGGGCCAGGCCGTAGCGGGTCACGTTGAGGCGGGCCATGCCCGTCAGCTCACAGGACCGGATCAGGTTGGGCACGCAGTCGAGCGTGCCGGTGAGCTTCACCCCGTGGTCGAGCACGTCATCGACGTACCTCTTGATCTCGAAGATGGGCCGCAGGACCCGGTTCAGGAACAACAGGCACACAGGTGCCACCACCGCGATCAGGATGATGTTGCCTAACCACCACAAAGCCACTACGCAGTACCTCCATGTGGGGCCCGATTTCGGACGACTTTGGGATTGTATGCAGGGCTCAGAGAGGGGCGAAAGAGTGCGCCGAACATAGAGCGCGCCCGGAGGGTGTTCCAAACATAGAGTCAGAGAACAGCGACAAAGGGGCGCGCCGAAGCAGCCGCCGCTTTCCGTGAAATAGCGCTCGCTCTTAGCGAGCGAGGATCAGGCGGGAGCAGATCGAGCAGTAGTAGTCGGTCTCGTCCAACCGCTCCCGCCAGCCGTCGGGGAGCCACTGGATGCTCTTGCACTCCCGGCAGGTGATCTTGTTGGTGTGCAGCGCCTCACCCATGCCGGCCAGGGACAGCTTGGGGCCTCCCGTCTTGGGCCGGCTGATGGCCTTGCCCTGGCGGGAGCTCTCCTCCTTGGCCCGGCGGGCCTCCTTGGCCCGGGCCTCGGCCTGGGCCCGGTGGCGAACCACCTCGTGCCACGGGGTCTGAGCCGCGGCCTGCGCCGCCCGGGTGCGAGCCACCGAGTTCTCTCCGGCGCTGTTGTTGCTGCCCCGGAAGAACGCGTAGGCGTCGTTGACCTCGCCCATCCGCCGCTCCGCCTCCTTCTGCACGGCGGCGGGGGCGCCGGCGAACCGGTCGGGGTGGAAAATCTGGGCCAGGACCCGGTAGGCGGCGGTGATCTCCGCCGGCTTGGCCTTGGGCCCGATGCCGAGGATCTCGTACGGGGTCATGCGCCGCTCATGCCCATTGACGGGGCGCGCCCGGACCGGCGACCTCCGAGCCACCGCGCGCCGCTACCACTGAGATGCGCTTCGATTCTTGCCAACCGAGCCATTCTACTGCCCCACCTACCCGACAGGGGCGGCCGTCGCACCGGAGGAGGCGTGAACACGCCAGCCCCGCACCGCGCTGGCCGCGTCGGCCAGCGCCACCACGCACCCCCCGAAGCCGGCTCCGGTGAGCCGGGCCCCGTACACGCCCGGCACGGCGCAGAGCTCATCCACTAGGGCGTCGAGGGCGGGCGTGGAGACGTCGAAGTCCGAGGCCAGGCTTTCGTGGCTGGCCGCCATGAGCCGGCCGGCGCCGGCCAGGTCGCCCATCCACAGGCAATCGGCGAACTCCAGCACCCGCCGGTTTTCGGTGACGACGTGGCGGGCCCGGCGCAGCAGGAGTGGATCGTCGAGGCGGGCGAGGTGGAACTCACTGGCCTCCCGGAGGGGACCGATGATCGCGGCGGCCGCCTCGCACTGGGCCCGGCGCTCAGCGTAGGCCGAGCCAGCGAGGGTTCGGCCCTGGCCGGAATGGGCAACCACCACGTCGACGCCGGCCGGCATGGGGACGGGCACGACTGCGAGCGACGTGAAATCCATCAAAAGGGCGTGGCCCTCCTGGCCCATGGCCGAGGCCAGCTGGTCCATGACGCCGCTGGGCACACCGGCGGCCAGGTGCTCGGCCTGCTGGCAGGCCAGCGCCAGCTCTTGCGGCGACCCCTCGAACCCCAGGGCCAGAGCGACGGCCACCTCCAGCGCGGCGCTGGAGGAGAGGCCGGCGCCGACCGGCAGGGTCGTCCGCACTGTCCCCACCGCCCCGGTCTCGGGCTTCACGACGGCGACCACGCCGGCCACGTACCGGGCCCACGCCGGCTCCACGGCCCGGGGATCGGCGACGTCGAGGTCGACCACCGCCGGCGCCGGCTCCTCCGCCGACGTCAGCTCCACGCGGGCCCCGCCCCGCTCCACCTCGACGGTGGTCCCCCACTCGACGGCCATGGGCAGGGCCCAGCCGCCGGTGTAGTCGGTGTGGTCACCGATGAGGTTGACCCGCCCAGGGGCGAAGGCGCGTACGGCCGGCATGTAGGTAGCGTCCCACGATCGAGTTCATCGGATCCTTCGAGTCCACCTACCAGCCCGCATTCGACGTCGACGTGGCCGAGACGACCGGCCACATCGCCCGCTGGCGTGCCGACCTCGAGCTTCTCCTCGGCTGCGGCGTGACCCGGCTCCGGTACCCCATCCGCTGGCACCGCATCCAACCGAACCGGCGTACCTTCGACTGGCGGGAGACCGACGGGGTCCTCGGCTGGATGCAGGGCCACGGCATGCGCCCCATCGTCGACCTGTGCCACCACACCAGCTATCCCCGCTGGCTCAAGCGGGGCTTCGCCGACCGCTCGTTCCGCGACGCCTACCTTCTCTATGTCGAGACCTTCGCCCGCCGCTACCCGTGGGTCGAGGAGTACACGCTCTTCAACGAGCCCTTCACCACGTTCCTGCTCTGCGGCCAGCTCGGGGTCTGGCCGCCCCACACGCATGGTCTAAGGGGCTTTCTGGGCCTGGCCAGCAACGTCATGCCCGCCTTGACCCTGGCCAGCCGGGCGCTGCGGGAGCTCCTTCCCGCCGCCCGTCACTTCTACGTCGACACCTGCGAACGGGCCACCGCGGCCACGACCGAGGCCGTCGACCACACGGCCATGGTCAACGACCGGCGGTTCTTCCTCCTCGACCTTTTCCTGGGGCTGCCCATCGACACCGACCGCCCTTTCGTCACCAGCGTGCTGGTCGCCGGCGCCGAGCACCTGCTACAGCTGGAGCCGGGGCACGTCGACGTCGTCGGTCTCGACTATTACGCCCACAACCAATGGCGGTACTTCGACGCCGGCGGCCGGGGCACCACCTCGTCGCCCGACCCCGGCAGCCTGGCCGACCTCATCGAAGAGTACTGGCTGCGGTACCGGCTGCCGTGTGCCCTGGGCGAGACCAACATCCGCGGGTTCGCGCCCGACCGGGCGAGCTGGCTCAAGTACACCCTGGAGCAGTGCGAGATCGCCCAGGCCCGGGGCGTGCCGATGGACGGGTATTGCTGGTTCCCGTTCATCGACTCCACGGACTGGAACTCGGTGCTTGTGCGCTGTGAGGGCAACATCGACCCGGTAGGCGTCTACTGGCTGGACGACCAGCTCCGCCGGCGGCCGTCGTCGATGTCGGAGGCCTACGCCCGGGCGGCCGGAGGGGCGCGGGCGGCCGAGCTGCCGGCGTACCGCTTCCAGCACCCGGTTGCGGGCTGGCTCGCCGGCTGGCTGCCCCAGATGGCCCATTGGGAATGGCAAGAACCGCCGGCGCACGAGTTGGTGGTCCAGGAGCGCGCCCACCCCGAGCGGCGTATCCGTCGCGAGGGCCACTGAAAGTTTTGCGCAAACCCCTGCCGGGTATCGGGCAGCCGGAAGGTTGAGGAACCAGCCGCCGTCTCCCGTTCCTTTAGGAGTTGCGCGTGCAAGCTGAGCTGGTCGTTCTGTCCCACCTGCGATGGACGTTTGTATGGCAACGTCCGCAACACATCATCTCCCGGCTGGCCATGGATCGGCGTACCTGGTTCGTTGAAGAGCCGTTGGCCTGCGACGTCGCCGCTCCCCGCCTGTGCATGGAGAACCACGGCTCGGTCACCCGGGTGTGGCTCGAAGTCCCCGGCGAGGGCCATGTCGGCTTCGACCACCGCGGCGCCGACACCTATGCCGACGCGGTCCAGCAGCTCCTCGGGGCGTCCAGGGACCGCACCGTCTGGCTCTATACCCCCATGGCCCTCGACATGGCCACCGCCCTCCAGCCCGCCAGGCTCGTCTATGACGTGATGGACGACCTGGCGTCGTTCAAGGGAGCGCCGGCCGAGCTGCGGCTGCGCCACCGCCAGGCCCTGCGCCAGGCCGACGTGGTGTTCACGGGCGGGCGGTCCTTGCACCGGGGCGTGCTCAGCCATCGCCCGCAGGGAACGCACCTGTTCGCCAGCGGCGTGGAGCCGGAGCACTTCGCCCCCGCCCGGGCCCTGCGCCCGGACTCGCGGCCGGCGCCGGTGGCCGGCTATGTCGGTGTCATCGACGAGCGGGTCGACCTCGGCCTCCTCGGTGACATGGCCGCTGCCCTCCATGACTGGGAGATCCAGATCGTCGGGCCGGTGGTCAAGATCGACCCGAAGTCGCTCCCCCAGGCACCCAACCTCACCTACCCCGGCCCGCAGCCCTATCCCCGGCTGCCCGAGGTCATGGCCGGGTTCGACGTCGCCCTCATGCCGTTCGCCCTGAACGAGGCCACGCGCTCCATCAGCCCGACCAAGACCCTGGAGTACTTCGCCGCCGGCCTGCCCGTCGTCTCCACCCGGGTGCCCGACGTTGTCGCCGATCACAGCGCCCACGTCCACCTGGCCGACGACGGTCCGGCGTTCGCCGATGCCTGCCGGCGGGCCCGCCGCCGGCCTCGGGCGGTGATGGAAGCCGTCGTCCGCCGGAACACCTGGGACTCCATTGCCGCCCGCATGGCCACGGTGATCGAGGGTGCCAACTCGGCTGTCGTCGGAGAGCCCGCGTGACCGGCCCGGGAGGCCGGTCCAGCCGGCATTCAATTGGCCGCCCCTCGCAGAGGGCGGACGCATTGACCAGTACGAACCCGCGAATCGTCATCATCGGCGCCGGCCCCACCGGCCTGGGCGCCGGCTACCGGTTGCAGGAGCTGGGACACGAGGACTGGGTGATCCTGGAGGCCAACGACTACGTCGGCGGCCTGGCCACGTCGTTCACCGACGAGGCGGGGTTCACCTACGACATCGGCGGCCACGTCATGTTCAGCCACTACAAGTACTACGACGACCTGGTCGACAAGCTGATGGGCGGCGACTTCACCGAGCTGCAGCGCGAGGCGTGGGTGTGGATGGAGGACCGCTTCATCGCCTACCCGTTCCAGAACAACATCCGCAAGCTCGACCCCGACACGGTCTTCGAGTGCGTGATGGGCCTCATCGAGACCCAGCGCAAGGAGCAGTCGCCCCAGAACTTCGCCGAGTGGGTACAGGCCGTCTTCGGCGCCGGCATCGCCAAGCACTTCATGCTCCCGTACAACTTCAAGGTCTGGGCCACGCCGGCCGAGCTGATGAACTACATCTGGATCGGCGAGCGGGTCTCGGTGGTCGCCGTCGAATCCATCCTGCAAAACGTGATCATCGAAGAGGACCAGGTCTCGAGGGGGCCGAACAACACCTTCAAGTACCCGCTGCGGGGCGGCACCGGGTTCCTGTACGAGGGCCTGCGCCGGTTCGTCGAGCCCAACCTCCACCTGGAGACCCCGGTGGCGTCGGTGGACCCGGTCGCCAAGGTGGTCACCACCGCCGATGGCCGGACGTGGCCCTATGACGTGCTGCTGAACACCATGCCGCTCAACAAACTGGTCGGCTGCATGGACGCCGTGCCCGAGGCAGTGCAGGAAGCCGTTCCCGGCCTGAACTGGAGCGGCAGCCACATCGTCGGCGTCGGCGTCGACCGGCCGGCGAACAGCACCAAGAACTGGATCTACTTCCCCGAGCCCGACGTCCCGTTCTACCGGGTGACCTACCTCTCGAACTACTCCCCGTACATCACCCCCAAGCCCGACCAGACGCTCTTCCTCACCGAGACGTCCCGCTCGGAGCACAAGCCCGAGCCCGAGGACACCATCGTCGACCGGGTCATCCAGGGGCTGATCGCCACCGGCCTGATGACGGAGGCCGACCGGGCAAGGATCGTGACCACGTGGCTGTGCTCGCCGGACATGACCTACCCTGTGCCATCCGTCAGCCGGGACGCGTCCCTGGGCACCATCCAGCCGTGGCTGCGGTCTCAGGACATCTGGTCGCGCGGTCGCTTCGGCGCCTGGCTGTACGAGATCGGCAACATGGATCACTCGGCCATGCAGGGAGTGGAGTTCGTGAACCAGGTGCTGTTCGACGAGCCGGAGACGGTCTGGATCCCGCGGGGCGAGTGACGCCATGAGGGGCGTCTTCCTCCCGGGAGGGCGCCAGGTGACGATCCGGGACGTCGCCGAACCGGCGCCCGGCCATGGCCAGGTGGTGGTCGCCATGCGGGCGTCGACCATCTGCGGCAGTGACCTCCGGGCCATCTACCGTGAGCACCTCGGCACCGGCGCGGAGGCGTACCGCGGCGTGGTGGCGGGCCACGAGCCGTGCGGGGAGATCGTGGCCGTCGGCGAGGGCTGCCGGCGTTTCCGGGAAGGCGACCGGGTGGCTATCTACCACATCGCCGGCTGCGGCCTCTGCCCCGACTGCAGGGCCGGTTACATGATCAGCTGCACGTCGCCGGTGCGGGCCGCGTACGGCTGGCAGCGCGACGGGGGCCACGCCGACTTTCTCCTGGCCGAGGAGTCGACGTGCGTGGCGCTGCCGGACTCGCTGTCGTGGCTCGACGGTGCCTGCGTGGCGTGCGGGTTCGGCACCGCCTACCAGGCGCTGCGGCGGGCGGCCGTCTCGGGACGCGACGCGGTGCTCGTCGTCGGCCTGGGACCGGTGGGCCTGGCCGCCGGCCTGCTGGCCAAGGCCCTCGGGGCCGGCGTCGTCGTAGGCGCCGATCCGGTGCCGTCACGCCGCCGCCTGGCCGAGTCGCTGGGCGCGGTCGACGTGGCGGTCGAGGGTGAGGCCGGCGTGCTGCAGGCGACCGGCGGCTCCGGCTGCGAGGTGACGGTCGACTGCTCCGGGTCGGTGGCGGGCCGGTCCCTGGCCCTGGCCGGCGCCCGGCGCTGGGGGCGCTGCGTGCTCGTCGGCGAGGGCGGCCGCCTGGAGGTCGACGCCAGCCCGGCTCTGATCCACCGCCAGCTCACCGTCATGGGATCGTGGGTCACCAGCATCGGCCACATGGAGGAGCTCATGGAACTCCTGGTGCGGTGGGACCTGCACCCCGACCGCACGGTCACCGACCGGTTCGCGCTGGACGACGCTGCGGAGGCGTACGCCACCGCCGATGCGGGTGCGGGCGGCAAGGTCGCAATACTTCTTTGATGGAGTTCGACAGCCGGCGACAGGCATCACTCGACGGCGTCTGGGACTTCTTCCCGGGCGACCACGCCCTGGAGCAGCTGGACACGCTCGAGGCCGTCCCTATCCGGGTGCCAGGCCTCTGGGAGGCCCAGGGCTGGCTCGACCTCGACGGGCCGGCCTGGTACCGCCGGCGCTTCAGCCTCGACGAGGTGTCCGGGTACTGGACGCTGCGGTTCGACGCGGTGATGGACCTGGCGACGGTGTACCTGAACGGCGTGGCCCTCGGTGGCCACGACCAGCCCTTCACCCCGTTCGAGCTCGACCCCACGCCGGTGCTCCGGGCGGGTGAGAACACCCTCGCCGTGCGGGTCATGGATCCGCCGCTGGGCGACCCCGACCACACTCGCATGGCCCACGGCAAGCAGGGTTGGGCCAACCACGTCTTCCCCAGCCGGCCCAGCCTGTACATGACCTACGGCGGCATCTGGCAGGGTGTGCACCTCCGCCGCCACGGCGCGGTGGTGATCCGCGACGTCTTCGTGAACGGCGATCCCGACGAGCTCGTCGTGACGGCCGGTATCCAGAACCGCTCCGACTCGTCGCAGTCCGTCCGACTCGGTGTGCGGGCCCTGGGCCAGGTGGTCGAAAGGGCAACGGTGGTGCCGGCGGGAGGGCTGGCGCAGCTCGACGTCCCCATGGGCCGTACGACCGCCGCTCGGTGGAGCCCCGACCGCCCGCAGCTTCACGAGGCGGTCGTCGACCTCGACGTGGCCGGCCACCCGAGCGACCTGCGCGAGGCCCGGTTCGGCCTGCGGACGGTGCGCATGGAGGGGAAGCGGATCCTCCTCAACGGCGAGCCGTACCGGATGAAGAGCGCTCTCGTCCAGGGCTTCGGGCCCGAAGGCCTGTACGCCGAGGGCACTCGGGCCCAGATCGTCGATGAGGTGGCCAAGGCCAAGGCGATGGGGTTCAACACACTTCGCCTCCACATCAAGGCCTTCGAACCCGCCTATCTCGACGTGTGCGACGAGATGGGCATGCTCCTGCACTGCGACATCCCGGTCGCCGAGCCGATCGACCATCCAGAGATGGGCGGCGACACCTTGCTGACCCGCCGGTGCCTGGCCGCCGCCCGCGAGCAGGTCCGGCGGGACAGGAACCACCCCAGCATCATCTTGTGGTCGGCCATGAACGAGATCTGCGACGGCGAGTGGGCGGCCCGCCAGTGGCCGGGCTACGAGCGCTTCGCCCGCGACCTCTACGACACCGTGACGAGGGAGGACGGGACCCGGCCGGTGATCGAGAATGACTGGATCGAGCCCGATCCCGCCTACGTCTTTGTCTCGCCGATCATCACCGCCCACTGGTACGGGCGCCTCCACCGCGACTACCTCGACAAGATCGAGGCCAACTCGAAGCGCTTCGCCGGCGAGGACCGGCCTCTGTTCGTCACCGAGTACGGCGACTGGGGCCTGCCTGACATGCCGGTCGTCCCCGACCCTCCGTTTTGGGATTCCCGTCAGGCCTACGCCGGCGGCCTGGCCGGCACGCTCTGGCCCGGCAGCATCGCCCGGTTCATCATCGAGACCCAGCGGTACCAAGGCATCTCCGACCGCTTGCAGACCGAGGTGTGGCGGCGTCACGACCACATCGGCGGCTACTGCCTCACCGAGCTCACCGACGTCCCCCAGGAGCTGAACGGGGTACTCGACCTGCACCGGCGGCCCAAGCGGATCGCCGTCGAGGAGATGAGGCGAGCCAACCAGGTCGTGCTGCCAATGCTCGACCTGGACAGCCTGGTCATCGACGCCGGCGGCATGCTGCGCGCCCCGCTGCACGTGTCCAACGACGGGCCGCCGTTGACCGGCGTCACGGTCGAGGTCCGCTTCGGCGACACGGCCCCCACGACGAGTGCGTGGGGAGTGCGCCTCGGAGACGTCGCCGGCTGGACGGTCAGCCGCTACGACGAGGTGGAGGTGGGCGCGCCCGACGTGCCCGGCAGCCACGATCTGATCCTCCGCCTGCACGCCGGCGGGGAGCAGGTGGCGGAGAACCGCTACCCCATCCACGTGGTGGCGGCGGTCGACCCGGGCGCCGGTGGCGGGCCGTTCGTAGTCGCCGAGGACGCCCTCGACGCGACAACAGGCGCCGAGGCGAAAGCTCGTCTCGAGGCCGGTGAGGTGGTGTTGATCCTCGCCCAACCCATGGAGGCGGCGCCGCACTACCCGGTGGCGCTGACGCTCGAAGCCCTGACGTCGGTCTGGGGCTCCACCGTGTTCAAATTCACCACCGACCACGGCGCCACACCGAGCCTGCCCCGGCGGGCCGTCCTGGTGGGCGAGGACTCCTCCGTCGGGTCCGGCAGCGTCGTCTCCATGATCGACGGCCGGCCCTTCCCCGACACCCCGGTGGTGATCGCCTACAAGCCCGTCCCCGGCGCCATGACGGGCACGATGCTGGGGTCCCAGGCCGTCGGCGCCGGCCGCCTGGTGTTCTGCCAGTACCGGCTGCGGGAACGCGCCGCCGCCGGCGACGCGGCGGCGCGCGCACTGCTGGCCGACGTCATGGCGTGGGCCGGCGAATCGCGGCCGGTGATGCACAAGGAGGAGTCGGTCAAGGAGGACGGTCGGGCGTTCATCGCCTACTCCTGGGACGAAGTTATCGCGAGATGACGGAACGCCGGTACGACCCAGTCACCGGCGAGTGGCGCATGTTCGCCGGCCACCGCCAGGACCGCACCTTCCTCCCCCCGGACGCCTTCTGCCCGCTCTGCCCCACCAGGGAGGGCCAGCCGCCGACGGAGATCGCCCTGCCGGCGTTCGACGTCGTGGTGTTCGAGAACCGGTTCCCGTCGCTGGTGCGGACGCCACCTGCGCCGGCGGTACCGGGCTCCGAGCTGTACCCCGTGCTTCCGTCGTGCGGCGCCAACGAGGTGATCGTCTACTCCGACGACCATCAGGTGAGCCTGGGCGACATGGAGGTCGAACGGATCGCCAAGGTGATCGAGGTGTGGGCCGACCGCTACGCCGCCTTAGGCAGCCGCGCCGAGGTGGCCTACGTCTTCATCTTCGAGAACAAGGGGGTGGCCGTCGGCGTCACCCTCCACCACCCCCACGGCCAGATCTACGCCTACCCCGAGATCCCGCCCCGGGTCCGACAGGAGCTCGAGGTGGCCACCGCCCACATCGCCGAGCACGGGACCTGCGTGTACTGCGACGTGGTGGCACGGGAGCGGTCCGACGGTGTGCGGGTGATCGCCCACAACCGCAGCTTCCTGGCCTTCGTGCCCTTCGCCGCCCGCTTCCCGTACGAGATCCACGTGGCCTCGCTGCGCCACGCCCCGAGCCTCCTCGATCTGAGCGACCCCGAACGGCTGGCGCTGGCCGGGGTGCTGCGCACCGTCGTGCGGGCCTACGACCGCTTGTTCGGCTTCGCCCTGCCCTACGTCATGTCCATGCACCAGGCGCCGACCGACGACGGCGAGCACCAGCACATCAGCCATTTCCACGTCGAGTTCACCCCCCTGCACCGCACGGCCGAGAAGCTGAAGTACCTGGCGGGTTCGGAATTGGGAGCGGGGGCATTTATTAACGACACCGCACCAGAGGACACCGCCGCCCGGCTCCGGGTCGCGGCCTCAGGAGGAGACCCATGACCAACGTCGACGTCGCACCCGCCACCACCTCCCTCGGGGGGACGGACCTTCAGATCACCCGCGTCGGCCTCGGCGCCTGGGCCATCGGCGGCGCCGGCTGGCAGGGCGGGTGGGGTGCCCAGGACGACTCAGAATCGATCGAGACCATCAGGCGGGCCGTGGACCTGGGCATCAACTGGGTCGACACCGCGCCGGCGTACGGGTTGGGCCACGCCGAGGAGGTCGTGGGCCACGCGGTGCGCGCCATCCCCGAGGGCGACCGACCGCTGGTGTTCACCAAGTGCGGCCTGGTGTGGGCGCCCGGGGGCACGACGGTGTCCAACGTCCTGGCGCCGGCGTCCATCCGCAAGGAGTGCGAGGACTCGTTGCGCCGGCTCGGGGTCGACGCCATCGACCTGCTGCAGATTCACTGGCCGACCCACGACGGGACGCCGATCGAGGAGTCGTGGGCGACGCTCGCCGATCTCGTCGCCGAGGGCAAGGTCCGCTACCTCGGCGTGAGCAACTTCACCGTCGATCTGCTCGAGGCGTGCGAGCGTATCCGTCACGTCGACACCTGCCAGCCGGAGCTGAACCTCCTGACCCGGGACAATGCGGCGGAGATCCTGCCCTGGTGCCAGGCGCACGGGACGGGCGTCATCGTCTACAGCCCTATGCGCAATGGCCTGCTGACCGGCGGCTTCACCGCGGAGCGGGCCCGGTCGCTGCCCGACGACGACTGGCGGTCCGCCCACCCCGACTTTCAGGGCGCCGGCCTGGAGACCAACCTCGTGGTGGTCGACCGCCTGCGGGCGATCGCCGACGAGGTGGGCTGCACGTTGCCGGAGCTGGCCGTGGCCTGGACCCTGGCGTGGCCGGCGGTCGACGGGGCCATCGTCGGCGCCCGCCGGCCCGACCAGCTGGACGGCTGGGTCGGCGCCGGCTCGGTTGAGCTGGGCGCCGGCCGCCTGGACGAGATCGCCTCCCTGCTTGAAGAGACCGGCGCCGGCTCGGGCCCAACCCGACCGGCCTAACCTCGCCGGCATGGACCCAGCGCGGTGGCGAGTCAAGCCCGGGACCGACGTCGAGCTCTCCAGGATCGACACACGCAGCACCGAGGGGGCGCCGGGAGACAGGGCAACGACCGAGGCGGCGTCGGAGGCACTGGGGGACGAGATGCACGGGCTCCAGGAGCGGCTGTACGCCGAGGGTGAGCAGTCGCTCCTCGTCGTCCTGCAGGCCATCGACGCCGGCGGCAAGGACGGCACGATCAAGAACGTCTTCCGGGGCCTCAACCCGGCCAGTTGCAGGGTGGTGTCGTTCAAGGTGCCCTCCGAGGAGGAGCGCAGCCACGACTTCCTGTGGCGGGTCCACAACAGGGCGCCGGCGAAGGGCGAGGTCGTGGTCTTCAACCGATCGCACTACGAAGACGTGCTCGTCGTGCGGGTGCACAGCCTGGTCCCCGAAGAGGTGTGGCGGCCCCGCTACGAGCTCATCAAGGACTTCGAGAAGAATCTGGTGGCCGCCGGCACCCGCATCGTCAAGGTGTACCTGCACATCTCCAAGACCGAGCAGGCCGAGCGCTTCCAGGCCCGCCTCGACGACCCCACCAAGCAGTGGAAGTTCCGCAAGGGCGACCTCGCCGACCGGGCCCGCTGGGACGACTACATGGCCGCCTTCCAGGAGGCCCTCAGCCGCACATCGACCGACGCGGCCCCTTGGTACGTCGTCCCCGCCGACCGCAAGTGGTACCGCAACTGGGCCGTCAACCGCATCATCATCGAGACCCTGGCCGACATGGACCCGCAGTACCCGCCGCCCGAGGAGGACCTGACGGGGGTAAAGATCACCTGAGATGAGCGACGCCTACGAGCGGCTCGAGACCTACCGGACCAAGCGGGACTTCACGATCACCGCCGAGCCGGCGGGCAGTGGCGCCCCTCCCGCCGGATCGAGCCGTTTCGTCGTCCAGCGCCACCGGGCCCGCCGGCTCCACTACGACCTGCGCCTGGAGATGGCCGGCGTGCTGGTGAGCTGGGCCGTGCCCCGGGGGCCGACGCTGGACCCCAAGGCCCGCCAGCTCGCCGTGCACGTCGAGGACCACCCGGTCGAGTACTTCGACTTCGAGGGCGTCATCCCCAAGGGCGAGTACGGCGGGGGCGACGTCATCGTGTGGGACTGGGGCACGTGGTCCCACGCCAAGCCGGGCGATCCGCTTGCGGCCATCGAGAACGGCGACCTGCACTTCGACCTGCAGGGCCAGAAGCTGGCCGGCCGATTCGTGCTCGTCCGGCGGGACCGGGACAGCTCGGGCAAGGAGCAGTGGCTCCTGCTCCACAAGAACGACGAGGCCGCCGTCGCCGGCTGGGACCCCGAGGACCACCCGAGGTCGGTGAAGACGGGCTTGACCAACGACGAGGTGAAGGCCGCGCCCGAGGCATTGTGGCGCAGCGACCTGCCGGCGGCCGAGGCGTCCGTCGCCATCGGCAGCACCACCCGGCCGGCGTGGGACCCGCCGACGGCGGAGGAGCTGGCTGCGCTCGACGCCCTGGACAAAGGCGGCATGTGGCAGCTCCAGGGCCGGGAGCTCAAGGTCACCAACCTCGACAAAGTCCTGTTCCCCGCCGGCGACGGCGTCCGGCCCGGGAGGCCGGACCAGGTGGACGGCCGGCAGGTCACCAAGCGGGAGGTCATCCGCTACTACGCCCAGATCGCCCCGTGGATGCTGCCGTACCTCCACGACCGGCCCCTGAACCTCTACCGCTCTCCGAACGGGGTGGACAAGCCGGGGTTCTGGCACAAGGAGGTTCCGAGCCACGCCCCCGACTGGCTACGCCAGTGGAAGTACACCGGCGCCGGTGAGGGCGAGACCACCTGCTACGCGGTGGTCGACAGCGTGCCGGCGCTGGCGTGGATGGCCAACTACGGCGGCCTGGAGCTGCACGCGTGGACGTCGCGCATCCCCGATGTCCACCAGCCGACGTGGGCGCTGATCGACATCGACCCGGGCACCACGACGGGCTTCGACGAGGTTCTCGTCCTGGCCCGCCTGTACCGGACGGCCCTGGAGCACCTCGGCGTCGTGGGCATGCCCAAGGTGACCGGCAAGCGGGGCGTGCAGATCTGGATCCCGATCGCCCCGGGGTACTCCTTCGCCGACACCCGGGGCTGGGTGGAGATTGTGTCGCGGGCGGTGGGCCACACCGTGCCGGAGCTGGTGAGCTGGGAGTGGCACAAGACCCGGCGGGAGGGCCTGGCCCGGCTCGACTACACCCAGAACGCCATCAACAAGACGCTGGTGGCGCCCTTCAGCCCCCGGCCCGCCGCCGGCGCCCCGGTCTCGGTGCCCATCCGCTGGGACGAGCTCGACGACCCCGACCTCCGCCCCGACCGGTGGACGATCCGCACCGTGGGTGACCGACTGGCCGGCGCCGGCGACCCGCTGGCGCCCCTCATCGGCCGCCACCAGCAACTGCCGAAGCTCTAGTCGCCTCAGAAGCGGACTCTCGGCCTGGACCGGGGTGTGCGTGTCACAACAGCGGACTGCTCGCCGCCGGCGTACATCCCCGGATGTACGAGCGGTCTCGAAAGCATCTGTACGGCCGATGCGAGCTTGGGGGGATTCCGTCATCGTCCTCCTTGTACGACGACAAGGAGGTTGCGATGGAAGCGATAGGTGGATTGGGGATCTTGGCGGTGATCCTGGGGTTCAGCGTGCTCTGGGTGTGGTCGCTGGTCGACGCTGTCCGGGTGCCCGACGACTCCCCGTTCCGCGCCGGGTCCAAGGTGATCTGGGTGCTCGTGATCGCCCTGACCGGGCTCATCGGCTCGGTCGTGTACCTGGTGGTGGGCCGGCCCCGCACGGCGTAGCGCCGGGCGCCGGCGGGTAGGGCACGGGCATGGAGAAAGACCGAGACCAACTCACCCCCGACGAGCCCGAGGACTGGGCCAAGCTCCAGAGCTCCCGCGGCCAGGGCACCGGCGGCACCGGCTACGACCGCCTGCCCGGTGAAGAGGCGCCGGCGGAGTTCGCCGGCGACGCCGCCCCGGACGAGGACGGGTCGTGAGCGGCCCGGGAGGCCGGTCCAGGAAGCATTCACCGGGCCATCCCTCGGAGAGGGTGGACCAGTGAGCGACTCCCCGACGCCGGAGTCGCACGGCGTCCACGGTGCCGAGCGGGGGGACGGGAAGATGCAGGAGGAGCCGACCGGCGCCGAAGGCATCGACGAGCAGGAGTGGGCCGAGCAGACCCAGACCGGCGGCGACACCACGTAGCAATGCCCCAGCCTGGGTAGGTACCGGCCACACGCCAAGTCTGGAGGTCGACATGTTCCGCACCATCCGCAGGAAGATCTTCCGCCTCGCCTTTGTGTCGGGCGTGGGCGCAGCCGCCAGCTATTTCTTCGACAAGGACAAGGGCGAGGAGCGCCGGGCCGAGGTCAAGGAGAAGGCCAACGGCCTGATGGGCAAGCCATCGGCCGGCGGCAGCTGGCAGGCCCCGGGCGAGCGCTCCGCCAACGGCTTCGAACCCACGGTCGTGGCGCCGGCGCCGGCGGTGTCCGACGTGACCGCCCCGCCGGTATCGGCCGCCATCATCACCGACGCCGCGCCGGGCACGACGGCGTCCCCGGCGACGCCGTACCCGGACGCCTAACTGTCGATCCGGACGGTTTCCACCACCCGGTTCACCAGATCCATCATCCCCGCCCGCTCGGTGTGGCTGCCGAGCACGACGTAGAGGCAGAACGCCCGGCCGTTGAGGGAGAAGAACCACTGCGCCGCCGTGCGCCCGGGTATGGCCCGGGGCATGGCCGTGGGGCTGAAGTCGCCGGCGGTGAGCCCGGAGGGCAGGCCCTCGTTGGCGAACAGGCCCTGGCCGGCGCTGTCGGGGTCGAACTCCAGAAGGACGACGAGCATGTCGCCGGCGGTCATCCCCTCGATGGCACCGACGGCGTAGTCGCCCAGGTTCGTCGGGAGGGCGAAGTTGGCGGCATGGAGCGCCCGGCGGGTGATGGCGTCATCGACGGCCTCCCGGCGGTAGATGCGGGCGTCCCAGCCGTCGGGCAGTTCGATCTCGAGTCCCTGGCGGCTCAGTATCTGCAACGTCGGCTCCTCACTGGACGATGGCGACGGCGCCGGCGGCGACCAGGAACAGGGCCTGGACGGCGATGCCGGCGCGCTGGGACAGGGTTCTCCACCCGTGCATGCGGCGGAGGGCGATGCGAAGCTGGTCGGGCCGGCGGACCGGGGCGACGACCAGGATGACGAGGGCGCGGACGAGGCCGAAGGTGGTGCCGATCATCGCGCCGGCGGCGGCCGACCCCGACATCAGGGCCAGCGCCAGGGCCAGGTAGACAGCGGCGGTGTTGACGATGGTGACCACGCCGAGCCCCAGCTGGAACCCGAAGCCGAGGCCGACGACCCAGCCCCGGTACCGGTCGAGCCAGTCCTTGTCGACCTGGCGGTGGACGGTGGGCAGCCGGTAGGCGCCGAGGTCGGCGGCCAGGGCCAGGGCGCCGGCGGCGACGACCAGGCCGGCGGTGACCCCGGTCGAGAGGGGCAGGACGCCGCCGGTGGCGCCGAGGGCGGCGCCGAGCAGGGCGGCGGCGAGGGTGGAGCCGAGCAGGTACGCGCCCACGGTCACCCCCCATCGACGGTTACGGGCCCGCTCCCCGAGCGGGTGGATGCTGGCCAGCATCGACTCGCCTCAAGGCGACCAGGTCGAGCGGAGGGCGGCGACGGTGGCCACGCACACGCCGGCGACCAGGACGAACCAGCCCGGCATCAGGGCTTCCGTTCTGGGTAGAGGCTCTCGTGGCCGGGGTGGATGCCGGCCTGCGTCAGCTCACGGTCGGCCCGGGCCTCGCCCTTGCCGGCGTCGTCGGCCAGGGCCTGGGACCACAGCGACACGACCTGCTCCCACGTCTGGGCCGAGCCCTCGCCGATGATGCGGCCGGAGGGGCCGTCGATATACACGAAGTACGGCGTGGCCGGCACCTTGTACTCGATCCAGGCCTCGGTGGACATGACCACCGGGAAGGTGCGCGGCGACAGCTCCCCGATGCGGGACGGGCTCTCGATCTCCGGGCCCTTGGTGACGACGACCAGGCGGGCGTCGCCGGGGACCGAGAGGCGACCCGGAGCGGCGAAGGTGTCCCAGAACGACCCGCAGGTCAGGCAGCCGCTGGAGAGGAAGGCAAGGACCGTGCTCTGGCGGGCGCCGACCACGCCGATGCGGACCTCCTCGTCGGCCGGCGTGGTGCCGGTGACGTCGAAACCGGTGGAGGCGGTGCGCCGGACCGGCGCGGCGACGGGGCTGGTGACACCGGGCCCGGCGTCGGGGTCGGCGCCGGCGCCCAGCTGGTGGAGCTTGCGCAGGATCTCGGCGTGGCTGCGCAGCAGTCCCACGACGAGCACGCCGAGGAGGACGATGGCGACCGTCTGGATGACGAGTACTGCGGCCATTAGCGGTGCACTAGACGGTCTGGCGGCGCCAGCGCTGGTTGGGGCCGCCGTTCCAGGGCCACTGGATCACAGCGGCGCCGTCGGCGGCGTTGAGGCCGGCGACGTCGAGCACCTTGCCGCTGTGGCCGGCGGTGAAGCGGAACGTCCCGTCCTCCAGGTTCTCCATGCGCCAGCGCTGGTTGGGACCGCCGTTCCACGGCCACTGGATGATGCCGGCGCCGTCGGCCGTGGACGCCCCGGCCACGTCGAGCACCTTGCCGCTGTGGCCGGCCACCAGGCGGACGTTGCCGTCGCCGAGGGGCTCGATCGACCACGTCTGGTTCACACCGCCGTTGGGCGGCCACACGATGACGCCGGCGCCGTCGGCCATGGAGACGAAGGCCACGTCGAGGGCCTTGCCGCTGTGGCTCACGGTGAGGCGGTCGCCGAGGACGGCCGGGGGCGGCGGGGGCGGCGCCGGTGGCGGCGTGGCCGAGTTGCAGGACGAGGAGTGGTTGGCGGTGGAGTCGTCCCACAGGGCGGTGGTGTCGCAGTTGAACAGCTCGTACGGCGGCGTGCAGGTGACGATGCGGCAGGCGATGGCGCCGTAGCAGGAGATGTGGGTGTTGCACTGGCCGTAGCGGAAGACGTTGCAGCAGGTCCGCCGGTTGTCGCAGTCTCCGCCGGCACAGCCGCACGCTCCCGAGCAGGCGCCCGAGCCGCAGGTGGCGTTGCAATCGACGTAATACCGGGGTCCCTCGCAGAACCGGGACCCGTCGGCCCGCCACCAGCCGGCCTCGAACGTGCCCGGTGGGCAGGTGTTGGAGCCATCGGCGTTCACCGCGCAGCAGAACTCGGTGTAGCCGTCGCAGCAGGAGGACGCGCAGTCGCAGTCGGAGCCGGCGCAGCCGCAGATGGCGGCGTAGGCGGAGACCGGGCGCAGAATGTACGCCGCCGGCGTCACGGCCAGGGCCGAGCCGGCCATGGCACTGCGGACCAGGAAGCCCCGGCGGGACGTGCGGGCGCCGAGGATCGCAGAGGTCCTCTCCGCCAGCCACTGACTCATGATCGGCACAGCCTCACCGGGTCGCCGCCTGCAGCTTCGGGAGGACGGCGAGGGCGACGTAGGCCAGCCACACCGAGGCGGCGGTCGACGCCAGGAACGCGACGCGGAGCAGCAACGAACCCTCCAGGGTGGTGATCTCGGTGAGCCCGCCGACGCCGGAACCACTCACGGCGACGGCGCCGGCCACCGCGGCGGCGGCCAGGTTCAGGACCAGGTGGGTAGCGGTGGGCGGGGTGTCGTCGGCCCCGAAGCAGCCGCACGACGAGAGAGGCACGCCCCGGCGCAGGGCGGCCAGGACGAAGAGGGCGAAGCCGGCGTAGGAGGCGGCAACCAGGGCGGCCAGTGGGCGGCCCCCACCCACCAGGGCGCCGGCGGCGATGGCCAACTCGACCAGGGCGCCGGCTCGCACGGCCGTGGGCGACACAGGCAGCCCCATGTCGCGCATGGCCCGGGCGGTGAAGGCGGGCCGGACAACCTTCAGCGCCCCGCCGGCGCCGAGGAGCACGATGGCCACGAGATACGGGCCCGCCAACGTCGACACGGAACCGAAGTGTAGGGCGTCGAGAACGAGGTCAGGGCAGCGGCGCGCTCACGCTGAAGGTGGTCTCGGAGACCTTGACCTCGATCCGCCCGGCGGTGCCGGCGGCCGCCGTCTCGTCGATCAGCGGCGACGTGCCGTTGAACACCACGGATGCTCCTGCACCGATCGACGCCACCCGGGGGCTGAAGGTGCAGGTGCCAGCGGCGTCGAGGACGAGGACCGGGGCCGGCTTGGTGCCTGCCGGCGCCGCCATCTCCAGCCGCACGGGAGGGAAGGGAGCCGGCCGGTCGGTGGCGACGTTGGCCACAATGAGCGTGACCGGCAGCGAGTAGCGGCCGGCCGTGGGCGTGGCCGGGCAGTCAAGGACGGCGCCGGCGGCGGGGCGGCCGCCGACGGCGAGGGTGATGCGGTAGCGGTGGCCGTCGGCGCTGGTGAAGTCGCCGGCGTAGCTGCGACCGGCGACAGTGGTCGACGTGGTGGGGGCCTGCAGGGCCACGGCCGTGGTCGGGACCTGCCCGGGCGCCTCGTCCGCCGGGTCATCGCCACAGGCGCCCAGGAGGGCGGCGGCGACGACGGTCACGACAACGGCGGGAGCGGCGGCGAGTCTGCGGATGCCCGGAGCGTAATCCCCTGCTAGGCGCTCGGGGCGGTCTCGTGCTTCCGACTGGCCCGGACCAGGAGGGCGCCGGCCAACAGGGCCATGGCGCCGGCGCCGTCCAGCTCACCGTTGTCGGACCCGGTCAGGGCCAGGCTGCGGCCGGCCGAAGCGGTGGCAGCCGCCGGGCGGGCGGTGGTGGCCCCGCCGCCCGTGGTCGTGACAGGGCGGGTGGTGGCGGCGGTCGCGGCCGGGCACGGGGCGCCCGACGCCGTCGAGTCGTTGACGGCGGTGGCGCAGCCTGAGCTCACCGAGCCGTCGACGGCGACGGCGCTGCCGGAGCTGGTGGAGTCGACGGTGGCCCGCCCGCTGCCGGAGCAGGTGGAGTCGTTGGTGGCTACGCAGGTTCCGGACGCCACCGAGTCGTTGAACGCCAGCGCGCCGCCGCTGGACTGGCCGGTGGTCTGGGCGCCGGCCGGGCCGGCCACGAGGACGGTGAGGCCGGCGAGCCCAGCCAGCAGAACTCCGAGCGACGCCCGAGCGGTGCTTCTCGCCATGATGTTCGTTTCTCCTCCGGGAAAGTGGACTGCCACCGTCGTCTTACCCCGGAGGGCGGCGAGAAACCCTCAGCTGCCGATCTGCTGGGCCAGGTAGTGGGCTTCGCCGACCTGGCTGATGAGCTCGAGCTGGGTCTCCAGCCAGTCGGCGTGCTCCTCCTCGCCGGCCAGGATGGTCTCGGCCACCTCGCGGCTGCCGTGGTCACCCACCTCGACGCACAGGGCGATGCCCCGGTTGAGCCGGTCGATGGCTTCAGTCTCCACCTGGAGAGCCAGGCGCAGCTTCTCGGGCACCGATTCGCCGACCCGCACGCTGCCCAGGCGCTGGAGGTTGGGCACGCCGTCGAGGTAGAGGATGCGGTCGATCAGCTTCTCGGCGTCGCCCATCTCGTCGATGGAGTCGGCCCGCACCTTGTCGGCCAGGCGCTGGTAGCCCCAGTTGGCCATCATCTTGGAGTCGATGAAGTACTGGTTGATGGCGGTCAGCTCGGCGGTGAGCACCTCGTTGAGGAACTCGAGCACAGCCTCGTTGCCTTGCATTCACGACTCCCGGATGGCGGCGGACAGGGCTCAGGCGGCGGCGAAATCGGCGTTGGCGCTCGCCTGTTCGCTGAGACCGTAGTGGGCCAAGAGGGCCCGAACCGCCGGAAGGCACCCACCGCAGGCGCCGCCGGCGCCACAACGCCGGCTCACGGTCTCGGCGTCGGCGGCGCCGGCTTCGATGGCTTCACAGATGCGCCGGTCGGTGACGGCGCGGCAGTGGCAGATGTACACCCGTCTACCTGGCCGCCAGGGCCTGCTCGGAGGCGGCGCCGACCGAGCGGACGACGGTGGGCACGCCACTGGCGGCCAGACCGAGGGCGGTATCGAGGGAGACCCGGCGGGCGGTGGGCAGCCGGTGGCCGACGCCCAGAACCTCGCAGTGGGCGCCGTCGGCATCGACGACGATCCGTACCCAACTCACCCGGCGCATGCCGGTCTGGGGGGCGCTCTTTGGACGACCAACCACGATCTATAAGGTACTCCTAAGACCGCAACCGCGGCAAGAGGAACTTGGCGCCGGACGCGCACGACGGCCCGCAGCGAGAAGGAAGCTGCGGGCCGTCGTGATTTCTGAACGCCGATCGCCGCCGGGGCGGCGCCGGACTAGCCCTCCTGGGGCCGGCGGGAGGCGGCGAGGAGCAGGCCACCGAGGGCCAGGGCGCCCAGGGCCATAGCCGCCAGCT
>CAYZMG010000045.1:0-33973 GCA_964479465.1 uncultured Acidimicrobiales bacterium
GGCGCCGGCGTCGCCGGCGGCCGCCAGCAACCGGAGCAGAGCGGCATCCTCCGTCATGGCCGCCTCATCGAGGATCACGATGTGGCGGTTGGTGAGCTGCAGCTGGCCGTGGTCGAGGCGCCACGTCAACGAGGCCAGGGTGCGGGACTCCTCGATGCCCGCCGCGGTTCTCAGCGTGCGGGCCGCCTGGCCGGAGGTCGAGGTGCCGATGACCTCGAAGCCCTCGGACTCGAAGGCGTCGCGCACGGCGGCCAGGGCCGTTGTCTTGCCAGCGCCGGCCACGCCGACCACGAGCTCGGCGCCCCGGCCGGATGTGGTGATCCCCAGCACCGCCGAGCGCTGGCCCAGGGTGAGGTGGCGGCCCATGGCCGCCTCACGCTCGGCCATGGCCATGCGGGCGGCCAGGTCGTCGACCTCGGGGGCGTTGGTGCGTGTGACCTGACGCTCGACGGCGGCGGCTATCGCCTGCTCGGTGGCCACGGTGGTGGCGGTGGCCCACACCCGGCCCCAGGCCCCGGCCGTGGCCACCAGGGGCAGGGCCTCGGGATCGGCCAGCACCCGGTCGACGGTGCGGGCCAGCTCGGCCGGATCGGCGCCGAAGAGCTCGGGCGCCACCGCCACCACCACATGGCGGCGAGCGAAGACCTTGCGGGCGGCCAGGGCGCCGTCGGGGGCCAGGACCTTGGTCACGACGTCACGCTCCTCGGACAGCGCCGGCCGCAGGTGCCGGCGCCGGTGCTGGGACACTTCCCGATGCAGCGATTCGATGCTCCAGCCCACCGACTCGATCTCGCCCCGCCACCGGGCCATGAGGTCGACGACGGGCTCGTGGCGCTTCTGCGCCCGGGTGTTGCGGGCCACGATGCCCTTGGCCCGGAATGACGTGTAGCCCAGGCGGTCCATCTCGGCGTCGATCTCGGTCGCCCGCTTGGAGTGGACCTCCAGGACCTCGTCAGGGATGCCGGCGATGCCCCAGTGGCCGAGGCGGCCCGACGGCCCGTCGTCGCGTTCGATGCCGTAGCCCAGGCGCACGGCCTCATGGGCGGCAGCCACGCGCCCGAACATGGTGGCTGCGTGCAGGTGCTCACGCATCAAGGCGGTGTGGGCGCCCTTCCAGCCGCCCTTGTCATCGGCCATGTGCACGAGGTTGGCGACGAGCACATGGTCGTGGGGGTTGGGGTCGCCGGCCCGGGAGGTGGCGTGGCGGGTGACGGCGTAGATGAGCCCGCCGGTGCGGGTGGGAACCGCGGCGTCGCCCCGCCGGCCGCCCTGTTGGATGGCCAGCCGATCGAGGTAGTGCAGGGTGGCGTCGCGCTCGGCGTCGAGGATGCGGTGCATGTGCTCGGCCCGGCCGATCACCCCCAGTTCGGCGACGGACTTGTGGGCAGCGATGACCAGCTCCATGCCCGGGCGGCGGGTGCGCACCAGGCGCTCCCCGGTGGTGGGGTCGACGGCGCCGCCGGGGCCGAAGAGGGCGTGGAACTGCGCCGAGGTCACGGCCCCCGACAGCCCCAACGCCTCCGCGCCGGACCCGCTTCACACCAGCGGCGTCTCGCCCCGAGAGGCGTAGTACTCCAGCGCTTGGCCGGGGTGATCGTCGGCGCGGAGGCTCACGTTGGCCTCGTGGTAGGCCACCGAGTTCGCTCCCATCATCGCCATGAACGCCACCGGGCACCCGACCCCGCAGGCTCCGCCTGCAATCGTCTACGAGGCCTGCTGCCTCTCCTGCCCCTACTACTGGTGTGGTTGGCGGCGGTTCGCGACAGATACGCGTCCTGTCGCGACAGGTGGGATTCCGCACCAGTAGTAGCGAGTGCAGGGGCATCGACGTGTCCCGCAGGAAGGCGACGGGAGTGAAGGACGCTCAGCTACCGCATCTCATCGACATCACCGCCTTGGCCGAGCACCTCGGCGTGCCGGTGCGACACGTCCGCCAGCTGGTGGCCGATCGCAGGATCCCCTTCCATAAGTGGGGGCACCTGATCCGCTCCGACGGCGCCGAGGTCGCCGAGTGGCTGCGCCGGCACAAGTTCCCGGCCAAAGACGACGCTGTGGCCTCCGATGGTGGCACAATGACTCTCCTTCCCCGTGGTTCCCGGAGGAGGAGCGGCGTGCAGCGAGACGACAAGGGCATGAGCGGGCCCGGCAGGCGCGCCTGAGGTGGCCTCGATCTCGAAGACCGCTCAGGGCCGGTGGAAGGCCCGATACCGGACGCTGGACGGCCAGAGCCGGTCGCGCACCTTCGTCACCAAGGCCGACGCCCGGCGCTTCCTCGACCGCGTAGGAGCGGACATGCAGCAGCGCCGGTGGGTCGACCCCAGCCTGGGGCGCATGCTCCTGAGCGAGTGGGCGGGGATCTACCTCCAGACGGCGACGGAGCTGGACTCCAACACGCACTTCACCTACAAGCGCGACCTGACCCGCAACATCCTGCCCCGGTTCGGGTCACGGGCGCTGTCGGCCATCCGTCCCGTCGACATCCGGCTGTGGCTGGCCGACGAGCTGACGGCCGGGATCGCCCCGAGTTCGGTCCACCGCCACTTCCGCGTGCTGCGCCGGGTGCTGAATGTCGCCGTGGCCACCGAGCTGCTCCAGCGCTCCCCCTGCGACGGCGTCAAGGCGCCGGCGGTGCCGGCGACGGAGATGCGGTTCCTCACCGCACCCGAGGTGTCCCGTCTGGCCGAGGCCATCACGCCGGCGTTCCGGGCCCTGGTCTACACCGCGGCCTACAGCGGCCTGCGCTGGGGCGAGCTCACCGGCCTCCGCCGGGCGCGGCTCGACCTGTCGACCCGAACGGTGTACGTCGTCGAGCAGATCGCCCGGATCGACCGCCAGTGGGTCCGCAAGGCGCCCAAGACCAAGGCCGGCCGCCGGCGGGTGGGCCTACCGGCCGGCGTGGCCGAACTGCTCGCCGAGCACGTGGCCACGTACTCGGGGCCGGGCGAGGACGGGCTGGTGTTCCCGAACCGGGCCGGGAACCCCGTCCACCCGTCGAGCTTCGGCACGGCCCACTGGAAGCCGGCCAAGGCCCGGGTCGGCCTCGACGGGCTCCGCTTCCACGACCTCAGACATACGGCGGTGGCGCTGGCCATCGCCCAGGGCGCCCATCCCAAGGCCATCCAGGCCCGCATGGGCCATTCCAGCGTCCAGGTCACCCTCGACCGCTACGGCCACCTCTTCCCGGAGCTGGACGCGGACATCGCCGAGGGCCTCGACAAGACCTTCCGAGCATCGCTCACCCTGCTCCCCGGCGGCCTCTCGGACACCCCCGAGGACACGCAGAGGACACAGAGGACACAAAAAGGACACAAAATAGGGGGGTCTGGAGGGGTCCAGACGTCAGTCAGGGGCACTCCGGAAAGTGCCCCTGACCTGGACTTTTCTACTGAGGCGGCGAGGAGAATCGAACTCCTGTACAGGGCTTTGCAGGCCCTTGCCTAAACCACTCGGCCACGCCGCCGCCGGCGCCAGTCTAGTGGCACCGGCGGCGTGCGTGGCTCGGGATCAGGGGGCTCGGGGCCCATTCCGTTCTGTCCCCGTACGGGTGCCGGGCGGCGATTCGGCGGCGTAGGAGAGCATGGTGTAACGCTGATGTGGCGGTCGTTCGCCTCGGTGCGGTCGAGACGGATGCCGGCTCCTCGTCGGGCGGGTTGACGATCATGAGGACGGGACTCGGTGCGGAAGGCTGGTTACGTCGCATGGGGAGCTGCGCCGCCAGCGGGGCGGTCGCCGCCGCGACCTCAGTCGGTCGGGGCGAGGTTGCGCACTGAGGTGGCGCTGAGCTGGGGCAGGGTGAGGTAACGCGCGCCCATGGCCTCGGCGAGCTCGGCGGCCAGGCCGAGGCGGGTGGGCCCGTCCTCGGCGTCAACCACCACGGCGGGGACCTTGCGCCGGCGCACCTCGGCCGCCGCCTCCTTCGCCGCCACCAGGGGGTCCTGGCCATCCGGACCGGCGGTGGCCCGACCATCCGAGAGGAGCACAAGCAGCGGGCGGTCGGCGGGGTGCTGAGCGAGGGTGAGGGCGGTGTGGATGCCGGCCGCGAGGGGTGTGCGCCCCCCGGTGGGAAGATCGGTGAGCCGGGCCCGGGCAACCTCCACGGAGCCGGTCGGCCGGAGCACGACCTCGGCACCGTCGCCTCGGAAGGTGACCAGGGCGACACGGTCCCGGCGCTGGTAGGCGTCGAGCAGGAGGCCGAGGACGGCGCCCTTGGCAGCCTCCATGCGGGTCTCTGCGCCCATGGAGCCCGAGGCATCGACAGCGAGGATGACCAGGTTCCCGGCGCGCTCCTCCCGGACGGCCTCGCGTACGTCACCGGCGACGATGAGCGGGCCCTGGTCGTGAGTTGCACGCCGGGCGGCGGCAGCCCGGATCGTCGCGCCGACGGCCACGGATTGCAGAGTGCCGCTCGGCTCTCGGCTGCCGACAAGACGTCCCCGCTGCCCCTCGATCATCGAGCGCCGGCCGCTGGCGCCCGGGGCACTGGCGCGGGGAGCCTCCAGGCGGGCGATCCGCTCCGGCGGCTCGTCGGGTTGGGCCACCCCGTCTTTCGGTCCCGTGGAGGCGGCGGCTTGCTCGAGGGCCTGGTCGATCCCGTCGGGCGCCATGCCGGGGTTGTCGAAGGGCTGCCGCCGCCGGCGGTGGGCCAGGGCGAGGGGGGCGACCCGGCGCACGTCTTCCACCGTCGTCGTGGCCCGGCCCTCGATGCCGGCCAGGGCGGCCGCCGAGCGACAGATCACAAGGTCGGCCCGGAGGCCCTCGGCGCCGACCGACGCGCACAGCACGCTGACGGTGTGGACCAGTTCGTCGGGCAGTGCCGCCGGCGGTGTGGCCGGCAGGGGCTCGTCGGGCCAAGCGCCGGCGAAGGCCGCCGGGTCGGCGTCGAAGGCCATGCGCCGGCGCACGGCCTCGGCCCTCTCGGCGGGGTCGGCCGGCGCCACCACGTCGGCGGCCAGGCCGAAGCGGTCGAGGAGCTGGGGGCGGAGGTCGCCCTCCTCGGGGTTCATGGAGCCGATGAGGACGAACCGGCTCGGGTGGGTGTGGCTGACGCCCTCCCGCTCGACCCGGTTGACGCCGGAGACGGCCACGTCGAGCAGCACGTCGACCAGATGGTCGGGCAGAAGGTTGACCTCGTCGACGTAGAGCACGCCGCCGTGCGCCGCGGCCAGCAGGCCGGGCGAGAACCTCACCTCGCCCCCGGTCAGCGCCGCAGCCAGGTCGATGGAGCCGACCAGGCGGTCCTCGGTGGTGCCGATGGGCAGCTCGACGAAGGGCCGAGCGGGCTGTCCTGAAGATCTCGGGAGCAACCGCGCCAGCCCCCGGGCTAGGGTGGTCTTGGCCGACCCCTTTTGGCCCCGCAGCAGCACGCCGCCGATCGCCGGCTCCGCCGCCGCCAGCACTAGCGCCAGCTTGGCCTCGTCCTGGCCGACCACCGCCCTAAACGGGAAATCAGTCACCGGCATCCTCCCAGCCCTCAGCCTCGAGCAGCCGCCCGGCTGTAGGAGTACCCGCCCCGCGAGCCAGGCTTCCCCAGCTCATGGAACCTCCAGCGATGCGTTGGTGTGATCCACGCCATCGTCGGCGGGAGACCACGTCATCCACGTCCCGCCCGGACTGCGGATGGACCAGGGCTCCTCCGCGTGCGAACGGCCGGCCACTGTGACCCACTTCCCGCGGATCAGCTCGCGGAGCACCTGGTTGCGCTGGATGATCGCCTCGGTGCGCTCGAGGGGCGCCTGGATGACCGCCAGCAGGCGCAGCGATTGATGCATGCGACGGTCTCCGACACCCACCGCCTGCGCCGGGAGGCCGACCTGCAGATCGCCCCCCTCGCCGAGCATGACGCCGATGCCACCCACCGGGTTGTGCAGCGTCTTGTCTCCCGCGCCGAACTGGTCGGGGTCGACAGCCGAGAAGTAGTACTGAGCCGAGATCCACTGGGCGACGACGAGCGGTGCGGTCATGATCGTCTCCAGGGCGCTGCCGTCGCCATCCCCCTCGGCGTCGTAGGAGTGGAGGAACACCCGGCAGGCCAAGTCGAGTCCGGCGGTGATCGAGCGGGGCCCGATGACGAACGCTGCGTTGCTGGCCAGCCCCCATTCGGGACGCACCTGCGCCCAGTCGTGCCCACGCACCCGGACCTTCCGGGGATTTCCCGGGAGCCGCCCGGCGCGCTCGTGTGCAAGCCGTTCACCGGCCACGGCGACGTCCCGCTCGAAGGCGGCGACCAGCCCTTCGTGAGTCTCCGTCACCACCTCGCGGTCGAGAACCGTCACGACGTCGGCGACGGTGTCGTGCTGGGCGGCGACGAAAAGCGTGTCGTCAGGGACCGTGATGTCTTGGTCTTGGAGGCCGGCACGGACCGCGGGGTCGTTGAGGATGGCCACTACCACTCGGGCGCTCGGGCCACCGGGGGCGCCGCCGCACGCGCCGCAGTCATAGGACGATGCGTGGGGGTTGTTGACGTTATGGCTGCCGTGCCCGCAGAGCACGACGAGCCGGGCGAAGCGGGTCAAGCCCATGGTCCGAACCACGTTCTTCGCGAACGAGACCCGATCATCGAGCGAGAACCCGGAGCTGCCGTCGTGTTCCGCCTCGATAGCCGGTCGGGTCTGCGGGGGGGCGGCTCGGCGGGTGGCCAGTCCCCGCAGGCGACGGGCCAAGCTTGGCGCCAGCGTCCTTACCGCGGCCGTAGGACCCATGATGTAGCCCGCCGCCTCGGCGAGCGCGAACGGACCGGCCAGGCTCCCTTTGGAGAAGTGGAATGCCTCGTGTCCTGCGCCGGCGGCTCGCTGCGCGTTGAGGTAGCCGAGGGCGCCGTCAGGGGTGAGCGGCTGCTCCGCGACCTCGTGCTCAGGCGTCAACAGCGGCGGGCAGCGCGGCTGGCTCTCCGTCGCCCCCAGCGGCCGCCAGCGCACCGGAACGCCGAAGAACCCGGCGAACCCGAAGGTGTCGTAGGGGCCGCATGCCTGCAGGTGCCGCACCAGGCCCTCCGAGCGGGCGTCGATACAGAAGGCTGCTTGGACGTCCGGCCCCTCGGCGACCGGGCCCGGGTCCGGGCGGCTCAGAAGTCCCAGCAGGCGATCGCGGAAGTTGCCCTCCTTCGCCTCGAGCCACATCGACTTCCGCACCGGGGCCGGCACCTGCTGCAGGATGCCACGCACGGCGGAGGTGACGACGGCATCGTCGGAGGTGCTGCCGAGCGCGGCGAGTACCGCTGTCACCCGGTCCTCGAGGAGCCTCTCGACTTCCTTCTCCTGGTGCGGCGGGGGCTGCTGGGGAACGGTGCCATGGGCCGCCGCCGCCGTTGCCGCCACCTGCACGGCGAGGAGGTCCACGAGGCGCAACGACGGACGATCGTGGCCAGGCGGAGCCCACTCGTCTCCCCAGCGCGCGTACCCGGCCCAGCCCGGAAGGCGGCCAAGGTGCTCGCAGAGGGCGTCGACGCGATCACCGTGGATATCCAGCGCATCAAGGGAAGCGGCGAGTGCCTCGACCGGACGATCAGAGAGTTGCGCCAGCCACTGCATGCCCTTAGGACCAGCCAGGCGCCGGAGCCGCCGGTCGTGTGGCGCAAGCTCGCGCCACGCATGGAAGAACCCGTGCTCCCGGCCAGGCATGGGCCACGGAACGCCGGCCTCGTCGACGAAGACCGCACACCACGCAGCCACGATCTGGCTGACCGCCCGGACGGTCCCGACATCCGTGCGGCCGACCCGATCGCCGGCCGTCTCGCGAGGCTTGTCGTCCGGTCCCATGAGGAGGTCTAATCGGACCACTTCCACCGCGTCGACCGCTCGCTCCCCGACCTCGAAGCTGAGCTGCGACGCGAGCGTCGGGTCGACTTCGACGATGGCGCGCCGAAGATCGGCATCGGTGGTGACCCCGCGCTCGTGGGTCTGGCGGAACGCCGCGAGGGTCAGGTGGGTGCGTGCCCGCAACCACCGCCGGGCGACGGCGGTGGCGTCGTCGAAGGGCAGGTGCTGCAGGCCGAGGAGCGGATTGACCGCCACGAAGCTGGCCAGCGGCCAAAGCGGGGCGATGATCTCCGCCGCTTTGGAGACGTCGGCGAGGAGTGCGGCGTGGCGGGCGGATCGTTCGCGGTGGCCGTCGTTTCCGTTGCTCATGTCGATCGTGTGGATCGGGCCAGCACCACACGCGGCGGGAGGTGGCGGCTTTCCGGGACGGGCGCGACCCCCGTCGAACTGCCTCGGGTCGTCAACTCTGAGGCGACGGGCGCCGAGGTGAGAGCGAAGGCGTACACGCGGCTGCGGAACCTGCGCATCCGCTCCCCTGGAGTGAACCAGACGACGGCGACCACAAGGACGATCGCTGCGAGCGTCGCAATGAGGAGAGCGGAGCTGACCGGCTCGGCGACCTCGCCGGGGAGCGCGTGAGCGACGAAGGTCTCCACGGCGGTGAGCCCGCCGATGTAGGCGAGCATTCCGGCGACGGTACCGAAGGCCGCGGTTGCGACGGCGGGGCCGGGCCGGAACGGCGCCGCCCGCAGCCACCCAGCGACGGCCCGGGCTGCTGTTGCCCACGCGAACACCGTCACGAGCACGCCCGCCGCCCGCGACAGGTGCGGGTGGAAGATCTGGTACGCGGCCCATAGAGCCGCGGCCGGCACGAGGAGCGCCACGCCCATCCGAACGCTCCGGGCGACGACCTGTGGTGCAGGGCGTTGGTGGTGGCGGTGATGGGCCGTTACCGAGCCGCCGGCCCCGAGGAACAGCGCGGCCTTGAACATGCCGTGGCCCACGATGTGGAGCAACGCCGCCGGGAGCGCTCCTACGGCCACCTGCACCGTCATGAACCCCATCTGGCCCGCCGTGGACCAGGCCAGGTTCCCCTTGACGTCGCAGCGCACCAGCATCACTGACGTCGCGTAACACGCAGTAAGGGCACCAGCGGCGAAGGCCACGTGTGTCGCCGTGGCCGACGACCCGAACACCGGAGCGAGCCGAATCAACAGCATGCCGGCGCCGTTGACCACGCCTGCGTGGAGCAGCGCCGACACCGGCGTGGGCGCGGCGATCGTAGACGGCAGCCACTGGTGCACCGGTACGAGCGCGGACCGGGAAATGCCGGCAACGGTCAGGAGCAGGGCGACCACCGCCAGCACGTTCCCGCCGAGCACCGGGAGCGACGCGTCGGCGAGTTCTCTGGCTGATTCGGCCGGTGAGCGGAGGTCGATCTCGCCGACGGAGGCGACGGCGACCAGTGTGGCCACCAGGAGCGCCCCGTCGCCGATCCAGAGGCTGCGCAGGGTCCGCCGGGATGACCGCCGCGCCGGTTGCCAGGTGGCCCGGTGGGTCACCAGCGCAGCCAACGCCAGGCCGGCCACGATCCAGGCGGCGCACAGTAGGCCGAGGGTGGCGGCGAAGGCCACCGACGTCGTTGCCGACGTCAGCAGCGAGGCCAGTACGAAGAAGCGGCGCGCGAAGAGGTCCCCCTGCAGGTTCCGGCTGGCGAAGGACTGCACGACCAAGCCGACGCCGGTGGTGAGCAAGCCCAACAGAGCGGTGACCCGACTTGCATACAGGCCAAAGAGCGCGTGGCCATCGCTCTGCTCGACCACGGCTTCCACCTGGCCGTCCACGGCCACGAGGACCGCCACGACGACCGCGGCAGCGAACGCGGCAGCGGCCGCTCGAATCCCCCATCGAGCGGCGCGCTCTCCGTCGGGACCGGCGACGGCGATCGCCGCGGCGGCGATCGCCGGCAGCGCGGGGACGACGATCACCAACGTGTCGGACGGCGTCATCTCGACCGAGGTCCCCTGCCCAGCAAACGCTTGACTGCCATTTGGTAGTTAGGCGCTGTCCCCGTTGCCGCGCGAACCCGAGAGGCGGGAGATGTCGACCGCCACACCAAGCGCCCCAGCTGAGCGAGCGGCGCCGATGTCACCCGGCCCGAGCCCCCCTTGA
The DNA here is from genome assembly GCA_964479465.1 of uncultured Acidimicrobiales bacterium. Taxonomy (GTDB): domain Bacteria; phylum Actinomycetota; class Acidimicrobiia; order Acidimicrobiales; family AC-14; genus CADCTB01. Next base: position 9,927 of record CAYZMG010000045.1, read on the forward strand.
GCGTAGACGGGCAGGGGGCTGGCAGCTACGAGCGCCTGCAGGCCGCGCCAACCCAATGCCTGGTCTCCGGGGTGCGAAGGCGTGGAGAGAACCGGCGACACGAGAACGAAGTCGGCACCCAGTGCATTGGCGCGCTCGAGGTCCCGTGCGTTGTGCGCCGACACCGCCCACAGGCGCGTTGGCGGCCGCTCTACCAGGCCCGCCAGCGCGGCGGCGCTGCTGTGGAGCCCGCAGGTGCCGGCCTGGCGAGCCTCCAGCGCCGTCCCTGAGAGGAGGAGACGCATCTCGGTGTTCCGCCGGAGCTGGCGGAGCCGGCGGGTGAGCTGGACCCGCTGGCCGGGCGCGAGGTCCAGCGCTCGCACGATCAGGAGCCGCAGGCCGCCGGCCACCAACGACGGGATCCTCGCCAGCAACTCCTCAGGAGCGCCTGGCGCGCGGTTCACCCGGGCGACTCCCACCAGATCGGGGAGCGCCAACGTCGCCAAGGCGAGCTCGTTGCTCGGCAGCAGTGGCCCGACCGTCGGATCGGCGGGGTCCACCCATGCCACCCGCTGGCCTTCCTTGCCCTCGGCCTCGCCCGACCACCGGCGCACATTGAACCAGTGGAGCCGCACCCGCTTGGCCGGGAAGTCGTGCTCGTAAACCCGCCATGGCGCGAGTTCGAGGGCGTGGACGCCGACCTCCTCGAGCAGCTCGCGTGCGGCGGCCTGGGTCGGGCTCTCGCCTGGCTCGACCTGGCCCCCGGGAAGCTCCCAGAAGCCGGCCGCGTCCTTGCCGACCTTGCGTTCTGTGAGCAACACGCGCCCGTCGGGCGCGCGAAGCACGCCCACCGCCACGTCAACCACGGGACGACCGAGGAGAGGTAGACGGCGGGCGGGCAGCATCAGTCCGGCCAGACGGGTAGCGGGTACAGCCCACCAGGTCGCCGTCGCGACTGCGTCTCCCGGGCCTCAGGGTCCACTTGCCCGGTCTGCCTCGGAGGGGCCGGGTCGCTACCGGCATCCCGGGACGCAGCTTCTTGGGTAATGGGTTCGCCCTCGGGGCCCAGCAACTGGGCGTCGTCCTTCGTCTTCGCGGCGCGCACGGGTGACGGCTTCGCCGCTGTGGGCACGTCCGGAGCCGTCATCGTCGGGCCCTGGCTCACGGGGGTGGCCGGGCGGCGTTTGGCGGGGGTCATCCTGCCCCCACCGGGGCGATTGCCTCGGCGCGGGCGGCGAACTCCCGTTCCTCCGCGCTCACGGCCGTTCCATCCGAGCCGTGCACCGTGACGCTGACGTGCGTCCGAGTGAAGCTGAGGTCCGGATAGAGCCCGGTATCCTTCGACAGGCCGGCGAGCCGGTCGAGGAAGGTTCGTGTCTCGGGATAGGCAGCGAACTCGAAGCGGCGGTGCAGTGACGGCGGTCTCTCGACCTCCGTCCAGCCCTCCGGCCATCGGGGTTCCGTGGTCATCTGGTTCTCCTCGTCGGTGAAGTAGGGGTCCTCAACGCCGGCCGGGCAGCCGGCGCTGAGGACCCTGCGCCCCAGCGGGGCCGCGTTCCCTCAGCTCGCCACCCCGGAATACTGCGGCGGAGCGAATAGCCCATCTGGAGGGTGCCTAGACCGGTGCGACCTGGGTCTCGGCGGGGCTGTCGGGGAGAATGGCCTCAACCTCGCTGTGGGGCCGGGCGATGATGTGGGCGGCAGCCAGGCCGTCGCCCACGCGCTCGCACGCGTCAGCGCCGGCACGGACGGCGGCGTTGACGGCGCCCGTCTCGCCACGCACCAGGACGGTGACGTAGCCGCCGCCGACGAACTGCCGGCGGATCAGCCGCACCTCGGACGCCTTGGTCATGGCGTCGGCAGCCTCGATCGCGGGGACGAGGCCCCGGGTCTCGATCATTCCCAGGGCGATGCCCGGAATGTCGGAACTTCCATTTTGAGTAGCCATCTGCTCTGCTTTCCTCCGTGTGTGAGTTGAGATCGGGTGTTACAGGGTGCGAGGGGACCGGGTCAGTCCCGCCATCGGTCCTCGCTCCAGTGGTCGATGATTCCGCCGATCGTCAGGTCGGTGGTGATGCTGTAGTCGCCGGCGGCATGGCGAGCCGCCGAGGTGCTGATGGTGATGACGAAGTCGCCCGGCCTTGTGCCGACGGGGTCGAGCGCCACCTCCAGGTCGCCGCTGTCGTCTTCGACTACCCGTAGCGACCTGTTCTGGAGCGTAGGAACTCGACTGGTGGCGACGAGGTCGCCGACGACGCGTTGGATGTTCATCGTCGGGCCCCGCCATTGGGAGACGGGGCGACCGACTCCACGACCAACAGCTCCGGTTCATCGGGGCGCTCTTCTCCCGGGCTGGATTGTCCCGGGGCCTCCTCGTCCCAGTAGTCGATGATGCCGACGATGGTCAGGTCGCTCGGGTAGTCCTTGTGGCCGGCGGCCTCGCGCGCCGCCGAGCTGCCACACGCGATCACCCAGTCGCCGGGCTTGCAGCCGACGGGGTCGACCGCCACCTGCTTGCTTCCCTTTCGGTCCACGACGACTAGGAGCCGGTGGAGCTCGAGGCCGCCGATGCGGGCAGTGGCGACCAGCGTGCCTTCGACGCAGAAGATCTTCATCTCAGTGGCTCCTTCCGTCGCGCGCCGTCGCCCTCCGCCTCGACCAGCTCCAGCTGCGACCGGCCTCGCGCTCGCACCACCCCTTGCACGACGAGGCCATCAGTGCCGGCCGCAGCTGCGTACCGGGTCTCGATGGCCGCTGTCAGGCGGCGAGCACGTGCTTGCGCAGTGGCGCAGGCGCCCGGGATGCGCTCGTCGTAGGCGACGTGCACGAGCACCGGAACCGCAAGCCCGTGCGGCGCGTTGGTCTTGCGGAGGATCCCGATGCCGACATCGAGGTCGACGGCACCTTCTTCGAGCGTGCGCATCTGAGCCTGGAAGGCGAGGTTGCGCAGCTGAACGTCATCGATCGCGTCGCCGGCCACGAGCAGCTTCTCGGTGTGGCCGGGATCCATGTATCTTCCGCCGATCCAGGCCAGAACCGCGTCGACCTGACCGATGTTGTTCTTCAGCAGATATCCGCAGAGCCAACGCATGCCCTCGGTGGCGGCGTCGGCTGCGTCCACGCCGGTGGCGTCGGCGACCGCTTGGCGAATGAACTCCTTGGCGGCCTCACGCTCGAGGCTCGCAGTCTGCTCGTAGAGGGCGGCGCTGGAAACGTAGCGGTCCACGTCGGTCTTCCCGGCGGCGTCGGGAACGTGGACGCGGATGGCGTCGGTGTCGGTGTCCACCCCGACGAGCAGTGTGGCCACGCTGGCCTCACAGCACTGCGTGGACTCGACGGCACCCTGGAGATTCTGGAGCCGCGCCAGCAGGGCGGTCGAGGCGCGCACTTCGTCGCTGCCGTGGGCGGCACAGCCTTGATGGCGGGGGTCGGCGCTGCTGAAGTGGTAGAGCCCGATCTTCAGGTAGCGGGTGGGTTCGCTGGCGTCGTTCGGACGGCCTTCGCGCCAGCGCCGCAGCTCCACCGATTCCCAGCGGTGCAGCGCGTCCTCCACGTCGAACATGGCGCCGGCATACGCGTCGTGCCACACCACGACTGCGGGCGGCACCCGCAGGATGAAGTCCACCGCCCCCAAGAGGCGCCCGTCGGAACAGGAGGTGATGTCGACTGCGTGGAAGCCGAATCGCCGGATCAGCACCTCGGCGCTCTCGCCCTCGTCGAGCAGAGCGGCGACGCTCCGGTCGAACTCGCGCTCCACCAGATTGGCAAAGGTCCCGAGCACGCAGCGGGCATGGAGGCGACCGAGGTCCAGCGGTGTGCTCCAGGACGACTTGAGCTCAGCCGCCGAAATGTCGACCCCGAGCGAGTTGGCCAGCTCGCGCTGCGCCTGCTCGGGGAAGCCGTCCTCGAACTGGCGTGGCGCCATCCGGCGCAGGACGGGTTGGATGAGAGCGAAGGCAGCCTCGATCTCCTCGGCTCGCTGCTTCCGGGCGGCGCTGAGCGCCCGCTCCGCCAAGGGATGCCCACCCGCCGGGACGTTGAGCGCGAACCCGCCGTTCCGGGCCGCCTGGCCCGGCGGCGACGTCACCGTCGCCACTGCGCCGGGGCGCGGCCAGGCCACAGCCTCGTCCCAGGGAGCGAGCCACCGCCCGTCGGGCTGGAGGACGGACTTCACCCCTGGGCTCCGCCGGAGACGGTGACCCGGACCCCGCCCTGCGGGGTCCCGCCGACCCGGCCGGTGACCTTCGCGTTCTCATTCGGCGCTCCGGGCGTGGCCAGGTCCTTGAACCTGCGGGTACCGGCCCAGGCGTTGGAGGCGCCACCGCCCTCGGTGGGGTTGCGCCCGGCCGCGATGTAGCCCTCGGTGCCGGTGACCAGGCCGTGGGACGTCCAGGCGGCGGCGGCACCGGTGATCGCACGACCGTCGGTGCGCCCTTCGCCCGTGATCGGCGTTTGCCTGCCGTCCCGAGTCTGGACGGTGCGGGGCCGGAACAGGAACTCGCTGTTGCCTGTCACCTTGCCAGCGTCGATGGCGAAGGCTCCGGTGATGCGGCCGGGAACGCAGGAAGCGGGCGCTGCCTCGTCTGTCTCCTTCCTTGCGGAGTCCCTGCCGGCCAGGCGACGGGCCTGGGCCACCGGGAAAGCCCCGCTGGCCCAGTCGTCGACCACCGGCTCCGCGGGCCGCATCTCGCCGTAGTAGGACGACCCGCTGATGTCGTTCCGATAGCCGCGCTCGATGCCGGAGACCAGCTTGGAGTGCATGGGGAGGTCGCCGGTCACCGCCACGCCTCGGGGCCTGGGCTCGAGGCGCTGGGCCGCAGGGTCAGCCTCGTCGGACTCGCACCAGCCGAACATGGTGGATGGCCCCTGGTAGGGCGTACCGGTGACAGAGCGGCAGTCACCCGGCTCGTCGCCGGTGACGTTGGGGCGGTACTCCAGGCTCGGACCCGTGACCTGCTGGCCCCTCCAGGTCTGCGCCGTGCTCACCTTGCCCGCGGTCACGGGGTCGAGACGCCCCATGCCGAGGTGTGCGGCCGGCGCGGTACCGCCGCCGATGGCGCCGCACTCGGTGGAGTAAAGGTTCTGGTACTGGTCGCCGGTGATGGGGCGGCAGGCGCCGGCCTCGTTCCCGGTGACCCGCCCGCTGCGGCCGACGGCCGTGCCGGTGACGGCCAGCCCACCGTCGCTGTTCTCCAGCGCCGGCCCGGTCGGTGGGACACCCAGCGGGCCGCCGACTGCGGTGGCGCCGTGCGGGTCGGCCCGGCGGGGGAACTGCGCCGAACGGTAGGCGCCGTCGCTGCGTGGCGTCACGTCGTCGGCGGGCCTCTGGTCGGCCTCGCCGGTGATGCGGAGGTGCTCGCCGGCCTCGTCACCGGTGATGGGGACGTTGCCCCGAACGGTGGTGCCCGAGACGACGAGGCCCTGCGGCGTCCGCATCAGCCCGACCTTGACCCCGGCGCCCGGGGCGGGGGCCGGGCCATCGGCCGGGACGTACTGCGTGCCCGAAATCGGGTGGGAAGAGCCGGGTTCGCCGCCCGTGACCTGCATGCCCGGAGCGATACGCACCCCGGTCACGTGCTGGCCGCCGTGGGTGGGCGACTCGATGACCTTGGGCACGTACCTGACCCGGCCCTGTCGCTCCGGCCTGCTGATCGCTGCGCTGCCCAGGCGGCTCGCCTCGGCGCGCCTTGCCCGCGCCTGGTCGCGACCCGAGCCGGCATCGGCGTCGAGGGGAGGCTTGTCGGCGGCGGGCAGCGCGCCGGCGCCGGCCAGCGCCTGCTTGCCCTGGGACATCTGGCGGCGGCGCTCCATGGAGACGGAGCGGCCGAAGTGGGCGGCGGCAACGGCGTCGGTGGGGGCGGCCGTCTGGCCGTTGGGCGCAGCTTGACCGTCGGCCGGAGGCGCAGGGGCGCGGTCGACCTGCCGGTTCTCCGCGGCGGGCAGCGCGCCGGCGCCCTTCAGCGCCTGCTTGCCCTGGGAGAGCTGGCGGCGGCGCTCCATGGAGACGGAGCGGCCGAAGTGAGCGGCGGCAACGGGGTCGGTGGGGGCGGCCGTCTGGCCGTTCGACGCAGCTTGACCGTCGGCCGGAGGCGCGGGGGCGCGGTCGACCTGCCACTTCTCCACGGCGGGCAGCCCGCCGCCGCCCTTGATCGCCTGCTTGCCTTGGGACAGCTGGCGCCGGCGCTCCATGGAGACGGAGCGGCCGAAGTGGGCCGCGGCGACGGCATCGGAGGGGGCGGCGGTCTGGCCGGTCGGCGGCCCTTGGCCGTTGGCCGCGGGTGGAGCACTTGCGCCGTTCAGCGCGCCGGCGCCCTTCAGCGCCTGCTTGCCCTGGGACAGTTGCCGGCGGCGCTCCATGGAGACGGAGCGGCCGAAGTGAGCCGCGGCCACCGCGTCGGTCGGGACGGCCCTTTCCTCCTGCGCCGCTTGCGTGCCGTCGGGCGCCCCTTGTCCGTTGGCAGCGGGGGCCGCCTCTGCGCCGTTGGACTGCGGGTTCTCTGCGCCGTTCGCGCCGGCGCCGTTCAGCGCCTGCTTGCCCTGGGACAGCTGGCGGCGGCGCAGTGTGGCCGCGGCGCGGCCACCCCGGGCAGCATCTCGAAGCTCGCCCAGCTCAGCGGCGTCAGCGGTGTCGACCGCGTACATTCCCATGCTCAGCCAGCTCCCCCGCGGTAGACGACGAAGGCGGGCGCGCCGGCGTTCAGTGCCTGCTTGCCCTGGGACAGCTGGCGGCGTCGCTGCATGGAGAAGGCCCGCGCGAGACGGGCGGGAGGCACGCCGTCGGCGGCGACCACCGTCCGCCTCGGAGTGGGCACGGTGGAATCCGTGGGCGTCAAAGCGGAACGGCCGGCGGCGAGCGCCCGGCGCCGCGACATTGCCGCGGCCCGGCCGTACCGCGCCGCATCCTGGGGCGCGCCCAGGTCACCGCTGTCGGCGGGCTGGACCACGTTCATGTCCATTTTCAGCGTGACCCGGCGCGGTGGACGATGAACGCCGTGCCCTGGGACTGCTGGAAGTTGTCGTAGCCGAGAAGGCGAACGTGGTGGGCGGGGTTGGCGCGGTGGCACGCGTCGAGCTCGGACAGGACCTTGTCGACCGACCGCTCACCGAAGTACGGGAGCTCCCAGAGGTACCAGAAGTTCGACATCGACTTCTCGGGCTCCGTGTGCTCGATGGCGGGGCTCCAGCCGGACTCGATGAGGTAGGTGATCTGCTGGCGGAGGCGCTCGGGCGTCATCGGAGGCAGGTAGGAGAAGGTCTCCACGTGGCGGGGGGTGGGCCCGTAGGGTTGTATGTCCATTCAGTCTCTCCTTTCGGGGCCCTTTTCTTCGGGGCCGGGAGGTGAAGGTGCCGGGTAGTGGAGCCGGCGACCGGCCCGCGATCAGGCGGTGATCTTGTCCACCGTGTCGAACTCGAACTTGATTTCCTTCCAGGTCTCCATCGCGATCGCCAGCTCGGGGCTGTTCCGGGCCGCCTCGGTCAAGATCTCGCGACCCTCGCGTTCGACCTGCCGGCCCTGGTTGCGTGCCTCGACGCAGGCCTCGAGGGCCACGCGGTTGGCGTGGGCACCGGGTGCGTTGCCCCACGGGTGGCCGAGCGTGCCGCCGCCGAACTGCAGGCAGGCGTCATCGCCGAAGATCGCCACCAGAGCGGGCATGTGCCAGACGTGGATGCCGCCGGAAGCAACGGGAATGACGCCGGGCATCGATGACCAGTCCTGGTCGAAGAAGATGCCACGCTTGCGGTTCTCGGGGATATAGGACTCCCGCAGCGTGTCGATCCAGCCCATCGTGGCCTCGCGGTCGCCTTCCAGCTTGCCCACCACGGTGCCGGCGTGGAGATGATCGCCACCGGACAAGCGCAGGCACTTGGCCAGCACCCGGAAGTGGATGCCGTGCATGGGGTGGCGGTCGATCACGGCGTGCATGGCGCGGTGGATGTGGAGCAGGATGCCGTTCTCGCGACACCAGTTCGCCAGACCGGTGTTGGCGGTGAAGCCTGCGGTGAGGAAGTCGTGCATGATGATCGGCGCGCCGAGCGACTTGGCGAACTCGGCCCGCTTGTACATCTCCTCCGGCGTGGCCGAGGTGACGTTGAGGTAGTGGCCCTTCTTCTCGCCCGTCTCGGCCGTGGCCTTGTGCACCGCCTCCATCACGAATTCGAAGCGGTGGTTCCAGCGCATGAAGGGCTGGCTGTTGATGTTCTCGTCGTCCTTGGTGAAGTCGAGCCCGCCTCGGAGGCACTCGTAGACGGCGCGCCCGTAGTTCTTGGCCGACAGGCCGAGCTTGGGCTTGATCGTGCATCCCAGCAGCGGGCGCCCGTACTTGTTGAGACGGTCGCGCTCCACCTGGATGCCGTTGGGCGGTCCGCCGCAGGTCCTCACGTAGGCCACCGGGAAGCGAATGTCTTCGAGGCGCAGGCTGCGGATGGCCTTGAAGCCGAAGACGTTGCCCACGAGGGAGGTCAGGACGTTGACGACCGACCCTTCCTCGAACAGGTCGATCGGGTAGGCGACGAAGGCGAAGAAGGCGCCCTCGTTGCTCTCCTTGATCGGGTCGATCCGGTAGGCCCGGCCCTTGTAGTACTCAAGGTCTGTGAGGAAGTCGGTCCACACCGTGGTCCAAGTGCCGGTGGACGACTCGGCGGCGACGGCGGCAGCCGCTTCGTGGGCCGGCACGCCCTGCTGGGGAACCACCTTGAAGACGGCCAGGAGGTCGGTGTCCAACGGGACGTAATCCGGGGTCCAGTAGGTGTCGGCGTAGTTCTTGACGCCGGCCTGGTAGCCCTTGCCGTTACTCTGGCCGTTGTTCTGTGCCACGCGGTTCTCCTCGGCTGAAGCCTGATCGGGGCCCGGTTCCGGACGCCTCTGGACGGGGTCTGACGCTTGTCGCCGGAAAGCTAGTGCCTGTTCGTTGCAGCCATTGTGGCGCACCACGGTTAGTCTGTCCATGACGTAATTACCGCTTTTTGCCGTGAACTGTTCACGATAAGATTAGTTATGACCTTCAATCAGCTGCGGACCTTCGTCGAGGTGGCAACGGCGGGGTCGGTCATCGAAGCGGCCCGGAGCCTCATGGTAAGCGCTCCCGCGGTGTCCGCCGCGGTGGGCGGCATCGAGAAGGAGCTGGGCGTGCCGTTGGTGGAGCGGGCCGGGCGGGGGCTGGTCATCACGCCGGCCGGCGTTGTCTTCGCCCGCTACGCCCGCCAGGTCCTCGCCCTCCTCGAAACGGGCAAGTCGGCCACCGCCGAGGCCCTCGACCCCGAACGGGGCCAGCTCCGTCTCGCCGCAGTCACCACTGCTGGCGAGCACGTCGTTCCCCGGTTTCTCGCCTCCTTCCGGGCCCGGCACCCCGAAGCCGGCATCACCCTCGAGGTCGGCAACAGGGACCGGGTCTGGGACGCCCTGGAGCACCACGAGGCCGACCTTGCCGTCGGCGGCCGGCCGCCGGGCGGCGGTCGGTTCGTCACCCTGGCCACCCGGCCCAACGTGCTCGTCCTGGTAGCGGCGGGGACGGGGAAGCCGTCGGTCCGAGAGGTCGACATGGAGACGCTCGCCAGTTCCGTCGTCCTGGTGCGGGAGGAGGGGTCGGGCACCCGGGGCACCGCCGAGGAGCTGCTCGACGAGCTCGGCGTCGACCCCCGCACGTTGACACTGGGATCCAACGGCGCCATCCGGGAGTCGGTGCAGGTGGGGTTGGGCATCACCCTCATCTCACGCGACGCCGTGGCGCGCGAGCTCGACGAGGGCACGCTGGAGGAATGGCGGTGCCCGGGAATCCCCCGCCAACGGGCGTGGCACGTCGTGGCCCGTGCCCATGAGCACCTTCCTGCCACTGCCGGCCTGTTCCTGACCCATCTGGTGGGCGCGGGCGCAGACGGCTTCACCCTGGTCCGGGAGGCGTCACCGGGCTAACGTTCAGGCATCGAACGACAGTCTGACCAGGAGGATTACCAAGGATGAGCGCCACTGATCTCGCTGCCGTCGCCCAGGCGATGGTCGCTCCGGGCCGGGGAGTCCTGGCGGCGGACGAGAGCAACGCAACGATCACGAAGCGCTTCGCCGCTCTCGATATCGAATCGACGGAGGAGAACCGTCGCGCGTACCGGGACACCCTGCTGAGCACTCCCGGCATCGAGGAGTACATCAGCGGCGTGATCCTCTACGACGAGACCATCCGCCAGTCCACCGCCGACGGCACTCCCTTCCCGAAGATGCTGGAGTCCAGAGGCGTCCTGCCCGGCATCAAGGTCGACACCGGCTCCAAGCCTCTCGCCCTCGACAACGACGAGCAGGTCACCGAGGGGCTCGACGGGCTGCGCGAGCGCATCGCCGAGTACGTGAGCCTCGGCGCCAAGTTCGCCAAGTGGCGGGCCGTGATCATCATCGACGAGGCGAACGGCTTCCCCTCGGACTACGCCATCCGCTGCAACGCCCACGCCCTGGCCCGGTACGGCGCCCTGTGCCAGGAGGGCGGGCTGGTCCCGATCATCGAGCCCGAGGTGCTGATGGACGGCAGCAATGACATCGACACCTGCTTCGACGTCACTCTCCGCACCCACCGGCGGGTCTTCGCGGAACTGGCCGCCCAGCGCGTCGACCTCCGGGGCATGGTCCTCAAGCCCAACATGGTCATCTCGGGCAAGGGATGCAGCACCCAGGCCAGCGCCCAGGAGGTGGCCGACAAGACCCTCGACCTCCTCTACCAGACCGTTCCCGCCGCCGTGCCCGGCATTGCTTTCCTCTCCGGAGGGCAGTCCGCCGCCGTGGCCACCGAGCACCTCGACCTCATGAACAAGAAGGGCCCGCACCCCTGGGCCCTCACCTTCTCCTACGGCCGGGCGCTGCAGGACGAGGCGCTGCGCACCTGGAAGGGCTCCACGGACAACGTGGCCGAGGCCCAGAAGGTCGCCTCGCACCGGGCCAGCCTGACCAGCGCCGCCGCCAACGGCACCTACAGCCGTGACATGGAGACCGCCGGCGTCTGATCCCGTGAAACTGCCCCGCCACCCGGACACCGGGTGGCGGGGCTTTCTCATTTCAGGAGCCGGGCGAGAGGGCTGTCGTCCAGGTTGGCCAGGAGGTCGGCCACGTCCTCGTAGACGGCCACTGCGCCGGCGTCGGTGAGGTCCCGGCGGGTCGAGCCCCCGGTAAGCACTGCGACGACGTCGAGGCTCATTTTGGCCGCGGCCTCGATGTCCCACCGGGTGTCGCCGACCACCATGGTCCGCTCCGGGTCGAGGCCAAGGTTGTCGAGGGCGACGGCGAAGATGTCCGGCGCCGGCTTACTGGAGGAGACCATGTCGCCGTGGACGATCTCGGTGATCACGCCCTCCTCGGCCCCGAGGGCCTCGAGGAGCTGGTCGAGGTCTTCCTCCTTGGACGAGGTGGCGAGCACCACCTGGGCCCCACGGCCAGCGACCTCGGCCAGGAGGTCGGGCGCCTTGGGAAAAGCCTGGAGGTCGTTCCTGAACGGCTGGTAGTACTTGGAGTGCAGGTCGCGGTACCCCTCGCGCTCCTCGCCAAGCAGGTCGGTGAGGAGCTGGTCGGAGCCCATCCCGATGAGGGTATGGATGCGAGCCATGGCGATGTTCTCGCCGGCCTCCCGCAGGGCACGCCACCACGAGACGGTGTGGAAGTAGTTGGTGTCGAGCAGGGTGCCGTCGACGTCGAAGAGGACGGCGGGGCGGGTCGAGGTCATGGGCGGTCCTCTACCCAGCGGGGATGGCCCGCTACCGGCGGGGTGTGCCCGGCACCAGCACCACCTGGCGTTGGTCGGGGCGTAGGGACAGCGTGGCGCACGGGCGCTCTGCGGTGTAGCCCGTGCTCACGATGGTCCAGTCCCCGAGGCCGGCCCGGTCCAGCTCCCGGCGGACAAGGTCCTCCCCCGTCGCCGGCGCCATGCACTCGGCGTCGATGAACTGGCCGAGGACGGCGTCACGGAAGTTGAGGATCTGCGCGTTGAGGTCGCCGGCCGGCGGAGGGGCCGGCTCCGGGCCAGGCGTGGTCGTCGCCGGCAGGGGTGGCGGAGGGGTGATCGGCACCAGATTGAGCGCGGTGCAGACGTCGGTGCCGGGCGTGACCGGGAACACCCCGGCCACGCCGGTGGGCAGCACGCACGCCACCAGCGGCGGCACCTCCGTGCCGGCGCCGAGGACGCCGCGCCGCCACAGGTCGGCGCACACGTCGATGGGGCCGCCGCTTTCCACGGCCGCCACCTCGGTCGCCGAAGCCTGGTCGGCGGCCTCGAAGCAGGCGACCGACTCCGGGCTGGAGACCTCGCCGCGGAGCAACCCGTACGCGACGGCGCCGCCCAGAAGGGTGGTGACGACGAAGGCGGGAACCAGGCGCCTGGCCCGGCGCCGGCGGGGCCGGTCGGCGATAGGAAAAGGCGGGGCCGAGGTGATCCGGTCGAACAGCACCGGGTCCGGACCCAGGAGCGCGACCTCGGCGGGCGGTACGGGGTTCGCGGCGCGCAGGCGCTCGAGCGGGTCGTTCGTGTCGATCATCTGTCGTTCCCTTCCGCTCGCCCTCCGAAGGTTTCTTGTCCGACCCGGCGCTCTTCTTTCCCTATTTCCCGGCCCAGGCGGGAGCGGGCGCGGTGGAGACGCACCGCCACCGACGATTCCGAGCACCCGACGACGCCGGCGATATCGCGATGGGGCAGCTCCTCCCACACGGCCAGCCGGAGGATCTCCTGGTCCGCTGGCCGGAGGCGCGAGAGGGCGGCGAGGACGGTCCGGCGTTCGTCACCGGACACGACCTGGCCCTCAACGTCGGGGGCGAGCGACCCCTGACCCCGGAGCCGGGCCGTGAGGTCCGCCCGCCGCTGATCGCCCCGTCGCTGGTTGGCCAGCACCCGGCGGGCCACGCCGTACAGCCAGGGCAAGGCGGCGTCGCCCTCGGGCACCTCCGGCAGCCGCCGCCAGGCGATGGTGAAGGTGTCGGCCACGACGTCCTGGGCGTCGACGAGGGTCGCGGTCCGCCGTTGGGCGTAGGCGACGAGCGCGCCGTGGTGGGCGTCGTAGAAGACCTGGAAGCGGCGCAGGTCCCGGTGTCGCTCCTCGTCCTCCACGGGCCCAGTCAACCTCCTTGCGTCGTGCCGTGACCTCCCGCCGGGCGCGGGAAGCGGCCGGCCCGGAGGCCGACCGCTTCTACCGCATCCCGATCGACCGCGGCGGCTGGGGAGACCGCGGCGCCGGGAGATCTATTCGATGTAGATCGACGAAATGACGTCCTGCCACCACATCACCGGCTCGCCGGCATAGGGGTACGTCGGCCCCGGGTACCACCATCCCCCACCGTCGGGGTGCTCGGCAAGGTGCGCGTAGCAGCCGCCGACGATATAGGACGAGGCCTGATTGTCGAAGCCGTACAGGTAGAGGTTCTGCCAGTACCCGCGGTCCCAGAATGACAGCCGGCGCCCGCCGTACCAGTTGTGCTCGTAGAGGCGCAGTGAGCTCCAGCACGAGTAGGACGAGGCGGCGAGCTGGCTGCCGTCGGTCGACGGCGCCGTGGGCCCGCGCCGGGGGGCGAGCCGGGCCTCGAGGGCATCGAGCGCCTCGACGGTGCGGAAGCACTCCAGCACACCGCCCTGGCGCCAGACGAGGCAAGCCTTCGCCTCACCCCAGTCCTCCGCCAGGTCGATCCTTCGGCCTTCGAACAACGCAATGGCCGGCAGTCGTTCGACGGGGACCGCAGGATGACGGCCGTCGCCGCGACGTGTTTGCGCGCCGGCCGGCGCCGGCACAGCCAAGGTGAAGACCAGGGCGACCAGCGCCGACAGTCTCACCATGTTTCTCAACCGCACCCGCTCTCCCCCATCGGTGCCTCTCGCCGCAATCAGCGCGCTCAGCCGGGTCTATGTCCGGATCAGGCGCCATCTTTCACTTTTTCTTCAGGGTCGTGCGACGCCCGGCATCAGAACCTCCACCGAGGTCCCGGTCCCCGGTCGGGAGGTGATCGTCAGCGAGGCGCCGATGAGCTCGGCCCGCTCCCGAATGCCCACCAGACCGTAGGAGTGGCGATCCTCGGCGCCGGCGATGGTGTCCTCGTCGAAGCCCAGCCCGTCGTCGGTGACGACCAGGCGCACGCCCTCTTCCGAGGGGGCGAGGCGGATGAGGACGGTGGTCGCTTCGGCGTGCTTGACCACGTTCTGAAGCGCCTCCTGGGCGATGCGGTACAGGGCGACCTCGACGTGGGCGGGAAGCTCCACCGGCTCCACCTCGACCTCGACCTCCACGCCGGCCAACGACCGCCCCAGGCTTTCCAGGCCCGGGCCCAGCCCGAGGTCGTCGAGGACGAAAGGCCGCAGGCCCAAGATGGCCGCCCTCGCCTCGTCGAGGGCGGCGGTGGTCAGCTCCTTGGCCTTGCCGAGCTCGCGGCGCACGGCGTCGGGGGCGCCGACGACGTCCTCTGCCGCCAGCAGGTGGTACCAGAGGCTCACGAGCCGCTGGCTGATCCCGTCGTGGATCTCGCCGGCAAGACGCCGGCGCTCCAGCTCCTGGGCTTCCACCGTGCGGGTGGCGAAGCGCTCGAGCATCTCCTCCCGTTCGGCCAGCCGGCCGTAGAGCCGGGCGTTCTCGATGGCCCGGGCCATGAGGTTCGCCACCTGGGTCAGCAGGACGAGATCCTGGTCGCCGTAGTTGCGGGCGGCCCGGGAGTGCACGTTCAGGACGCCCACCACCCGGCCCCGAGCCACCATCGGAACCGAGACCATGGATGTGAAGTCCTCACCCCGCAGCTCGGGGATGTACCGGTACCGGCGGTCCTTCCACTTGTCGGGGACCACCGCGGGCTGTGCGAACTTGGCCACCCAGCCGGCGATCCCCTCCCCCAGTGCCAACTGGACGATGCCCACCTGCTCGTCGAAGGGGGCCGTGGCGCCGGCGAGGACGAGCCGGCGCAGCTCCTCGTCGAGGAGGTGCACGAAACACACGTCGGAATGGGTCGCCGCGGTGACGAGGGCCGCCACCCGCCTGCTGACCTCCCCCACGTCGAGATCGGCCGAGGTGACCTCGATGATGTGCTCCAGCAGCTCCAGGTTCCCGTTCTGGGCCTGCTCGCCGCTCAATGAAATATTCCCTCCCGCAACGCCACCGCCACGGCCTGGGCGCGGTCGGCCACCTCCAGTTTGCGGTAGACGGCCCGGGCGTGGGTCTTGACGGTGTCCTCGCCGATGGACAACCGCAGGGCGATGGCCCGGTTCGACAGGCCTCGCACCATCAGCCCCAGAACCTCGCTCTCCCGCTGGGTGAGCCCCAGGCGAGCCCCGGGCCAGAACTCCCCGCTCTGGAGGCGGGCGGCGGTCATCGCGACCCGGCCGGCGAGGGTGGAATCCACGGCGACGTCGCCCTCCATCACCCGGTCGAGGTGGTCGGCCAGCTCGGGGCCGGTGGTGGTCTTCAGCAGGAACCCCGACGCTCCCACCCGCAAGGCCTGGAACAGGTACTGCTCGTCGTCGTAGACGGTGAAGAAGACCACTTTCAGCCCGGGGTGGCGCTTGACGAGCTCCGCGCACAGGTCGAGGCCACTGGCACCCCGCAGGCGCACGTCGAGCAGGACGACGTCGGGGTGCACCTCCGCCGCCAGCCGGAGCGCGTCCTCGGCGTTGGTGGTGGCGGCGGCGATCACGATCCGGGTGCTGTGGGCAGCCAACATGGACCGCAATCCCTCCAGCACGACCTGCTGGTCGTCGACCAGGAGGAGCCGGAGCGGCGCCGGCGCCGCCTCGGGGCCCGGGCCCGGGCCCGGTGCGGGGACAATCGACAGGTTCTCCCCCATGAGATCCACCTTAGGGGGGAGGCGCGGCAGGCCGCGAACTCGTAGGCTTTCTCAACTCACCCCTTGGCGCTCGACGCCCCGAATCGAGGCACATGTCCGTTCCTGAGCACGCAACCGTGACAAACATCCGGCCACCGGCCAGCCCGGTGCAGATCGTGCCGTCCGTCCTGCCGGCGGATTACTCCAAGCTCGGCGAGGAAGTCGCCGCGCTGGATGCCGCAGGGGTCGACAAGATTCAGTGGGATGTCATGGACGGCGTGTTCGTACCGAACCTCACCTTCGGGCCCGACGTCATCAAGGCCTGCCGGCCACACTCCAACGTGCCCTTCGAGGCCCACCTCATGGTGGTCAACCCGGACGCCATGATGCTGCAGTATCTCGATGCCGGCTGCGAGATGCTCATCGTCCACGCCGAGACCACGACCCACCTGCACAAGACCCTTTCGACCATCCGTGGTGCGGGCGGGAAGACAGGCGTGGCGCTCAACCCGCACACGCCACTCACCGTCGTGCAGCACGTCCTCGACCTGGTCGACATGGTGCTCGTCATGACGGTGAACCCGGGCTTCGGCGGCCAGGCGTACATCTCGACCATGGAGCCCAAGATCCGCGAGGCGGCCAACATGATCGAGGCCAGCGGCCTCAACATCGACCTCGAGGTCGACGGCGGGATCTCGCCCGACACCATCGCCGGCGCGGCGACGGCCGGCGCCCGGGTCTTCATCGCCGGAAGCGCGCTGTACAAGCACGCCGGCGGGCTCACCGACGGCGTGTCTACACTCCGACGCCTGGCCGAAGCGGCCCTGGCAGCTTGACCGAAAGGGAGACTTCTATGCCCGACAAGCAGGTCAACCTCCAGAAGGCCTGGCGCAACGGTGGAGACGGCCCCGGCCGCCCGATCATGCTCGCCATCGCCGGCGACAGCGCCGCCGGCAAAACCACCATCACCAAGGGCCTCGTCGACGCCCTGGGCGCCGACCGGATCACGTCGATCTGTGTCGACGACTACCACCGCTACGACCGCATCGAGCGCAAGAACCTTCCTTTCACGCCGCTGCATCCCGACTGCAACTACGTCGAGGTCATGGAGCAGCACCTCCAGCTGCTGGCGCTCGGCCACCCGATCCTGAAGCCGGTCTACAACCACAAGGACGGCACGCTGGGCCGGCCGGTCCTGGTCGAGCCCCGGGAGTACGTGATCATCGAGGGCCTGCTGCCCCTGTACTCCAAGCTGGCCCGGGCCTGCTTCGACGCCACCGTCTACCTCGATCCACCCGAGCCCGTCCGCTACGACTGGAAGATCAAGCGCGACACCCAGAAGCGGGGCTACACCGAGGACCAGGTGCTGGCCGACCTCGAGAAGCGCGAGCCGGAGTCGGCCCAGTTCATCCGCCCCCAGCGGTCGCAGGCCGACATCGTCATCCGCTTCGACAAGATCGAGGGCCGCGACGAGGCCGAGCCCCTGTCGGCCACGCTCCTCCTGCGCCCGACGATCTCGCACCCGGACCTGGCGAACATCCTCACCGACGATCACCGCGAGGCCATGCACCTGAAGCTGACGCGTGACGACGACGGCAAGCCGGTCGACGCCCTCCACATCCACTCCTACGCCCCCCGGGAGATCACCAAGGAGGTCGAGCAGGAGATCTGGAAGGAGCTCGGCGTGGACGAGGACGTGCCCGAGTCCCTCGGCAGCATCGACGCCGGCGTCCGCAGCGAGCCTCTCGCCATCGCCCAGCTCATCCTGCTCTACCACATGTTCCAGGCCAGAAACTCGCACTGACGGCGGGCCCAGGCCCGTACCGAACCCACCACAGGATAGGGCCAAGCCCGGATAGCGCTCCCGGGGACGATTCGTCACCATGAGCGCATGCGCTCCTTCGACTCCCGCCTGGCCCTTCGTGTCGCCGCAACCGCCGGCGCCGCGCTATCCGGCGGCCTGATCAGTGCGATCGTGGTCGGCGGGATCGTGGCGAGCGCCACGATCACGAACCCCAATGACCTCGCGGAGTTGGGGGCGGCCATGGCCGCCGCCGCCGCCGGCCTCCTTGCTGGGGTCGTGGTGTTCGTGGCAGTCACGGTCGCCGGCGTTCGTCGAGCAGTCCCCGAAGGCCGCCGGGCGGCCACGGCGACCGGCCTCATCCTCGCTCCGATCGTCGTCGCCGCCGCGGCCGGCGTGGTGGATGCCGGCAGGCCGTACGGGCTGATCGCAGCGCTGGCGCTCCTGGTGGCCGCTGCTGTCGTTGTCCTGGCGCTGGCCGGTGCCCTCCGTGCCCGCCGGGCGGTGCTCTTGGGAGGCCCTGCTGGCGTGGTGGCGGTCGTCTGCGTCGCGCTCTCCGTCGTGCTCCGCACCGCGGCCCCGGTCCCCGACCTCGCCGGCCTCTATCGGCGAGGGGCCGTACCCGTGGCCCTCGTCGATGGCACCACGCTCGACGCCCCGGCGCCCGGCTGGCGCGTGACATCGGTCGAGCACCCCCTGGATCTCACGACTGTGCCCGGGCCACTGGCGTTGCCGGCCGCCGTTCGGGCCAGCGTCTCCTGGCGAGTGCGGAGCGGCGTCGTCAAGCTCCAGTTCATGCCGCCTCCGGCGGCTGCCCGCCTCACGGAGTGCCCGAAGGACGTCACCGTTTTGGCGTGCGAACGCCTCGGCGTCACGCCGGCGGGCGCCGTCATCTGGGGAACGCGCCTTCCCGCCGACCCCACCCCGCCCGGCTACCAGGGCATCTGGGTCACCGTGGACGGTGGCCGCTGGCACCTGTCGGGCGCCGGACCATTCCAGGAGCTGGACGTTGCGGAAGCGGTGCAGGTCCTCTCCCGCCTCCAGGCGGTGGAGATCGACCGCTACCTGGCCGTGGCCGGCGCCCCTTCAGCCGGTGAGATCCCGCGGTAGGTGGCCCGTCCGCAGGAATGACCGTCGCACCGCTGGATCCGACAGGCGGAACCGCCGCCAGCACCAGGCCACGATGAGGAAACCGGCCAGCTCCTCGAGGAGAAGGATGGCCAGCCCGTGGTCGAGTGCCGGCAGGGGGCCGGTCAGGGGGCCGCCGAAGGCGGGGTACCAGAAGTGCTCGGTGCGAGCCCACATGGCATCGGCCACCAGGTGGGCGAACATGCCGATGGGCACGGCGAGCAGGCTGCGGCGCATGTGGCGCCGGCCTCGCGTCGCCAGCATCACCACCGTCAGCACCACGACTGCGGCAAGCAGGGTGTGCGCCAAGCGGGCGCCGCCGAAGGGCGCATCGATCAGGTCAGGCAGCAGGGCGCCGACGACGACCATCCGGTAGTCGAACGCCGGGTCCCTGAACACCAGCCACACCAGTCCCAGGGCCACCCCGGCGGGCCAAAAGACCACGTCAGGGGCGGACGAGGATGCGTTCGCACTGCTCGCAGCGCACGAGAGCGTCGGCCTGCTCTTTGCGCAGCCGGTCGATCTCGGTGGCCGGCAGCGCGAGGTGACACCCTCCGCAGCGGCCATTGACCAGCGGCGCAGCGGCCACACCGCCCAGGTGGGCCCGCAGCTGCTCGTACAGCGCAGCGAGGTCGGCGGGGATGGCGGTCGCGGCCTCGGCCCGAGCCGCCAGCTCGGAGGCCAGCTCCCGGTCCACCTCGGCCTGGCCCTCGGCGACCGCCGCCCGCAGTTTGGCCCCTTGGGCGTCCAGCTCGTCGCGCCGGATGCGCAGCCCGGCAAGCTGCTCGTCGACCGTTTCCTGCTCCCCCATCGCCTCGAGCACCTCGTCCTCCAAGCCGGCCCGACGCTCCCGCATGGTCGCGGCCTCGCTCTGCATGGCCTGTAGCTCCCGGGCTGCGCTCACGACGCCCGAATAGAGCTTGGCGTTGAGCTCGGTGAGCTTGGACTCCAGCAGCGAGAGTTCGCCCTCGAGCCGGCGCTGGGTGCGGGCGGTCTCGACCGCCTTGGCGTCGGCATCGGCGAGCACGGCCTCGAGGCGAGCCAGTTCGTCCTCGGTGGCCCCCAGCTCGGCCAACTCCGGGAGGTGATCACGCCGGTGGCGCAACCGGTCGGCAGCGGTGTCGTGCTCTTGGACCTGCAACAGGTCGTGGAAGACCGTCAAGCGGTCCGGCTACCCACGGTTGCGGCGTGTCGTCGGTGGGCTGTCGTCGTCATCGTCGATGACGACCGGCGGCACCGTGATCCGCGGCGTGGTGATGTCGGGGAACACCGGGATCGTGATCACCGGGATCTGGATGACGGGATTGGGAACAGTGGCCTGCGGCCCTGGCACCACGACCACCGTTGGATCGTCGTTGCGGTCCTGGTCCTGGGTATTCTGCTGCTGGCGCTGCTGGGACTGCGAGGGCGGTAGCTCGCCCTCGATGGCCAGGAACTTCGGCGCCCGCTGGTTGGGCACCCGCTCCGGAGCCGCGAAGTCGATCACCTGCTGGCCGGCCAGGAATTGCCGCATGAACGTGCCGTAGATAAGGGCCGGGTAGGTCCCGCCATAGACGATGGGGTACGGGCCCACGTTGCGCATGGGGATGCCATAGCCGGCCGGCGCCCCCATCCACACCGCAGTGGCCAGCTTGGGCGTGACGCCCACGAACCAGGCGTCGGCCTCGTTGTCCGTGGAGCCAGTCTTGCCGGCGACCTGCCAGCGCGGCACCTGGGCGGCGGTGCCGGTGCCCCGGGAGACGACCTGGGTGAGGATCTGCAGCGCGGTGCGGGCGTTGTGCGCCGAGACGGCGCGCTCACCCTTGGTGGAGCTCTTGTAGAGCACCTTTCCGTCTCGGTCCTCGATGCGGTCGATGAAGTACGGCTCGTGGTATTCCCCGTCGTTGGCCAGGGTGGCGTAGGCGGTGGCCATCTCGAGGGGGGTCACGTCGACCGAGCCGAGAGTCAGGGAGAGGAAGGGCTGGAGGTCGGCGTTCTTGATACCCATGCGCCGGGCCACGTCGACGACTTTCTCGGGACCGACCAGCTTGATCAGTCGGGCGAAGGCGCAGTTCACCGAGCCGACGGTGGCGTCGGTGAGGGTCAGGACGCCGCCGGCCTGGCCCTCGACGTTCTTCGGATCCCACTTCCCCTCGATGCTCTTGGGGTCGGGGATCACACAGGGGGCCGAGCCCAGGATGGTGTCAGCCGGGAGATTGCCCGCTTCGAGGGCGGCCATCAGCGTGAGCATCTTGAACGACGACCCCGTCTGGCGACCCCGGCCCGTGACCATGTCGATCTTGTGGTCTGCGAAGTCGAGCCCGCTCACCGCGGCCCGGACCGCCCCGCTGGAGGGCTCGACGGACACCAGGGCAGCGTTGAACTCCCCCCGGTCCGCCGGCAGGGTGTCGGCGATCGACTGCTCGGCCATGGCCTGGACCCCGGGTACCAGGGTGGTGGTGATGTCGAGGCCGCCCCGGAACACCAGCCGGTTGCGCTCGGAGTCGGTGCCGCCGAGGTACTTGGGATCATTGAGCAGCTGATCGACGACGTGGCGGGTGAAGTAGTTCTTACTGTCGAAGTCCTCCTGCGGGAGGGGCGTCGGCAGGGGCTCGGCCTTCAGCTCCACGACCTGCTCGGGCGTGACGTGGTTGAGCCGGGCCATCCGGTCGATGATCACGTCGCGCCGGGCGCGGGCGTCTTCGGGGTTGTTGAACGGGTCGGCGTAGACGGGGTTGCGGATGAGGCCGGCAAGGAGGATGGCCTGGCCGAGGGTGAGCTTGTCGACATCGGTCTGGTAGTACCGCTCGGCGGCCGCCTGGAGGCCGTAGGCGCCGTTGCCGAAGTAGACGGTGTTCAGGTAGCGCTCGAGGATCTCGTTCTTCGACATCTGCCGCTCAAGCCGGATGGCCAGGGAGGCCTCCTGCAGCTTGCGGTTGATGTCCTGCTTCGGGTTCAACAGCGCCGTCTTGACCAGCTGCTGGGTGATGGTCGACCCGCCCTCGGAGATCTCGCCGGCCTCCAGGTTGGACACCAGCGCCCTCGTCATGGACCGGAGATCGATGGCGCCGTGCTCGAAGTAGCGCTCGTCCTCGGCGTCAAGGACGGCGGTGACGACGTGCTGGGGCACTTTATCGAGCGTGACCGGAAGCCGGTCCTCCTCGCCGTGGAGGTACTGCAGCATCGTTCCGTCGGCGGCGTAGAGGACAGAGCGTTGGGCGAGGGGGGCCAGCTCGATCTTGGCCACGTCGGAGCCGGCCTCGCCGGCGGTGAAGAACGCCTTGGCCTGGTCGAAGAGGAGGGCGCCGAGGAGGGCCAGGACGGCGCCGCCGACGCCGACGATGACCGCCAGCTGGACGATGACCCGCGAACCTTTGCCGGCGGCTCGTACCGCCGTCCGGCCGACCTGGCTTGGCTCGGGCACGAACACCCCGAAACGCTACCCCGCCGGGGCGCGCCGGGGCGCGCGCCGGTCACCACGAGGGCAGGGCTAGCCCCACTCCTCTCCGAGCATCGCCTCCAACCGCTCCTTGCGGCGGGGCTTCTCGGTCTTGGGGGTCTGCTTGGCTCGGCACCGGCCCGAGAGGCCGTGCAGCCAGAGCGTGGTCTTGGCGTCGTCGTCGGGCTCGCCGACCACCCGGGCGTAGCATTCCGGGCAGCGGTAAACCTTGCGCGTGACCGCTCTACTGGTGGACATCGCCACTCCGGGTCCTGCGTCGGGTTTTCATGTTCGTACGCTGTCCAGAATACGCCTCCACCCATTGTTATTTGGAGCCGCGCCGCTACCATTGTCCTGACTAGAGTCCAGGCACATCGTTGGAACCCCGCCGGCCACCAGGCCGGCGCCGGGGAAGAAGGAGCAGGAGCGAAATGACCAAGCTCGACGAGATCATCGCAAGAGGCCAGTGCGCGCTGTGTGGCAAGGGCGTCCACATCGACAACCACGAAGGCCGCGTCGCCTGCAACGGCTGCAACATGGCCACCGACAACTGCACCTGCCCGCCCCGCTAAGTGACGATCGCCTCTAGGGGCGCTTCCACTGGAGTCCAAGCACATCTTGCTCTAGTCTGACCGCCATGCCCCGGGCGCGTGGTCGGGCGGCGGATCGAGCGGTGGTCAGGTAGGCGCGGCCATGGTTGTGGTCCTGCTCCTGGCGCTCATCTGGGCCGCGGTGCTGGTGCCGCCCGCCCTCCGCGCCCACGCGGCCCGCCAGGAGGCCTTCCTTCTCAGCATTGGGTCGACTCCGGACCGCGACGAGCCTCTTCGACCTGCACAGGTCCGCTCTCTGCGTATCCAGTGTCGCCGGCGCGTCGCCGGCGGCCTGCTGGTGGCCATGGCCGTCACCCTCGTGGTCGGCCTACTCCCCACCTTCCGTGTGCTGCTTGCCGTCCACCTGTTCCTGCTCAATTCGTTCATCGCCTACATCGCCCTGCTGGCCCACTGGGCGAACCGGGCCGCGCTCAGCGCGCTTCCGGCCGTCGAGGCCGAACCGACGCCGGCGAAGACGGCCCGCCGGCGCTTGTGGATCCGCGAGCGCGTGCCGGCGCCGGCGGGCCTTCCCGACCTGGCTTCGCTGGCCTAACCCCCGAAATGGGGATTGTCGATGAAGCCGACGATGATCCCGAGGGGGTTCGTCACACTTCCCGTGACGATGCCGCCGCCCACCTCGACCACAGGTGCGTGCGGCGCGGCCCCCAGGGCGATCGCGGCCTCCACTGCCGCAGCCACGTCGTCGGTCCCCCAGTAGGTGATGGCCCCATCAGCCGGGTTGCCGTCGGGTAGGAGGCCGAGCTCGTAGCCGGCGACCTCATAGCCGACGTAGAAGGGCTCGTCGAAGTACGGCTCGATGCCGAGCAGGCCCGTCCACCAGGCCTTCGCCGCCTCCACGTCGGGCGACGGGTAGATGACTGTCCGCAGTCCCTGCAGTGTGATCGCCATAGCCGTTCTGACCGTAGTACCCGGGGCGCCTGGGCGGCCGCCGTGGCGATCTTCGCCGTCACTCGGGCAGATCCTCGGGGTAGGGGCGGTGACTACCGGGCGTAGGTCGAGTCTGGTGAGGAGGGCGCCCAGCTCGTCGAGCCGGGTGCTTGAGCCCTCGCGCAGGGGCTTGGTGAGCAACTCGGCGACGAGGAGCAACGACCCGACGCCGGCAAAGACATCGCTGCCCTCGACCGGATCGGCCGGGAAAGGGCACGCACACCCGCCGCCCGAGCGGGTGATCGGCGACCGCTGGGAAAGATGCGGCCCGGACCCCGAATGACTTCCGCGCCTCGAGCTCGTCGCCGAGATCACCGGCCAGCCCCACGAATGGGTGGTCGCCCGGGGCACAGCGGATTGACATCGTCCTCATAACCGCATGTATTGATTGAGGCGCCTCCCCGTGCGGGGTGGTTGGTCACGTAG
>CAYZMG010000046.1:0-33269 GCA_964479465.1 uncultured Acidimicrobiales bacterium
CCGTCCTTGGCCTGATCGTGTGGGGCACGAGCCGTGTCCTGCGCCGGCGGCCGGCGGCGCCGGCGGCGCCGGCGGTCTGAGGGCGCCGCAGCCGGAACTGGAATTGGCTCAGGCGTGCGGGGTGATGAACGCGGCCACCGGGCGGCTTGTCAGCCTCATCGCAGGGGTTCTCGAGACGGAGTCCTGGCACGGGGCGGGCATCCACTCCGCCTCGCAGTGGGTGGCCTGGAAGTGCGGGGTGTCGCCGACGCGATCCAAGACGCTGGTCCTCATGGCCCGCCGGCTGGCGGAGCTGCCCGAGACCCGGGGCGCGTTCGACAAAGGAGAGCTGTGCGAAGACCAGGTCGCGGTGGTGTGCCGGCACGCGCCGGCGTGGGCCGACACCGAGGTGGCCACGCTGGCCCGCTCGGCCACCGTGGTGCAACTCCGGCGGGTGCTGGGTACCTACCCGTTCGTCGACGAGGCGCAGGGCGATCCCACCGAGCCGAAGGAGCCGGAGGCGCCGGCGGAACCCCGCAAGGTGAGCTTCGGCACTACCGAGCGGGGCACCTGGCAGCTGTCCGCCGAGCTGCCCGCCGATGAGGGTGCGCTGGTGGAGCGGGCGCTCGTCGCCGCTCGAGACGAGCTGTTCCGGGCCGCCGAGCACGAAGCGGCGTCGAAGCCGGTGCCTGCGCACGTCGACTGGGCCGACGCCTTCGTGGCCATGGCCGACCGGTCCCTGGGCGGGGCGTCGAGGCCCGACCACGACCGCAACCTGGTGCTCCTCCACGTCGGCACCGACGCCGGCGGCAACACCAACGGCCACCTGCATCTAGGTGACGGCCTGAGCGCCGGGCTGCGGCGTTTCCTCGGCTGCGACGTACGCGTCCGGCCCGTCATCGAGGCCGGTGGCAAGGCGGTCAGCGTGGGGCGGGCCTTCCGCACCGTGCCTGATCGCACCCGGATCGTCATCGAGGAGCGTGACCGGGGTTGCCGGGTCCCCGGATGTGACCGCAGCCGGTGGCTGCACGTCCATCACGTCTTTGGGAAGACGGCGGCGGATCGGACACCGACAACCTCATCGCCCTCTGCCGCCGACATCATCGGCTACACCATCTCGGAAAGCTCGGTATAGAAGGGAATGCCGACGATCCTGACGGCATCATTTTCACCGATGAACGGGGTCGAGCACTCGATCCCTGCGGCCGCCCGATCGTGCCCGGAGCGCGGCTCGATCTCGCGGCTCAGGAATTGGACATTGTCGCCGGCGGCTGGTCGCACCCCACCGGGGAGCGGCTCGACCGGCGTTGGATCCACTTCAACCAGCGCGCCGGCTGATCAGGAGGCGGCGATGCGGTGGCCCATGCGGGACACCAGGGACTCCCTGAGCTGGTCCGGGAAGGGCTGAACGAAGGAGAAGAAGGTGGCGCTCACCGTGGTGCGGTCCTTGGTGATGTAGACGAGGTCGGCGAAGAGGTGGTCGGTGCGGTCGGCGTAGACGAGGTCGGCGGTGAGGCGGATGCCGACCGAGCCGTCGCCGAAGCTCTCGACCTGGAGCGGCTCGGTGGCGACGTTCTCCACCTTGGCGTCGGCGGCCTGCCGGCGCAGGTCGTCGCCGAACGCGGGGGCCAGGCACTGGCCGTACTTGGGGCCCCGGACAGCGGCGAGATCGGCCTGGGCGTCCTCGACCGTGTTGAGGACGGTGGAGATCGACGAGACCTGTGTCTGGCCCAGGGTGAGGTCGGGACCGTAGACACGGGCGCTGCGGAAGGTATCCGGATCCGGCCGGCCCAGGCAGGCGGAGATGGCCCGGGCCCGCTCGATCTCGAGCGGCGTCTCGGTGTGCGCCACCCCTCGCCAGCCCGCCGGCATGTCGGACTGCTGGAGCACGATCGTGCGCGCCCGTGCCGTGTCACCGGCCGTGCCTGTCGCCGGCGCCGGCCCAACCGCATCCTCCTCGTCGCCGCCACCACCACCGCCGCATGCGGCGAGCAGAGAGAGAAGCAGGACCGTCGCCACCAACCGCCAGCGGGACATCATGGCCAGAGCCTACGGTCCGGGCGTGGTCGCCGGCATGCGGGGCGCCGTTCTCGGGGCGGCGGTATGGATCGTCACCGCCGTGGTCGCCGCTACCGGCGCCGTCGACCTGACCCTGATCGACGTTCGCCCTCACCCTGGCCGCGGTGCTGCCGCTCACCGCCGGCGCCGGCGCCAAGGCGCTGCTCGGCGCCTCCGCGCTCAGCGTCGGTGCGCCCATGGTCTTGGCCGTGTTCTGGGCCGCCGGCCAGCACTACGACGTCCCCGTCCTCGATGTCCCTGCCATGGCCCGCATCCACGGCACCCTCAACGCCTTCGGCTTCTCCCTCGCCGGCCTCCTCGGCTGGGTCGTGCGGGACCCTCAGGCGACTGTCACAGGGGCGGCGTAGGGTCGATCACCATGGAGGTGCTTGACGGCGAGACGTCCGCATGGCCAGCCGACGAATGGGGCGGCTCCTGGGGCTCGGCACGACAGCGGCCTCGAAGAGCACCTCCTGGACCTGTTCGACCGGTCTCCGGAGGTCGTCGACTACTGCGAGCAGCCGTTCAGAATCGAGTACACCTGGTCAGAGCGGCAGCGCGACTACATCCCCGACTTCGCCGTTCGCCTCGCTGATGGCCGGTCGCTGCTTGTCGAGGCCAAACCTCGCACAGCCTGGGCCGACCAGGTGAACCTCGCCAAGTGGGATGCCGCCATTCAGCGGTGTGAGCGGCGGGGGTGGGGCTTCATCGTCTCCGACAACCGGGGGCACCCAGGTGATCTTCTCGCCGGCACCGACGCCGGCGCCCAGGTCACCCTGGAGGCCCTCACGGCGAACGGACCGGCGGACTGGCCGCAGCTGCGCCACCACTGGATCGATGCCGTACGGTCGTGGACAGGCGCTCAACCGGGGGCAGGGGGGCGGCGTAGTCCGTGCCGTCGCCGTTGTGCATTCTTGTACCTCAGAGGTACAAGAATGCACACTCGGCACACTCTCCGGATCGAGGCCGCCGGTCCGACGTAGCGTCACGGCGTGAAGGTCCACCTGCTCGACGGCACCTACGAGCTGTTCCGCCACCACTTCGGCGTGCCGAAGGGCGACCGGGACCCTACCGACGAGGTCGCCGCCACCCGGGGCGTCATGTGGAGCGTGCTCCAGCTACTCGAGGAGGGCGTGACCCACCTCGGCGTGGCGACCGACCATGTCATCGAGTCGTTCCGCAACGACATGTGGCCGGGGTACAAGTCCAGCGCCGGCGTGCCGGAGGAGCTGCTGGCCCAGTTCCCGCTGCTCGAGGAGGCGCTCGGGACCCTTGGCGTCGTCGTCTTTCCCATGGTCGAGCTGGAGGCCGACGACGCTCTCGCCGCGGCCGCCGCCACCGCTGCCGCCGACGACCGGGTCGAGCAGGTGATCATCATGACCCCGGACAAGGACCTGGCTCAGATGGTGCTCGGCACCAGGGTGGTCCAGTTCGACCGGCGGGCCAAGGTCTTCACCGACGAGGAGGGCGTTCAGGCCAAGTACGGCGTGCTCCCCGAGTCGATCCCCGACTGGCTGGCGCTGGTGGGCGACAGCGCCGACGGCTTTCCCGGCCTGCCGGGCTGGGGCAAGACGTCGGCCAGCGCCGTGCTGGCCAAGTACTTCCACATCGAGGAGATCCCCGAGCACCACTTCCGGTGGGACGTCACCGTGCGGGGCGCGGCACGCCTGGCCGCCTCCCTGAACACCCAGCGCGACCTGGCCCTGCTCTTCCGCGACCTGGCCACCCTCCGCAGCGAGGCCAAGGTTCTGGCCGACGTGGACGACCTCCGCTGGACCGGTCCCACCGACGCCCTGGAGGACATGGTGACCCGCCTGCGGGCCTGGAGATTCATGGACAGAATCGCCGCCCTCGACCCCCGGTAACCTCGTCCCCGTGGATCCCCGATTAAAGGACCTCCGCGCCCGCAAGGACGAGGCGATCCACGCCGGCTCGGCCGACGCAGTCGACCGCCAGCACGCCCGCGGCAAGATGACCGCCCGCGAGAGAGTCGAGGAGCTGCTCGACCCCGAGAGCTTCGTCGAGCTCGACGTCCTGGCCCGCCACCGGTCCACCGAGCCCAGCGTCGCCGGCAACCGCCCGTACACCGACGGCGTCATCACCGGCTGGGGCACCGTCGGGGGCCGGCAGGTGTTCGTATTCAGCCAGGACTTCACTGTCTTCGGGGGCAGCCTCGGCGAGGTCTTCGCCGAGAAGATCCACAAGGTCATGGACATGGCCGACCAGGCCGGCGCCCCCTTCGTCGGCATCAACGACGGCGCCGGCGCCCGCATCCAGGAAGGGGTCGTGGCCCTCGACTCCTACGGCGGCATCTTCCGCCGCAACGCCCACTCCTCGGGCGTCATCCCCCAGATCAGCGTGATCATGGGCCCCTGCGCCGGCGGCGCGGTCTACAGCCCCGCACTGACCGACTTCGTGTTCATGGTCCGGGACACCTCCTACATGTTCATCACCGGCCCCGACGTGGTGAAGGCCGAGACCGGTGAGGACGTCAGCCTCCAGGACCTCGGTGGCGCCATGGCCCACGCCACCCGCTCCGGCGTCGCCCACTTCGTGGCCGAGGACGACCACGTCTGCCTTCACGACGTCCGCCAGCTGCTGTCGTTCCTGCCGTCGAACAACGATGAGCCGGCGCCGTGGGCCGAGCCCACCGACGACCCCACCCGGGAATCGCCGGCACTGAACGACCTGCTCCCCGCGCGCACTGACCAGGCCTACGACATGACCCAGGTGATCGCCGAGGTGGTCGACGACGGCTACCTGTTCCAGTACGCCCCCCTCTGGGCACAGAACATCGTGTGCGGCCTGGCCCGCCTCGACGGCCACGTGGTGGGCATTGTCGCCAACCAGCCCGAGGTCCTGGCCGGCGTGCTCGACATCGACTCCTCGGAGAAGGCGGCCCGCTTCGTGCGGACCTGCGACGCCTTCAACATCCCGTTGGTCTCCTTCGTCGACGTTCCCGGCTTCCTACCCGGCAAGGACGAGGAGTACGGGGGCATCATCCGCCACGGCGCCAAGCTGCTCTACGCCTTCTGCGAGGCCACCGTTCCCCGCATCCAGGTCGTCACCCGCAAGGCCTACGGGGGCGCCTACGTAGTCATGAACTCCAAGGCCATCGGGGCCGACCTCGCCTTCGCCTGGCCGTCGGCGGAGATGGCCGTGATGGGCCCGCAGGGTGCGGTCGAGATCCTCCACCGGCGGGAGCTGGCCGAGGCCGACGACCCTGCCGTGACGCGGGCGGAGCTGGTCGCCGGCTACATCGAGCATTTCGCCAACCCGTGGATCGCCGCCGAGCGGGGCTACGTCGACGACGTCATCGAGCCGGCGGCCACCCGGTCCGCGCTCATCAAGGGCCTGGCCATGCTCCGGTCCAAGCGCCCGGAGACGGAAACCCGCAAGCACGGCAATGTCCCTCTCTGAGCAGGTCCCTCCCGAGGTGCTCGCCATCGCCGTCGCCCTCGCCGTCGAGCTGCAAGCGGCCGAGAGCGCCGGCCCCCCTCCCCTCCAGCCGGCGAGCCGGTGGCGGTGGGCGGACCGCCGGTGGGAGCGGCCTGCGAGCCACCGGTGGAGCTGACCACCGTCACCGACACCGAGGCCGTCCTCCACGACGGCCTGCGGGTGGTGCGGGTGGACGGCCTGCGTCCCGGCAAGGAACACACGGTCGAGGGCATGAGCTTCCGCACGCTGCCCAAGGCCGGCGGTGAACGGCTGGCCACCGTCGTCACCGTCAGCGATCTGCACATCGGCGAGACGGAGTGCGGGCGCTACGACGGCGTGAACCTCGGTCCGCCGCTGAGTGCAGAGCCCGGCGAGCCTCCGTACCCCGAAACGATGGCCCGGGCCGCGGCGGCGGAGATCGCCGCCGCCGAGCCCGATGCCGTCATCACCAAGGGCGACCTCACCGGCCAGGGCGCCGGCGCCGAGCTGAAGACGTTCATGGACATCTTCGACGGCCTCCCGCTCCACTGGACCTACGGCAACCACGACGTGAGCTCCCGCTCCGAGCTCGGACCCCGGCCCGCGACCGAGCTGGTCACTGTCGCCGGCGCCCGCATCGCCCTGCTGGACACCGCGGTAGCGGCCCAGGCCGGCGGACGGGTCACCGAGGAGCAGCTCGACTGGCTGGACGACCTCGCCGGCGACGAGACCACGCCGGTGCTGGTCATGGGCCATCACCCCCTTTTCGACCACGCCGCGTTCACCGCCGGCATCAACGCCGAGGATTCCGAGCGGCTCGTCGGGCTGTTCAGCCGGCGGCCGGCGCTGGCCGGCTACTTCGCCGGCCACAGCCACCGCAACGCCGTGCGCCGGTTCCCCGAGACGGGCGACGTGCCGTGGGCGGAGGTGGGCGCGACGAAGGACTACCCGGGCGTCTGGGCCGAGTACCGCATCTTCGACGGCGCGGTGATGCAGGTCGTGCACCGCATCTCCTCGCCCGAGGCGTTGGCCTGGACCGACCGCACCCGCCAGATGTTCGGCGGCCTCTACCCCTCCTACTCCTTCGGAAGCCTGGGCGACCGCTGCTTCTATGTCACTGGTCGAGCGCCAGCCTGACGCTTTTCACCCCCGGGAACGAGCTCCTCGGCCAGCAGGTCCATGAGCAGGGCGTCGCGCCAGGTGCCGTCGTTGGCCCGCTCGTAGCGGCGCATGACCCCCACGTCGCGGAAGCCGACCTTGCGGTAGGAGGCGATGGCCCGAGCGTTGACCACGGCCGGGTCGATCATGATCCGGTGGTGGCCCAGATCCTCGAACAGGTGGCGGGCCAGGGCCCGCAAAGCATCGGTGCCCAGGCCGCGGCCGCACCAGTCGGGGTGCAGGGTGATGTCGATCATGGCGTGGCGGTAATCGGGGTCGGTTTCCTCGAAGTACTGGATGTAGCCGATCAAGCGCCCGTCGAGCTCGATCACCAGCCCAACGCCCTCGTCTTCGTCGTCCAGGCGGGCCCGCAGCCGGACCTCGTTCTCACCTGGCCACCACTCCGCCACCTCGGGGACGGCGAAGAACTCGGTCAGCGCCGGCACGTCGGCGACGGAGACCGGACGCAGGCTCACCTGAGTGCCCCTGAGCATCGGGCTAGTTTGGCCCGATGCACGGTCCTTTGGCCCTCGTCGGAGGCGGAGAGTGGCGGGAGGGATGCACCTTCGACCGCGACCTGCTGGCGGCCAGTGGCACCGAAGAGGTGCTGGTCCTGCCGACCGCCGCCGCCTACGAGCACCCCGACCGAGCGGTGGAAACCGCCGAACAGTGGTTCGCCAGCCTCGGCGCGAAGGTCCGGGGGCTCATGATCCTGGCCCGGCCCGACTCCGAGCAGGAAGTCAACGTGGCCGCCCTCCGCGACGCCAGGTTCATCTACCTCTCCGGCGGATCCCCGCTGCACCTGCGCTCGGTGCTCAAGGACTCGCCGTGCTGGGACGCCCTGAGCCAGGCGTGGCAGGGCGGCGCCGTCCTCGCCGGCTCGTCCGCCGGCGCCATGGCCCTCTGCGACCCCATGGTCGACCCCCGCGGCGGCGCCTTCACCCTCGGCCTGGGCCTGCTGGCCCAGGTGGCGGTCATCCCCCACCACAACACCTGGTCGGAGGAAAAGGCCAAGCGCACCATCACCCTGGCGCCCAAGGGCCTCCCGATCGTCGGCATCGACGAGCGCACGGCCTTGATCCGGGGCGTCGACGGGGCGTGGAGCGTCGCCGGCGTGGGCGGCGTGGTCGTGTTCCAAAACGGCCACGAGGCCGGCCTGGACGCCCTCCCCACCTGAACTGGCTGCACTGGCGGTCGTATCCGACCGCCACTGCAGCCAGAACGGCTTGCGTCAGGACTCGGTGATCGTGACCGACTCCATGAGGACCTTCTGCTTGGGCACGCCGGCGCCGGGGGTGCCGACCTTCTCCAGCTCCAGGACGACGTCGAGGCCGTCGACGACCTTGCCGAACAGGGAGTACTGGGGCGGAAGCTGCATGCCGCTCATGCCGCAGATGATGAAGAACTGGCTGCCGTTGGTGTTGGGGCCGGCGTTGGCCATGGCCAGGGAGCCGATCTCGTAGCGGCCGGGCTTGGGCAACTCGTCCTCGAAGCGGTAGCCGGGGCCGCCCATGCCGGTGCCCTGGGGGTCTCCGCCCTGGATGACGAAGCCGGGGATGATGCGGTGGAAGGTCACGCCGTCGAAGTAGTGGTAGCGGGCCAGCACGACGAAGTTGTTGACCGTCTTGGGGGCAGCCCCGGGATCAAGCTCGATCGTCATCGTGCCCTTGTTGGTCACCATGGTGGCCGTGTAGCGCTTCGTCGGGTCGATGCACATCGGCGGCGGGCCGCTGAACTTGGTGGTCTTGGGACTGGAGCCGTCGGCGGCGGGACACTCGGTGGGCATTGGGCTCACGTCTCCTTGATGTTGACGGTCAGGATCTTCACGACCTCGCTGGGCTTGCCGTCCTGGGTGCCGGCGATGCCGACCTCCTCGATGGCCTCCACCACCTCCATGCCCTGGACGACCTGGCCGAACAGCGAGTACTGCGGCGGCAGGCTGGTGCCGGCGTCGCCGGACACGATGAAGAACTGGCTCCCGTTGGTGTTGGCGCCGGAGTTGGCCATGGCCAGCGAGCCCATCTGGTACGAGCCGGCCTTGGGCAGCTCGTCCTCGAACTTGTAGCCGGGGCCGCCGGTGCCGGTCTGCTGGGGGTCACCGCCCTGGAGCACGAAGCCGGGCACGATGCGGTGGAACGCGATGCCCTCGAAGTACTTGTAGCGGGCGAGGACGACGAAGTTGTTCACCGTCTTGGTCGCGTTACGCACGTCGAGGGCGATGGTCATGGTGCCCTTCGATGTCTGCATCTCGGCCGTGTAGTTCTTGGCCACCTCCACACACAGCGGCGGTGGCTTCTCGAACGAGGTGGTCCGCTGGGCCGAGCCGTCGGTGGGCGGGCACGGGGTGTCGCCCTTGATCGATGCGCCCGCCGGCAGGGGCGGAAGCTCGACTGGCTTCTTGGCCAGCGTGGTGGAGGCGCCGCCCTCGATGGTGGTGGTCGGCCCGGTACTGGCGACGTCCTGGTCGTCGCCTCCCGGATTCACCAGCACGGCGACGCCGGCGATGAGCACAACGGCCAGAAAACCGCCGGCGATGGCCCGGCTCCGGGCCTGCTGGCGCTTCCTGGCGGCGGCGATGGCCGCCTGCCGGGCCTGGTGGCCCTGCTTCTTGCGCTCCCGTTTCTGTGTCGGCACGAAGGACCACCGTATCGGCACTGGTACCGTGAGTCCCGCCAGTGACACTCGTCGTTCAGAAGTATGGCGGCACCTCAGTTGCCGACGCCGACCGGATCCGCGCCGTTGCCGATCACGTCGTGCGCACGCGCCGTCGCGGCCACGATGTGGTCGTGGTGGTCAGCGCCATGGGTCGCAGCACCGACAACCTGCTCCATCTGGCCAGCGAGATCTCGGCCGAGCCACCGGCTCGCGAGCTCGACATGCTGGTCAGCGCCGGCGAGCGGATCTCCATGGCCCTGCTGTGCATGGCCATCTGGGAGCTCGGGGAGACGGCGTCGTCGCTCACCGGCAGCCAGGCCGGGATCATCACCGACACCACCCACGGCAAGGCCAAGATCGTCGAGATCCGGGCCGAGCGGGTGACCGAGGCCCTCGCTCAGGGCAAGATCGTCGTGGTCGCCGGGTTCCAGGGCGTGTCGACCGACAAGGAGGTCACGACCATGGGTCGGGGCGCCTCCGACCTCACCGCCGTCGCCCTCGCCGCCGCCCTCGGCGCCGACATGTGCGAGATCTACACCGACGTGGCCGGCGTCTACACCGCCGACCCCCGCGTGGTCCCCGAGGCCCGCCGGCTCAAGTCGCTGGCCTTCGAGGAGATGCTGGAGATGGCGGCCACCGGAGGCCGGGTGCTGGCCGCCCGCTCGGTCGAGTTCGCCCGGAACCACGGCGTGAAACTGCACGTGCGGTCGAGCTTCACGTGGGAGCCCGGCACTTGGGTGATGAAGGAGGAAGAGGTGGAGAAGGCCATTCTCTCGGGTGTCACCCATGACACCTCCGAGGCCAAAGTGACGGTGGTGGGCGTCCCCGACAAGCCCGGCATTGCCGCCCGGCTGTTCCGTGCCCTCGCCGACGAGGCGGTCAACGTCGACATGATCGAGCAGAACGTCTCCGTCACCGGCCTGGCCGACATCTCCTTCACCTTCCCCAAGGCCGACCTGGCCGTCGCCACCCGGATCACCGAGCAGATCGCCAACGAACTGGGCGCCGCCCGGGTAGCGCCGGACGCCGACATCGCCCGCATCAGCCTCATCGGCGCCGGCATGAAGACCCACCCCGGAGTGGCCGCCACCATGTTCGAAACCCTGGCCGGCGAGGGCCTCAACATCGAGATGATCTCCACCAGCCCCATCCGGATCAGCTGCGTCGTGCGTGCCGCCGACGTCGAGCGGGGGGTCCGGGCGCTGCACTCCGCCTTCGAACTCGATTCGCCCCAGGTCTGAAGTCGGTACCTTTACACCCATGAACGTAGGGATTGTCGGAGCCACCGGACTCGTCGGCGGCATCATGCGCACGTTGCTGGCGGAGCGGAGCTTCCCCGTCGACCAGCTTCGGTTGTTCGCGTCGGCCCGCTCGGCGGGTAGGACGCTGCCCTGGGCGGGCGGCGAGATCACGGTGGAGGACGCGGCCACCGCCGATTTCGCCGGCCTCGACCTCGCCCTCTTCGCCGCCGGCGCCACACTGTCCAAGGAGCTGGCGCCCAAGGTCGCCGCCGCCGGCGCCATCGTGGTCGACAACTCCTCGGGCTGGCGCCACGACGTCGACGTGCCCCTGGTGGTGGCCGAGGTCAACCCCCACGCCCTCGACTCGATCCCCAAGGGCATCGTCGCCAACCCCAACTGCACGACGATGGTGGCCATGCCGGTCCTCAAGCCGCTCCACGACGAGGCCGGGCTGACGCGCATCGTGGTCAGCACCTACCAGTCCGTCTCCGGCGCCGGCCTGCGCGGCGTCGGCGAGCTGGAGCGCCAGGCCAACGAGGTGGCGCCCAAGTCGGCCGAGCTGACCTACGACGGCGGCGCGGTGGCCTACCCCGCCAACGAGGCCTTCGCCGCCCCCATCGCCTTCAACGTGATTCCCCTGGCTGGCAAGCTGGTCGACGACGAGACCGACGAGGAGCACAAGTTCCGCCATGAGAGCCAGAAGATCCTCGAGATTCCGGGCCTCTCGGTCTCCTGCACCTGCGTGCGGGTGCCGGTCTACACCGGCCACTCGGTGGCGCTGAACGTGGAGTTCGCGCGGCCGCTGTCCGTCGAGCGGGCGACAGAACTCCTCAATTCGGCTCCAGGGGTGGTCGTCTCCGACATCCCCACCCCTCTGGCGGCGGCCGGCAACGACCCTTCCTACGTCGGGCGCATCCGGCGTGACCCGGGCGCCGCCTACGGGCTGGCGCTCTTCGTCTGCGGCGACAACCTACGCAAGGGCGCCGCACTCAATGCGGTGCAGGTGGCCGAGGCCCTCGTGGCCCGTGGCCGGTTCAACGGGTGAGCCGCCACCAGAAGCTCGTCCCCGTCGGCGTCCTGTTCATTATGGCCCTGGCCCTGGGCTGGGCCATGGTCCCGTTCAACTTCTCCAACGTGGTCGACTGCGAGGCGCCCCTCTTCGGCGCCCAGCCCAAGAACGAAGCGCCGCCGACCAGCTTCATCCGTGCTGACGAGGACTGCCTGGCGAAAGGGAAGAGCCGCCTCCTCGTCTCGGCGGTGGCCGCGCTCATCGCCGCCGGCGGCGGGGCGGCGATGGTCGCCGCGAAACCGGTCAGCTCGTCGTGCTCGTCCGGCGACCACGATGCGTGCCGCGAGTGGTGGCTCGGACCACTCGGCCCGGCCGCCGCCTCCCTGGGGTGCCAGTGCGAGTGTCATGACGTGATCTGGTAGTGCTTCGACCTCATTCGTTCGCTTCGCTCACTCCATTCGGTCGAGTTGTTCGTGCTCCGGCGGGCGGGCAAAGCTCGCCCCGCCTCCGCCCTGTCTCTCCTTGGTGCCCGCAGCCGTAGCGGCCGCCTACGGCGGCGGGTGCGGCCACGGGCGTTGCCGCCGCCGACGTGGCACGGCTTCGTGGCCACGGCAGTAGCTCCCGTTCGGCGCCTGGCGTGATCCTGGTCGACGTCGAGAAGGCCACCGTCCGCCGGCCCGACCGACCCCTCTTCGAGAACCTGTCGGTGACGGTGCGCTCCGGCGACCGCCTGGGCGTCGTCGGGCGCAACGGGAGCGGGAAGTCGACGCTGCTGCGCATCCTGGCCGGCGCCGGCGAGCCCGAGGAGGGCATCGTGCGGCGGGGGCGCGACGTGCGGGTCGGGTACCTCGACCAGGAGCCGGTGCTGCCGCCAGGAACCGTCCGGGAGGCGGTAGGACAGCACTGGGAGGCGGCGGCCATCCTGGAGCACCTGGGCATGGGCCCCGTGGCCGGCGACGACGTCGCCACGCTGTCGGGCGGCCAGACCAAGCGGGTCGCCCTGGCCCGGGTGCTGGTGGCCGAGGTCGACCTGCTGGTGCTCGACGAGCCCACCAACCACCTCGACGTCGAGGCCATCGCCTGGCTGGAAGCCCGCCTGGCCGGCTTCCGGGGCGGCCTGGTCCTCGTCACCCACGACCGCCACGTGCTCGACCGGGTGACGACGCGCATCCTGGAGATCGAGGGCGGCGGGGGCTACGTCCACGACGGCGGCTACGCCAGCTACCTGGCCAACCGCGCCGAGCGGGCCGAGCGGGACGCGTCGACCGAGGCCGTGCGCCGCAACCTGGCCAAGTCCGAGCTGGCCTGGCTGCGGCGGGGGGCGCCGGCCCGCACCCGCAAGCCGAAGGCCCGGATCGCGGCGGCGACGGCCGTCGTGGAGGGCGGGCCGGCGGCCGCCCGAGCCGCGGCGCCCGAGCTGGCCGCCGCCTCCCGGGGCGTCACCACGCCCCGCTTGGGCGATCTGGTCATCACCCTGACCGGCGTCGGGCACCGCTGGGGCGGCGAGGGCCCGAGCGGCCCTCCGAGCGGAGTCGACGCGCCCTGGCTGTTCCGGAACCTTGACCTGGATCTCGAGCCCGGCGGGCGGCTGGGAGTCCTCGGCCCCAACGGCTCGGGCAAGTCGACGCTGCTGGAGATCATCGAGGGCCGGCTGGCGCCGGCCGAGGGCTCGGTACGCACCGCAGCCACGGTGCGGACCGGCTATTACCGCCAGGCCGGCATGGAGCTCGACCCCGCCCAGCGGGTGCGGGAGGCGGTGGCCGCCCCGGCCACCCAGCCCAACTGGGAGCAGGCCCGGCTCATGGAGCGGTTCCTGTTCGACAACGACATCCAGCAGGCGCCCATCGCCACGCTCTCGGGCGGGGAGCGCCGGCGCCTGCAGTTGCTGCTCACCCTGACCCGCATGCCCAACGTCCTGCTCCTCGACGAGCCCACCAACGACCTCGACCTCGACACCCTGCGCGCCCTGGAGGACCACCTCGAGACCTGGCCGGGGTCACTGGTGGTGGTCAGCCACGACCGGGCGCTGCTGGAGCGCACGGTGGAGGACGTGCTGGTGCTCGACGGTCGGGGCGGTGCCACCCTCGCCCCCAACGGTTACGCCGGCTACGTGTCGGCGCCGGCCAAGCCGGCGCCCAAACCGGCGCCGGCACCCCGCGACAAGCCCGGCAACGGCGCGCCCGAGAAGGCCGCTCCCAAGCCGCGTTCGGCCAGCACCCTGCGCCGGCTCATCGGCGTCGCCGAGCGGGCCATGGCCGACGCCGAGGCGGTGCGCGACCGGTTGGCCGCCGAGTTGGCGGCTCACGATCCGGCCGACCACGTCGCCCTCACCGCCACCGCCAAGGCTCTCGCCGAGGCGGAGGCGGCTCTTGGCGCGGCGGAAGAACGCTGGTTGGAGCTCTCCGAAGAACTGGGCGCCTGAGCGCCAGAACCCCTAGTCGACGGGCAGCCGACCCAAGAGGTCGACCTTCTGCTCCTCGAACTCCTCGAGCGTCATGGTGCCGGCGTCGTAGCGCTGGTGGATCGACTCGATCAGCTTGAGCAGGTCGTCGGCTGACAACTCGCTCTTGCCGTCGTCTTCGACCAGCAACTCGACTACGTCGTCACCGTCGGTGCCTGCGGAGCGCTCCTGGCGCTTCTCCCGCTTGGCGGCTGCCTTGGCCTTCTTGTCTCGATCGCGTTGAAGCTTGCTAAAGCTGGTGCGCTGACCGCCCATCTGATCTCCTTTGGGCCGGTGGGGTAAGCAGAAAGCCGCCGGCCGTGGCCGGCGGCTTGGTCAGAGAACTTCCGAGCTCAGATGGCCCGAACGTTCTGGGCTTCCTCACCCTTCCGGCCAGGTGCCACGTCGAACTCGACCTTCTGGCCCTCCTCGAGGGAGCGGTAACCACGACCTTCGATGTTCGAGTAGTGCACGAAGACGTCATCGCCCTGCTCGCGAGAGATGAAGCCGTAGCCCTTCTCTGCGTTGAAAAACTTCACAGTACCTGTTGCCACGCTTATCTCTTCTCTTCGTCAGAGCGAAGCCCCACTGACTTCCTCGTCCTGTGCATTCTACGTGAATTCTCGCCTGTGCCACACGACGGCCTAGGATCATTGGTCCAAAGACGGGAGGGAAGGGCCATGGCCACCGTCGATCCTCGGTCCAGCGGTGACCGGATGTGGGAGAAAGAGTCCCGGTTCGGGCGGAGGGCCGAGGTGGTCTCCGTCAACCGGCTGACGGAGACCGGCACCGTCCACATCGGTGCCCACGTCACCGACGACCTGCCATTCGACTTCAAGCCCGGGCAGTTCCTCGCCTTCCAGGAGGACGTGCCCGGCGTGGGCATCCAGCGCAGCCCGTACTGCATGTTCCAACCGCCGGCGGCGGACCGGACCATCGAGATGCTGATCCGGGTGTTCCCGGAGGGGCCGCTGTCGCACTACCTGGCCTCGATGCGCCCAGGGACAACCCTGGCCTTCCGGGGGCCGTCGGGGCGCTCCATGCTGCCGAAGGACGACGACATCGACTCGGAGTTGGTCATGCTGGCCACGGGCGTCGGGATCAGCCCGCTGCACTCGGTCATCGTCCACCTCCTCCGGGAGGGCGATCGCCGGCGCATCCAGCTGTTCTGGGGCCTGCGCCTGGAGGAGGACATCTGCCTCACCGACGACCTCGACGCCCTGTCCGCCGCCCACCCCAACTTCACCTACTCCATCTCACTGTCGCAGCCGCCCGAGGGGTGGGACGGCCTCCGGGGCCGGCTGACCGAGACGGTGCCACCGCTGCTCGATTCGCTGGGGGGGAAGCGGTACTACCTGTCGGGCAACGGGGCCATGTGCGAGGAGATGGAACTCGCCCTCTCGGGCATGGGCGTCGACCGGTCGCTCATCCGCCAGGAACGCTTCTTCAACGTGAGCTACCGGGCCGAGCCGGCGAAGATCGACGCCATCGCCGCCCGCTTCGTCGCCCACGACCTCTTCTCGCCGCTGGCCGAGCAGCAGGCTCCGCTCCTCTTCGCCATCGAGCGCGACGTCCACGGCCGCAAGATGGGGCCGGGCTGAGGGAGCCCTAAAGCGCCTTGGCCGCCTTCCGGCCCGCCCCCCGGTTGCCGGCGCCGTCATAGGTCTTCACGTAATAGTCGTAGGTCTGGCCTTGGGCCCGCGACGAGTCGGTGTAGGTGAGCGCGGTCGTGCTGGCGATCCGGGCCGGCGTCCCGCCGGCGGGTGCCCGCCAGATGTCGTAGCCGGCCACGCCGCTGGTCCCGCCGTTGCCGGTGCCGGCGTCACCGGCCGATGCGGGCCAGCTCAGCACCGCGTTGCGCTTCTTGAGGGCCGCATTGAGCGCGGAGGGATCGGAGGGCGGAGTGACATCCGCCGGGCCGGCGGCAGCCTGGATCTCGCTGCGCATGAGGTGCAGGACCGAGTCCTGGAAGTACCCGCCGGGGCAGTCGGTGGCGTTGCCGGGCACCTCTGCGTGCCCGGGCACGTTCTCGAACGAGGCCTGCGTCCCGTTGACCGGGCTCGTGTAGAGGCCGACCTTCGCCGTGTCGAGCCCGTGGGCCTTCGCCTTGGCGATCAGAAAGTTCCGCAGGGCGTTCTTGGTCGGGTCCGGGGCGTCGATGCTGGTGTAGGTGCCCAGCATGGCCACGCCGACGGTGCCGGAGTTGTAGCCATAGGCGTGGCCGGCGGTCACACCCTGGCCGGCGGCGTTCTCGCCGGTGATGGTGTCGGCCGTGCTGCCGGGGGCGTGGGAGTGCCGGCCCTTGTAGACGACGCCGGCGGCGTCGATCAGGAAGTTGTACCCGATGTCGCCCCAGCCCTGGGTGACCGAGTGGTAGTAGTAGATCGATCGGATGGTGGCCTTGGCCGCCTCGCCCGACTCGCCGTTGGCGCCGGCCGTATGGTGCACCACCAGCTTCTGCACCGTCTGGAACACCGGCGGCCAGATCTCCCTGCCCCGCCGGTCGAAGCGCAGCTTCTCGTCCGCGTTCCAACCGGAGCGGGGCACGACCTGATCGAGGGTCTGGGCGCCGGCCGGATTCTTGGGTACCTCGGTCCTCTCGACCGTGGCGGCCTCCTCGGTCAGGGCGAGGATGGTGAGGCGGCCAAGGGGTCGGTCGCTGGTGACCCGGGCCGACGTCGCCCCGCCGGCGGACAGGATGGCGCCATAGGTCTCGCCGTTGCCCCGCTGCATGCCGACCTCGTCGTGGGAGACCGTGGCCGGCGGGGTGAACCGCGTGCCATCGGTGGCGAAGGCCACGGTCACGACCGCGTCGGGGTTTCCGGCCCAGTGAAGGGCGACGTGGTGGGTCGGGAACGGCAGTGCTCGCACCTCGGCGCCGGCGGGCAGCGGGCCGGCCACCTCGGCCGCCTTCGTGTGACGGACGACCTGGGCCTGCACCGTCGTCGATGGGATCACGCTCAGCCCCACCGCGATCAGCGCCCCTATGGGGCCAGCGGCAAGTACGCGGGCAAACCGCCGAGTCCTCGATGCGCCTGTGACCGCGCCGTTCCGTCCGCCGTTCATTCCGCCTCCCAGTCCTGGTGCGAGCCACCATAGGCGATGCCCATGCCCCCATCGTCGGAGCCCCCGTGCTGACTCGCGCCGCCCTGTGGCTCCTTCACGTCCATCAGGCGGTCTACGACTTGAGCGACGGGCGGGTGGGACACCACATACTCGGCGTCCCCTGCCTGCTGCTGCGCACGACCGGCCGGCGGACGGGCAAGAACCGGACCTCGGCGCTGGTCTACGC
Source organism: uncultured Acidimicrobiales bacterium (assembly GCA_964479465.1). Lineage (GTDB taxonomy): Bacteria > Actinomycetota > Acidimicrobiia > Acidimicrobiales > AC-14 > CADCTB01. The sequence goes on from CAYZMG010000046.1 coordinate 17,250, forward strand.
CCGGGACGGAGAGGACTACGTGGTCGTGGCGTCGCTGGGCGGGTCGGACGACCCGCCGGCGTGGCTGCACAACCTCCGGGCCAACCCCCACGTGGGTGTCCAGGTAGGCCGGCGTCGATTCTCGGCGGTCGCCACCATCTTGGAGCGGGGCCACGCCGACTTCGCCCGGCTGTGGCGATCGGTGAACGAGGAGAGCCGGGGCCGGTACGACCGGTACCAGGCCAAGACCAGCCGTCCGATCCCGCTGGTGAGGCTGACTCCCGCCCGGTCCTAATGCCGCACGCGCTGGACGAGCGGCCTCGCCCGCCGGCGGGCGATCGCATGTCGCACGATGGAGAAGGCCGAGAACGCAGCCCAGAAGCCTTCGAGCAGTAGGAACCCGAGGGCACGGTCGAAAGCGGCGATCACGGCCAGCGTGCCGGCACCGAAGAGGTTGAGCATCAGATAGGTCAGCGAGGCGGTGGTCAGCCGGCCCAGCTGCGCCAGCACGAAGGCGGAGAGGATGAGTCCCGCGCCCACCAGCTCGACAAGCGTCCCCAACTAGAGCAGGCCCAGCTCACGCCCGACGCGGGCGAAGGCGTCGAGCGCCTGGTCGAGGTGGGCGTCGGTGTGAGCGGCGGTGACGATGGTCCGGATGCGCGCCTTGTCGAGGGCCACGGTGGGGAACACGACGGGCTGGGCGAAGATGCCCTCCTCGGTGAGGCGGTCGGAGAAGCGCATGGCCGTCTCCGGGTCGCCCATCATCACCGGGGTGATGGGCGTCTCCGACACGCCGGTGTCGAAGCCGAGCCGGGCCAGTTCGGCCTTGAACCGTCGGGTGTTGGCCCACAGGACCGTCTGCAGCTCCGGCTCGTCCTGCATGACCCGTATCGCCTCCCGGCAGGCGGCGACGACCGCCGGCGGGTGCGACGTCGAGAACAGGAACGGACGGGCCCGCTGGGTGAGGATCTCCCGCAGGGCGGTGGGGCCGGCGACGTAGCCTCCCAGCGAACCGACGGCCTTGGACAGGGTGCCCACCTGGATGTGGACGCGGCCGTGCAGGCCGAAGTGATCGACCGTGCCCCGGCCGTTGCGCCCCAGAACTCCCGAGCCGTGGGCGTCGTCGACCAGGACCGCGGCGCCGGCCGCCTCCGCCGCCTCCACGATGGCCGGGAGCGGGGCGATGTCGCCGTCCATGCTGAACACCCCGTCGGTGGCGACGAGGATGAGCCGGTACCTCGCTTCGGCCACCGCCTCCTCGAGGACCGCCTTCAGGCCGGCCACATCGGCGTGAGGGTAGACCTTCCGTCTGGCCTTGGACAGGCGGACCCCGTCGATGATCGACGCGTGGTTCAGGCTGTCGGAGACGATCAGGTCGTGCTCGGTGGTGATGGTGGGGATCAGGCCGGTGTTGGCCGTGAAGCCCGACTGGAAGGTCAGCACCGCCGGCACCTGCTTGAACTCGGCCAGCTCGGCTTCGAGCGCTTGGTGCATCGACATGGTGCCGGCGATCGTCCGCACCGCTCCCGACCCGACCCCGAACTCGTGCACCGCCGCCTCGGCTGCGGCCCGGAGCCGGGGGTGGTGCGTCAGGCCGAGGTAGTCGTTCGATGACAGGCTGACCAGCCGGCGACCGTCGACCTCCACGACCGGTCCCTGCGCGCTAGTGAGGACCCGCAGGTCACGGTAGAGGTGCTGGCTGCGCAGCGCGGCCACCTCGCCGGCGAGAAAGTCGAGGGGGCCGGCGGCCTGCACTAAGTCGTCCAGTCCATGATCACCTTGCCGCTGTCGCCGCTGCGGGCGGCCGCGAACGCGGCGGCGTACTCGCTGAAGTGGAAGCGGTGGGTGATCGCCGGGCTGATGTCCAGACCTGACCGGAGCATGACGGTCATCTTGTACCAAGTCTCATACATCTCCCGGCCGTAGATGCCTCTCACGGTCAGCATCCGCAGGACGATCTCGCCGATGTCGAGGCTCACCTCCGCGGTTGGTAGGCCGAGGATGGCGACGCTTCCACCGTGGGCCATGACGGCCAGCGCCGACTGCAACGCCTCGGCGTTGCCCGACATCTCCAGGGCCACGTCGAAGCCCTCCACCATGTCCAGTCCGGCGAACACGCCCCGCAGCTCGCGTGCGACCGGATCGACGGCCAACGTCGCTCCCATGAGTACGGCCAGGTCCCGGCGGTAGGCGTTGGGCTCGCTGACCACCACGTGGCGGGCGCCGGCGTGGCGGACGACAGCCGTGGCCATGAGCCCGATGGGGCCGGCGCCGGTGATCAGGACGTCCTCGCCGAGGACGGGGAACGCCAGCGCGGAGTGCACGGCGTTGCCGAGGGGGTCGAAGACGGCGGCGACGTCGATGTCGATCCCCGGCCAGTGCTGCCAGACATTGGTCATGGGCAGGGCGACGTACTCGGCGAAGGCTCCGTCACGGCCGACGCCCAAGCCGATGCTGTGGGCGCACAGCTGCCGGCGACCGGCCAGGCAGTGCCGGCACCGGCCGCAGACCACATGGCCCTCCCCCGACACGAGAGCGCCGGGAGCGAAGCCGGTGACGTTGCTCCCGACTTCGGCGATCGTGCCGACGAACTCGTGACCGATCACGAGCGGCGGCGTGACGTGCCGCTGCGCCCAGGCGTCCCAGGACTCGATGTGGACGTCGGTCCCGCAGATGCCGGTGCGGTGGACCTGGATGAGCACGTCGTTGATGCCGACTGCCGGCGGGCTCACCTCCCGCAGCTCCAGGCCCGGGGCCGCACTCGTCTTGACCAGGGCGCGCATCACACGTAGCCCGGGTGTTGGGCGTCTGATGACGCCACCGTCAGCGAGGCCCGGACGTCGCTCTCCACCAGCGTGCGCAGCTCCTCGTCGGTGGCCCGGGCCCCGCCGTGGAGGCGGGCGGCCTGGGCGGCGAGCAGTCGTTCGAAGAGGTTCCGGACGGTGCGGCCGTTGGCGAAGGAGCGGTCGCGTGGCAGGGCCTTCAGGTACTTCGCCACCTGCTCGCGGGCCGCACGCTCGACGATGGCGCCGGCCCGCCGGGTGAACAGGTCGAAGATGGCCAGCAGCTCGCCGGCGTCGTAGTCGGGGAAGGAGAGGGTGCGGGCGAAGCGGGACGCGAAGCCGGGGTTGCTGTCGAGGAACCCGGCCATCTCCGCGGGGTAGCCGGCGACGATGACGACCAGCTCGTCGCGGTGGTCCTCCATGAGCTTCAGCAGCATGGCCACGGCCTCGTAGCCGTAGTCGCTGCTCGCCCCCTGCACGAGGCTGTAGGCCTCGTCGATGAACAGCACCCCGCCGATGGCCCGCTCGACGACCGCCTGCACCCGGGGCGCGGTCTGGCCGATGTAGCGGGCCACGAGGTCGGCGCGGGTGACCTCGACGAGCTGGCCGGTGGCCAGCAGCCCGTAGGCGGCCATGGCCCGCGAGAGCAGGCGGGCGATCGTGGTCTTGGCCGAGCCGGGGTTGCCCATGAAGACCATGTGGCGGGTGGGGCTGGCCAGGCGCAGGCCGGCCCGCGACCGGGGGCCGGCGAGGGCGGCCTCGGCGATCATGCGCCGCAGCTCGGCCTTCACGTCGTCCAGCCCGATGAGGTCGTCCAGCTCGGCCATCACGTCGTCCGCAGCCGGCGCCGAGCCGGTGGCCAGCTTCGGGAGGCCGCCCCTGAGGATGTCGTCGGCTTCCAGGAGCGGGCCGGGCTGCGGACGCCGGGCCCGTTCGGCGAGAGCCCGCTCCAGCACGGCCTCGGCGATGCGGGCGTTGCGGAACGCGCCCGACGGTTTGGACGCGCCGAGCACCTCGCTGGCCGCCGCCCGGCCCTCGTCGTCGACGGCAACCCCGGCCCCGGTCGCCAGGCGCACGAACAGCGCCGTGAGGCCGGCGCTGTCCAGGTCGACGGTGCGGGCGACGCGGAACCGGCGGACCAGGTCGGCGTTGGCCGCGGCCAGTGGGCCGGTGCCGTCAGGGCCGGCGGTGGCGACGAGCGTCACCGGCGACCGGGAGTCGGACAGCTGCCGGCGGATGGCCTCGAGTGCCTCCTGGCCGGCGCCGGCGAGGGTGAGGCGGTCGATGCCCTCGAGGAGGAGGACGCCGGCGCCGGCCCGTTCGAAGGCGTCGACCACCTTCACCAGCGGGTTCAGCTGCCAGGTGGCCGGGCCGACCAGCTCCGTCGCCGTCACCGCGTGGACCGCGCCCGAGCCCACGCCGGCGGCGGCCAGCGCCCGGGCGTAGGCGCGGGCGGCCGGGCGCTGGCCCGTGCCGGCGGGGCCGGCGAGGAGGACGTGGGGCCCGTGGGGCCGGTGGGTGTGGCGGGCGATCTGGACGCACGCCCGGAGCTCCGCGACCAGCTCCGCCTGACCGTCCAGCGAGTCGAACGGGTCGCGGGTCGGTGGCGCCGGCGTCTGTCCCTCGGCCGGCGGCGGGACGGGAGGCGCCTGCATCTCCGCCGGCCGGGGATAGGCCACCAGCGCACGGGCCTGGTCGGCCAGGCGGTCGGCCACCCACTGCAGGCCGTCGGCCACGAGCCACTCGTTGGCCGCCGGCGCCGCCAGCCCGAAGGCGATGCTCAGGCGGCTGCGGGTGTCGATCAGGGCGCGGGCGACGTCGAGCCGGCCTCGCAGGAGCAGGCGCCCGGCCTGGCCGAGCAGGGCCTTGTCCCGCCCGCTGAACGTGGCGTCGAGGTGGCCGGCGACGCTGGCGGCCCGGCCCGGGCGGGTCCGGTCGAGCGCCGCTTCCAGCATCGGCGGGACAGCGTCGAAGCCCAGCCGCTTGACCTGGGCTGAGACCTCGACGTCGACGTCGTCGACCGGCTCCCCCAGCACGCCGGCGGCCGTCAGGGTCAACTGGTCGAGCCGGCGCAGGCACCACTCGATGTACCCGGCCATGCCGTAGAGCTCGGGCACGAGCTCCAGGGTGGCCGGGTCGGCGGCCGCGGCCCAGAGGCGGGCCAGGTCGCCGCTGGTGACCGACGCGTCGCCGGCCTGGGGCGCGAACTTCTGCTCGGTGGCCAGCGCCGCCAAGGCGTTGGCCTTGACGCGAAGCGGCGGGACATTGGCCCACGCCCGGCACTGGGCGACGAAGAGGTCGATGGCCAGCAGGCGGCCGCGAGGGATGTGGGCGAGAGCCCGGAACACGATCGTGGCCGGCGGACGGAGCTGGATGTGACGGCCGAGGAAGCCCAGGTCGTTGCGCCCGTACGGCTCGGTGCGCCACGGGTCGAGGGCGTGCAGCAGCCGGCGCACCACCGTCCCGTCGGCGAGGGAGCCGGACCCGAGGAGGAGGAAGAAGAGGTCCTGGAGGTCCGCCGCCGCCGCTCCCCCCACGCCGGTCCACCCGTTCGGCCACCGCACCTCGGTGACTGCGGGGGGCAGGTTCTCCAGCGTTCCCCGGAGTGCGGCCTCGACGCCGGCGACCTCCTCCTCGGTCGGCGACCATGGCTCGGCCCACAGCACGTCGAACGCCGGCCCATGGGACCGGTAGGCGGCGGGAATGCCGGCGGGCTCCTCCACGGCCCGGATTAGACCACGGTCGACGCCCGCCGGCGGCCGATCACGATCTGGCGCGAAGCGGCCACGAAGACATCGGCCCGACGGGCCACCGACCGCGGGTCGTCATCGTCGGTCAGGACGTCGATGGCGGCGATGTCCTCGTCGTCGAGGAGCTCGTCGAGGTGCGTACGGTTGCGGCGAAGGTGCCCGAGAACGACCTGCCGCGCCGTATCCGGCAGGGGCGCGTCGAACCGCTCGTGGAGCGTCCGGGAGTCCACGACGTCGAAGCCGGCCGAGGCCAGCATCGACGGAACGTCGGCCGAGGGCATGGCGCCGTCCAGTCCCTCCCGCATGGCCGCGAACCACGTCGTGCCGGCGGCCTCGAGGCGCTCGGCAAGACCGGGTCGACCGACGTCGAGGTCGTCGGGCAGGACGCGCATCGGCTCGGCCATCTCGGCGATGGCGATGATCCCCGCCGGCTCGAGGAGATCGTGGAGGGCACGCAGCAAGGCGACCTCGTCGCCGACGTGGTGCAGGGCCATCGAGGCCCAGATCACCTCGACCGGTTCGAGGCCGTCGAGCCCACCCGGCAGCTCGGCGTGGTGGGTGCTGATCCGCTCGCCGAGGCCGTGCTCGCCGGCCCGCTGCTTGACCCGGGCGAGCGTGGCCGGCGACCCGTCCAGAGCGATGACGTGCGCCTCGGGAAACAGCCTCGCCAGCTCGCACGTGCCGACGCCCGGCCCGCTGCCGACGTCGAGGACGCGGCGCACCGGCGGCGCATCAGGACCGCGCAGCCCCCCGACCCGTTCGCCCGTGCCGGTCACGAAGCCGACCAGCAACTCGCCTTCGAGCTCGGTCTGGGCGAGGTGCTCCTCCCAGTGGGCATCGTCGAGGTGGACGGGGCCGTGGTGCGCGGAATGATCGTTGTGTGCCACGCCGGCCACGCTAGACACTGAGTGGCCCGCGCCCGGCCAGGGTAGGTGTGGACCGCGTGGTCTTGATCGAGCCTCAGGTCGATGATGCCCGTCCCGCGATGACACCGCGGCCTAACAGGCGACTGCGTGAGGCGCTGTCACTGTGCCTCTGGCTCGGGTGGGTGATCGTGTCCGCCGTCCCTCGACACGTACGGGCGACGATGCGGCGGAGGACGTACCACGCCCACAGCGCCGCTACCGCCGCCGCCTGGCCGGTCACGGAGGCGCCTCCCGACGAAATCGGCAAGCGCTCGCGGAGGCTGACCCATCTCGTCGCCCTCGCCCTGCTCGGGGCTGCGGTCGCCCCGGAGCTCTCGGGTGCCGCGTTGCGGGCGGCTGCCCGTGCCACTACCTCCTCCTTCGCGTCTCGCGCGTGGCCGGCGCTCGACCAACCCTCGACGGTGGTGGCGGCCGACGGCAGCCCGCTCGCGCTCCTCCACGAGGGCGTCAACCGCCAGATCGTGCCTCTCGACGCCATCCCGGAGATCGTGCGCCAGGCGGTCATCGCCGCCGAGGACAACCGCTTCTGGAGCCACGGCGGCTACGACCCCCGGGCCGTCGGGCGGGCGGCTCTCGCCAACCTGCAGGCCGGCGGAGTGGCCCAGGGCGCCTCGACGATCACCCAGCAGCTGGCCAAGCAGAACTACGTCGGTGACAGCCCGACCGTGGTCCGCAAGGGCAAGGAGCTGCTCCATGCCGTCGGCCTCGAGCAGCGGTTCACCAAGGAGCAGCTGCTCGAGCGCTACCTCAATCAGGTCTACTTCGGCCCGAGCGCCTACGGCGTCGCCGCTGCGGCCGAGGAGTTCTTCGGCGCCGGCGTGGGCGAGCTGTCGGCGTCCCAGGCCGCCCTCCTCGCCGGGATCATCCGTGCGCCGGCCGCCCTCGACCCCCGTGCCGACCCGGAGGCCGCAACCGCCCGCCGCAACGATGTCCTGCGGGCCATGGGGACCGCCGGCTACCTGCCGGCGACGGCGGTCGCCGCCGCCGTCGCCGAGCCCTTAAAGGTCATGCCCGCCCGCCCCCAGGAAGTGCGCGAGCCCTTCGTCGTGGAGGCGGTGAAACGGGAGTTCCTGGCCAACCCCGCCTTCGGCGCCACCGAGGAGGAGCGCCGGCGGCTGCTGCTCACCGGAGGTCTCCGCATCGAGACGACGATCCAGCCCCGGCTCCAAGCCGCGGCAAAGGCGGCCACCCGGTCGGTGCCGGAGAGGCTGGGATCGGCGCTGGTCGCCGTCGACCCCCGCTCGGGCCAGGTCGTCGCCCTCCACGACGGCGGCGCCGCCGCCACCGGCCAGTTCGACGTCGCCACCCAGGGCAGCCGCCAGCCGGGGAGCACGTTCAAGCCGCTGGTCGCCGCCGCCGCCCTGGAAGCGGGTATGCCGGAGTCGCAGCAGCTCGTGGGCGACGGTCCCGTCCAGTTCGACTACGGCGGGGCGCCCGAACCGTGGCGGGTCGACAACTTCGACGGCGACGATTTCGGCACGATCAACCTGCGTGGGGCCGTCGTCGACAGCGTGAACACGGCGTTCGCCCAGCTCGCGATCGCTCTTGGTCTCGACCGCATCACCCAGATGGCGACCCGGCTCGGCATCGACGTGGACCGGGCCTTCGGTCCCCCCGAGACGCGGGGTCCCTCGATCGCCCTGGGCGGCCTGACCCGGGGCGTCTCGCCGCTCGAGCTGGCCTCCGCCTACGCCACCTTCGCCGCCGGCGGCACGCGCGTCAGCCCCTACTTCATCGAGCGGGTGCTCGGCCCGGACGGCCAGGAGATCCACCGTGCCCGGCCGGCGCCCCACCCCGTGCTCGACGGCGCGGTGAACACGGCCATGGTCGACATACTCGGCGAGGCGGTCACCGACGGCACCGGCGCCGCCGCCGGCGTCCCTGGGTGGGACGTCATCGGCAAGACCGGCACCAGCGACGGGCCGGCGGACGCCTGGTTCGTGGGGGCGGTCCCGGTGCTCTCCGCCACGGTGTGGGTCGGCCGGCCCGACAGCGACAAGCCGGTCCCCGGCCTCACCGGGGGCTCGGTGGCGGCGCCCGCGTGGCGCAGCTTCATGGTGGAGGCCCTGCGGGGCACACCCCCGGTCGACTTTCCCACCGTCTCGACCAAGCGGCCGGCGGTCTCGCCGATCAAGCTGCCCGAGACCCGCCCGTGCAACCCGAGCACCTGCCCTAGCTCGCGCTAATCGCTCAATCTGGGCCGCGGCGGGCCGCCTTTGAAGCCACTCGGAGTACGGTCACAGGGACCTCGGACGAAAGAGCGTGCCCATGGCCATGATCGACGATCTCCTCGCCCAGATCCCGATGGATCAGCTTGCTCGCCAGCTGGGGGTGGCGCCCGACGAGGCCGAGGAGCTCGCCCGGAAGGCACTACCCGCCCTCGTCGGTGGCATGGAGGCCAATGCGCAGGAGCCCGGCGGCCAGACCTCGCTGGCTGAGGCGATCGGGCAGCACGATGATGATTTGCTCGACGGCGGCGTCGACCTCGACCAGGTCGACATCGACGACGGCCGGAAAATCGTGGGCCACGTGTTCGGGGACAACCGCGATCAGGTGATCAGCCGGCTCGGCGGCGCAGGCAAGGAGTCGATGATGTCGAACCTGCTGCCGCTGCTCGCACCGCTCGTGATGTCATTCCTCGCCAAGAAGGCCGGTGGCGCGGCGGGTGGCTCGGGTGCCGGGTCGACCGGCGGCGGCGGGATCGGCGACCTCCTCGGCGGCCTCCTCGGGGGCGGGTCCGGCGGGGGTGGGCTCGAGGATCTGCTCGGCGGACTTCTCGGCGGTGGACGCAAGGGCTGACCCGTGGGCTGGCGGTGACGTTTCGGCAGGCGCAGCTGCAAACGCGTGTGACGCCTGCAAGAGGGTCCACACGACCTCGGCTTCGGCCGCATCGCGCGGGGCGTAGACCATCACGATGGACCCAGGGAACGCCTCGGTCCTCGCGATGAGGTGAAGCTCGGCCCAGCCCCGCTCGATGGCCAGGTCGGCCGTCGAGTCGGCAAGCGCCAGGTGCAGGCTCCAGTCCGGACCAGGGTGGAAGTGCGCGAACTCGCGCCCCCGGATGAAGGCCACGGGAGGCCCCATTGGCCGGTCCTCGGCCAGCACCAGCGCACGTGCGCCGGGCACCGAAACGTTGCTCGGCCGCTCGACGACGCCTTCGAGCCCGAAGGCTCGCTCGGCCAGCAGGCTGAGCGGGTCCGGGTCGTCGGGCTGCTGGTCGAGCTGGCCGTGGGGGAACTCCGACGTCGTTCGCGGCCGCCCGCCGCGCCGGCGGGGGAGGTCGGTCACTACATCCATACGAGCTCGAGCGCGATGTTGTCGGGGTCGCGGAAGCACAGCGTCGCCGCCGGGAAGGGCTCGGTGACATCGTTGATCGTGCTGTGGGCGACGCCGAGCGCGTCCAGGCGCTCGACCCAGGTGTCGAGGTCCTCGCGCCGCGCCACGCCGAAGGCGAGGTGGTCGAGTCCGGTGCGGTGCTCCTCGAACTGCTCCCCCTGATGCCCGTCGTGCTTGTCGAGCCCCATGAAGATGGCCGTGCCCGAGATGTTCATCACCACCGCGTAGCCGTTGCCCTTGGCGTGCGGCTCGACGAAGGCCCGCTGGAAACCGAACACCTTCCCGTACCAGTCCTCGCTGCGATCGACATCGCACACCGTGAGGCCGAGGTGGTGGTACCCGGTGACCGCCGTGACCGCCGTCAACTGCCCGCCCATGTCTTTCCCCCTATGGTAGAGTGTCATTGTGTAATGGGATTCTATTAATCCCCGAAGGGATGTCAAGGAGCAATCTGGCGTGGCGCGGAAGAGGGGCATTGAGACCGAAGCCCGGATCGCTGAAGCAGCCACCACCCTGTTCTGCACCCAGGGCTACGTCGACACGACGATGGCCGCGATCGCGCGCGAGGCCGGCGTGGCCGTGCAGACGCTGTACCTGCGCCACGGATCGAAAGCGGCCATCCTGTCGGCTGCGCTCGACGTGGCGATCGCCGGTGACGCCACACCCATCAGCCTCACGGAACGAGGCTTCTTTCCTCGGGTGCTCGCCGAAGAAGACGCCGCCACCGCGCTCTCGATCTGGGCCCACGGGGCGCGGACCATCTGCGATCGCACACACCGCCTGTACGACGTCATCCGGTCGGCGGCCGCCGACCCCGAGGTCGCCCAGGTACTCGACAAGAGCCGACGGGATCGCTCCACCGGGCACCGCATGATCGCCGAGGCCCTGGCGACACGGGAGCGATACAACCAAGGCGTCCCGGTGCAGCGAGCCGCGGACGTGCTCTACGCGCTGGGGACGGAGGATTCTTACCTCCTGTTCGTGGTCGACCGGGGATGGACCCCGGACGAGTGGGAGCGCTGGGTGATCGACACCGTCAGCGCGCAGCTACTGGTCCCCGCGACCATCACTGGACGCCGGCGCAGCTAGAGGCGGTCATCGACCCGCGTCGTGCTAGCTGCGTACGCCGGTGATCGACGGCGAGCTGCCCGCCGGCCCAGGAGAGATCGCCCTCGGAGCCGAGAGCGCCGACGAACTCGGGATCGAGGTGGGCGACACGGTCTCCGTCGTGACCTCATACGGCGACGCACCGGCAACTGTTACCGGGTTGGTCGTGCTCCCCCCTGTGGGCCCGTACCAATCCGACCGGGCCGCGACAGGCAGGGGTGCCCTGCTGTCAGAGCGCTTCTTCGCCGACCTCCTTGCGCGCGCGGATGACGCACAAGGGCTGCCGCCCGGCTCGCTCGCCGAGACAACGGGCGCCTTCCTCGCCATCAACCTCGCTGAGGGTGTCGACGTTGACGACTTCCTCGCTTCCATCGACGACGACGAGCGCCTGTCGTGGGACCGGAACGACTTCGATTCGTTCTTCTATCCCAAGCCTGTACGGCCAGCTGCCATCGCCGACGTCGCCACCATGGGCCGGCTGCCGATCGGGCTGGGCGCGTTCTTCGCGCTCGCCATGGCGGGGGGCCTGGCCACCGGCATCGAGGTGGCGACGCGATCGCGGCGGCGGGAACTGGCCATCCTCGGTGCGCTCGGCTGCACATCGCGCCAGGTCGCGTCCTCCGTCCGCTGGCATGCGCTCACCGTCGCTTCACCGGCGGTCGCCATTGGTGTGCCCTTGGGTGTTGCCGCCGGGCGGGTGCTCTACCGCACCTTCGCTGTCGACATCGGCGTCCTGCCGACGATCGAAATCTCGTTGCCTGCGCTTGTAGGTGTCGCGATCGGCACCATCGTCGTCGGCCTCCTTGCCAGCGCTCGGCCCGCCCATCGCGTCTCGAGCGCCCAGCTCTCCGCGTCTCTCCGTCAGCGGTAGGCCGGACCTGACGTCGGACCCAGCGAGTATGAGCCGAGGCGGGCTGGCCGCGGCCTGGCTGCGCCGGCGGACTCGACGGTGGCCCGGGAAAGGGAGCGGCGGACCCGGCCACGCACAGTGAGGTTCACGAAGCGTGATGTCAACGGTGGCCACCGTTTCCTGCCTCTAGCGCCGACAGCGCCCCAGCCCGGCGCCCACCAACGTGGCGGCTGACGGCACCCGCTGATCACCGACGACCACAGCCTCGCGGTACCGACGATGCGCTCGCTGGCTGATACGAGAAGGTCGGCCTCGCAGTCGGCGTCGCATCGTCCGGCGGCGATCCCGACCGTCATCGTGATCCCATCGCCGGCGTCTGGGCGCCCCGTTCCGAGCCGGCACCTCACGCAAATAGGGGCGGGTTAGACGTCAGTTAGCTAACCTAGCTATACTGTGGTTCGTGCGAGTGAACATGCACGAAGCGAAGACCAACCTGTCCCGGCTCGTAGCAGCCGTCGAGTCCGGCGAAGCGGAGGAGGTCGAGATCGCCCGCGCTGGGCAGGTGGTCGCCCGAATTGTTCCGCCCCGCCCTCGGTCACCACGCCGCCCCGGCCACTGGTCGGGTCGCGTCGCCATCCGTGCCGACTTCGACACCCTTCCCCCGGAGGTCGAGGCGGCGTTTGCCGGCGAGGAGGAGTGAAGGTCCTTCTCGATACCCACATCCTGCTGTGGTGGCTGGCCGACGACGAGCATCTGCCGGCGCGGGCGGCCGCCACCATCGCCGATCCCGACACCGAAGTCGTCGTGTCCGCCGCCAGCGCATGGGAGATCTCCATCAAGAAGGCGGCCGGGCGAATCGACGCCCCAGAGGATCTGCAAGATGCCGTGGCTGCCAACGACTTCGGGACCATCGCCATCACCGTCGACCACGCCATGGCGGCCGGGGCGCTGCCGCCCCACCACTCCGACCCGTTCGACCGCATGCTCATCGCCCAGGCGCAGCTTGAAGGCTTCACCCTGATCAGCGTCGACAGCCGTTTCTCCGACTACGACGTCGAGCTCCTCCCATTGGGATGATCCCAAATGCCGGCGTTGAGGGGCGCTGTGCCTGGCCGAAACAGCCCGGGCATAGGGGGCGCGTCCCGGGACCCACATCTCGTCAGTAGTTCAGTGTCAGCGGCCCCGCGAACCGGGGCTTGCAGCAAGACGGCCCGGCTGGCTATGCCGGTCGGGACAGGGGCACCTCGGATTCGCCAGCATCGCTTGTCTCCGCCGCCATCGCCCGACGGGTGAGCTCGAAAACGAGCTCCCAGTCAAGGACGGCATCGCTTTCGTAGGCACGTTCGACGACGTCGGCGAGCTGGCTGGTGTCGAGGTCGGCGTACCGGCCCGGTCGACTCTTCGGCGCTGTCGGCACGTCCCAACGCTACCGCGGCCACGGTCCCACGCCGAGGACTGCATCTCGGCACAAGAATGAGCCGTCATGGCCATCGTTCTCCGTCTCGGGCCTCTGCCGCTCGTGGTGCTTGCGGTCCCGGTTGTTCCTGGCCACGATGCCCTTGGCCCGGTATGACGTGTAGCCCAGGCGGTCCAACTCGGCGGTGATCTCCGCCGCCCGCTTGGAGTGGACGGCCATGGCCTCGGCGGGCACGCCGGCGATGGCCCAGTAGCGGAGGCGTCCGCTGGGGCCGTCGTCGGGGACGATGCCGTAGCCGAGGCGCACGGCCTCCCGGGCCGCCGCCACGCGTCCCAACATGGTGGCGGCGTGCAGGTGCTCCCGCCACAGGGCGGTGGTGGCCGCCTTCCACCCGCCGGCGTCGTCGCCCATGCGCAGCAGGTTGGCGATGAGCACGTGATCATGCGGGTTGGGGTCGCCGGCCCGGGAGGTGGCGTGGCGGGTGACGGCGTAGACCAGGCCGGACGTCGGCGTGAGCAGCAAGCTCTCCGGCGCCTACGTCGATCCGGCGGCCGGCCGGGTCACGTTCGGCGCGTGGGCCCGGCAGTGGCTGGACGCGCCCGGCAAGCGGCCGAGTGCCTGGGCTCGGGACGAGTCGATCCTGCGGGTGCACCTCACGCCGGCGCTAGAGCATCGAGCGCTCGGCTCGCTGACCCCGGGCGACGTCCAGGGCTTGGTGACGACCTGGGCCGCACGCTCGGCGCCCCGCACCGTTCGACCTGAAAACGGCGCAGACTCGGCTCGGACACAGCGATCCGCGCCTCACGCTGAGCGTTTACGCGCAGGCGACGAACGCCGCAGACGCGGCTGCGGCCGAGCAGCTCGGGACGCGGTTCATGAAGTTCCCGCGGCCTGCTCGCGGCCTGGGCGCCTCCTGAGCCGACCGCCGGCCAGGGCAACAACGCCCTGACCTGCTCTTTTCCTTGTCGGGAAGGCGGGACTTGAACCCGCGGCCTCAGCGTCCCGAACCCTGTCCGGGCGTTTTCGCTTGTGCTGCACAAAACGCGAAACCGCAGGTCAGAGGCCATTTTCGCCGACCACTCGCGACCGGCGCAGACCACGAATTACCGAAAGTTTGTGGTCTATTTGTGGTCTGCCGCCATGGCGATGACATCTGCGCCGGCGGTGTCGGCCCGCCGAGGGGGCCGCGCGTCGGCCTCCTCGCCGGCGCGCTGGAAGACCTGGTCGAGCCGTTCCGCCATCGAATCGCTCAGGGACGGGAAGAGGTGTCCGTAGACGTCCATCGTCACGGTGATCGACTTGTGGCCCAGCCACTCCTGGATCAGCTTCGGGTGGGCACCGAGCTGGATGAGCAGCGACGCGCACGTGTGGCGAAGGTCGTACATGCGGAGATTCTCGGGAAGGCCGGCGGCGGTGACGGCAGGCTTCAGGATGCGCTTGTGAAGGTGGTCCCTCCGCAGCTCGCCTCCCTCCGGCGCGGTGAAGACGTAATCGTCCGGCGCCAACGCCCGGCCCTCCGCGCCTCGCCTAGTGCCGAGCATGTCGCCGACCTGCTGGCAGAGCGAGCGCGGAACACGGACGGTGCGCCGCACGCCGTTCTTGATCGGGCCCACCTCGGTGCGTCCCTTGACGAGGGTCAGCGCCTCGGACACCTCGACAGACCCGTCCAGCAGGTTGAGTCGCCCGACCCGCAGCCCGCACAACTCGCTCGGGCGGAGACCGGTCGCTGCGGCAAACCGGATGAGGACGCCATACGGCGGCCGCGCCGAGCGGGCCAACGTCTCAACTTGTTCCGCCGAAAGGAACACCGGCTCCTTCGCCTGGGCGCGGGGGATCCGGATGCCGTCACACGGGTTGGACTTGATCGCCCCGGATCCTCGAGCCGTCTCGAAGACCTGCCGCAGGACGAGGCGAATCTTCTGGAGCGTCTTCGGGGCCAACCTCGCCGCTCGTCGTTCAGCGATGAAGCGCCGGACGTCAACCTGTTGAATCTGAGCGATCGGCCAGTCCTCGAAGACGGGCAGAATGTGGACTCGGAGCTGACGCTCGTAGTCGCCACGGGTGATGTTCCTCAGGTGGACGATGGTCGTGAGGTACTCGTTGGCCCACTCGCCGAACGTGGTCCGGGCGAGACGTGGATCGATCCAGTCGCCGCGTCGGACGTCGGTCTCCATCTCCCGGGCCCATCGGAGCGCCTGCGTCTTGGTCGGAAAGGTCTTGGCGTGCATCCCGCCGGCGGCGTCGCGATAGCGCGCCTCCCAATGCCCGCTGGCCTTCTGCCGCGTTGAAGCCACGCCTGCCTCCTTGCTGGAAGTGGATTGCCGCACGATGGGCGGGGGGAAGCGCCTGCGCTCGTCCGTCGCGCCGGAACGTAAGAGTACGCGAGCACTGCGACATCTCGGCCGTCGTGAGCAGCGACTGCCGGCCTCGTCGCCGCTGGAACGGCCGGTCACCGGTGCGGACGCCGGCGAGCCGGGGCTGCACGCATCGACGTGAGTGACGACACCGGCCTTTGGCTTTCGACTCGCCGGGCATCGAGCCACGCGTCGAGGTCGACGTCGGCGAAACGGTTGCGCCCGCCGACCTTGTACCTGCCGAGCTGGTGATCGGAGACCAGTCGGCGGACGTGCCGCGGAGTCGTGCCGAGGTACTCGGCCGCCTCCTCAGTGCTGAGCATCCGCCGTACGACCTTCTCGCTCCGAGCCATACCTGAACCCACTCCCTTCGCCCGGGACCATCCCGTTCGCCGTACTACTGGCGCGCTTCTGCCCCAGGCGCGACAGAATCGAGATCGACGCCGGCCACGAGCCGCTCGATGCAGCATCTGTCGCGTCGAGCCCAGATTCGCGCCAGTAGTACCTCAGGAAGGCTT
>CAYZMG010000047.1:0-277 GCA_964479465.1 uncultured Acidimicrobiales bacterium
ACCAGTGACCGGCCCGGGAGGCCGGTCCAGAGACAATCGCGGGGCGGGAGCCCCGTGAGTCCCCGCGGGGGCCTCCGCACGGGCTGGACAACCGGCACGTGCGCCAGCGCGGCAGCCAAGGCGGCGGCCATCGGCCTCGTCACCGGCACGCCGCCGGCGGAGGTGGAGGTCGCCCTGCCGAGTGGCCGGCGGGTCAGCTTCGCCGTGGAGGCCGAGTCGCCCACCCGCTGCGTCGTGGTCAAGGACGCCGGCGACGACCCCGACTGCACCGACCGGG
>CAYZMG010000047.1:287-23803 GCA_964479465.1 uncultured Acidimicrobiales bacterium
GCACTCCTGGCCGGCGCCGGCGTCGGCACCGTGACCAAACCGGGGCTCGGCCTCGAGGTGGGAACACCGGCCATCAACCCTGTCCCCCGGCGCATGATCGCCGCCGGCCTGGCCGAGGTCACCGACACTCCGCTGGCCGTCACGTTCTCGGTGCCCGGCGGCGACGAGATGGCCGCCCGCACCTCGAACGCCCGCCTGGGCATCGTCGGCGGCATCTCCATCCTCGGCACCACCGGCATCGTCCGGCCGTTCTCGACCGCGGCCTACCGGGCGTCGGTCACCCAGCAGATCGACGTGGCCGCGGCCCAGGGCGAGTCGGTGGTGGTTCTGGCCACGGGCAGCCGGTCGGAGAAGGCGGCCATGCGCCTGCACCCGGAGCTGGCGGAGGTGTGCTTCGTCGAGGTCGGCGACTTCACCGGCACCGCCCTTCGGCGGGCCGCGGCGGACGGCATCCGCCACGTCGTGCTCGTCGCCATGGCCGGCAAGATCACCAAGCTGGCCGCCGGCGTGATGATGACCCACTTCCACCGGTCCCAGGTCGACGGCGAGCTGCTGGCGTCGGTGGCCCGGGAGAGCGGGTCCTCCGCCGCCGTGGTGGCCGCGGCCACCGAGACGGCCACCGCCCACGACTTCTTCGAGACGGCGATGGCCCACGGCGACGTGGCGCCGCTCCAGCGGGTGTGCGCCCTGGCCCGGGCCGCCTGCCAGGCCCACACCGCCGGCAAGGTCGACACCGAGGTGGTCATGGTCGACTTCGAGGGCGACGTGGTGGTGGCTCGTGCCTGAGCTGCCCATCGTGGTGCTGGGAATGCCGGCGCCGGTGCCCGACGCCGATCTGATCGTGGGAGGTCGCCGGCACCTCGCCGGCCTGCCCGGCCGGCACCTCGTCATCGGCGGCGACCTCGGGCCGGTGCTGGATGCGATCGCCGCCGAACCCGGTCGGGTCTGCGTGCTGGCGTCGGGCGACCCCGGGTTCTTCGGCATCGGGAGGGCTCTGGCCGAGCGCTTCGGCGCCGGCGCTCTCGACGTTCGGCCGGCGCCGTCGTCGGTTTCCCTGGCCTTCGCCCGGCTGGGCCTGCCCTGGGACGACGCCGTGGTCGTCTCCGCTCACGGGCGGCCGTTGCGGGCCGCAGCCCGCCGGGCGGCGGCGGCGGCGAAGGCGGCGGTGCTGACGTCGCCCGACGCACCGCCGGAGGCGCTGGGCAAGGAGCTGGTCGTCCTCGGCGCCCGGCACCGGCGGGCGGTCGTGTGCTCGCAGCTCGGGACCGCGGGGGAGTCCGTGACCGAAGTCGACCTGCCCGGCCTGGCCGCCGGCACGTGGGACCCTGTCTCGGTCGTCGTCCTGCTCGGCTCTGCGGCGACGGCAACGGCGCCGGTGCTGGCGTGGGGCGCGCCGGAGCACGAGTTCGCCCACCGCGACGGCATGATCACCAAGGCTGAGGTGCGGGCCGTCGCCCTCGGCAAGCTGGGCCTGCCGCCGGCCGGCGTGCTGTGGGACGTCGGTGCCGGCAGCGGCAGCGTGGCCATCGAGTGCGCCGGCCTCAGCCCCGGCTTGCGGGTCTTCGCCATCGACACGGACGTGGCGAGGCTGCAGGCGAACGTCGCCGCCCACGGGGTCCGGGTCGAGGTGGTCGAGGGCGAGGCGCCGGCGGCGCTGGCCGCCCTCCCCGACCCCGACCGGGCGTTCGTGGGCGGCGGTGGGCTGGAGGTGCTCGACGCGGTGCTGGCCCGGCTGGGGCCCGGCGGCCGGGTGGTCGCCGCCTTCGCCGCCCTCGACCGGGCCGCCGTCGCCGCCCAGCGGCTGGGCCACATGGTGCAGGTCGGCGTCTCCCGGGCTGCGACGCTGCCCGACGGCGGCATCCGTTTGGCCGCCGAGAACCCGGTGTTCGTGGCGTGGGGGCCGGGCGAGTGAGGATCCTCTCGGTCTCGGTGACCAGCGCCGGCCGGGCCCTGGCCGAACGGCTCCCCTACGAGCTGGCGTCCGACCGGCGGGCGGCCGATGTGATCCCCGCCCGTTGGGGCGAGGTCGACGCCTTCGTCCTGTTCCTCGCCACCGGCGCTGCCGTGCGCATCGTCGCCCCCCTCCTGTCCGACAAGGAAACCGATCCGGCCGTGGTGTGCGTCGACGAGGCCGGCCGGTTCGCCGTCGCCCTCTGCGGTGGCCACGCCGGCGGCGCCAACGCCCTGGCCCGCACGGTGGCCGCCGCCCTGGGCGCCACCCCTGTCGTCACCACGGCCACCGACGCGACGGCGGTGCCGGCGCTCGACCAGTTGCCCGGCTTCAAGACCACGGGCGACGTCGCCGGCGTGACCACGGCGATGCTCGACGGCCGCCGGCCCGTGGTCGTGAACGAGCTGCCCTGGCCGGCGCCCCTCGCTGGCGGCGCCGGCCCCGAGCGGATCGTGATCACCGACCGGGCCGTGCCGCCGGCACCGGGCGTCGTCGCCCTGCACCCGCCGTCACTGGTGGCCGGCGTCGGGGCGTCGTCCGAGGCCGCCGCCGATGCCGCGACCGCGCTGCTCGACGCAGCCCTCGCCGGCCTGGCCCGGGAATCATTGGCCGAGGTAGCGACGATCGACCGGCGGGCCGGCGACCCCGTGATCACCTCACTGGGGCTGCCGGTCCGGGCGTTCACCGCCGAGGCGCTGGCCGCAGTCGACGTTCCGACGCCGAGCGAGGTCGTGCGCGCCGCGGTCGGTACGCCGAGCGTGGCCGAGGCCGCCGCGCTCCTCGCCGCCGGCGCCGGGGCCGAGCTGATCGTGGCCAAGCTGGCCGGCAGGGAGGCCACCGTCGCCGTCGCCCGCCGGCGGGGGCCGCGAGGGCATCTCGCCGTCGTGGGCCTGGGGCCGGGCGACGTCGCCCACCGCACGCCGGCGGCCGAGGCCGCCGTGCGCCGGGCCGAGGTCGTCATCGGCTACGGGCCCTACGTCGATGCCTGCGCCGACCTGCTGACCGCGGCCCAGGAGGTCGTCCGCAGCCCCATCGGCGACGAGACCGTCCGGGCCAAGCAGGCCGTGGCCGAGGCCGGCGCCGGCCGGCGGGTGGCTCTGGTGTGCTCGGGCGACGCCGGCGTCTACGCCATGGCGTCGCTCACCCTGGAGGTGGCCGGCGACGCCGGCGTCGATGTGGAGGTCGTGCCGGGCGTGACCGCCGCCCTGGCCAGCAGCGCGCTCCTGGGCGCCCCCTTGGGGCATGATCACGCCATCATCAGCCTGTCCGACCTGCTCACGCCGTGGGCCGCCATCGAGTCCCGCCTGCGGGCCGCGGCCGAGGCCGACCTCGTCGTCGCCCTCTACAACCCCCGCAGCCGGGGCCGCACCTGGCAGTTCGACGCCGCCTGCGACATCCTGCGCGGCCACCGGCCCGCCGGCACCCCGGTCGGAGTGGTGACCGACGCCAGCCGGCCCGCCCAGTCCGTCCACCTCACGACGCTGGAGGCGGTCGATGCCGGCGCCGTCGGCATGACCACGTGCGTGATCGTCGGGTCGTCGACCACCCGGGTCATCGGCGGCCGCATGGTGACGCCGAGGGGGTACGAGACGTGACCGTCGCCATCGACCTCCGGTGCACCGGGTGCGGCGCCTGCCTGGCGACCTGCCCCGAGCGAGCCCTCGTCGCCGCCCCCCGCCGGCCCCTTGTCCTCGTCGACCGGTGCACGACGTGCATGGCGTGCATCGAGGTCTGCCCTGCGAACGCGATCAGGGAGCTGGCCGGGTGACCGCCATCCATCCCATCGAGGCCGAGAGCTACCGGATCCTGGCCGAGCGGGTCGACCTGTCGGCGTTCGGGCCGCTGGGCGCCGCCCTCGTCGCCCGGGTCATCCACGCCAGCGCCGATCTCGAGTACGCCACCACCATGGTCGTCGACGAAGCCGCCTGCGAGGCCGGCGTGGCGGCCCTGGCCGCCGGCGCCCCGGTCCTGGTCGATGTCGAGATGGTGCGCCACGGAATCACCGGCACCGAGGCCCGGTGCTTCCTCCCCGAGCAGGCGACAGGCATGACCCGCTCGGCCGCCGGCATCGCCGCGGCCGCCGGCGCTCATCCCGACGGCGCCGTCGTGGTCGTCGGCTGCGCCCCCACCGCCCTCGAGGAGGTCGTGCGCCTGCACGGCGCCGGCACGTTCCGGCCGGCGCTGGTGATCGGCCTGCCGGTGGGCTTCGTGGGCGCCGCCGAGTCGAAGGAGCTGCTGCGGGCCAGCGGGCTGCCGGCGATCAGCAACGTCGGTGAGAAGGGTGGCAGCGCGGTGGCGGCCGCCGCGCTCAATGCCCTGGTCAGGCTGGCCCGTGGCTGAGCACCCGTCGCTGCTGATCGTCGGCCACGGCAGCCGATCCGCCGCCGGCGTGGCCGAGTACTGGGACCTGGCCCGGGTGGTGGCCGAGCAGGGCCCGGAGCTCGACGTCGGCTGCGGCTTCATCGAGCTGGCCGCGCCCGACCTCGACGCCGCCGTCGACCGCCTCGTCGAGCGGGGCGCGGCGTCGGTGGTGGCCGTGCCCCTCGTGCTCCTCGGCGCCGGCCACATGAAGGACGACGGACCCGCCGCCCTCCATCGGGGCCGCCACCGCCACCCCGCCGTGCGCTTCGCCTACGCCCGCCACCTGGGCATTCACCCCTCCGTCCTCACCGTGGCCGAGGACCGCATCCGGGCCGCCGTCGGCGACGGCGGCCCGGCCGAGACCGCCGTCGTCCTCGTCAGCCGGGGCTCCTCCGACCCCGACGCCAACGCCGACCTCTACAAGGTCGCCCGACTCCTGGGGGACTCCCGAGGGCTGGCCATGGTCGAGCCGGCGTTCGTCTCCCTGGCCGAACCGAGCGTCCCCGCCGCCCTGGAGCGCTGCCGCCTCCTCGGGGCGACGCGGATCGTCGTCGTCCCCTACTTCCTGTTCACCGGCATCCTGGTCGACCGCATCGCCGACCAGGTGGCGGGTTGGGCCGCGGCCCACCCCGACGTCGACGCCCGTCCCGGTCCCCACCTCGGGGCCGACCCCCGCATCGCCGGCCTCGTCCTGGAGCGCTATCGCGAAGCTCTCGCCGGCGACGCCCACATGAACTGCGACCTGTGCGTCTACCGGCACGCTTTGCCCGGCTACGAGCACAAGCACCACCACGGAGAGGAGGTGATTTCACTTGGAGACAACCACCACCCTTGAGCGGGTTGCCATCCCCGTCTGGGCGTGGCTCGTCACCGCTTTCGCGCTGATGACCGTCTACGCCCTCACGATGGAGAACGGCGCCACCCTTTCGGCCGGCGCCAGCGTGCTGCACGAGCTGTTCCACGACGGCCGCCACATGCTCGGCGTGCCGTGCCACTGACGTTCCGCGTACCAAAACGCGCCGTTTTTGACGCTCTGGCGCACACAGAACGGAAGGCCTGAGTGTTTCGACGACTGTTGAAGGAGGGTGTGCTCGCCGGCGTGGCCGGCGGGGCCGCCCTCGCGCTCGTGCTGCGCCTGATCGGCGAGGGGCCGATCGGGCGGGCCGTCGCCTTGGAGGGCGCCGGCGGCGACGAGATGTTCAGCCGCGGCGTCCAGCAGGGCGGCGGCATGCTCGCCGCCCTGCTCTACGGCGCCGCCCTGGGCGCCGTCTTCACCCTCGCCTACGCCCTTGTCCGCCACCGGCTGCGGACATCTGACGACTGGCGGGCGTCCGTCGCCCTGGCCGCGGCGGGGTTCACCGCCGTGTTCCTGCTTCCCTTCCTCAAGTACCCGGCCAACCCGCCGGCGGTGGGCGACCCCGACACCATCGGCCGGCGCACCGCCCTCTACCTCCTGGCCGTGGCCTGGTCGTTGCTGGCCACGTGGGGCGGGTGGCGGGCGTGGCGGGCGCTCGTCGCCAAGGGCATGCCTGTGCCCACGGCCGTCCCCGCCACCCTGGCCACCTGGGTCGCCCTGGCGGCGATCGGCCTGGTCCTGCTCCCGGCGAACGCCGACCCGGTGGAGGCGCCGGCCACCCTCATCTGGCAGTTCCGGTTGGCGACGGTGGCCGGCGCAGCCGCCTACTGGTCAGTGGTGGGGCTGGTGTTCGGCTGGCTCCGGTCGCGCACCGTGGTCGAACGGATCGAGGTGCGCGCGTGAGCCGTGGGACGATCAAGGCATCAACCCGATCCGAGCAGTGCTCTTCGACTTCTACGGCACCCTGGCCCGCGCCGTCTCCTGGGGCGACACCCACGAGCAGGTCTTCGCCCGCCACGGCCTGGCCTTCGACGCCGAGAGCTGGGGCTGGAACTTCATCGGCCAGACCAACGACGGCGACGACCACGCCGAGCACTCCACCAGCCGCGACGCCTACGTCGCCTGGGAGCTCGACCGGCTGCGCCGGCGGGCCCGGGCCAGCGGCGTCGGCGAGGACGACCTCGACGCCCTTGTCGCCGACCTGCACACCTCCTCGAAGACCTACACCCTCAAGGCCTACGACGAGGTGGCCGACGTCCTGGCCGAGCTGCGCGCCCGGGGCCTGATCCTGGCCATCTGCTCGAACTGGGACTGGGACATCGACCGGGCGGTGGCCGGCGCCGGCCTCGAGGGCATGGTCGATGTGGTCGTGACCTCGGCCCGGGCCGGCGCCCGCAAGCCCCACCCCCGCATCTTCCGCCACACCCTCCAGCGCTGCTACGTGGCGCCTCCCGAAGCGCTGTTCGTGGGCGACACGACCTACGCCGATGTCGAGGGCCCCCTTGCCTACGGGATGTCGGCACTGCACGTGTGGCGGGACGACATGGTGGGCGAGCCCCCGCCGCTGCCGGCGGGCGCCACCCGGGCCGCCGACCTGCGGGCCGTGCTCGACCTCACCTAGAGGACGCTGCGATCACCGATTCATCGGTCGACCGGGGCGTGAGCAGGCCGGCGACACCGAAACCGACCGCACCGAACATCGCCGGCGTCCCGACCCCGGCGAGCAGCGTCTCCCGCACGGTCCACTTGTCGCCGATCAGGACTATGTAGGCGGTGTAGGTCACCACGAAGACGGTGGCGAGCACGGCTGCCGTCGTCAGCCGGCGCCGGCGGAGGTTCGAATTCGGGGTCCGCAGGGCGCGAGCCAGCTGCCCCCGCCGGCCGGCGGCGAGCGCAGCGGCCGCAGCCAGCAACACCAGCCCGGGACCGAGACCCGTAAGCAGGCTCACAACGCCGGCGCCGGCCAGCACCCCGATGGCAACGCTGACGGTCGTGGCACTGTGCTGGTCGTTCATGACGGTCTCCAGTCGGTAGCGGGGAACGGTGACCAAGAGATCCACGGAGGTTCGGGACCACGCCGCCGGGACGCCTCGGTCGGCCACCAGGTCGGAGAAGTGCTGCACGAGGTCGGCGCCGTAGCGGCGGCGGAAGCTCGGTGGGTAGAGGTGGAGCAGGCGCCGGTAGATGGGGTGGCCGGCCACATCAGGCCATGCCCGGCCGCAAGTTGGCCCGGGTGATGCGCACCAGGCCGGCGAGGCGATCGGCCTCGGCCGAGCACACCCGCTGGCCCAGGGCGGTCAGCCGGTAGTACCGCCGGCGCTGATCGTCCTCGGGCACCGGGCGGTGGGCGAGCTCCTCGGCCCAGCCGCTGTCGACCAGACGCTTGAGCGTGCCGTACAGGCTGGCCGGCCCCATGCGGACGATGCCACCGGACGACGTCTCGACGGCCTGCATGATGGCGTACCCGTGCATCTCTCCCTCCGTGAGCGCAACCAGGACGTGGAACTGCGCCTGGGGGAGCGGGAGGAAAGAGTTGGGGTCGGCCACACCCCAGTTATATCACTTCTTGATATAACGTCAAGTGACAGAGGCGGATTCGCTCGTGGCCTCCGCCACCCGGGACAGTGACCCGTTGACGGCGTCCATGGCCGGCTCCAGCCCGGCCAGGGCAGGCGGGAGCTGGACCAGGCCGGCGTCGATCTCGGCCAGGGCGGTGCTCGTCTGCCACAGCTGGACGGCGATCACAGCGACGCACGAGGCGAGGGCGAGGGCGGCCACGAGGCCGAGGACGATGGTGGTGACGCCGGCGAGGGGCATCAGGCCCCTCCCCGCGCCAGCCGCTCACACCGGCCGGCGATGCCGCCGACGGCCGTCATGACCGGTGGCACCGACGCGCCGACGGACCGCACGGAGCCGGCGATCTCCCGGGCCGCGGCCTTCACCGCAGTGAGGGAACGGATGATGCGGGACGCCTCCAGCACAACGATGGGAAGGGCGACGAACGCCAGGAGGGCGTTCCCCACCCACCACAGGATCACCGCGCAACCGCCATCGACTGCACCACGTCGCCGCGCAGGGGCTGGAGGATGGCGAGGACCTTGGCCGCGGTCACCGGCGCCACGCCGGCACCGAGCAGCACCGCCTCCAGGTGGTCGAGGACCTTGTCGAAGGCCTCATGGGTGATGGCCATGCCGGCGTGTGCCGGCTGCATCATCCGGCCGGCGTACTCCTCCGAGGTCCCGCCCAGGGCCACGGTGACCAGGGCCCGCTGGTGAGCCTTGAGGCGGCGCATGTCACGACCGTCGAAGTACGACATCAGGTCGGCATCCGCGATCAGGCGCTCGTAGAAGGCATCGACCACGGCGGTCACCGCCGGCTCCCCGCCGATCTCGTCGTAGATGGTGCTTCGCATTGAAGGCTCTCCTTCTTCTCAGGAACGCAGGAATGCGTCGAGCTCGGACTGCAGGCCGGTGGCGGCCTTGGAAGTGGCGGCCAGGTGGCCGGCGACGTCGCGGGCGCCGGGGCCGACCTTGTCGACGAGGGTCTCCTCGATGGTCGCCACCATCCCGCCGATGGCCCGCAGGTAGCCGACCAGCACGAGGAGGAGGGCGAGGACGGCGACGGCGGAGACGGCGGATAGGAGCGCAGTCACTTCCGGAACTCCTGGAGGCGCTGGGTGGCCCGGTCGAGCTGGGGGCCGGCGGTCACGGTGTGGACGAAGACGCCCACCGCCGCAGACCACACGGTCGCCACCTCCCGGCCGAGGACCTTGACCGACTCCCTCAGGAGCCCGAGAAGCAGGATCACGACGCCCAGGACAGCGGCGGCGACGCCCAGGGAAACGATCCAGAGGAGCTGGGTCTCGTCCGCCATCAGCGGCCTCCCTTCAGGATGGTGTCGAGGTGGAAGTTGGCCTCCACCAGATCGAGCAGGGGCCGGGTGCGCTCGCCGGTGGCGGTCAGGCTGTCGGTGATCGACGCCGCCTGGAGCTCGATCCGGTTCACCAGGGTGACGACGGTGACCACCAGGGCGGCCAGCACTGCGATCAGGACCGACGCCACGCTGAGCCCCACCCACCAGCCGCCGGCGGCGAACGCTGCAAGAGGAACCATGGGTTCAGTACACCCGGTGGCCGTTTCGGCCAGGTTTCCCGCCGGCGAACGCGAGGTCAACTAGGGCGTCGTGCCCTCGACCTTGAGGTCGAATGTGGCCGCCACCGCCGTGCCGAGGGCGGCCTTCCGGGAACCGACGAAGGTGCCCGAGCCGGTGGCGCCGGTGTACCGGCCGGTGCCGCCGGTCACGCCGAGGGTGGCGGCGAAGGTGGTGTCGGCGCTGCCGGCCGAGGCTTGGGCCGCGCCGTGCATCGCTACCCCGAGCGTCGAGCCGTCGGCGAAGCCGAAGGTGATGAACCCCGAGAATGGGCCGCTGCCGGCGACGTAGTCCACGCTGCCAAGCATGTCGATGCGCACAGGCTGGCCGTCGAGGCGAGCGGTGCCCCCCAGCCGGTTCCAGCCGTAGACGACAGCGTCGCCCTCGCCGGCGGTGAACAGGGTGCGGCTCTGGGACTCGAGGTCCGCCGTCAACGCGATGGCGGTGCCCGCCGCCGCGCCGCCGGCCGTGGTCGCCATCGGCGCACCGTCTTCGAGGAGCGCGGCCAGCTCGATCACCACCGGGCGGGCGCCGTCGTTGGCGCCGAAGTGCACGAGACCGCGGGTCTCCGCGACGGTCTCGCCGGCGCCGAGTCGCACCTCCTTGGGGCCGGTCGCCTCCTCGGTGCGCCCGTCGGCCCGGGTGATGACGGCCGTGCCCGAGATGATGTTGTACGTCAGGACGCCGCTGACGACCCGGGCGACCTGGGTGCCCTGGTGGAAGTGCTCGGTGAGCCTGGCCCCGGGGGCGATAGTGACCTGCTCGAGGTACAGCGTCTGGCCTGGGGCGTTGGCCGGGCTGGCCTGGCCGAGCCGGACCCGGGTGACGCCGGCCGGCGCCGGTTCGTCGCCGCCGCTGCGGGCAACCAGGACGCCGGCGGCGCCCATGACGAGGAGCGCGGCGACGGCGACGAGCGCCAGTCGCTTGGTAC
The DNA here is from genome assembly GCA_964479465.1 of uncultured Acidimicrobiales bacterium. Lineage (GTDB taxonomy): Bacteria > Actinomycetota > Acidimicrobiia > Acidimicrobiales > AC-14 > CADCTB01. The sequence goes on from CAYZMG010000047.1 coordinate 10,536, forward strand.
GGATCGGCATGGGTCCGTCCGCTACAGACTGAGGTTCAACTCGGCGCGCCGGGCCGGCACGAAGACACCGGCCAGGTTGGTCCGGGTGCTCCCCCGTCGGGCCCATCGGGGCAGCGGCAGGTCGCACTCCGTCAACCACCAGCAGGCGAAGCACAGGAGCCGGTCGGGGCGGTCATCGGAGAGGGGCACGACGGTGTCGCCCGTGCGGATGGTGTCCGCGCACCCGATGCAACTGTCCCGCCCACCTGCGTAATCGTACGGAGCCACTCTGACTCCCCCTTCCGGTCGCGGCGCCCCGATCCGTCCGAGGCCTACCGGGTGATCATCGACCCCTCGGGCGCCGGGCTGTAGGGCCCTTCGGCCCCCGTCGGAGCCCCGAAGGTCACTTGGGCGCGCACCGGTGGCGGCGGACAGAGCCGCGGGCCGGACCGGCTTCGGGACGTACCCGTCCATCCCCGCATTCAGGCAGCGCTCCTCGTCGCTGGCCAGGGCGGCCGCCGTCATGGCGATGATGGGCATGCGGGTCCCCGGCTCCTCCCGCCGCCGAATCTCGGCGGTGGCCTCGTAGCCGTCCATCACGGGCATCTGGCAGTCCATCAGCACCGCGGCGTACGACCCGCCGGCCACGAGCGTCACGGCCTCGGCACCGTCGGCGGCCACATCGGCGTCGTACCCGAGGCTTCGCAGCATGGCCACTGCCACCTTCTGGTTCACCAGGTTGTCCTCTGCGACAAGCACGCGCTGCGAGGGAACCTCCGGCGCGACGACGGCGGGCAGGTCGGGCGGCGCCGAGGCGGGCGGGGCAGCTGGTGGGCCACCACGGCGCGGTTCGTCGCATTTGTCATCGACGACCAGGGCGCGCACGCCCCACAGATCCTCGCGCCGGCTCGAAGGCTCGGCGCCGGCGGGCACCGTCCCCACCCGCGCGGTGAACCAGAACCGGCTGCCGCCGCCGGGCCGCTCCTCCACGCCGATCTGGCCGCCCATGAGCTCGACCAGCTGCCGGGAGATGGCCAGGCCCAGGCCGGTACCGCCCCGCCGACGGGTGTCGGAGTGGTCGACCTGGAAGAAGGCCTCGAACAGCCGGTTCCGCCGCGTTCCGGTTCTCTCATGTCTTCGCCCCAGTGCTCGGCGCCGGATGGCGCCTGATCCAGTTGTCGGCCCATTGCCGCCTCTTCACGAGGGCCGAAGGTCCCCGATGTCAGCCGGCGAGGAAGCTCAGGCGCACCGTCCGGCGGGGATTGTCGGCGTTGAAGTCGACCAGGACGATGCTCTGCCACGTACCAAGCTGCATGCGGCCACCTTCCACGGGGACGATCACCGACGGGCTGACCAGGACCGGCAGCAGGTGGTCGGCGCCGTGGCCCATCCCCCCGTGGCGGTGGCGGTACCTGTCGTCTCTGGGCAGGAGCCGGCCCAGCAGCTCCTCCAGGTCGCTCTCGGAACCCGACCCGGTCTCCATGAGGGCGACGCCGGCGGTGGCGTGGGGCACGAAGACCGAGAGCAGCCCGTCGCCGAGGGACCGGCAGAACTCCGACACCTCGGAGGTGAGATCGGTCAACTGGCGCCGCGACGTGTCGATAGACAGCTCGGTGGACCTCATGGCGCCCTCCCTACCTGCCGGCCAACCGGGCGACGACCGGCGCCATGGCCTCATGGCACTCGCCGCCGACGACCACGTAGGAGAACCCGAGCTCGTCCCGCCGGCGCTCGAGCTCATCGGCGATCTGGGCGACGGTGCCGATGGCGAAGTTGGGCATGGCCAGGACCTGGTCGCCGTCGAGGCCAAAGCCCGAGCCGAGCCCGGCAGCGACCGCGTCCCGGTCCTCGGTGACCATGCTCAGGTAGGCGGTGTGCGACAGCTCGATGTCGTCGAAGCGGGCGCCGGCCGCCTCGCGGACCCAACCCACCTTCTCGGCCGTGGCGCCGGCGGTGGCCGTCGCCCCGAGATGGGTGCCGATGGCGCCCGAGGACAGGTCGAAGTTGACGCTGACGATGTCGGCCTCACGGCCGGCCAGGGCCAGGATGCGCCGGCCACCCCCGCCGACGAGGATCGGCGGGCGGGGCCGCTGGGCCGGCAGCGGCGTTCCGGGATGCAACGTGACGGTGTAGTGGCGGCCGCAGAAGGAGAACTTGCCGCCGGCCAGCAGGCCCTTCACCACAGCCAGGCCCTCCTCCAAGCGGTCGATGCGCACTGCCGGCGGGTCGAGGGCGATCCCGGACTGCTCGTAGTCGCTGCGCAGCCATCCCGCGCCCATGCCCAGCTCCAGGCGGCCACCCGAGAGCAAGTCGACGGTGGCCGCCTCCTTGGCGGTGATGAGAGGGTGCCGGTAGTCGTTGTCCAGCACGAGCGTGCCCACTCGCAGGGTCGTGGTGGCGGCCGCAGCAGCCATGAGCGCAGGAAAGGGAGCCAGTTGGTCGTCGAAATGGTCGGGGACGCAGAGCGTGGAATAGCCCAGTTCCTCGACCCGCCGGGCCTTGGCCACCCACTCGTCGCGGGTGCCGGCGAAGGACATCTGGGCCCCGAAGCGGAAGCGGCGGTCGCAGGCCATGAGACCTGCCGGACATTACCGGGGTGTGAAGACCGGCCCACGACGGCCGCCAGCCCGTGGAAACGCCGTTCCGCCGGTAAGCTTACGAGCGTGGGCCCTTCCCGCACCGGATCGCCACGCCCTGCCCTCCGCCGCCGATGGCCCGGCTTCGGCGCGGTCGTGCTCGCCCTGGTGCTGGCGACGGCGTGCGGGGAGTCGAAGTTCCGCTACGTCAGCAACTCCGACATCAACACCTATCTGAAAGTACCCGCCGCCTGGGAGAAGTACGAGCAGGAAGATCTGGTGCAGGCCGAGATCGATGCCGCCCGCCTGGCCAACCAGCCCTCCTCCCTCATCGACGTGCTGATCAACCGCCAGTTCCAGTGGCGGATGGCCTTCGACGGCGACCCAGTGCCCTCCGTCGAGCACACCCTGAGCCTGGCCGAGGAGCCGGTGGTGGAGGTCAGCGTGCGCTCCCTCGACCAGGACGAGCACGAGCAGGTCAGCCTGGCCGCCCTGCGCAACGTCATCATCAACTACGACGAGATGAAGGCCGACGCCCAGGCCGACCTCGTCAGCAGGGGCTTCGGGATCACGGGTGCGTCGACCAGCACCTTCCGCCCGATCGACGAGGAGGAGCTGCACTACGACGACGGGGTCCGAGGCATCCGCCTCCGCTACGTACTGCGGCCCAACCCATCCTCGCCGTTCTACGCCTTCGACCAGACCACGCTGGTCGACAGCAAGGCCCAGCGCCTCTACGTGCTCCTGATCCGCTCCGGAGAGGCACAGTTCCTCCGCGACAACCGACTCTTCACGGAGATCGCCAAGTCGTTCACCGTCAAAACGAAGGGCTGATCCATGCCTGACACCAGCATCGAACCGGCAGGGCTGGCACCGCCCGACGAGGGCCCCACGTTCGGTTTCAAGAGCCGCGAACGGCTTGAGGACCGCACCACCCGCAAGCCGATGGTCCTGTGGGATCGCATCAAGCTGCTCGTGCTCCTGGTGGGGCTGTTCATCTTCTTCGTCTTGGCCGAGACCGGCGACAACCCCATCCTGCCGTTCAGCGAGGCGTTCCGGAACCAGGTCTCCGGCAAGTGGTGGCTGATCGCCCTCGCCGGCATCGAGATCCTCCGCCAGATCCACTACAAGATCAGCGAGCAGTCGGCTCCCTACCACCGCTTCTGGACCCAGCGCGTGTTCGGGTCCGTGGACCAGCGCAAGAGCAAGATGAACGACTGGAACCGCTACCGGATGGGCCGGGCCATGCGGCAGCTGTTCATGCTCTTCATCGTCGCCCTGATCCTGGGCGCCATGTTCGACACGTCGCCGATCCTGGGCCTGGTCAAGCTGCCCACCGCCATCTGGACGGCCCTGCCCCTGATCTTCCAGCTGTTCTTCGCCGTCTCCTTCATCATCATCCAGTTCGGGGCCATGTTCTGGTTCCTGTCCCGGGGCGGGACCGACGTGTACTTCCCCGACGACATCAAGACCCGGTTCTCCGACGTCTGGGGCCAGGACAACGTGCTGGAGAAGATCAAGGAGAACATCGTCTTCCTCGAGGACCCCGAGTCCATCGAGAACAAGGGCGGCTACGTGCCCGGCGGCATCCTGCTCTGGGGCCCACCGGGCACGGGCAAGACTCTCATGGCCGAGGCCGTGGCCGGCGAGACGGGCAAGCCGTACGTGTTCGTCGATCCCGGTGCCTTCACGGCCATGTTTATGGGCGTCGGCATCCTCAAGGTGAAGTCGCTGTACCGCAAGCTCCGCAAGCTCGCCGTGCGCTACGGCGGGGTCATCGTCTTCTTCGACGAGGCCGACTCCCTGGGCAGCCGGGGCGCTCTCAGCCAAGGTGGCGTGTTCGGCGGCGGCCAGATGCGCTCGCCGTGGAGCGCGTCCGACCACTGCAACGGCCTGACCTACGTCGACCCCAGCGTGGCCAGCATGACCCTGCACCAGTGGCTCGACGCCAGCTCCGGACCCGAACCCGAGCGCCGCATGCGCGACCGGATGATCATGGGCATGGGCGGCGGGGGCGGGATGGGCACCCTGCAGGCCCTACTGGCCGAGATGTCTGGCCTGAAGAAGCCCAGGGGCTTCATGAACCGGGTGGTCCGGCGGATGCTCGGCCTCAAGCCCAAGCCCCCGCCCAAGTACCGGATGCTCACCATGATGGCCACCAACATGCCCCAGAGCCTCGACGAGGCCCTCCTGCGGCCCGGCCGCATCGACCGCATCTACAAGGTGGGCTATCCGTCCAAGCCCGGCCGGGTGCGCACCTACGAGGGCTACCTGGCCAAGGTGACCCACCACCTCACGCGCGAGGACATCGACAAGCTGGCCACCATCACCCCCTACGCCACGGGGGCGACCATCAAGGACATGGTGAACGAAGCGCTGATCAACGCCATCCGCGCCGGGCGCGATTCCATCACCTGGAACGACGTGGTCAAGGCCAAGCAGCTCAAGGATCTCGGTCCGCCCGAGGACGTCGAGTACATCGAGCGGGAGCGCCACGCGGTGGCCGTCCACGAGGCCTGCCACGCCGTTGCCGCCTACCGGGTGCGGGCCCACATGACCATCGACATCGCCACCATCGAGAAGGGCGGCACCTACCTGGGCATGGTCGCCTCCATCCCGCCCGAGGACCAGTTCACCCGCTGGCGCTCGGAGTACGAGGCCGACATCATCGTCTCGCTCGCCTCTCTCGTCGGCGAGCGGATGTTCTTCGAGGGCGACAACTCCTCGGGTGTCTCCGGCGACCTGGAGACCGCCACCCAGATCGCCACCCTGATGGAGGGCTACTGGGGCATGGGCTCCACCGTCGCCTCCCATGGCGTCACCCAGAAGGTGGGTATCGGCGGCGGCGGCAAGCCGGGCAAGGGCGACGAGAAGGACAAGGGCAAGGACCTGCTGGAGGGCAGCCTGGGATCGCGGATCGAGGACAAGCTGGGCGAGCTCATGGACCGCACCGAGCGGCTCCTGAAGGAGAACCGCCGGGCCATCCTGGCCGTGGCCCATGCGTTGGAGACCCACAAGACCGTCACCGGCGACGACATCCGGGCCATCATCGAGGGCCGCCCCGGCACCCTCATCGACGGCACCCCCTACGGCAACGAGGAGTTCGACCGGCTGGCCGAGGACTACCACAACCGGGTCGTGGCCGCCCACAAGGGCCACGGCAAAGTCGACATCCCGCTGCCCCTCCTCAACGGCCGCTACCGCACCATCCAGCCCCAGGGCAACGTCCTGGTCGAGGTCGAGCTCAGCGAGGCCGAGCTCGCCGGACGGGCCTTCCGCCGGCCGGTGGCGCCGCCGGCGCCGGCACCGGCGCCCGAACTCGGCAGCGGGAACGGAAGCGGCAACGGGAGCGCCGGCGGCGATGCTGTCGGCGAGGGCGAGGCGCACCCCGAGTAGCGGCCGGGCCGACCTACTTGTCGAGCTCGGACAGGACCTCGCCGATGATCTTCGTCGTCTCATGCGCTGGGAGCGGGTCGCCGCCCTCCGCCTCGGCGACCTCGGCGGCGAAGTCCTCGACCGAGTGAACGCCGCCGACGAGGACGTGGCGCAACGCTTCGCCGCTGGCTTCGGGGTCGTCGGCGGCTTCCACCGCATCGGCGACTGCATCGGCATCGCCGTCCGCGATGGCCACCGCGTGCACGATGGCCATCGCCTCCTGCCGCCCGCTGGCCGTGGAGACGACCGGCGGCCGATCGGGGTTCTGCTGGAGGTCCCACGCGGCGAGGGCTTCGTCGTAGCCGCCCTCACCCGGATGCAGGACGCGGGTGGCGGGCTCGGCGGGGTCCGCCGGCGCCGCCTCGTCGCCGACCGCCGGCGTCTCTGCGCCTTCCTCGGCGTCGTGCCGGCGTTCCGGCGTCATCGGCACCACCAGGGTGCCATCGGCGTTGCGAACGATGTCCATGGGGCGTTCTCCTCGAGTAGGTGACCAGTCTGGCCCACCTCTGGAGGTGGGCCGACTGCGCCGCCTAGCCCAGGCCCTGCAGGCGGCGCTCCACGGCCGCCCGGCGGGCCTCCAGGGCCTCTAGGGCCTGGCGCCGGCCCTCGGCCTGGGCGGCGTCGGGCGGCGGGACGCAGCAGCCGCATCCGGGGGTGGCGTCCTCGGTGGCCTCAGCGCCGGCGGTGACGGGGATGAGCACGTTCGTCATTGGTCTCTCCTCTCTCCGGCGAAGCGCCGGCCGGTGATGGTCCGTACGTCAATGCGGAGCAACCGGGGCTTGGGCCCCGGCGCCCAGGGAGTCACGGGGACAGTCTGGAGGTGCTCGGAGGTGGTGTCCAGGGCGTCGGTGACGTCGTTGCCGATGCCCTCGACCAGGACGGTCCAGCCGCTGCGGGCGCCGGCGTCGAAGCCGTCGGCCTCGAAGGCGACCTTCGCCAGTGATGCACCGCCGAGCATCCGGCTCGAGTCGGTGCGAACGACGATGCTGCGCCCATCAAGGCGGTGGTTGACGGGGAAGATCAGCGGCTGACCGTCGACCACGACGCCCACCCGCCCGACCTCGGCTGAGCCGAGGAGGGCCAGGCATGCGTCCTCGTCGAGCACCTCCGCTGCGTTCGCGCCGGGCTCCATCGACGCCATCCTAGGCCCGGCCACAAAGAGAACCGGCTGCGGTGGATGCGCTCAGCGCACTCACCGCAGCCGGTTCGGGTACTACCCGCCGGTGATCACCGGGCTAGGTCTCGGTGGTCGTGGCGGTCGCGGGGACCATCTCGGCCCGCCGGCGCAGGCGCACCAGGCCCATGGCGGCCAGCAGGAAACCACCGCCGGCCACCAGCGGCCACGAGTTGCCACCGGTGGCGGCCAGGTCACCCCGGGTGACGGTGGGCCCGACAAGCGTCACGGCACCGGTGATGGCATTGCCGTTCAGCTGAGCCGAACCGATGATGTCTTCGCCGCCGGTGCCGGTACCCCGGCAGTTCCCGAGGGTGGCCGAGACGTTCACCGTGTTCCGGAGGACGCCGGCGCCCGAGTTGCTCGGTATCCGGGCGGAGATGGTCAGGACAATTGGCGCTTGCCCCAGCGTGTAGTTCCCGAGGTTGGCCCAGGTGACCGTGTTCCCGGAGATCACCCCTCCGTTGCTGGCCGACAGCAGCTGGATCCGGGGGGTGCCGCTCTCGGTCACGACGGTGTCCACTGCACTGATGTTCACCAGGTCACAGTTGAAGAACCGCTGGAAGAAGGCTGCGTCGTTCGGGATGCTGATCGTGTAGGTGAAGTCGTTGCCGACCGTCACGGGGTCGATGCTCGAGACCTTGCTGACCGGGATCTGGCACCTGATGCCCCCGGCGGGCACGCTCACCGAGCCCTCCATGTGCATGAGGCCCAGGTCGGCGAGGCCCAAGGGAAGGCCCAGCCTCAGCAGGTCGGAAGCGGCGGACGCCGATGTGCCGTCCGCGGCCAGAGCCGGAGGACCGGAGCCGCCGAGGGCTCGGGGCAGCTCACCGAGGTCCAGCGTGATGCCGAGCAAGGCGAGGATGGGGTCGAGTAGCGCCAGGGTGCCCGGCGGGATGACCCCTCCAAGGGTGATGGGCCCGAGCACGACGCCCAGGGGACCGGTGATCGTGAGGATGGGGGTCCCGAGGGTGGTCACGGTGGCCCCACCCGGCTTGCCGCTCGCGGCGACCCGCATGCCGTACTCGCCGGCGACTTCGATGAGGAGGCCGGCGACTTCGATCGGGGCCACGGTCTGGCGGGTCTCGCTGGCCACGCCGAAGGTCCCGTCGCCGTTCGGGAACAGGTACGTGACGGTGCGGGACTGGGTGGTGGCCCGCGGGTTCCCTGCGGAGGTGCTGGTGCCCAGGACCGGGTCGACGAGGCCGTTGGCATCCCTGCCGGTGCCGAGCAGCTGGAGGTTCTCGACGAAGCCCCGCCCAAAGGTCAGGGGCCGCCCCACCGGGCAGTACACCGGGTCGAACGTCGCCTGGGCCTCACCACGTCCTGTGGACGCGGAGAGGATCGGGTCGACCGGGATGTCGAGCGAGGCCGTCACCAGGGGGCTGGGCGGCGGCGCGAACGCCTCGGCCAGGCCACTCAGGATGATCTGGTTGAAGTCGCTCGTCTGGGGTGCCTGGGTGAGGATGCCGGCCTCGATGGCCGAGCCGCGCCCGTAGGCGTTCCTGTCCGCCCGGGCCGGCGCCTCGTTCTGGCCGAACTCGTTGACGACCGCAGGAACACCCGTGGCGGCCGAACTCACCGTGCCCGCCGACGCGGCGACCCGCAGCCCCGCAAGCTGCGTGGGCGGCAAGCTGAGCAAATTCAGCGCCAACGCGTCGCCCGCGCCGTACGCCGAGAACGGCGTCGTGCTCAAAGCTTGCCCCAAGGCCGGGGTCGTTGTCGACGCCAGAAGGCCCCCCAACACCATCGCCGCCGACAACAGTCCTACTGCTCGCGTCCTCAAACGCTGCTCCTTTGTTCGTGGCCCCCGCCTGAGAGCCTGACGCCCGTCCCGCCAATTGTCTCGGTAGATTTGCAGAAAGTCACGACGAAGGCTGGTACTGGCGATCCCGAGCGCGTCACGTTGTGGGGTTGTCGCCAGCCGCCACAAGATACAAACTTCTGCCCCATACGTCGACTCTTCGTCGCCTCTCGCCCGATCAACTCGAAGCGTAGTCGACCGGTCAGCCCTTTCGCTCACTCCTGCCGCTCCGCATCGCAGCCACGAACCGTGGAGCAACCTCCTGTCTTTCCCCCGCTTTCCGATCTCCTTCGCCGACGGCCACGTCGCCCTGGCTGTCCGCGCCACGCCGGACACCGACCTGGGCCGTGGCCTGCGCGCCATGGGCCTGACCACGGGAGTGCCGGTCATCGTCGCTGTCGGCGCCGGCTCCCGGCCGGCGCAGCTTGCCCGCCTCGGCCCCCTGCTCGAGAAGGTCGTGGCCGCCGTGGCCGAGGAGGTCGGTGCCACCGTGGTCGGCGCCGGCTCCGCCGGCGGCCTGGGCGAGGCGCTCGGCCAGGCCCGCCGCCGCAAGAAGGCCGGGTACCCGATGATCGGCGTCGCCTCCGACGACTCTGAGCCCGAGGACCTGGAGCCCGAGCACACCCACTTCGTCCTCGTCCCCGCCGACCACGGCGCCGGCGTGGCCCGGTGGGTCGCCCACGTCGCCACCGCCGCCGCCGGCGGCAACCGGTCCGTCGCCGTGGTGACCGCCGGCGGGGAGCCGGCGTGGGAGGCGGTGGCGGCCCACGCCCGGGTAGGCCGGCTGGTCATGGCCGTGGGCCGCACCGGGGGCGTGGCCGACCAGCTGGCCGCCGCATGCGGAGGCCTGATGTCCGACCCCCGAGCCCGGGCCCTGGCCGGCTCCGGCCAGGTCTTCGCCGTCGACCCCGGCAAGGGTGCGGCCCACGTTGCGGAGGTCCTGCGGGGCGCCCTGAGCCGCCCCAACGAGTTGGGCCCCGCCCCGCGAGCGCAACAACGGTGATGTAGTGGTGAGGTGCTGCACATCGCCCTCGCCGGCCGGGTAGCCGTCGAGGCCGACGGCGCCGCCCTCGACGCCGCCGGCCTGGGCCGCCTTGGACGGGTGGCGCTGGCCTACCTGGTGTCCGAGCGGCACCGGCCCGTCACCCGCGACGAGCTGGCCGAGGTGCTGTGGGGGGACGACCTGCCCCGCTCCTGGGAGACGTCGCTGCGGGGGGTCGCCCTGCGGCTGCGAGGACTGCTCGGCGCCGCCGGGCTGGTGCCGGCCGAGGCCCTGACCAGCGCCTACGGGTGCTGGCAGCTCCAGTTGCCGGCGGGGACGGTGGTCGACACCGAGACGGTGCCCGATGACCTGGCCCGGGCCGAGGAGGCGCTGGCCGAAGGACGTGCGGGAGAAGCCCGAACGCTGGCCGAGGGGGCGGCGACGGTGGCCGGCCGCGTGTTCCTGCCCGAGGCCGCCGGCCCGTGGATCGAGCGGCGCCAGGCCGAGCTGCGTGAGCTCCACCAGCGGGCGCTGGAGACGGCGTCGCACGCGGCGGCTGACGCCGGCGACTGGGCCGGCGCCCTGCACTGGGCGGAGGCGGCCGTGGAGGCCGCGCCCCTGCGGGAGTCCTCCTACGTGCGGCTGATGAACGCCCACGCTTGCGCCGGCAACCGGGGCGAGGCGTTGCGGGCCTACGAGCGGTGCAGGCGAGTGCTGGCCGAGGAGCTGGGCGTGAGCCCGTCGCCGTCCACCGAGGCCGCCTACGTCGCCCTCCTCGGCGACGAGCCCGTGGCGCCGGCGCCGGCGCCGGCGCCGGCGGTGGAGGCACCGGCGCCCCGCCTCCCGCTCCCGCTCACCCGGCTGGTCGGGCGTGACGACGAGCTGGCCGCCATCGAGAAGGCCCTCGCCGGCGCCCGGCTGCTCACCCTCACCGGCACGGGCGGGGTGGGCAAGACCCGGCTGGCCCTCGCCGCGGCCGCCGAGCAGACCAGCGGTTACGGCGACGGCGCCTTCTTCGTCGAGCTCGCTCCCCTCGCGGATGCCGACCTCCTGCCCCAGCAGGTGCTCGCCGCCCTCGGCCTGCGGGAGGAGACGGGCCAGACCCCGGCGGCCACCCTCGCCGCCCACCTCCGGGCCCGCCACGTGCTGCTGGTCTTCGACAACTGCGAGCACCTCGTCGCCGCCGCCGCCACCCTGGCCGAAAGCCTGCTGCGCACCTGTCCCCACGTCACCGTGCTGGCCACCAGCCGCGAGCCCCTCGGGGTGCCCGGCGAGGCGACCTGGCGGGTGCCCTCTCTCTCCCCCGCCGGCGCCATGGCCCTGTTCACCGAGCGCGCCCAGGGGGTGCGGCCCGACTTCACCGTCGATGACTCGGCGGCGCCGGCGCTGGCGCAGCTGTGCCAGCGCCTCGACAACATCCCCCTGGCCATCGAGCTGGCCGCAGCGCGGACCAGCGCCCTGTCGGTCGAGGAGATCGCCGAGCGACTCGACGACCGGTTCCGGCTGCTCTCGGGCGGCGCCCGCACCGCGGTCCCCCGCCAGCAGACCCTGCGGGCCATGGTCGACTGGACCTACGACGCCCTCGCTGAGGCCGAGCGGCGGGTGTTCGACCGCCTGGCCGTCTTCGGCTCCAGCTTCGACCTCGATGCCGCCGCGCAGGTCATAGGTGACGATGACGTGCTTGACGTGCTGACCGGGCTGGTCAACAAGTCGCTGGTGGTGGCGGAACGGCCCGGCGCCGGCGGGCGCACCCGGTACCGGTTGCTGGAGACCATGCGCCACTACGCCCGGGAGCGCCTGGCCGAGTCCGGCGACGCCACCGAGGTGCGTACCCGCCATCTGGCCCGCGCCGTCGCCATCGCCACCGAGGCCCAGGCCGGGGTGGACGGGCCGGACCAGGCTGCCGTCCTCGACCGCCTGGAGGCCGAGCACGACGACCTGCGGGTGGCCCTGGCCTGGGGCACTTCGGGCGGCGACCCGGAGCCGGCGCTGCGCCTGGCCACCGCCCTCGGCCGGTTGTGGGAGGTGCGGGGCCACCTGAGCGAGGGCCGGAGCTGGCTGGAGGCGGCGCTGGCCGCCGGTGGGGGCGGCGAACTGCCCGGCCTCCGGGCCGCGGCCCTGAACTGGGCCGCGGTGCTGGCCCAGCACCAGGGCGACTACAACGCCTCCCGGGGCCTTTACGAGCACAGCCTGGCCTTGCGCCGGCGGCTCGACGACCGCCTCGGGACGACCGCCGCCCTGGTCGGGCTGGGCAACCTGGCCGCCCTCCAGGGCCGGCTCGACGCGGCCCGGGACCTCTTCTCCGAGAGCCTGGCCATCGGCCGGGAGCTGGACCAGGACCGGGTCGTGGCCGCGTCGCTCACCAATCTCGGCTGGGTGGCCCACGCCCGGGGCGACCTTCGGGGCGCCAGGGCGATGTACGAAGAGGCGCTGGACGTCCGGCGCCGGCAGGGCGACGGGCACGGCACCGCCATGGTCATGGCCAACCTCGGCGACCTGGCCCTCCAGCAGGGCGACCTCGACGTCGCCCACGCGCTCCACACCGAGGGCCTCGACCTGAGGCGGCGGCTGGGTGACCGCTCCGGCGTGGCCGACTCCCTTGCCGCTCTGGGCAAGGTGGCCCTCGCCCGCGGCGACCGGGAGACGGCCCGCACCCTGCAGAGCCAGGGCCTGGCCGAGCGCCGACGGGTGGGCGACCGGCCGGGCATGCCGGCGTCGCTGTCGGCCCTGGCCGAGCTGGCCCGCCTCGACGGCGATCCGGCCACCGCCGGCGCCCTGCTGGAAGAGGCACTGACCGTCGCCACCGAGCTCGACGACCGCCACTGCGTGACCGCCGCCCTGCTCCACCTGGCCCGCCTGGCCCGCGACCAGGGCGACCCGGCGAAGGCCGACGGCCTCTACCGCCAGGCCATGCCGGTCACCGTCGCCGGCGACGATGTCCCGCCCACCGGCAGCACCGCCACCTGGCTGGAGGGTCTGGCCACCATTGGCGTCGACGACGGGCACCCCGACCGCGCCGCCCGCCTGCTCGGCGCGGCCGACGCCCTGCGCCAGGCCATCGGCGCCCCTCTGCCGGCGCACGAGGCCGCCGACCGCAACGACACCATCGCCGCCTGCAGCGCCCTGCTGGGGGAGGCCGATTTCCGCGCCGCCTTCGAGGCCGGCGCCGCCCTCACCCTCGCCGAGGCCGTCGCCCTCGCCACCTCCTGACTCCCACGTTCTGGCTGCAGTGACGGTCGTATCCGACCGTCACTGCAGCCAGATCGATCTCAGGCGGCCCGGGAGCGCCGGCTCACCAGATAGACGACGACCATCGAC